>NZ_VJMG01000119.1 GCF_007004135.1 Affinirhizobium straminoryzae
CGTCCATCGCGCCAGGCCAGAGTCCGGGCCATGTCGGCGGGCCGCTTTCCGGTGATGCCGGAATGATTGGCAGTGACCATCTGGCCGGGGTTCAGCCGTTCCGTTGGACCGACGCCTTGCCGTGGCCGCACCTCCACGCTGCCGCGCTCCAGAACCACCTGATCCTCGGTGTCGTCGGCCCGAACGCTGAAGGCGGTTCCCGTCACCGTCACCTCGGCGAAATGCCCGTCCACCACGAAAGGATGGTCGGGATCGTGCCGCACGTCGAAGAAGGCTTCGCCGGCGAGAACCTGCACCGTGCGGCGACCGTTGCTGAAATCCGTGGCGATCGCGGATGCCGTGTCGAGCAGGACACTGGAGCCGTCCGGCAGCGTCACGGTCCGTCGCTCGCCGGTGGCAGTCGCGTAGTCGGCCCGCCAGCGCAGAATAAGGCCGGACGGCGGGTGAAGTACACTGATCAGCAGGACGGCAGCAATGGAGAGGCCGGCAAGCCAGCGTCCGGAGCTGTGCCGCGCCTTGTACTTCCGTAATGTCCGTGCGGCGGGGGAGGCTTTTGCGCGCAACCGGTCCGCATCGGCCAGCGTCGCCCGTTGCAGCGCCGGCATTGCATGCAGGCGCACCAGCTCATCGAAGGCCTGTGCCCGTGCCGGGTCGCTCGAGCACCAGCGGTCGAAGGCGGCAAGTGTCGCCGGGCTGCGGTCTTCGTCAAGCCGCAGGAACCAGTCCAGCGCCTCGTCGGTCACCGGGTCCGGATGCCGGTAGCCACTTGTTGCGGCGTCTCTTCCCTTGTCTGTCACTCAGGCACCCCTGCGCTGGCAGGCTGTATGTTCTGATGGACAGGACGTGCGAAGGGGTGGGCCGTCACAAATTTTCCGGCAGGACAGACGCAGGCGTAAGGGCGCGGCGGGTCTTGCCATACGGGCATCTCGATTGATCCTTTTCTCATCCGTCAGCCCTGCTCCAGACGCGCCATCACGTCCCGGCAGTGACCGAGGACCAGTTTCACGTCGTTGTAGACGGTGTTGCGCGAGACGCCGAGGTGATCGGCAATCTGCTGGTAGGTCCAACCGTCCACCTGTGACAGCGCCCAGGCGCGGCGCGCCCGGTCCGGC
>NZ_VJMG01000120.1 GCF_007004135.1 Affinirhizobium straminoryzae
GGCGCCGCAGACCTTCGACTATCACGACTGGACGGTGTGCAAGACGCCGGCCTGGGGGCAGGGCCCCGTGCTGTTGCAGTCGCTTGCTCTTCTGAAGGGCTTCGATCTCGGCGCGATGGACCCGACCGGTCCGGACTTCGTCCACCACGTGGTGGAAGCGATGAAGCTCGCCTATGCCGACCGTGAGGTCTATTACGGCGATCCGGACTTCGGCCAGATCCCGACAGAGGCGCTGCTGTCGGATGGCTATAATGACGAGCGTCGCCGGCTGATCGGGGCCGATGCCTCGCTCGACCTGCGGCCCGGTACGCTGCCGGGCTACGAGCGGCAGGTGGACGCCACCATGGCCATGCTCGCCGAATTCTCCGGCAAGGGTTCGGTCTACGAGCCGACCATGGCGCATCTCACCGAAAAGAAGGGTGACACCGTCCATATCGACGTCATCGATCGCTGGGGCAACATGGTTTCCACCACGCCATCGGGCGGCTGGCTGCAGTCCTCGCCGGTGGTGCCGGGTCTTGGCTTTGCGCTGAACTCCCGCGCCCAGATGTTCTGGCTGAAGGACGGGCTGCCGACCTCGCTGGCCCCCGGCAAACGCCCGCGCACGACGCTCACCCCCTCACTTGCGCTGCATCGCGGCCGCCCAACCCTTGCCTTCGGCACGCCGGGTGGCGACCAGCAGGACCAGTGGCAGCTGCCCTTCTTCCTGCGCTATGCGCATCACGGCAAGAACCTGCAGGCGGCGATCGACGCACCGCTGTTCCACACGACACACTTCCCGGGTTCCTTCTATCCGCGCACCAGCGAGCCCGGCCACATCATGATCGAGGCGAGCTTCGGTGAGGCGACGATTGCCGAGCTGCGTCGTCGCGGCCACCGCATCACCGTGGCGGACAACTGGTCGGTCGGCCGCCTGACGGCGGCGAGGCGGGATGCTGACGGCCTCATGCGCGCGGCAGCGACGCCGCGCCTGATGCAGGCCTATGCGGTGGGACGCTGAGCCATGACCTGGTCGATCGTTGCCCGTGACCCCGAAACCGGCCATCTCGGCGTTGCCGTCGCCAGCCGCTTCTTTGCGGTCGGTTCGGCGGTGCCCTATCTGCGCGGCGGCGTCGGTGCCGTCGCGACACAGGCCTTCGTCAGCCCGCTCTATGGCGTCGATGGCCTTGCCATGCTCGGCGAA
>NZ_VJMG01000121.1 GCF_007004135.1 Affinirhizobium straminoryzae
CGGTGCGCGGTTGGATGTCCGATGCCGGGCTGTGGCTGTCACGCAAGCAGCGCCGGACGTTTCATCAACCGCGACTGCGGCGCGAAGCCTATGGCGAGCTGGTGCAGATCGACGGGTCAGAGCATCGCTGGTTCGAGGATCGCGGACCACCGTGTTCGCTGCTGGTGTTCGTCGACGATGCGACTGGCAAGTTGATGCAGTTGCGCTTTGTGCGTTCCGAAAGTGCCTTCACCTACTTCGATGCGCTGGAGCTCTATCTCAAGCGTCACGGCGCACCGATTGCCTTTTATTCGGACAAGCATTCGGTGTTTCGGGTGGCGAAGAAGGATGCCAAAGGTGGCCAGGGCATGACGCAGTTCGGACGTGCGCTTTGCGAGTTAAATATCGAGATTCTTTGTGCAAACTCGAGCCAGGCCAAAGGCCGTGTCGAGCGGATGAACCGGACGCTGCAGGATCGTCTGGTCAAGGAGCTCAGGCTTTGCGGTATCGACAGCATGGAGGCGGGCAATGCGTTTCTACCTGTTTTCATGGAGGACTATAATGCGCGTTTTGCGGTTTCCCCTGCCCGTTCGGACGACCTGCATCGTCCGCTGAATCTGGCGCCGGATCGGCTGACGGAGATCCTGTGCAAGCGCGAGCAGCGTTATGTCGGATCGCAGCTGACGTTTTCGTTCGAGCGCAAGCGGATCATGCTGGAGGAGAGCGAGGTGACGCGCGGTCTGGCCGGCCGCTATGTCGAGACATATGCCTATGCGGATGGTCGTCTCGATGTGCGCTGGAAGGGATATTCCCTGCCCTACACGGTGTTTGACAAGGAGCAGCGGGTAACACATGCAGCGATCACGGAGAACAAGCGACTGAGCGAGGTGCTGACCTATATCAGGGAGCGCCAGGAAGAGGATGACAAGCCGAAGGTGAAGAGCAACAGCGACAAGAATGGCTACGTCAAGCGCGTGGGCAAGCCTGGCCGGCGGACGGATTTCACGAATGATCCGGCGGTGATTGCGAGACGGATGAAGGCGCTGTCTCGGCAGGACGCTGCGGAGTGAAGTACCCGACAATCGTCTCAAAGCTAAAGCCGAAGTGGAGTTCCCCACCCGCCCCGATCTGATCTTGCAAGCGGGTCTGCCGCTCAGATCGGGGCTGATCGTGGTGCTGTGTGGTGACTGCTGCGGACATTTCTACTTTGCAGCACAGCGGACATTCCAACTCCTCCGCCACA
>NZ_VJMG01000122.1 GCF_007004135.1 Affinirhizobium straminoryzae
CCTGGTCCGTCTTCGATGTTCCGCCGACATACTGATAGCTGGTCATGTCTGCCCAGTCATAGCGGCCGTTCAGCGTCAGGATCCAGTTCTCCCATTTGACCTGATCCTGCGCATAGAGGCCGTACTGGCTGACCAGTTCCTTGCTGTCCGACCAGGCGGAACCGAAGGTATAGGCGAAGTCGTAATCCGGGTTGTAGATGTCGAGATGGTTGGCATTGGTGGAATTGGTGCGCGTCTCCCGCAGGTTCGAATAGCCGTAGTTGATGCCGAACAGCAGCGCATGGGTGAGCGGACCTGTTTCCACCTCGCCGGAGAGATTGACGTCGGCCACCACGCTGTCGGAGGTACGTGGCCTGCTCTGCACGCCGATATCGAGATAGTGGTCGTCGACCACGGCAATCGGCCAGGTCCAGATGAAGGCCGAGGTGAAGTCGAGTTTCGAATGGGTGTAGCGGAGATTGTTCCGGAGCGTCCAGCCGTTGTCGAAGTCGTGCTCGAATTCGTAGCCGATCGAGGTGGACTTGCTGTTCCAGTCGGAGAGGCCGGGCGCCCCCATGTAGAAGTCGCGCGGGATGGTGACGCCGGTACTGTAAACCGAATTGGCGATCGGCAGGCTCTGCTCGGCGCCGCTGCGGGTCAGGTCCTGATACTGGGCAAGCAGCGTCAGATGCGTCGCATCATCCGGCGTAAAGGTGAGGGCGGGCGCAAGGTAGAGCGCATCATTCGGCGAATGATCCACCTGCGTGTCGGCATCGCGCTTGAGGCCGGTGAAGCGATAGAGAATGGTGCCATCCTCCGTCAGCGGTCCCCCGAAATCCACGGCCGCCTGCTTCTCGTTGAAGGACCCATATTCCAGCTGTACCTCGCGGAACGCCTCTTCCGTCGGCCGCTTGGTGCGCATGTCGATCAGGCCGCCCGGCAGCGCATCGCCGTAAAGGCCGCTCGCCGGTCCCTTCAGCACGCTGATCTGCTCCAGACCATAGGGCTCGACGGTGGTGTCATAGGCGTTGTAGCCGTTGCGCAATCCGTCCCGGTAATAGCTGCGCTGCGATTCGGCGAAGAAGCCGCGCATATAGAGCAGCG
>NZ_VJMG01000123.1 GCF_007004135.1 Affinirhizobium straminoryzae
CGCTGATGACGGTCGTGCCGCCCGCCGTTGACGGGAACATCGTGCATCTTGAACCGCTTGCAGAGATTCGCGTAGACGGTGCCGGCACCATCACGGTCGAATCTCTCGACATTACCGATCCCCGTTTGCGCAAGAGCTGGCCGGAGCGGCTTTACCGGCTGCTGGTGCCGCTCAACGGCCCAACCCTGACACTCACCATCATCCGGAAAGGAACATATCCATGCAACTGAACCTTCGGGTGCGAAGCGCAAGCGGCGAAATCAAGACCGAAGCCCAGGGCGCGGACGAGGCCATTCTCGTCCATCATGCGGCCTATGAGGAAGGCGACAGCCTCGAACTGACGGCATCCGGGCCCGGCCATGTCTGGTGTTCCTTCGATGCCGCGCTGACGCCGGCGCTGCTTTACCTGCGCGAACCGCACTTCCGGTTGCCGATCCCTTTCGGTGAAAAGCGCATGCCCTATGCGCCGCAGGCCTTTCTCGGCACCTTGCATCGGCTGATCGTGCGCCGGGCAGACGCCGGCGAGATCGCCGGGCGTCGCAACCTTGCCCTCAATCCGCTCGACCAGCACGCAAACCACACGCTGTTTCCCCGTGCCGAAGCAACGGTGGAAACGCGCGGCGAGGCACAGTTTGCCGCCCGCAACGCGATCGACGGCGAAAAGGCAAGCTTCGATCACGGCTCCTGGCCGTTTACCAGCTGGGGTATCAACAAGGATCCGGAAGCCGCCATCACCGTGCATTTCGGCCGGCCGGTGTTAATCGACGAGGTCGTTCTCTATCTGCGGGCCGATTTTCCGCATGATGCCTGGTGGAACGCCGCAACGGTCAGCTTTTCCGACGGCAGCAGCGAATCGGTGACGCTGGAAAAGACGGGCAGGGGTCAGCGCTTCGCGATTGCACCGCGACGAGTCGAGTGGATGAAGCTCCATTCGATGATCAAGGCGGATGACCCCTCACCCTATCCGGCGCTCACCCAGATCGAGGCCTGGGGTGTGGAGGCCGACGGCTAAGCCTCACGACGCCGGGGTGAAGCTGCGCATGTCGCGCAGCAGATCCCGGTAACGGGCCTGGCTGCCGCGCAGATGCGCCTGCATCGCCTCGCGGGCTGCGGCGTCATCGCGATCGGATATGGCGAGCACGA
>NZ_VJMG01000124.1 GCF_007004135.1 Affinirhizobium straminoryzae
CGTGATCCGCGAGCACGGCATTTTCGGCAAGCATCCCTTCGTCTTCATGCGCACGCCGGGCTTTGGCGACACCAACTGGACGGATGTGATGTCCGAGCTTCGGCTTGCCGGATGGTCCGGTTCCGTCGATATCGAAGGCTGGCATGATCCCGTCTACCGCGACCAGCTGGAAATGACGGGCCAGGTGCATGCGCTGAACTACCTCAAGAATTGCCGGGGCGGCAGTTTCGTGACCGATCCCCAGTAAGACGCCACGGCCGGCGGGGAGGACGCTGGCCGGGGTGTGACATGAAACCGATCGGAATGGTCAAACTCTAGGAGGAGAGCATGTCTATTCGAATGTGTCTGATGGCGGGCGCCGTCGCGCTCGCTGGCATCCCCGCACTCGGGATGTCGCATGCGAGCGCCGAGGAAATCACGCTGCGCATCTGGAGCCTGGACAAGCCGGAGCAGCCGGCCTGGAACCTCGCCAAGGAATTCGACGACAAGGAACCGAACATCAAGGTCGAATACCGTCTGATCCAGTTCGATGACGTCGTCAGCGAGGCCATGCGCGCCTATTCCACCGGGCAGGCCCCCGACATCATCGCCATCGACAATCCCGAACATGCGCTCTTTGCGTCGCGCGGCGCCTTTCTTGACCTCACCGACATGATCTCCAAGTCGAGTGTCATCAAGAAGGAAAATTATTTCAAGGGGCCGCTGAACTCGGTCACCTGGAAGGACAAGCTTTATGGTGTGCCGAAGGCGACCAACACGATCGCGCTCTACTACAATGCCGACATGTTTCGCGCCAAGGGGCTCGATCCCGACAAGCCGCCGCAGACCTGGGACGAACTGCTGGCCGCGGCTCGCAAGCTCAACGATCCCGCCCGGAACGTCTATGGCCTTGCCTTCTCCGCCAAGGGCAATGAGGAAGGCACCTTCCAGTTCCTGCCCTGGGTGCAGATGGCCGGCGGCAGCTACAAGCACATCAATACTGAGGGCGGTGTGAAGGCGCTGACCGCCTGGAAGACGATCATGAACGAGAAGCTCGCCTCGCCGGACAGCCTGACGCGTGGCCAGTGGGATTCGACCGGCACCTTCAATGCCGGCAATGCCGCCATGGCGATCTCCGGTCCCTGGGAACTCAACCGCATGACCAGCGAGGCAAAGTTCGACTGGCGGGTGGCGCTGCTGCCGATCCCGCAGCCGGGCGCCGAGCGTTCGTCGGCCATGGGCGATTTCAACTGGGCGATCTTCTCCTCCACCAAGCATCCGGCGGAAGCCTTCAAGGCAATCGAGTATTTCGCCTCGCAGGACGACAAGATGTTTGCGAAATACGGCCAGCTTCCGGCCCGCTCCGACATCACGCTGCCAGCCACGGGCGATGCCAAGAAGGATGCTGCGCTGAAGGTCTTCCAGGAGCAGCTGAAATATGCGCAGGCGCGCGGCCCGCATCCGCAATGGCCGAAGATTTCCAAGGCGATCCAGGACGCGATCCAGGCGGCCCTGACCGGCCAGATGTCGCCCAAGGATGCGCTGGATCAGGCTCAGAAGAAGATCGACGCCGTTCTCGGCTGAGATTCCTCTTCCGCTTGCCGGGAAGGGGCCACGGCCCTGTCCCCCTGCCTTCCGGCTCCCTCCCGGTCGGCGGCTGTCCCGATCTCTTAGGGGCGGCTGCTGACCGGCGGTTCCGGCCCCTTTTCAAGGATGAAACCGTTGCGCAAACTTGCCCTGTCTCTGACCGACGGTCGCGGCTTCGACATCCTGCTCGTCGCTGTCCCCCTCGGCTTCCTGCTGGCACTGTCCGGCCTGCCGCTCCTCTACAACGTGTTGATGAGCTTCCAGGAAGTCGACATGTTCTCGCTGGGCAGCGTGATCCGGCCCTTCGTCGGCCTTGCCAATTACAAGGCGCTGTTTGCCGAGCCGGAAACCTGGCCGATCTTCGCCAACACGGCCATTTTCGTCACAGCCTCGATTGCCGGCCAGTTCGTCATCGGCTTCGGCCTTGCCTTGTTCTTCTGGGTCAATTTCCCGGGTGCCTCGTGGCTGCGCGGTCTCTTCCTCATCTCGTGGATCATGCCGGGGCTTGTGGTCGGTGCCGTCTGGAACTGGATGCTTTCAGGCGATTTCGGTGTCATCAACTTCCTGCTGCGTGAGGCGGGCCTCATCTCCCGGAACATCTTCTGGCGCTCCGATCCGAACTTTGCCCTGTGGGCTGTCATCCTCGCCAATATCTGGCTCGGCACGTCGTTCAACATGATCCTGCTGTCCGTCGGACTTTCGGCCATTCCGGAAGATCTCTATGAGGCGGCGGAACTGGATGGTGCCAATGTGTGGCAGCGTTTCGTCACCATTACGTTGCCGATGATGCGCTCGTCGATCGGCGCTATCCTGTCGCTGGGCCTGATCTTCACCCTGCAGCAGTTCGATCTCTTCGCCGCCATCACCTCCGGCGGGCCGAACAATGCCTCGAACGTCGCTCAGTACTGGGCCTGGGACCTGTCCTTCAAGCAATATGATTTTGCCCGCGGCGCGACGATCTCGGTCATCATGATCCTGTTCGTGATGCTGGCATCGGTCATCTATGTCCGCTCGACCCGACAGGAGGTGCGCGGATGACCGAGGCCTGGCGAAACCGCCTGATGCTGCTCATCGCGCTTGCGCTGGCGGCGGTTTATCTCTTCCCGCTCTACTGGATGTATATCACCACGCTGAAGAGCGGGTCGGCCGTCTTTGCCACGCCGCCCGGCTTCTGGCCGAGCGATCCCCACTGGGATACCTATGTCTATGTGTGGGAAAGCCGCAATCTGGCCCGCTATCTCGGCAATTCGCTGGTGATCGCGACCGGCGCGGTCACCCTCATCACGCTGCTTGGAACCGGTTGCGCCTATGTGCTTGCCCGCTATCGCAACCGCTGGGTCGATGTCGGTCTGTTCCTGATCCTGATGCTGCAGGTTCTTCCGGCCTCGCTGATGATCACGCCGATCTTCGTCGGCTTCTCGCAGCTTGGCCTGCTGGACTATCCGCGGTTTGCCGTTGTTCTGGCCATCGCCGCCAAATCCATGCCTTTCTTCGTGGTGCTGGTGCGGGCCACCTTCATGAGCGTGCCGATGGAACTGGAGGAGGCGGCGCTGGTCGACGGCAATTCGCGGATCGGCGCCTTTTTCAACATCGTGTTGCCTCTGGCGCGCAACGGCATTCTCGTCTCCGCCATCCTCATCTTCATGCAGGCTTTCGGTGAGTTCGTCTATTCGAAGTCGATCATCCAGGCGATCGAATATCAGCCGGCCAGCGTCGGCTTGAACTCCTTCATGGGACCGAACACCAATGAATGGAACAGCATCATGGCCTTCGCCACGATCTATGTGACGCCGATCCTCGCCATCTTCGTTCTCTTGCAACGCCGGATCGTTTCCGGCCTGACGTCCGGAGCGCTCAAATGACCCAGCAGATCGAACTCACCGGCGTCAACAAGTATTACGGGGCCTATCATGCACTGAAGGATATCGATCTTTCCATCCGCAAGGGGGCGTTCGTTGCACTGGTCGGCCCGTCCGGCTGCGGCAAGTCCACGCTGCTGCGGTCGCTGGCGGGGCTGGAGAGCATCTCGACCGGCGATCTCTTCATCGCGGGAGAGCGGATGAACGGTGTTCCGCCGCGCAAGCGCGATCTCGCCATGGTGTTCCAGTCCTATGCGCTTTATCCGCACATGACGGTTGAGGAGAATCTGACCTATTCGCTGCGTATCCGTGGTGTGAACCGCGCGGAAACTCGCAAGGCGGCGGAGGATGTGGCGGCGATTACCGGTCTTTCGCATCTTCTGCATCGCTATCCCCGCGAACTCTCCGGTGGTCAGCGGCAGCGCGTTGCCATGAGCCGTGCGATCATTCGTCATCCCAAGGCCTTCCTGTTCGACGAGCCGCTGTCGAACCTCGATGCCGCCCTGCGCGTCCAGATGCGCAAGGAGATCCGGGCGCTGCATGACCGGCTGGGGGCAACCTCCGTCTATGTCACCCATGACCAGGTGGAAGCCATGACCATGGCCGATCATGTCGTCGTCATGCGTCAGGGGGTGATCGAGCAGCAGGGCGCGCCGCTTCATCTCTACGACCGGCCGGTCAACCGGTTTGTGGCTGGCTTCATCGGTTCTCCCGCCATGAACCTCATTCCGGCCACCTATGTAGAGGGGGCGTTGCGGCTCGACATTCAGCCAGGTGAGGATGTCCGGCTGCCCTTCGATGCCCCTTTGATGAATGGTACGGCGGTCCATGTCGGACTGCGTCCGGAACATCTTCGGCTCGTTTCACCGGATGCAGCAAAGATCCGTTTTCCGGTCGGCGCTGTCGAAAGCACGGGGTCCAGTACCTATGTGGTGTCCGACAGCCGCCCGGAGATTACGATTGTCGCCAGCGAACGCCTTTTCCTCAGGCGCGGGGAGCAGATGGGCGTCGATTTCGAGCCGTCGAACCTCCATGTCTTCGATGCGCAGACCGATATCCGCATACCGATGCCCGGGGCGTGATCTGTTTCTGCTTGCCCGCCGCAGACAGTCGTCGGCAGAGGCTTCTGCGATTCGCGGCGGGCTGCAAAAATAGACGTTCCACATCAAAGGTTTATGACAAAAACGTCGCGCAATGAAAAAATACGGATTGACGCTT
>NZ_VJMG01000125.1 GCF_007004135.1 Affinirhizobium straminoryzae
AGACCTGCGACATCAAGGATCCCAACCAGAATATCACCTGGGTTCCTCCGCAGGGTGGCGAGGGACCGGTTTATCCCAGCATGTAACCCTCCGATCGATGGAAGCGGCAAAATGGTCTTCCGCAAGTCGTCAAAGGGGGTTAAGACTTTTCCATTGGCGATCAGGAGAGCGTGGTTGGCGTGACGAAGACGGCAGGCAAGGCAGGACAGTCGATCCGTGCGCACAATGCGCTTGAGCATCTGCGTCGCAGCCGGTTGCGTGCCGTCATTCCGGTGGTCGCGGTGGCTGCCGGCCTTGTGGTGCTGGTGCCGGCCAAGCCATCGAACAGCGCGGCGGGAAAATGCCGCCAGGATGCGGCGCCTGCCATTGACTGGAGCGACTGCCAGAAGCGGCTGCTGATGCTGAACGGCAGCAATCTCGATGGCGCCAATCTGAGTGATGCCGATTTCAGCATGACCGATCTCAGTCGCAGCAGCCTCAAGGGAGCGAACCTGAGCAAGGCAACCCTGGTGCGCGCCTCGTTTGCCTATTCGGATCTGAGCGGCGCAAGCTTTGAAAAGGCAGAGGGCTATCGCAGCGATTTCAGCAGTGCGTCGGCCGAGGGCGCCTCCTTCGTGGCCGCCGAGTTGCAGCGCGCCACCTTTGGCGGCGCCAACCTGAAGGGCGCTGATTTCACCAAGGCGGAACTCGGCCGGGCGATCTTCTTCAAGGCTAAGTTCGAGAATGTGCGTTTCGGCAAGGCCAACCTGTCGCGCGCCATCCTGCATAATGTCAGCTTTGCCGGCACCGCCGATTTCAGCGATGCCTTCCTGTTCCTCGCCCGCATCGAGGGAACCGATCTCTCCCATGCAACGGGACTCGAGCAGGAGCAGATCGCTCTCGCCTGTGGCGATGCCCTCACCAAATTGCCGCCGGGCCTTACGGTGCCGGCGAGCTGGCCCTGCGAAGACGAGTGAGGTCGCTTTCCGGCCGCTCTGGTAAACAGCGGCTTGACGGAAAATGCCAGCCTTTAGACATTCATTAACCATAATCTCCTTAAGTTGCGGCTGACATAACGAACGCAACAAGGACAGATTCATGTCGATTTCGCGCCGCGGCCTGATCTTCGGACTGCCCCTCTTTCTCGCCGGCTGTGCCTCCACGACGATCGATCCCCAGATGGATTACGCCGCGCTGCCGCAGGAAAAGTTTCCGATGAAGCCGGTGCCGATCGACCGTATCAAGCCGGAACTGCGCCGCACCGAAGTGGCCTACGAGACCACCCACAAGCCGGGTACGGTGGTGGTGGATACGCCGGCGCGCCGGC
>NZ_VJMG01000126.1 GCF_007004135.1 Affinirhizobium straminoryzae
GAGATCGAAGCGAAGATTCGCGAGTTCGACTTCAAGAACGTCGACTGGCTCGATGCTGAGAGACTCGTCGCGGACCCGTATTGCCTGCGTGTCCTTGTCGGATGGTTCGACGCGGATCCGGGACGAGCGCCTCGAGGTGTCGTTCCAACCGAGATGCAGTCGAGCGAAAGCGTCTACGTCTCCCAGCTTCTTCAGGTCTACGGCGAGCGGTCGCAGCAAGCTTTCCAGGATTCGTCCGATGTGCTGGCGCACCCAGAACATGGCGATCACTTCCGGGATCAGAGAATCCGTTTTTTCGACGCAATGGAATTCGAGCGTTTCTATCGTGACTCGACGCCGCAGGATTACGTCGATACCTTCAAGCATGAAGTCTATAGCGGGGTCATCGACACTCATCGCCGCCCCCACAAGGACAGCCTTGAAAGACTCGACAGCGTAATGATCCAGGCCGTGTCCGTGCGCACGACAGGCATCCTTGGCAAGCACGCGGGCCCCCACATTCAACAGGGCGCTTGCCATCATCTGGTAAACGAGGGACGGCTGAAATGGGCGTAGAGGAACACCTGCCGGCTGGCCGCGCCTTCAACAGCACCTTGGAGACTGGGATTCGTTCGGTCGTCCTCCTGGAGGCGTTCTACCCCCGGCGGTGCGGTCTTCTCGAAATGACGTGGTTGGACCATCTCGTTGTCCACACGGGCGACCTTGATGGAGACGATGTTCCGCCGAGCCTCCACCCTGCACTGCCGAACCGCGCGGGCGAACTCCTCGTCCGTCGCCGCCTCGTGGAGGAAAGCCTACGCGCGATGCAGAGAGTTCATCTCGTTGACGTAGAACACTCGGAGGGCGGGATCGTCTATTGCGCCAGCGAAGAGGTGCCAAGCTTTCTAGGCGCCTTGCGTTCGGAGTACACCATGGCCCTGAAAGAGCGTGCAGGCTTCCTTGCAAGAAGGTTTGCCA
This sequence comes from Affinirhizobium straminoryzae, assembly GCF_007004135.1. Taxonomy (GTDB): domain Bacteria; phylum Pseudomonadota; class Alphaproteobacteria; order Rhizobiales; family Rhizobiaceae; genus Neorhizobium; species Neorhizobium straminoryzae. Next base: position 958 of record NZ_VJMG01000126.1, read on the forward strand.
GCTTACCTACGGAAGAAATCAAGGCCACGATCGAGGCGCGTATTGGAAGATGGACCGCCGAGTTCGGAGAAGGCGACGCGACCGGCGCGAGCGTCAGATGAGCGGCATCGAGATCAGACGCCTCACCTTTACAGGGCCGGGGCTCAAACCGGCATCCCTGCATTTCCAAAGCGGCCTCAACGTCATCTATGGGGCCTCCAACACCGGGAAGTCTTTCGCTGGAAAGGCGTTGGTGTACATGCTTGGTGGAAGCACGACGCTCCCGCAGACAGACGAAGTCGTCGCGTACGACGGCGTGTGGCTGAGCTTCGTCACCGGACAGCGCGAGCTCACCCTTTACCGAAGTACTCGGGGTGGAGCCTTTCGGCTCTTCGAAGGATTTGTCGCATCGGACGACGGCCGTGCGGCCACGTCGCTGGCGGCCGCGCACGATTCCGCGCGGACTGACAACGTATCGCATCTTGTGCTCGATGCCATGGGCCTTGCCGGCAAGCGGGTTGTAAAGGACGGTAACGGCGCAAAGGAGAACCTGTCGATTCGTCTGCTATCGCCGTACGCAGTCGTGTCCGAGGGTGACATCATCGCCGAGCGCAGCCCGGTCAGATACTCTGGAACCCCGACCCAAAGAACCTTCGAGGAGAACCTGTTCAAGCTCCTCCTTACCGGGATGGACGACGCGGGCGTCGTTGAAGTGCAGAAGCCTTCGGAGCGGAAGGTCGCCAAGGAAGCCAAGCTTGAACTAATCGACGACCTGATAGCAGGAATCGAGAGGCAGCTTGGCGAGAACCCGGTTTCGCGACCGGACGTCGAAAAGCAGTTGGAACGCCTCAACACTGCGGCCGCCTCCATCCTCGACGACCTTTTGCAGAAACAGGAAAGTCTGGACCTCGCCATCTCTAATCGACGTCGGAAGATGGACTCGCGCCAGGACCTGCATGTGCGCCTGGCCGAACTCCAGGTGACCATTGGCCGGTTCATCCGCCTGGAGGAGGTCTATGCTTCCGACGTGCGCCGGCTCCACTCCATCGAGGAGAGCGGTTATGTCCTGACGGCGATGGCACGGCGCGAATGTCCGGTTTGCGGAGCGCCTCCCGAGGCGCAGACCCACGATCACGGTTCCGCAGAGATTGCTCTCGCCTACAGGGCAGCGTCCGCGGAAGCGGCGAAGATCGAGGTCGAGCAGCGAGAACTAGCGTTGACCATCAAGTCCCTTCAGGCGGAGGCGACAGGAATAGAGGCACGCGGTGCCCGGCTTGATGAGGCTATCGAAAGCCTGGACCGCGCCATAGAGGAAGCCAGGCCCACCGAGTCAGGCGCGAGACAGCGCTACGAACAGATCGTTGAGGAGCGCAATGGCATCCAAAGGACGCTCGATCTCCATGATAGACGCGATGGGCTAGCCGCGCAGCGGGCCGAGATCGCATCGCGTTCCACTAAAAAGTCGAACGACAAGCTCGTAGTCGGGCCCGACGCGGTGACGTCCTATGCGTTTGGAGAGGTTGTCCGAGAGGTTCTCGAAGCATGGAAGTTCCCGAATGCGGCGCACGCGCTCTTTGACAACGAGTCCTACGACGTTTCGATCGCCGGAAAGCCGCGAGCCGCGAACGGCAAGGGTGTCAGGGCTATCATGCGGGCCGCGTTCAACGTCGGGCTTTTGATCTACTGCCATCGGCGAAGGCTTCCGACACCGGGGTTCCTGGTGCTCGACACGCCGCTGCTGACCTACCGTGAACCCACCAGCGTGAAGCACGGCGCACTTGCCGCCGACGAGGCGGCTTTGAAGAAGACGACGCTCGCTGAGCATTTCTACAAACATCTCGCCGGGCTGAGCGATATCGCGCAGATCATCGTCCTTGAAAACACCGATCCTCCCGCATCGATCGAGGGGCAGGCCAGGATCGAGATGTTCACCGGCGTCGAAGGGGAAGGCCGGTACGGTCTGTTTCCTGCTGGACTGTCCCTCGGAGCGGATTAGTCCGGCGAGCGGCGCGGTTTCTAGTAGTACGCCCCGCCCTAATGCCGGCCGCCGATTCCTCTTCGACTTTCTTGCGCGAAAGATCGGTGACTTCGTCTAGCCGGGCATTCGAGTGGATGGCGGCGGCAGATCGGGTCGTGTTACAACGGCCGAATGTCGTCCAAAGCGCGAGGGGACTAATTTGCGCCGCCGATACATTGTCTTCCTAGCGGCCCTGCTCGCTGCGCCGATGGCCACTGCCGCCGATTGGAAAATGTACGCGAACGGCCGCTTTGGATATAGCGTCGACCTGCCCGCCGACTTCAAGACGATCCTCGTGCCGGAAAATGGCGACGGCATCGGCCTCGAGAGCGCGGACGGTCAGGCGAAGCTCTCGATCTGGGGGAACAACTTCTCCGAGGGCGGCTTCTCCCAGGAGAGCGATCTTCGCAGGAGGTTCGAGATCGACGACGGCTGGAAGTTTACTTACGAGAAGCGCGGAGCGTCATGGGCGAGCTATTCCGGCACGAAGGGCGACCGCATCATCTACATGCGGCAGATCGCGCTATGTGACGGCGCCATGGGGAATTTCACGTTGGAGTATCCGGCCCGCCAGCAGAGGCGGTATGGCCCAGTGATCGACACGATGGTGAAGACGCTGAAGGCGCCGAAACACTGCGAGTGATTGCGCTCGCACCGGCGCCGTCTACGGAAAGAGTTCCAGCACCTTGGCGAACGGGTTCTTTCGCTCAGAAGCAGCTCTGGCTTTCTCCCTGATCACAATCGCCGGATCCAAGCGCCGATTGAGCGCGATATAGATATCCTGACCGTCCATCAAGATGATGCGCCTCGAGGTGAACGCAGCGGAGGATGGAGTTGAATAGCCGGCATGGCTAACGTGCAGCCCACGGGTCCATATGGTGCGCTCTTCAATCTTTCCCTGAAAGGAATGCAACATCGTGGCATCAGTTTGCGCGCGATGCCATTTTGCCTCGACAAGGTATGTCGTGCCGTCGTGTTGAAAAGATCCGTCGATCTGTTCACCGATAGTCCTGAAGGACGCACGGGCGTCCAGCCCCCACGTGTCAAACCACCGCTTCAGAAAACGCTCGAAGGCGTACCCTCGTTCGTGAGGTCGGTCGGTCATCGTTTCGAGTGCGAGGAATTCGGATTCCAATGCTGCGAGAATGCCCTCCGCAGGGCGTAGCGGCTGAGTAACTTTGGGCTCCTCGACGACAGCGGCACCGGGCAGCGGCCGGCCGCCCAACCGCTCGATAATCGCGCTGAGTTTCTTCCGGTTGTCATCGGTGGCATCGTCGGGGCGGTCAGCCTGCAGATATTCCCATAATCCCGCCAGGGCCTTGGCAATTGCCTTCGGCTGAGCCTTCTGCGTGAAGGCGACGAGACGCTTGCCCTTGGAATTCCCCCGGAAGCCATAGACATCGTCATAAATTTCCACGCCGACCTCATGCCGAAAGAATTCGGTGAAGGTCTGGTTCGTGAAATTAAGAACGTATCCTCCTTGCACAAAAAGATCATCGACGAGCTTGGCTTCTATGGGTCGGAGGGTCATGTGACATCAGTCTCGGGTTATGAAACGGGCACGATCCAGGAGTTCGTCGAACGTGACGATGTCCAATGACCTTCTCCCCTGGAA
>NZ_VJMG01000127.1 GCF_007004135.1 Affinirhizobium straminoryzae
TCGGCGAACATTTCGCCGATGGAGTTGATCGGGCCGGCCGGCACCGCATTCTCGCCGCAGGCGGCCAGCAGATCGGCCTTCGTCCATTGCACGGTCTTCGCCACCACGGCGGCGCGCACGGCATCGCGATGGGCGACGCGGGCCTTGTTGGTGGCATAGCGATCGTCGTCAGCCATCGCCTCGATGCCGAGGATTGCGCAGAGGCGGCGGAACTGGCCGTCATTGCCAACCGCCAGAATGAGGTGGCCATCGGCGGTCGGCACCACTTCGTACGGGCTGATGTTCGGATGGGCATTGCCCAGCCGCACCGGCGCCGTGCCGGAGATCAGATAATTCATGTTCTGGTTGGCAAGCACCGCCGACATCACGTCGAGCAGCGCCATGTCCACCTGCTGACCCTCGCCGGTCTTCATGGCATGGATGAGGGCGGCCTGGATCGCGGTGACCGCATAAATGCCGGTAAAGATGTCGGCGATCGCCACGCCGGCCTTCATCGGTTCGCCATCGGCGGCGCCGGTCACCGACATGAAGCCGGACATGCCCTGCACGATGTAGTCATAGCCGGCAAGGCTCGCATAGGGTCCGTTCTGGCCAAAGCCGGTGATCGAGCAATAGACGAGGCGCGGATTGATCGCTTTCAGGCTCTCGTAGTCGAGACCGTATTTCTTCAGGCCGCCGAGCTTGAAGTTCTCGATGAACACATCGGCATCGGCCGCCAGCCGGCGCACGATTTCCTGCCCCTCCGGCGTGCTGAAATCCACCGCGATGGAGCGCTTGCCGCGATTGGTGGAATGGTAATAGGCGGCGGAGAGGTTTTCGCCGTCCTTGCCCTCCACGAAGGGTGGGCCCCAGCCGCGCGTGTCGTCGCCGCCATCAGGGTTTTCCACCTTGATCACGTCGGCGCCGAGATCGGCCAGCATCTGGCCTGCCCAGGGGCCGGCCAGCACGCGTGCCAGTTCGATGACGCGGATACCGTCGAGCGGCGGCTTCTTGTGGGATTCGCTGGTCATGTCTCCTCGCCTGTGTGCAGACCTCACGGCAACATTGTCCGTCGGTCATGGCGGTTGTCGTAGCCCCCTTACCCCGCCTCCGCTTTGCTC
>NZ_VJMG01000128.1 GCF_007004135.1 Affinirhizobium straminoryzae
CCGCAAGGCGCCGCTCTCCATCGTCGTCACCTCCGATCCGGACCGCGCCGGGCCTGTGGTGCTGGGACGCACCCACAATCCGCGCATGGATGTCTATTCGACCGTCTGTGCCGTGCAGAACCTGTGGCTGGCGGCGCGCGTCGAAGGTGTCGGCGTCGGCTGGGTCAGCATTTTCCGCGACGAGGACGTGCGCGCCCTGCTGGGTATTCCCGACCGCGTCGAGATCGTCGCCTGGCTCTGCCTTGGCTATGTCGAGGAACTCTATCAGGCACCGGAACTGGCGCTGAAAGGCTGGCGACAGCGTCTGGATCTCGATGACCTTGTCTTTTGCGAGCGCTGGGGCGAGCCCGAACGCACGGAATGAAGGCGCCTGCCTACTGGGTCGGCTGCGTCTCCGGTCCTGCCGGATGGGTCAGATCGATCCTCGGATCGTTGGGGAAGAAGGCCGGGCCGACCATCCGCACGGGCTTGCTCGGGTCCCAGGGGCGATCCGGCGGACCGGCGCGACGGGCCGATTGTTGCGGCTCGATCTTGCCCTGCAGGGGCGCATAGACCGAGGAGGCCGGCGCGGCTGCCGTGGGTTTCGGCGGCTGCGGCGGTTCCGGCAGGATGGCGGCGCGAGGCTTCATCCTTTCCTGCTCGAGCGCCGAAAAATCGATCTCTCCACAGCGCAGAGCCTGCATTTCCCTGCGGATATCCGCCTCGTTGCGGCCGAGCGACCGGATCACCTGCTTCGGTCCCTGGCGATTGGCGATGAGCGCGCGCCGGTTTGTTTCCATCGACGCCAGCCGTGCGGTGATGTCGGCGCAGGGGTCCGGATAGCCGTCCTGGTAGGTGAGCGTGCTGCTGCCCGGCTGGCCGATGCGGCAGCCGAGCTGCTGGATCTCCACACGGATCTCGCGGATTTCGCGGTTCTGTTCGGCCAGTGCCTCTGCGAAGGTGCGCACCTCGGCACTGTTGCCGGTCACTGTCGGCGTGGCGGCGATCTCCTTGCCGAGCGCCAGGCAGCGCGCGGCATTGTCTGCCGCCATTGCGGTTGCCGGCGCGAAGGCCAGCAGGAGGGAAAGAAGCGATGTCACCCGCATCGAAGGTTTCCGGCTCTCGTCGATCGAGGCGGCAGGATGCCGC
>NZ_VJMG01000012.1 GCF_007004135.1 Affinirhizobium straminoryzae
TGCCGGCATGCGCATGAAGGGCTGCATGCAGTTCTCCCGGATGTCTGGATCCGCCCGGCACCGCAGCAGCAGCCGGACGGCCCGATCTCCATCTCTGCCATCATCCCGTCGGACAAGACAGCTACCGACACATAGCGCAGTTTTGCCTGCGGTGGGGAGGAAGACGAGCGCCGTCGATCACAAAGCGGCGAGCACGCCTGCCGAAGGAGGCGGCGCACGCCCCTCGCCCGGACTCTCTTCTGTCTGGAGGCTATGGACGAACCCGCTGATCGCGCTAATCTTCCTGCCATGATGGCGGGGGAGATGCGCATGGCCGACAGTCAGCCTGGGCAGCAGGACGAGATGCATGAACAGCACGGCCAAGTAGACGCAGGCGGGACCTTGCAGGACAGCCCGCCCGCCCCGGAACTGGAGGCGCTGCTCTGGCAGGCGTTCGGGATCTCCGGCACGCTGACCACGCTTCCGGATGCGCCCGGCGCCTTCGCCGTGATCGACACCGAGCACAGCTACCGGCTGGACATCACCGGCGATACCACCCTGTGCGAGACGCTGGTGCGGCAGGCCGGCATCCTGGAGGCGCTGGAGGCAACGGGCAGCCAGACGCTTCTGCAGGTGCCGCATCCCGTGCGCAGCCGCAGCGAACGGCTTCTGGTGCCCCTTTCAGAACAGGACGGGGAGGCTGGCCCCTGGGTGCGCGTGCTTGCCCTGCCGGACGCCGACCGCAGCAGCGGTCCGCTTCCCGTATCGTCCGCGACCGCCGCCCGGCTTGGCCGTTTCGTCGCCGAACTTACACGCCAGCTGGCAGTGATCGAGGAAGCCGGACCCGCGAGCGGCGAGGCGTCCGCGACCGCACCGCTTGCCTCACCGCTCGACCTGCGGCAGGCGGGGCCTCTGGTCGTCAAGCTGCTGCGCTCCGTCGGCGATCCGCAGGTGCGCAATCCCGTCGCGAAATGCATGGTGACGGCACTGCGCCAGATCCAGCCGCTCGGCGCCGATCTTCGCCGGCAACTGGTGCATCATGCGCCGACCAGGGCCGAACTGGTGATCGCAGATGGAGACGGGCAGGGCTGGGAGCCCATCGGTTTCCGCACGGCCGGCGCGCTGGGCGAGGGCTGGATCATCGCACCCCTCGCCGCCCTTCTGGCAGACCTGATGTCGGGAGCCGGTGCCGATCCCTTCGCAGGGTTGCCGGCGCTTTCCGCCTTTCATGCCGCGCTACCGCTGACGGAGGCGGAACTGAAGGCGCTGTGGCCTCTCACCCTGATCCGCATCGCCTTCCTGCGCGCCGAGGCCGAACAGCAGGCCGTGGCGGCGCCGGAGGATGCGGCAGGGCTTGAGGCGCGCGAGACGGCGCGCCGTCTGTTCCGCGCCGCAAGTGACGTTCACCCCGCTTTCATGGAGGTAGCGATCCTGGATGCCGTCGGCTGGCCGCAGGAGCCCGTGGCAGCGCTCGAGCCGCTTTTGCCGCAGATCGATGTCGGTGCCATCCGGCTGGCGGATCTGTCCGTGGCAAGTCCGCTGTTTGCCGAGGGCAATTGGGAGGACCCGGAAATCGACTGGCGGCTTCTGGCGCGCGTGGCCTTCGACAGTCGCATGGGCGCGACACGTTTTGGCGAATACCGCCTGTCGCGGGGCGGGGCGCCCGGCGAGGTGGAGGCAGAAAATCTCGCGCTCCATGTGGATCTCTGCGTGCCGGCCGGAACGGTGGTGGCAGCCCCGATGGGAGGCGTGCTGCATCTCGGCGACAACCGCATCGTCCTTGCCGGCAAGGGGGTCAGCCTGCAACTGGAGGGGCTGGACTGCCCGCTGAACGAAGCCACCGCTCTGTTTGCCGGGGATCCGATCGGTGTCGTGGCCGGCGCGGAGGGTGCCGTCGGCGGGCTGCGGATCCGTCTGAGCCGCGTATCGGACCTGATGCCGCCCCTGTTTGCCCCGCACCGGCTCGCGCCGGTCTGGCGGCGGCTGGCGCTGTCGCCCTCGCTGGTGCTGGGACGCGATGTCGATGCGCCGGAGGTTGCAGCTGCACCGCTGGCGCGCGGCTGGCGCGACACCGTGTTCGACAGCCATGGCCGCGCCTTCATCGATCTGTCCGGGGCGGCGGGCCTGGTCGGCCACGGCCATCCCGACATGGCCGAAGCCGCCTACCGGCAATGGCTGACGCTGGCAGGCGTGCAGGGCACCGGTGCGGATGCCGATTTTCGCCGGGCACTGCTCTCGCTGCTGCCGGACGGGCTGGCGACCATCGTGGCGCTGACCGACGAGGACCAGGCCATGGTGATCGCGCTTGACCTGGCTGAACGGCTGGCATCCGATCCGGCTACCCCCCTGTCGATCGCCGATGAGCGCCGCACCGGCTTTGGCCGTCTCGGCAGCCGTTTATGGGGTTTCGAGACGGAGGAGGTCCTGCCCGATATCGTCGTCACAGGGTCGCCGGTGCCGGGCGCTCCGCTTGCGGCCGTCGTTCTGCAGGCGCGCCACGCGGGCGATGCCGCTGACCCCGATCTCGACGCGGCCGATGCCGTTACCTGCCGCATCGGCTGCGCAGTGCTGGCAAGCTTTGAGCAGCCGGATATAAACGAGGCAACCCGCGAGGTCGCCGATTTTCTGGAAGCGGCGGTGAGGGCCCTCTGCGAGGCCGTGCCGCATCTCCTCAGCTTCGAGGGCGGCGGACTGGCGCTCGAACTCGTTCTTGGCCCCGAAGCGCCCTCCGCTTTCGAGCTCGCACGGCATCTGGCGCAGCATGGAATTCTCGCGGCCCGACCGCAGACCCCCGACCGCCTGTCGCTGACGGCACCGCTCTGCCTGTCCCGCGCCAGCGCCGATCGGCTCGTAACGGCGCTTGGTGCCCTGTTTGCAGCACCGCGCCGGGAGCCGGAAACCAGCGCAGAAACCTGATCATGCCTTGCATTTGGCAGCGGAAAGATACGCACCCTTATTTAAGCCCCCTCAAAAATAGGGGTATTATTGCGAACAAGATTTCACAAAGGCGCCCCACTCCTGTCATCAAACAGAAAAAAATTCTAGCTATATCGGTTTGCTATTGAAGTTGTGGAAAGACTCACATATTGTGCGACCTCATAGACGACCGGCACTCGGCCGTCCGGAAGCGCGCAACACCAACAAGGAGAGTGACATGCCGAACCTGATCCGCACTGCCGCCCTTCCCTGGCGTGCGCATGATGTGAAATGCATGGGAACTGTCTCCGCCCCATGCTGTCGAATGTGACGCTTCACCTTCCAGGGTTCTGAACAGTCAAATTCGAATTGCTGTCGTGCACAGCCACACTAGGAGTATGACCATGCAAAAGCAGGTTATCGAATATGGCGGCGAGCCTGTGGGCATCGTCGTTCCCGATCAGGGGCGGCTGAGGTTCATCGCCGTAAAGTTCCACGTCATTGATCTCGACGAGCAGCGTTTTGCTTCGGCAGACGAGGTGCGCCTTGCCATTCGCAACCATGTACGGGCCCAGACGATCGGCGAGAACGCCGTCAATGATCGCGCCGCCACGCTGCGTGCGGCCGTCGCCTGATCCCTCGCCCCATCCCGAAGATCACAGCCGCCCCGCCACTTGGCACGGGCGGCTTCTTTCTGTCTGGACCCGCCTTCTCAGAAGGCGGTGAAGGTGAGCGTCGTCAGCGAGCGCTCGATACCGGCGATGGAGGCGATCTTTTCGTTGACGAACTTGCCGATCTCCTCGCCCTCCGGCAGGTAGATCTTCAAAAGCAGGTCCCAGTCGCCGCTGGTGGAATAAAGCTCCGAGACAAGCTCCGTCTTGTAGATGGCATCGGCAACCTCGTAGGTCTTGCCCGGTGCGCAGCGCAGCTGGACGAAAATCGGCTTCATGGCATCTTCCCGCATTGGGGCCGCGAGACAGCGGCCGCACTGATGATGGCCTCGACTATTGGCCGAAGCGGCGTCGTCACGCAACCCGCCCGGACGCGATCTCCTGCAGCAGCCAGTCGCGGAAGGCGGCAAGCGGCGGATAGGAGGCGCGCTCCGGCGGGCAGGCAAGAAAATAGTCGCCGCTGACGATCTCGCCGTTGTCGACCGCCGGCACCAGCTGGCCGGCCCCCACTTCGCGCGCGATCAGGAAGCGCGGCAGAAGCGCCACGCCAAGCCCGGCGGATGCCGCCTCCACCATCGTCGAGAACTGGTCGAACAGCATGCCGTGCAGGGCATCGAAGGCAACGGCGCGGGCGCTGAACCAGCCTTCCCAGGCATCCGGCCGGGTGTTGAGGTGCAGGAGCGGCGCGGCGAGCAGATCCGCAGGCGTCTTGATGGCCAGATCCGCGATCAGTGTCGGGCTGCCGACCGGCACCGTCTCCTCCTGCATCAGGAAGGTCAGCGCCGCACCCGGCCAGCGCGCCGTACCGAAATGGATCGCCGCATCCAGCGTGTCGAACCGGAATTCGAAGGGTTCAAGCCGGGTGATGAGGTTCACCGTGATGCCGGGATGCGCCCTGTGAAAGCGCGGCAGGCGCGGTGCAAGCCACCGGTTGCCGAAGAAGGGCAGGATGGCAAGGTTCAGCGTGCCGCCGGCCGGATTGGCGCGCAAATTGAGCGAAGCCGAGGAAATGCGCCGCAGCGCCTCGCGCACCTCGCGGGCATAGGTATCGCCGGCCAGTGTCAGCCGGATCGTCTGGCGCTCGCGCAGGAACAGCACCACACCGAGCTGCTTTTCCAGCGCCGCGATCTGCCGGCTCACCGCGCTTTGCGTGAGGCCGAGTTCCTGCGCGGCGGCGGTGACGCTGCCGGTGCGCGCCGCCGCCTCGAAGGCCGACAGAAGCGAGAGCGAAGGCAGGAAGCGACGCGGCGGCAGCATGGCGGGATCATTCCTTCCAAGAATGAACTGTTGAGAAGAATTCGCTATCCGCCGTTTCGCGCCGCCTGTAAAGTTTTCACCATCTCTCCCGCATCCGGATATCGTGCCATGTTCAACGATCCCCGCTCCCACGGTCTCTGGGAAAAGACGGCACCGCCCGCGCCAGTCACCGCGCCGCTTGCAGGTGACGCTTCCTGCGAGGTCGTCATCGTCGGTGGCGGCTATACGGGCCTGTCGGCGGCGCTGCATCTGGCGGAAGCCGGGCGTTCGGTGATCCTGCTGGAGGCGAAGGCGATCGGCTTCGGCGGTGCCGGCCGCAATGTCGGCCTGATCAATGCCGGTATGTGGGTGATGCCCGACGACCTGCCGGGAGAACTCGGCGCGGTGCATGGCGAGCGCCTACTGACCCTGCTCGGCAATGGCCCGCAGGTGGTGATGGGCCTGATCGACAGACACGGCATCGAGTGCGAGCTGACGCGCACCGGCACGCTGCATTGCGCGGTCGGTGACAAGGGGTTTTCCGAGATCGAGGAACGCGCCCGCCAGTGGCAAAAGCGCGGCGCAGATGTCGAGGTTCTCGGCGCAACCGAAACCGAACGGCGGATCGGCACGCGCGCCTATCGCGGCGCCCTGCTCGACCGGCGCGCCGGAACCTTGCAGCCACTGGCCTATGCCCGCGGCCTGGCGCAAGCGGCGGTGAAGGCGGGCGCGATCCTTTATACCGGCACGCCGGCCCTTGCCTGGCAGGAACGCCAGGGCCGCCACGTGATTTCCACCGGCGGCGGCAGCGTGACGGCCGACTGGGTGATCGTCGCGACCGATGCCTATTCCACCGGCCCCTTCGAGACGGTACGCCGCGAGCAGGTCTACCTGCCCTATTTCAACCTCGCCACCACGCCGCTTTCCGACAATCTCAAGCGCTCCATCCTGCCGGAGCGCGAAGGCTGCTGGGACACCAAGGAGATCCTCTCTTCCTTCCGCATGGATGCGAAGGGCAGGCTGGTGTTCGGCTCCGTGGGTGCGCTACGCGGCACAGGCGCGGCGATCCACAAGAGCTGGGCCCGCCGGGCGCTGAAGAAGATCTTCCCGCAACTGGGCGATATCGAGTTCGAGGCCGAATGGTACGGCCAGATCGGCATGACCGATAATGCGCTGCCGCGCTTCCACCGCTTTGCCCGTCGCGTCATCGGCTTTTCCGGCTATAACGGACGCGGTATTGCGCCGGGAACCGTGTTCGGCAAGGTGCTGGCCGCGCATGTGACGGGCGAAATGGCGGAGGCCGACCTGCCGCTGCCGCTGACCCTGCCGGAAGAGCCAGCATTCCGCCCGCTGAAGGAAGCCTATTACGAAGCGGGCGCGCAGATCGCCCATCTGGCTGGCGACCGGTTCTGACGCCCCGCCCGACGAAGCCACCGGACAACGCCCACACGAGAAAGACGAGAGAGATCCTCATGACGCTTGCCACCCTGAATCTTGCCGCGGAAGCGGATGCCCTTCTCTCCCGCCTCGGCGTGGATGCCGCTGCCGTCCAGGGCGGCACGCTGTCCGTCCGCTCGCCGATCACCGGCACGGAAATCGGCAAGGTTGCCGAACTCTCCGCCGAAGCCACGGCGGCTGCCATCGATGCGGCGCATCAGGCCTTTCTCGCCTGGCGCAACGTTCCCGCCCCGAAGCGTGGCGAACTGATCCGCCTGCTTGGCGAGGAGTTGCGGGCCGCCAAGGCCGATCTCGGCCGTCTCGTTTCCATCGAGGTCGGCAAGATCACCTCCGAGGGCCTCGGCGAGGTCCAGGAAATGATCGACATCTGCGATTTCGCCGTCGGCCTCTCCCGCCAGCTCTACGGTCTGACGATCGCCACCGAACGTGCCGACCACCGGATGATGGAAACCTGGCATCCGCTCGGCGTCGTCGGCATCATCTCCGCCTTCAACTTTCCGGTTGCCGTCTGGTCGTGGAATGCGGCACTCGCACTCGTCTGCGGTAATGCCACCGTCTGGAAGCCGTCGGAAAAGACGCCGCTGACAGCGCTCGCCACCCAGGCGATCTTCGAAAAGGCCGTGAAGCGCTACGTCGCCGAGGGCGGTACGGCGCCGGACAACCTTTCGACGCTGATCATCGGCGGCCGCGAGATCGGCGAAGTCCTGGTCGATCACCCGAAGGTGCCGCTGGTCTCGGCCACCGGTTCGACCGCCATGGGCCGCGCCGTCGGACCGCGGCTGGCGAAGCGCTTTGCCCGCGCCATTCTCGAACTCGGCGGCAACAATGCGGCGATCGTCACGCCGACCGCCGATCTCGATCTGACGCTGCGCGGCGTCGCCTTTGCGGCCATGGGCACGGCCGGCCAGCGCTGCACCACGCTGCGCCGCCTCTTCGTACATGACAGCGTCTATGACAGCCTCGTGCCGCGCCTCCAGAAGGCCTACCAGTCCGTCACCATCGGCAATCCGATGGTGGACGGCAATCTGGTGGGACCGCTGATCGACAAGGCGTCGTTCGAGCGCATGCAGGCGGCGCTGGAGGCGGCAAAGGCAGAAGGCGGTTCGGTGACCGGCGGCGAGCGCGTGCTCTCGGATGCGGCGGCGGATGCCTATTATGTCCGCCCGGCGATCGTTGAAATGCCCTCGCAATGCGGGCCGGTGGTAGACGAAACCTTTGCGCCGATCCTCTACGTGATGCGCTACTCCGATTTCGACGCGGTGCTGGACCTGCACAACGGCGTGCCGCAGGGCCTCTCCTCCTCGATCTTCACCAATGACATGCGGGAAGCCGAAACCTTCATCTCCGCCCGCGGCTCCGATTGCGGTATCGCCAACGTCAATATCGGTCCCTCCGGCGCCGAGATCGGCGGAGCGTTCGGCGGCGAAAAGGAAACCGGCGGCGGCCGCGAATCCGGCTCGGACAGCTGGAAGGCCTACATGCGCCGCGCGACCAACACCCTGAATTACGGCCGCACGCTGCCGCTCGCCCAGGGCGTGAAGTTCGATATCGGGTGAGGGAACACTCGGGCGGCGCCTCCGGGGTGTCGCCCTTCCGATTCGGGACAAGTCCATCGTGTCACGATAGTCTCATCCCCGAATCGCCATCGCCCAGGGACCACGCCCATGACCCATCGCCTGAACCTTCTGACCGATATCGACGGTGTCAGCGTCGGCCATGCGACGGATCTGGCGCTGGGCTCCGGTGTCACCGTGGTGGTGTTCGATGAGCCGGCCATCGCCTCCGGCAGCGTTCTGGGGGGCGCGCCGGGCGGGCGGGATACGGCCCTTCTCGATCCGGCGATGACGGTGGAAAAGGTCGATGCGCTGGTGCTGTCCGGCGGCTCGGCCTTCGGGCTTGATGCGGCGGGCGGGGTGCAGGCGGGGCTGCGCGAGATCGGACGTGGCTTGCAGGTGGGTTCGACACGGGTGCCGATCGTGCCGCAGGCGATCCTGATGGATCTCCTGAACGGCGGCAACAAGGACTGGGGCCTGCATTCGCCCTATCGCGACATGGGGTACGAAGCGTTCAAGGCGGCTGCCAGAGGCAAATTTTCGCTCGGAACCGTCGGCGCCGGCACGGGCGCGACCACGGCCACCGCGAAGGGCGGCCTCGGCTCGGCAAGCGCCGTCTCGTCAAAAGGCCATCGGGTGGCAGCGCTGGTGGCGGTCAATGCGCTGGGCGCGGCCACGGTGGGCGATGGCCCGAATTTCTGGGCGGCCCCCTTCGAGGTAGAAGGCGAATTCGGCGGCCTTGGTTTACCTCAGCAATTCACCGCCAGCGATACATCGCTTCGATTGAAAGGCGTGAACCTGAAGGCGACGACCATCGGGCTGGTGGTGACGGATGCCGTCCTCACCAAGGCGCAGGCCCATCGCCTCTCCATCATGGCGCAGGACGGGCTGGCGCGCGCGGTTCTTCCCGCCCATCTGCCGGCCGATGGCGATACGGTCTTTGCCGCGGCGACCGGAAGGATCGCCCTCGATGAACCGTTCGATTTCATGGAACTCTGCCATCTGGCCACACTGACCTTTGCCCGCGCCACGGCGCGCGGGGTGTATGAGGCGACGGCCCTTCCCGTCGCCGGCGCGCAAGCCGCCTGGCGCGACCGGCACGGCTGACCGGCGGCGGACCGAGCAGCGTCCATGCCGTCTCAGGCCGGCTGGAGCGCTAGACGTCCGAGCCGCGCCAGCGCCGCGAAAAAGGCAAGCGCCACAAGGCCAAGACCGATCAGGGACCAGAGCACCATGTCAGGACCGCTACGTTCCATGACAACGGCCAGACCGAAGGGAGAGATCGCGGAGGCAGCCAACCGCACCAACGTGATCTGCCCCTGGCGGGCGCCGTAGCCCTCGCTGCCGAACAGGGTGAGGGGCAGGGTGCCGAAAATGATGCTGGAGAGCCCTGAGCCGAAGCCGAAGATGACGGCGAATACCATGGCACCCGGCACGAAGGGATGGGTCAATGTCAGCACCAGGATGCCAAGCGGCGCGAAGACCGCTGTCAGCACGGCAAGCTGCAGCGCACCGAGGTTCTTGCCGAAGATCATGTTGGTGAAGCGGCTCAGCACTTGCGCCGGCCCGAACAGGGTGGCGACGAGAACCGCCGTCGTACCAAGCCCGAGCCCCGTCAGCACCGGCACCATGTGAAACAGAAGGGCTGCATTGACGAAGGAGAGCAGCCCCATGCCGATGAGCATCAACCGGAATCCCTGCGGGCGGGACGCGTAGGGCAGAAGCCCGAGGACGGCCTGCCCGCCGTCGGATACGGTCTCCGGTGCACGGCGTCCGCCGCGGCCATAAAGGCTGAGCCAGGCATGAAGCGGCAGGCAGAGGACGAGGTTGAGGCCCGCAAACACGAGATAGACCTGCTGCCAGGAGAGATGCGTGTGCAGAAACGTGGTGATTGGCCAGAAGATGGTGGAGGCGAAACCGGCAATCAGCGTGAGATAGGTGATGCTGCGCTTGGCCTCGCGCGGGCGGATTTCCACCAGAAGCGCAAAGGCGGCACCATACTGGACGAGATTGGAGGAGAGTTCGGTCAGCAGGAGACCGGCCATGAAGACGCCGCGATGAGGCGCGGTGGCTGAGATGACCAGCGACAGCGCCGCTGCCAGCGAGCCGAAGGCCATGACGCGGCCAGCCCCGAAACGGTCCATCAGCCGGCCGGCGAAGGGTGCCACCAGCCCCGACAGGAACAGCGAGGCGGAAAGGAGACCGAACACCCAGTCGATGCTCCAGCCGAAATCCCGCGCCATGTCGGGCGCGAGGATGCTGAAGCTGTAATAGAGGGTGCCGTAACCGATGATCTGGGTCAGCCCCAGCGAGAGGATGGCGGCGACCGGCGGACGGGATGTCATAGGGATTTCAGCTGCGTGCGGGCTTCGAGTTTATCAGCCGTTTCCTTGCGCTCGCTGTACCGGTCGGTCAAGTAGGCCGAGGCATCGCGCGTCAGAAGTGTGAACTTCACCAGTTCCTCGCAGACATCCACCACCCGCTCGTAATAGGAGGAGGGCTTCATGCGGCCGTTCTCATCGAACTCCTGAAAGGCCTTGGCGACGGAGGACTGGTTCGGAATGGTGATCATCCGCATCCAGCGGCCGAGCACACGCATCTGGTTGACGGCGTTGAAGGATTGCGAGCCACCGGAGACCTGCATGACGGCCAGCGTCTTGCCCTGGGTGGGGCGGATCGCGCCGACGGACAGCGGAATCCAGTCGATCTGCGCTTTCATGATGCCGGTCATGGCGCCATGGCGTTCGGGGCTCACCCAGACCTGCCCCTCGGACCACTGCGACAAGTCGCGGAGTTCCTGCACCTTCGGATGGCTGACCGGTTCGGCATCGGGAAGCGGCAGGCCCTTCGGATCGAAGAAACGTACCTCGCAGCCAAGTTCGGTCAGAAGCCGCCCGGCCTCCTCTGCCAGGAGTCGGCTATAGGAGATCGTTCGGAGCGACCCGTAGAGGATCAAGATGCGCGGCTTATGTACGGATATGGCCGGCCTCAGCGCGGCGAGATCGATCGGCCGCAGGTGACGGGCATCGAGTGCTGGCAGATCGGCACCCGCCTCAAGGGGGGTATCAGCCAAGGCGCTTGCCCTCCGCATCCAGAACCTGCTCGCCATCCTCCTTGACGAAGGGACCCGTGAACGTCTCCGGCAGGATCTCCAGCACCCGTTCGGACGGGCGCGACAGCCGTGTGCCGAGCGGGGTCACCACGAAGGGGCGGTTGATCAGGATCGGGTGTTCGAGCATGGCGTCGAGCAGTTGCTCATCCGTCAGAGCCGGATTGTCGAGACCGAGTTCGGCAAAGGGCGTGCCCTTTTCACGGATGGCCTCGCGCACGGACAGTCCGGCATCGGCAATCATCGTCTTCAGGGTGTCGCGCGAGGGCGGGGTCTGCAGATATTCGATCACGGAGGGTTCGATGCCCGCATGGCGGATCAGCGCCAGCGTGTTGCGCGAGGTGCCGCAGGCGGGATTGTGGTAGATGGTGACGTTCATGGGTCAGGCTTTCGTTTCGGTTGCGGCGGCACGCACGGAGGCGCCGGTTTCGTACCAGGTCTTGCTGCGGTTCACGATCCAGACGACGGAGAGCATGACGGGCACTTCGATCAGCACGCCGACAACAGTGGCAAGCGCTGCCCCCGACTGGAAACCGAACAGGCTGATGGCAGCCGCCACCGCAAGCTCGAAGAAGTTGGACGCCCCGATGAGGGCCGAGGGACCGGCCACACAATGGGCCTCGCCGGTGGCGCGGTTCAGCAGATAGGCGAGGCCGGAATTGAAGTAGACCTGGATCAGGATCGGCACGGCAAGCAGCGCGATCACCATGGGCTGCGCGATGATCTGCTCGCCCTGGAACCCGAAGAGCAGAACGAGCGTGGTCAGCAGCGCCACCAGCGAGGCGGGCTGCAGGATCTTCAGGAGATCCTCGAGCGCCCGCTCGCCGCCGGAAGCCAGCAACTGGCGGCGGATCAGCTGTGCGGCAATGACCGGCAGCACGATGTAGAGCACGACCGAGAGGATCAGCGTATCCCACGGCACCGTGATGGCCGACAGGCCGAGCAGCAGGCCGACGATCGGCGCAAAGGCCACCACCATGATCGCATCATTGAGCGCCACTTGAGAAAGCGTGAAATGCGGCTCGCCCTTCGTCAGGTTCGACCAGACGAAGACCATGGCCGTGCAGGGGGCGGCGGCGAGAATGATGAGGCCGGCGATATAGCTGTCGATCTGGTCCGCCGGCAGCAGCGGGCGGAACAACCAGCCGATGAACAGCCAGCCGAGCAGGGCCATGGAAAACGGCTTGATCGCCCAGTTGATGAAGAGCGTGATGCCGATACCGCGCCAGTGGCGGCTGACCTGCCCGAGCGCCGCGAAATCGATCTTGATGAGCATCGGAATGATCATCAGCCAGATCAGCACGGCAACCGGCAGGTTGACCTTGGCAACCTCCAGCGCTGCGATGGCGTGGAAGACGCCGGGCAGTGCATAGCCCAGCGACACGCCGACGAGGATGCACAGGAAGACCCAAACCGTGAGGTACCGTTCGAATGTGGACATGATCACGCCTCCGCGGGAGAGGGGCAGCACCCCGCATCCGCTGTCGCGGGCAGACAGATTTCGGGGCGGCCGGCGCAGCAATCCTCCATCAGAAAGCGAATGAGGCCGGCCAGATGATCATAGGCGGCGGCGTAGATGATCGAGCGGGATTCGCGGGTGGCCGTCACCAGCCCGACGCGCTCCAGCTCCTTCAGATGAAAGGAGACGTTCGAGGCGGACACGCCGGCCGCCTCCGCCACCGCACCGGCGGCCATGCCCTGCGGCCCGGCCACCACCAGCATGCGCACGATCTTCAGCCGCGTTTCCTGCGACAGCGCGCCGAACATGCCGACAGCCTGCTTCTCGTCCATTATTTGATATTCCTATGATTATTGAAATGAAGCTAGCGCAAGGATCCGTCGCTGGCAATCCCCCTCGGCATGTTTCATCGACGGGGAAATTCAGCCGGCTCAGGACTGCTGCACGAACCAGGACATCAGCTGCGCGCTGTTCATCGAGCCGGTGATCTTCATCAGCCGGGCCCGATGCGATTCCACCGTGCGGCGGGACAGCTTCAGTTCGGCGGCAATCTCGCCATTGGTCTTGCCCTGCGAGACAAGCGTCAGGATCTGGTACTGCCGTCCCGTCAGCGACAGCTGGTGCGCATTGACCGGCCGGTTCAGCCGCTGGAAACAGTAGAGGGCGTGGGCGAAAGGGTCGTCGTCCTGAAAGCTGCGCCCGCTGACCTGGCACCAGAAGCGCTGGCCGGTGAGCGTCATCATGATGCGCTCGTCGTAGTAGCTGCGGCTGCCCGGCAGGTGCTCGCGCCACATCTTGCCGGTGCGGATGAAATCGGAAATCTTCGGATAGAGGATGGCAAAGCTCTGGCCGACCAGATCCGGCTGCCGGTAGCCGAACAGTTCGGCAAAGGGCGCATTGCAATCGCGGATGATGCGATGGGTGGCATACACCATCGGCACCGGCAGTTCGTGCAGGGAAAATCGCGGACTTGTGTCCTTGCGCGCGGTTTCGGTGATGGGGCGATCCTCAGCCATGCCGTATAAATACTGCTAACGGCTGGTCCATCTCAAGACTTAGATTTCAGGGAACATGCGCTTAGGAGGAGCAACTTCATGCGAAAGGTGTACGACGATGCGTCCTCAGCCCTGGCCGGGCTGCTGAAGGACGACATGACCATCATGGCCGGCGGCTTCGGCCTGTGCGGCATTCCCGAAACGCTGATCGAGGCGGTGCGTCTCTCCGGCGTCAAGGGCCTGACGGTGATCTCCAACAATGCCGGCATCGATGGCCTCGGCCTCGGCCGCCTGCTGGAGACGCGGCAGATCCGCAAGATGATCTCGTCCTATGTCGGCGAGAACGCAACCTTCGCCAAGCAGTACCTGTCCGGCGAACTGGAGATCGAGTTCAACCCGCAGGGCACGCTTGCCGAGCGCATCCGCGCCGGCGGTGCGGGCATTCCCGCCTTCTTCACCAAGACCGGCGTCGGCACCCAGGTGGCGGAGGGCAAGGAACTGCGCCAGTTCGGCGACGACACCTATGTGATGGAGCATTCGCTGTTTGCCGATCTCGCGCTGGTGCATGCCTATCGCGGCGATACCGAAGGCAATCTCGTGTTCCGCAAGACGGCGCGCAACTTCAATCCGATGATGGCGACCGCCGCCCATGTGACGGTGGTGGAGGTGGAAAAGCTGGTGGAGCCGGGCACGATCGATCCCGACCACATCCACACGCCCGGCATCTTCGTCTCGCGCATCATCGAGGTGGCCGACACCGTCAAGCGTATCGAGCAGCGCACCGTGCGGCCGCGCACGGCTGCCGTGGAAGGAGCACACTGATGGCCTGGACACGCGAACAGATGGCCGCCCGCGCGGCCCGCGAACTGCAGGACGGTTTCTACGTCAATCTCGGCATCGGCATTCCGACGCTGGTGGCCAATTATATTCCCGACGGCATGCATGTGACGCTGCAGAGCGAGAACGGCATGCTGGGCATGGGTCCCTTCCCCTTCGAGGGCGAGGAGGATGCCGACCTGATCAATGCCGGCAAGCAGACGATCACCCAGCTTCCCGGCAGCAGCTTCTTTTCCAGCGCCGAAAGCTTCGCGATGATTCGCGGCGGCCATGTGGACCTGTCCATCCTCGGCGCCATGCAGGTGGCCCAGAATGGCGATCTCGCCAACTGGATGATTCCCGGCAAGATGGTGAAGGGCATGGGCGGCGCCATGGATCTCGTCGCCGGCGTCAAGCGCGTGGTGGTGGTGATGGAGCATGAAGCGCGCGGCGAGCCGAAGCTTCTGACACGCTGCACCCTGCCGCTGACCGGCCAGCGCGTGGCCGACCTGCTGATCACCGATCTCGGCGTCTTCACCCTTGCCCGGCGCGGCGAGGAAAGCCTGGTTCTGGTGGAGCTCGCCCCGGACGTCACCGTGGACGAGATCCACGCCAAGACGCAGGCCAGCTTTTCCGTCGCGCTCGGCTGAAGCGCCCCTGCTTGCCTCGTCAGCGCGGCCGATCAAAAGCCGCGCGGACGGCATTCGACCGATGATCTGCCCCAAGGAGCCAGACGATCGAAAGTCTCAGGTGAGACGGGCGCGCCAGGTGCTGCGATAGGCTTCCAGCCCCTCGACGGCAAGGGGCCGAACGGGGTCTGCGGGCTCCTGCGCCGGCCGCGTGCCGGCCAGAAGGGCTGCGCCATGCGCCGTTCCGGTAGAGCCTGACAGAGCCAGCACCGGGCGGTCCCCGCGCGCGACAAGAAGGGCCGAAAGCGTTGCGAGATAGGCCGGGTTGGCGGCAAAGGGACCCTCGACCAGCGCCGGACCGTCGGCGCCGATCAGATCGAGGCAGGCCTCGGTCATGAGCGCGAGATAGAGGGTTGCCGCCGCCCAGCGCAGGCGCGTGTCACAGCCTTCGGCATTCAGCCATGTCCGTGCACGCCCCGGAAAGGGACCGGACCCCTCCGCCACGTTCGGCAGCAGCATCACACCGTCACGAACCGCCTCCGCGAGCGCGGGCCTCATCTCGTCAGCCGGATAAGGACCGAGTTCGGCCGCCAGCATCTCGAATTCGCGGCCGCCCATGAAGCGGGAAGAGGGCACGGCGCGGCCATAGGCATCGACATTGGCAAGCGTATCGCGGGCAGGATCGAGGTGCTGCAGATCGCCGCCGACCCCGAAACTGATGACCCAGGTGCCGGTGGAGACGACCGCGAAAGGGGCGTCGCGGCCGACCAGATGCGGCAGCAGCGAGGCATTGGAATCGTGGATGCCGCAATAGACCGGCACCGGGCGTGCGAGCCCGAGTTCAGCCGCAAGTGCCGGAAGAACCGGCCCCAGCGCATCGAAGGCAGAACGCACCGGCGCCATCTTCTCGCGGATGCCGAGCCGGTCGAGCAGCGAGGAGAAGGTGCCCGTTGCCGGCTGCCACAGATCCGTGTGGCAGCCGAGCGAGGTCACCTCGTTGGCGGCAATGCCGGTCAGCCGGAACGCCCAGTATTGCGGATAGGTGAGGATGGTGCGGACGCGCGCAAAGGCATCCGCAAACACCGTCTTCTGATAATGGATCTGCGCCCCGAGATTGAGGCCGCCGGAAAGCGCCGGCGAGAAGGTTTCCGCAAAGGGCGGCCGGAGCGATGCGTAAGCCGCGCGGATCTCGGCGGAATAGGTGTGCTCGTAGTCCAGCACCGGCAGGGCCAGCCCGCCCTCCGCATCGAGAAGAACGCCGGAGGCGCCATGCGTGGTGATCGAGATCGCATCGAAGCCGGTCTCGGCATAAAGGGCCGCAAGCGCCTCGCGGAAGAAGGCCCAGAGCGCCTCGATATCGTAGTGCGGGTAAAGCGGGCCGGACAGCACGCGGTTCGGCCGGCGGCGCACGGAGAGTTCCGCGCCGGTCGCGCAATCGAGCACCAGCACCTTGGCATTGGTCTTGCCGATATCGAGAACGGCGATGCGGCTGATCGTGCTCATGGCAGGTGGAAGACCGGAACGAGATCGACGGCAACCGGCGAATTGTCCGGATTGGTCGCCATGATGTCGGCCATGTGCGCCCACCAGCGCTTCATCACCGGATGATCCGGCAGGCTTGCCATGCCGTGATCGGCCGGGCGCGTGAGAAGACCGAACAGGATGTTCGTCTCGCGGTCGAGATGGATCGAATAGTCGCTGACGCCGGCCTCATGCAGCAGACTGACCAATTCCGGCCAGATCTCGTCATGGCGCTTGCGGTATTCGTCTTCCATGCCGGGGTTGAGCTTCATCTTGAAGGCGTAGCGTTCGAGCGTCATGATCTGGAAGCCTGCTTGATGCGGCGCGCCACGATGGGCAGCGCGATGGTGACGATAAGAAGGAGACCGACGAAGATCGACATCACGATGCCGGGCACGTTGAGGAGACCCAGCCCGAAGGTGACGAGGCCCATGACGAAGGCGGCGATCACCACGCCAGCGATCGTGCCGGCGCCGCCCAGGATCGAAACGCCACCGAGAACCACCATGGTGACGACCTCCAGCTCCCAGCCTTGCGCGATGGAGGGGCGCGTCGAGCCGAGGCGCGAGGTGAGGCAGACGGCCGCGATGCCGCTCATCAAGCCGGTCAGCAGAAACAGGATGAACTTCACCCGCTCCACCGGCACGCCGGAAAAGCGCGCGGCGAACTCGTTGTTGCCGATGACGAAGACCTGACGGCCGAAATTGGTGGCATGCAGCAGAACGGCAAACACGGCGGCGGTGAGCAGGAAAAGGCCGAACTCGAAGGAAAACACCCAGACCAGATAACCCTGCCCGAAATAGGCAAAGCCGTCCGGGTAACCGCCATAGGCCTTGTCGCCCAGCACGATGTAGGAAATGCCGCGGAACAGGCTCATGGTGCCGATGGTGACGACAATGGAGGGCAGTTTCAGCACGGAGACAAGCATGCCGTTGAAGGCGCCGCAAGCCAGGCCTGTGCCGATGCCGATCAGAACCAGTCCCGGCGTGCCGACACCGATCTGCGCCGCCGCCCCCATGGCTGTCGAGGCGAGCGCGATGATCGCGGCGACCGACAGGTCGATTTCGCCGGCGATGATCAAGAGCGCCATGGCAAAGGCGATCATCGCCTTTTCGGTGAAATTGAAGGTGGCATCCGACAGGTTCCACGCATCGAGGAAATAGGGCGAGGCGAGCGAATTGGCGATGAAGATCACCACGGCGACGCCGAACAGCAGCACTTCCCAGCTGGCGAGCACGCGGCTGACGGGGGTGCCGAGACGGTCGGGAATGGCGCGGCGCGGCGCGGCCGGCTCGTGGGTGGAATGGGTCTGGCTCATGCGGTCACCTCGGCACTGGCGCGGTCGCGCAGGATGATGCGGCCCTTCTTCGCCTCGGCACGGGCATTGAAGACGACGGCGAGAATGATGACGATGCCGGAGATCGCCATCTGGGCGAAGGGCGAGATGCCGATCACCGGCAACGCATTCTTGATGACGCCGAGGAACAGCGAGCCGAGCAGGGCGCCGGCGACGGAACCGATGCCGCCGGCAATCGAGATGCCGCCGATCACACAGGCCGCGACGCTATCGAGTTCGAAGCCGTTGGCGATATCAACATAGGCCACCGCATAGCGCGACACCCAGAGATAGCTGCAAAGCCCCGCCATGGCGCCCGATAGCACGAAGGCGAAGAAGCGCGTGCGGCCGATATCGATGCCGGCATAGACGGCGGCGACGGGATTGCCGCCGGAGGCATAGGCCGAGCGGCCGAAGGGCGTGCGCGTCAGCAGGAAGCCCATGCCGATGACGACGAGGATCGCGACCCAGGAGAGCACGGGCAGGCCGAGCAGCACGGTGCGCGGCACGTTGAGGAAGGTCGGCGTCATCTGATGCGCATTCACCCAGCTGCCGCCCGACAGCACGAAGGCCATGCCGCGATAGATGGTGAGCGTGCCAAGCGTGACGACGATCGGCGGGATCTGCAGCACCCAGACGAGAAAGCCGTTGATCGATCCGAGAAAGGCGCCGATGCCGAGCGCCATGACGATCAGCGCGACGAGCGGCAGATCGGGAAAGGCCGCATTGGTCATGGCGACCGCCATGCCGGTGAAGGCAAGGTTGGCAGCGACCGAAAGATCGATCGATTTCGTCAGGATCACCGTCATCTGGGCGAGCGCCAGCATGATCAGGATCGAGGTGTCATTGAAGATGTTGGCAAGATTGCCCGGTTCGGCAAAGCCTTCCGCGCGGGTGGCAAACCCCGCGATCATCAGGATGATGATGCCGGAGAGAAGCAGTTCGCGGCTTTTCAGCAGTTTCGTCATGAAGCGCACTCACGCATTGCCGGTGGCGGCGCGCACCAGCGTTTCCGCCGTGGCCTCCGACCGGTCGTAAAGGCCTGCCATCAGCCCCTCGCGCATCACCATGATCCGGTCCGACATGCCGAGGATTTCCGGCAGTTCGGACGAGACCATGATGATGGACAGGCCCTGGGAGGCAAGTTCGGAAATGAAGCCGTGCACGGCGGCCTTCGAGCCGATGTCGATGCCCTTGGTCGGCTCGTCGAGGATGATCACCTTCGGCTGGGTGGCGAGCCACTTGCCGATCACCACCTTCTGCTGGTTGCCGCCGGAGAGCGTGCCGACCGGCACCGAGAGTGCGGCGGCGCGCAGATCGAGCCGCTCCGCATATTGCCGGGCAAGCTTCAGCTCGTTGGCCGCCTTCAGGAAGCCGGAGCGCGAGGTTTTCGTCAGCGAAGGCAGGGACATGTTCTGGTAGATCGGCATGGGAAGGGCAAGCCCGTGCCGGCCGCGCTCTTCCGGCACATAGACGAGGCCGGCGGCAATTGCATCGCGCGCCGAACGGATCTCGACGGGCGCGCCATTCAGCGTGAGCCGGCCGGACGAGGGGCGGGTGATGCCGAACAGCGACTGGCAAAGCTCGGAGCGTCCGGCCCCGATCAGACCGTAGATGCCGAGGATCTCGCCGCGCTTCAGCGCAAAGGAGATGTCGCGGAATTCGGTCGGGTGGCTGTAGCCCTCGACCGAGAGCACTGTCTCGCCGATTTCCACGCGGGTCTTCGGGAAGACCTCATGCACGTCGCGGCCGACCATCATGCGCACGATCTCTGCCTGCGGCGTGTCCTTCAGGCGACCGTGGCCGATGGCCTTGCCATCGCGGAAGACGGCGAAATTCTCGGCAATCTCATAGAGTTCATCGAATTTGTGGCTGATGAACAGGATGGCCTTGCCCTGCCGCTTCAGGCCTTCGACGATGCGGAAGAGATCGTCGATCTCCTTGCGCGACAGCGCGGCCGTCGGCTCGTCCATGATGACGATGCGGGCTTCGACGGAGAGTGCGCGGGCGATCGCCACCAGATGGCGTTGCGCGATCGAGAGATCCTTCAGCCGGATCGTCGGATCGATCTCGCTCTCCAGCTGGCGCAGCAGTTCGCGCGAACGGGTATTGATGGTGCGCCAGTCGATGGTGCCGAACCGGGTGCGCGGCGCATGGCCGAGGAAGACGTTTTCGCCGACACTCAGTTCGTCGAACAGCACGGTTTCCTGATGGATCGCCGTGACACCCGCATCGATGGCGGCCTGGGCGCTCGAAAACTGCACCGGCTGCCCGTCGAGCAGGATCTCGCCCTCGCTCGGCCGGTAGATCCCGGTCAGGATCTTGACGAGCGTCGACTTGCCGGCACCGTTTTCGCCGATCAGCGCCGTGACCTCGCCCGGATAGAGGCTGATCGACACACGGTCGAGCGCCTTCACGCCCGGAAAGATCTGGCTGATGCCGCGCATTTCCAGAACGGGCGCCTGATCGGCCAGCGGCTTGGTGATGGTCATCGGTGCGACAGCATTCATTGTTGATTTCACCCAAAGACCCCTCCCCAACCCCTCC
>NZ_VJMG01000129.1 GCF_007004135.1 Affinirhizobium straminoryzae
CGCCTTCGGCATGCCGACCGTCAGTTCCGGATCGCAGATGACGACACCCGGCAGGAATTTCGGGTGGAAGATGATCTTCTTCACATGGGTTTCGGAATTGGTGATGACCGAGGCACGGCCGACTTCGGAACCGGTGCCGGCGGTGGTGGGCACGGCAACGATCGGTGCGATGCCCTCGACGCTGGCGCGGGTCCACCAGTCACCGATATCCTCGAAATCCCAGACCGGCCGCGTCTGACCGACCATGAAGGCCACGCATTTGCCGAGATCGAGGCCGGAACCGCCGCCGAAGGCCACGACGCCATCATGGCCGCCATCGCGATAGGCCTTGATGCCGGCGTCCAGGTTCTTCTCGTTGGGGTTCGGATCGACATCGGCAAACAGCGCGCGGCCAAGGCCGGCGTCGTCCAGCACCTCCAGCGCGCCTTGCGTGATCGCCATGCCGGCCAAGCCGCGATCGGTGACCAGCAGCGGCTTCTTCATGCCGAGCGACTTGCAGGCCTCGCCCAGTTCCCTGATGCGCCCGCGGCCAAGCTTGACGGCGGTGGGATAGCTCCAGTTGGCGGTGATGTTCATGGGGTCAGGCTTTCTTGAAGTGATAGGATTTCGGCCGGGTGAGATTGTGGAAACCGAGAACGGAGAGCGAGCCGCCGCGGCCGGTTTCCTTCACGCCAGTCCAGACAAGCGCCGGATCGAGATAATCGCAGCGGTTCATGAACACGGTGCCGGTTTCGAGATCGGCGCCGAGGCGTGCCGCACGCTCCTCGTCCTTCGTCCAGAGCGAGACGGTAAGGCCGTATTTGCAGTCGTTCATCAGGTCGAGCGCTTCTGCATCACTCTTCACCTTCATGATGCCGACGGCAGGACCAAAGGTCTCCTCGCGCATGAATTCCATGGAATGGTCCACATCGACCAGCACCTGCGGCATCAGATAGGCGCCGCCATCGTCCTGCGGGAAAAGTTTGGGATCGACGAGCGCCTTCGCCCCCTTCGCCACCGCATCGGCCACCTGCTCGCGCACGGTTTTCGCAAACCGGGCATTGGCCATCGGGCCAAGCGTGGTCTCCTGCTCCAGCGGATTGCCGAGCTTGTAGTTCGACACCCAGGCCACCGATTTCTCCACGAAGGCATCATAGAGGCTTTCGTGCACATAGATGCGCTCGATGCCGCAGCAGCACTGGCCGGAATTGTAGGTCGCGCCATCCATCAGCGTATCGACAGCGGCATCCAGGTCGGCATCTTCCATGACATAGCCGGGATCCTTGCCGCCCAGTTCCAGACCCATGCCGGTGAAGGTGCCGGCTGCGGCGCGCTCC
>NZ_VJMG01000130.1 GCF_007004135.1 Affinirhizobium straminoryzae
CGCCCCAGCGGGTGAGCCTCCAACCCGGACCACAGGCATAATCGACCTGCTGCACGAGGCCAGGCGCGGCCTGTGATGCGGCAATGGCAGGCGGCGCAACGGGTCCGGCAAGTGCCGCGCCGGCACCGGCAAGCGACAGGACAATGGCAGACACGAACATCTTCATGGCATGTACCTCAATTCCGAGATGGCGAGGGCAAGAATTCGCCCGGCCGCCTGAACAGCGGCTGAACCGGCCGTTCATCAGATTGCAGCCATTGTTGCCGTATAAGGACAGGGCCAAAGCCGGGTCTGCACAGTGCGCACGCGTGCTGTGGCACGGCCGGCCGGAGATCCGAACGGCCGGTTCCGGTCTCCATAAACCTGCTTGAAACGACGACACCCTTCATGCTTTTACCTGCCGAGGATACAGAGGGCGCGCTGCCCCCGAAGACCACCGCAGCCCCGGCCGGCGCGGACGGGCCCGCTCGGCGGGCAGAGGCGGGCCGGAACCAGAGCAGGAGGGTGGACCGCCCGATGAAGACCCTCTCCAACATCCCGCTGCTGCGCCTTGGCCATGCCTGGGGCAAGCTGATCAAGAAGAAGGCCTTTGCCCGCGGCAGCGAGCTCGGACTGATCTTCTCGGCCATGCTGATCGGTCTTGCGGCCGGCGCCGCCGTCAGCGGCATGAGCTGGATCTCGCGCAGCCTGCACAGCCTGATCTTCGGCATCGGCAGGCTGGACTGGCTGAGCGCCTCGATCATCGACAACAAGCTGATCGTCCTGACCGCCCCCATCATCGGCGGCGTGCTGCTGGGTGTCGTTCTCTTCATCCTGTCACGGCGACGCAGGCGCGCCATCGTCGACCCGATCGAGGCCAATGCGCTCTATGGCGGGCGCATCTCGCTGACCGACAGCTTCATCGTGGCCGGCCAGAACCTGATCTCCAACGGCTTTGGCGCATCGGTGGGCCTGGAAGCCGGCTATACGCAGCTGTCTGCCGGCCTTGCCTCCAAGCTCGGCAGCAAGCTGAACCTGCGCCGCGAGGACATGCGCATTCTCGTCGGCTGTGGCGCAGCCGGTGCGATTGCCGCCGCCTTCAACGCGCCG
>NZ_VJMG01000131.1 GCF_007004135.1 Affinirhizobium straminoryzae
GGACGTCGAGTTCGGCGTCCACGAAGAATCGCTGGCCAAGCACCGATTCCTCCTTCAGCACGCCATGGCGCGCATAAAAGGCGCAGTTCTTCAGGGTAATCGTGTAGATGCTCACGCCTCATTCTCCTTGTGGCCGCCGCCATGATCTGCCGCCAGCACCGCATCGGCCAAGCGCAGGGCATCCCGGTTCGCCGCCACGTTATGCACCCGGAAGATCGATGCGCCGGAAAGACGCAGCAGCGTGGTGGTCGCCGCCGTTGCCACATCACGGTCTGATGCCTGTTCGCGTCCGGTCACAGCCCCGATGAAACGCTTGCGCGAGGTGCCGACCAGCCAGGGAAAGCCGATATCCCGCAGCTCGTGAAAGCGCGCCATCAGCGAAAAATCCTCGTCGCGGTCCTTGGCAAAACCGAATCCGGGATCGAGAACGATTGCCTCGCGACGGATCCCGGCGTCAGCCGCCATGTCCAGTTGTCGCGCAAGGAAGATCCGCTGATCGGCCACCACGTCGGCCACCTTGTCCGTCTCGCGCCCGCGTCCGGTATGCATCAGGACCAGGCCCGCACCCGTCTGCGCCACCACGCGGGCCATATCCCGGTCATGGCTGAGGCCATAGACGTCGTTGACGATATGGGCTCCGGCGGCCACGGCGAGACGCGCCGTCTCAGCCCTGTAGGTATCGACCGAAATCAGCGCGTCCGTGCGACCGGCCAGCGCGGCAATCACCGGTAGGATGCGTGCCTGTTCCTCGGCGGGCGAAACCGGCGCGGCCCCCGGTCGCGTCGATTCGCCACCGATATCGAGAATCGTCGCGCCTTCGGCGACGCAGGCAAGCGCCTGGGCCACGGCAGCGTCGACCGAGAAATGCAGCCCGCCATCGGAAAAGGAGTCCGGCGTCACGTTGATGATCGCCATCAGATGGCCGCTGCCGCCAAGCGCGAGCGTGCGTCCACCGCCAACCTGCCAGATGCTGTTGCCGGGAAATGTCACGTCGGCTGCGATCCTCATCTCTCACCAGGAAATTTGCAAACGTCTGTTGCGGTGGTAAGCGCTATGCCCCAAGCTCTGACCAAACTCAATCACACAGGCACCAGAATGTCCGCAGCGCTTGCTCGCAGTCCCCTTGTTCCGGCATTGCTGCTTCTGCTCACTTCGGCCTGCCCCACCCTTGCCGATCCCGCCATCATCAAGACCTACAGCTATTTCAACATTTCCGGGCGCACCTCCGAGGATCTGGATGCGGAACTTGCCAGGCGCGGCCCGCAGACGGGTGCCGCAGGCTTTCGCCATCCGGGGGCAACGGAAATCAGGTTCGGCGGCGACATCACCTACCACGAGAGCGAGGGCCACTGCGCCGTCGGCGATGTCAATGTGACACTGCGAACCAAGATCATCCTGCCGCGCTGGAAGAACCGAAGGCGGGCCGAGCCAGGGCTTGCGCTCATCTGGGACACGCTGTCGGCCGATATCAAGCGCCACGAGGAACGGCATGCGGAAATTGCCCGCCAGCATGCCCGCGACCTGGAAAAGGCGCTTCTGGCGCTGCCCCCGGCCAACAACTGCGCCGTACTGGAAAGGCAGGTCGGCACCATCAGCCGGCGTATCATCGACGAGCACGACCGCGACCAGTTGCGCTTCGACATGGTCGAAGCCAGGAACTTCGAGGACCGCATGATGCGCCTGCTGAAGTATCGCAGCGCCGGTGCCCCCTGAAAGGCGCGGTTCGGGCTCTGTCGCTCCGGCCAGCCCTTTGCAACCTCCGGCGGCCCGGACGTCCAGAAAGTGGCCGATTCGGAAGATTGCGCGAAACTTGCGCAAC
>NZ_VJMG01000132.1 GCF_007004135.1 Affinirhizobium straminoryzae
CGGCAGGACGTAGATGGCGGACTTGCCAAACTCGCATTTGTCGGAAATCGCGATGTGGCGGCCATCCGGTGCAATGCCATGGTCATTGTTGCAGCGGATGGCAAAGCCGGTGTCGATCGGTTCCGGGATCGCCTCCCCCGACAGAGGCAGACGATACATGCGCCCCTCGCTGTTCAGCATCAGGAAGCGTCCATCCGGCGACCAGTTCGGGGCCTCGAACAGATCAGGCGTCTGCCAGACGACACGCGACGAACGGCTTGCAAGATCATAGATTTCGATGGAACTGCGCACATGGTCCTCCCGATCCTGGGACGCGTCGCTGGGCTCGGGCGTCAGGATTTCCTTAGCCCCGATGACCGTTCGTCATCAAGGTGCTGTTCCGTCACAGGGCCGCGTCTTGAAAGGCGGGCGGCGCCTTACTCGATTGACAGCAGGAAGTTGCAGGGCGTGCCCTTGAGGCGGGCGGCGCGGGTCTGGAACAGGGAAATGCGGAAGGTTTCGCCCGCCTCCGCCTCTTCGACGCGGGTCGTCGGGAACTGGCGGAATTCCGGCATGAAGCCGAGTTCGGCATCGGTGCGCAGTTCGGCGCCACAGGTTTCGTTGTCCGCCTCGATGTGGAAGGTCACCTTGCGCGTGCCCGATGTCTTGACGATGTAGGACTTCGATTCACCGGTGGTGGAGACGCCCTTGAACTGCTGGACTTTGGATTGATCCGTGAGGGTCACGACCGTCGGGCGCTCCACGGCCTGCGCTGCGCCGCAGGCAAGCACGAGAACAGTCAGGGTCGAGATTGCAAGGCGCATGAGCATATCCTTTAAAACCCATTTTGCGCACAGGACATTCCTGATGACCAGTCATTTCGTCGTGTCGCGGCAGCCTTGAACACCGGGGTGTTGCATTGACAGCGCACTCCGTGCCGGATGACTGGGCCTTACCCCCGGTCGCGGAAGCGGTTGGTGATCGGATAGCGCCGGTCGCGGCCGAAATTCTTCCTGGTGATCTTCACGCCCGGCGCCG
>NZ_VJMG01000133.1 GCF_007004135.1 Affinirhizobium straminoryzae
TGATTGCCGTCAACGATCTCGACCTGTCGATCGGGACCTTCGTGAGTTTCGCCGCCTGTGTCACGGCGGTCTATCTGCCGACGGCGCCCCTCGTGGCTGTCATCATCCTGGCCGGTGCCATTGGCGTCTACGCGCTGATCGGTGTGCTGATCCACCTGCGTGACCTGCCCTCCATCGTGGTGACGCTCGGCATGAGCTTCGTCTGGGGTGGTCTGGCGGTGCTGATCCTGCCGTCACCGGGCGGTCAGGCGGCCGGCTGGCTGAGAGGACTGATGACGGCGTCCACGCCCGTCGTGCCGCTCGCTATCATCGCAAGCATCGTGATTGCCGTCGTTGCCCATCTGCTTGTCACGCGCTCGACGCTTGGCGTCGCGATCCGCGGCGTGGGCGGCAATGCTCGTTCCGTGGCGCGCGCCGGCTGGTCGGTCATGAAGATCAAGGCAGCCGCCTATGCGCTGTCCGGCCTGTTTTCGGTGCTGGCAGGCATGGCGCTGGTGGGGGTGACCACCTCCGCCGATGCCAATATCGCGCTGCGCTATACGCTTCTGTCGATTGCCGGGGTTATCCTCGGTGGCGGCGAATTCGTCGGCGGCCGTGTATCACCGGTCGGCGCGGTGGTCGGCGCGCTGACGCTGACGCTCGCCGGATCCTTTCTTTCCTTCCTGCGGATTTCGCCCGACTGGCAGATCGGCGCGCAGGGCGCGGTGCTGATCATCGTGCTTGGCCTGCGCCTCATTCTGGCCCGGCGGGAGGCATGAGGTCGATCATGAACGCGTTGAAACCCATCCTGTCGAAACCCTGGCTCTGGTCCTGGCTTGCGGCGCTTGCCACCTTCATCGTGACCATTCTTTTCACCGGTGGCGCCTCGACCTTCGGCCTGTCGCAGGCAACGCTGACCTTCGCGGCCTTCTCGGTGCTGGTCGGTCTCGGGCAGATGCTGGTCATCACGTTGGGGCCGGGGAATGTCGATCTCTCGGTGCCGGCCACCATTACGCTCTCCGGCACGCTGGCGCTGAAGTTCATGGATACGCAGGATGCGCTGATCCTCCCCGGACTTGCCATCGCCATTGGCATCG
>NZ_VJMG01000134.1 GCF_007004135.1 Affinirhizobium straminoryzae
CGGCGGCATGGGCCAGCATGGTATAGACCTTGCCGGTATCCGAGGTCAGATAGCTCTGGGTGACGCTGCGGTCGCGGTCGGTGCGGGCAACATCGTTCAGCAGCTTTTCGAAATCGGCGATGTAGCGGTCGACAGCGGTGCGGAATTCCGGCTCGCGGTCGTACTTGCGCTTGATCTCGTCAAAGGTCTGCTGGCCTTTCAGCGTATAGAGCCGGCGGGTGAAGACGTCACGCTCGCCGCGCTGGTAGCGACGCCACAGTTCGACCGAGGCATCGTGATCGATGGCACGCGCGATATCGACCGAGAGCGAGTTGAGCGACTCGACCATGTGGCGCGGGTTGCGGCCGTCGGCGGCACGGGCCTGCGGCTCGGCGGTCCGCTGCGCCGGCTGGCGTACGGGTGCTGCCGGGGCCTGCGGAGCGTCCTCACGGGAGGCGCCGCGCAACAGGTCGCTGATCCAGCCGCCGCCTTCACCACCGCGTGCGGCAGGCGCTTCCGGCTGGCGCTGTGCGACGGCAGGGCTGCGGTCCGCAGGCAGGCTGCCGCGCAGGCCACCACTTACGGCCTCCTGCCGGGGGGCGGGCCGGGGGGCGGGTTGTGCAGGTGCCATCGGCGGCCGGTTGCCATAGGAGACGGTCTGTTGCTGCGGCCGGGCAGGGGCTGCCGGGGCAGGCGCAAAGCTCTGTGGCTGTGCAGCCGGCTGGCGCGGAGCGGCGGCGGCGGGCTGTGAGATTTCCAGCGTCTGCGCGGACTTGCCGACAATCGCGGAAATATCCTGCAGGGCCTTGATCTGTTCGGCCACCGCGCGCCGCATGGCCGCAGCGCTTTCCTTGGCCTCTTCCGGCAGGTCGAAGGCGCCACGCTTCAGTTCGGCGCGGGTATCGTCCAGTTCGCGGCGGATCTCGCCGGCCGAGCGGCGGATTTCCTCCGTGGCGCCGGCGAAGCGGGAAATCGCCTCCTCGACAGACTGCCGCAGCGTATTCCGCAGATGTTCGGCGGCGACATCGGACTTGCCGGCGGCTTCCGTCATCAGGCGTTCGACATCGGAGAGCGAACCGGCAATGCCGCCGCGCATCCGTTCGGCCAGCATCCGCGAGCGCTTCTCGGCCTCCGTCAGCGTGCCTTCGATGGCGCGCTGCGCGTCGTCGCTCGCCTGGGTCAGCGCCGCGCGCATGCCCTCGGCCGTCTGCTGCGCACGCTGTTCGGCTTCGCCAAGCGAGCGGTTGATGTCGGTGAACGAACCCTGCAGGTTCTGGCGCAGCAGCGCGCCGACTTCCGCCGAGCGGGCCTCGGCGCGGTCGAAGGCG
>NZ_VJMG01000135.1 GCF_007004135.1 Affinirhizobium straminoryzae
CGCGACGCGGCGCAAGCGCCAGCGCTTCACCATCGACGGCCTTGTTGATCTGGTCCTGATAGTTCGGCGAGGTCAGCGTGTATTCGCTCTTCAGCCGCTCGGCGAGGCTCGGCAGGATTTCATCATAACGCTGGGTGGCGTTCAGGGCCGCAATCACGTCGCGCGCCGCCTTCAGATGGGCGTCGGTCACTTCCTGAGCCTGGGCGGATGCACCGAAAACGGCGCCGGAGAAGAGGATTGCAAGCGCCGCTGCGCGGCCGAAAACCGCTTGTCTGATCATTGGTTTCAATGCTCCTGTCTTTAATTCGCCTTCAGCGTCCGTGCCCCCGCCGGGCCGGCGATGATCGCAGAGGACGCCATGTTGATGAACAGCCCGTGCTCCACGACACCGGGTATGGAATGCAGCTGGATGGATAGAGCCTCTGCATCAGGAATACGGCCAAAAGATGCGTCGAGAATGAAGTGTCCGCCATCCGTGGTGAACACGTCCTCTCCCGCCCGGCGCAGCCGGATCTCGCCGGTCAGGCCAAGGCGCGCAGCGCTCTTTTCGATGGCGATGCGGGTCGCGGCAAGCCCGAACGGATTGACCTCGATCGGCAGCGGAAAGCGGCCGAGCGTCTCCACCAGCTTGGTCTCGTCGGCAATCACGATCATGCGGGCCGAGGCCGCCGCAACGATCTTCTCGCGCAGAAGCGCGCCGCCGCCGCCCTTGATCAGGCTCAGTGCCGAATCCAGTTCGTCCGCGCCATCGATGGTCAGGTCCAGCTCCGGCAGCTCTTCCAGCGATTTCAGGGGAACGCCGAGTTCCAGGCACAGGCGCGCCGTGCGCTCGGAGGTCGGAACCCCCAGGACCTTCAGCCCCTCGGCCACCTTTTCCGCCAGAAGGCGAACGAATTCTTCCGCGGTGGACCCGGTGCCGATGCCAAGCCGCATACCGTCTTCAACGTGCTGAAGTGCGGCCTCTGCCGCCTTCACCTTCATTTCGCGGGCGTCCATGCGCCACAAGCTCCCGTCTGTTTCGCCGATCGCTGTTTACACGGGCCAGCCGCCAAACAAAAGGCCCCGTCGCCCTGCATCCCGAAGATTAGCGGCCCCGCGAAATTGCCAAAACGCGCCCGAGGCCTTAAGCGAAGAGCCAGCCATG
>NZ_VJMG01000136.1 GCF_007004135.1 Affinirhizobium straminoryzae
GCCGGCAACGGACCCGGTGAAATTGATGAAGTTGAAGGCGCCCGTCGCGATCAGCTGCTCCGATGTCTGGTGATCGAGGAAGACGTTCTGGAAGACATCCTCGGGCACGCCGGCTTCCACGAAGGCGCGCACCATGCGCTCGCCGACCAGAAGCGTCTGCGCCGCATGCTTGATGATCACCGTGTTGCCGGCCATCAGTGCCGGGGCCACCGTGTTGATCGCGGTCATGTAGGGATAGTTCCACGGCGCAATGACGAAGACGACGCCATGCGGCTCCCGCGCAATGCGGCGGGTGAAGGCGGCACTCGTCTCGATCTCGATCGGCGCCAGCGCCTCGGCCGCCACATTGGCCACATAGTTCGAGCGCTCGTTGAAACCCTTGAACTCGCCGCCGTAACGCACCGGCCGGCCCATCATCCAGGCCAGTTCCGGAACCACCTCGCCAGCCATCTCGTTGAGGCGAGCAACGCCCTTCAGCACCAGCTGGACACGCTCCTCGAGCGGGCGTTTTGCCCAGCCTTTCTGTGCCTGCCGCGCCCGGGCGACCACGGCAGTCGCCGCCTCCAGCGTCAGGACCGGCCGCTCCGCGTAGACCGAACCGTCCACCGGCGAGATACATTGGATCATTGCCATGATCGTCTTCCTGTTGTCATGAAAGGGTGGACAGCGGCATGCTCCGCTATCCCTTGTTCGCATCTTAGTCGAGCCACACGATCAGGGGAATGTGGCAGATCTCACGCCCGCTCGAAACCGCGCGCCACCTCCCAATCGGTCACCTTGCGATCATACTCCTCCTGCTCCCATTCGGCAGCACGGACATAGTGATCGATCACCGCGTCGCCGAAGGCCTGACGCAGCATGGCGGAGTTTTTCAGCGTGGCGGTCGCATCGCGCAGCGTGCGCGGAATCTGTCGGATCCCCTGCCCCATATAGGCATCGCCCTCGAAGGCCGGTTCCAGATCGAGCTTCTCCTCGATGCCACGGATGCCGGCAGCGAGAAGGGCGGCCATGGCGAGATAGGGATTCACGTCGGAGCCCCCCACCCGGCACTCGATGCGGATCGCCTTGGTGTCCTCGCCGCAAAGGCGGAAGCCGGCCGTGCGGTTGTCCTGGCTCCAGACAATCTTGGTCGGCGCGAAAGTGCCGGCGACGAAGCGCTTGTAGGAGTTGATGTAGGGCGCCAGGAAATAGGTGTATTCCTCGGCATAGGCGAGCAGGCCCGCCACATAATGGCGCATCAGCTCCGACATGCCGTGCGGCGCGTCCTTGTCGAGGA
Organism: Affinirhizobium straminoryzae; assembly: GCF_007004135.1. Lineage (GTDB taxonomy): Bacteria > Pseudomonadota > Alphaproteobacteria > Rhizobiales > Rhizobiaceae > Neorhizobium > Neorhizobium straminoryzae. The sequence goes on from NZ_VJMG01000136.1 coordinate 1,277, forward strand.
ACAGCGGCGTCCTGCCGTCGAGGCTCCACAGTGACTGATGGATATGGGCAGACGAGCCCGCCGCCGCATTGTGCCACTTGGCAAGGAAGGTGACGGCCTTGCCCTTCGACCAGGCGATCTCCTTGACGGCATTCTTGATGATTGCATGCCGGTCGGCCATGGTCAGCGCCTCGGCATAGCGCACATTGATCTCCTCCTGGCCGGCCGAGGCCTCGCCCTTGGAGTTTTCCACCGGTACGCCGGCGCCCTGCAGGCCGGTGCGCACCGCACGCATCACCTCTTCCTCCTTGGTGGTCTGGAAGATGTGGTAGTCCTCGTTATAGGCGCTGGCGAGCTTCAGGTTGCGATAGCCGCCCTCGCGCGCGGCCT
>NZ_VJMG01000137.1 GCF_007004135.1 Affinirhizobium straminoryzae
CCGCGAGGGCGGCTTCCAGCAGGCGCTGGCGCTCGCGTTCCAGCAGGTCCTCTTCCGCCGAAGCTCCATCCGAGGCCACCGTCTCCACATCCGCCCACGCAATGTCACGCTCCTCGAAACGATTGCGATACTTTCGCTTGCGGGTGTGGTCCAGCGCCAGATGCCGCGCGGTCTGATACAGATAGCTTTCCAGATGCTGGATGGGGCGTGCCTCCAGCGCATGCAGGGTACGCAGATAGGTCTCCTGCGCAAGGTCGTCAGCGGTTTGCGGGTCGCGCACGATGCGCATCACGACCCACCACAGCGAGCGGCGATGGCGCGCAAAGAGCTTGCCCAGCAAGGCCGTCATCAGTCGCGTGCTCCCGCAATCACACCCAGGGGCGCGCAAGCGGCTCGGAAGCCGACGGGATCCATCGCGACATGCGGCATCAAGAACGGGTCCTGCAAGGTTTTCGATCCGCGCGAGGACTGGCTGTCAGAGCGGATCCGAAAACATGACTACGTTCTGCATGTTTCAAAAGCAAGCGTCCAGCACACGCTGCCGTCGGTCATCCGCCGATCAGGCTGTGGTAGGCGCCTTCGACCTGCGTGATGTGCCCGTGCATGGTGCGCTCGGCTTCCGTCTGGTTACCGCGCAGGATGGCCTCGAGGATCAGCCCATGCTCCGCATGCGAGCGGGCAAGGCGGCCGAGTGTGGAAAACTGGGCGCGGCGAAACGGTTGCAGCCGCTGGCGTGTCGAAAGCGTGATTTCTTCGAGGTAGGGATTGTGGCTTCCGCGATAGATCGCGCCATGAAAGCGTTCATTGGCCTGGATATAGGCCTGCCGGTCGCCGGCCGAGACAATCGCGGCCATCTCGCCATGCAGGCTGTCCAGCCCGTCGCGTTCGGAGGGCGTCATGCGCAGCGCGCTCAAGCCGGCGCAGAGCGCTTCCAGATGCCCCATCAACTCGAACATGCCGGTCAGTTTGTCATCATCCGGCTGCGCGACGACGGTGCGGGTGTGGGGGCGCTGATCGACGAGGCCG
>NZ_VJMG01000013.1 GCF_007004135.1 Affinirhizobium straminoryzae
CCGCCTGCAGCAGGCGGCGGAAGAGGAAGCGCGGCGCCACAATTTGTCCCGGCTTCGCCTCGAGACCCGCATCGAACTGGTCCAGAACCATGCGACGTTTTCCGCCTGGGGTTTTGTCCGCACGGCCGAGAAATCGCATCCCGGCTTCGACCGGATCACCTTCATCGAGATGCAGAAAATGCTGGCCACGCCCGCGGAGCAACGACGGCCCGAGGCCGTCAACGGCTGAAGATCACCTTGGTCCTGGCGACCGGCAGCAGGTACTTCGTGACCCAGGCGGTGTTGACGAGTGTTCCGTCCGGTTCCAGTTCCATGGTGTCGTAGAAACGCACTTTGTTCGGCTTGGCCTCGGTGCCGAGGTTGACGAGGTAGTTGAACTTCGCAACCTTGCCCTCGATCACCACGTCGGTGGTACCGATCACGTCCTCGCGGGTGCCGGTGTAGCGGCCGGGACCTGTCTTGGTGAAGCGCCAGGTCTTGCGGTCCTTCTCGCCGTCGGAGAAAACGAAATCCTCGCGCAAGACCAGCGTCTTGCCGTCCCAGCGGCCGGTCAGATCCACCTTGAACTCCCGCTTGACGCCATTGATCGCGCTGAACGAACCCGTTGCGCGCGTCTTGCCCTCAAAATAGCGCTCCAGCGCCAGATCCGCCGCATCCGCCGCCTGCGTCAATGTCAGCATCGAAAGCCCCATCATGACTGAGAGCAAACCCTTCTTCATCGGGTGCCTCCTTTCCGTCTTTTCAACGGGGTCTACGGAGCATCTTGCAAACTGGATCGATTCCAATCTGGCTTCCGCGATCAAGGCCGCGTGAAGGCGATACCGCCCCATGGCGGGGCGGATCCATCAAGCGTCAGCGCGGCGGAGGGCGGGAACGGTCAGAGACGACTTGGCAGCACGCGGTTCGGCGGGCGGTGGCCGTCAAAGAAGGTACGGATGTTGATGATCACCTTGTCGCCCATGTCGATGCGGCCCTCGACGGTGGCCGAGCCCATGTGCGGCAGAAGCACTGCCTTGCCTTCCTGCGCGAGCTTCAGCAGCTTCGGATTGACGAGCGGCTCGTTGGAGAACACGTCGAGGCCGGCGCCGGCAATGCGGCCATCCTTCAGAAGCTGGATGAGGGCAGCCTCGTCGATGATGTCGCCGCGCGCCGTGTTGACGATGATGCTCGACGGCTGCATCAGCGCCAGCCGGCGGGCGGAGAGAAGATGGAAGGTGGCGGGCGTCGAGGGGCAGTTGACGGAGACGATATCGACCCGCGCCAGCATCTGGTCGAGGCTGTCCCAGTAGGTCGCCTCCAGCTCTTCCTCGGTTGCGGGGTTGACCCGCTTGCGGTTGTGGTAATGGATCGACAGGCCGAAAGCCTTGGCGCGGCGGGCAACGGCAGTGCCGATGCGGCCCATGCCGACAATGCCGATGCGCTTGCCGCCGATGCGCCGGCCAAGCATCCAGGTGGGTGACCAGCCGGCCCAGCTGCCGGGATCCTCCGTCAGCACCCGCGATCCCTCGATCAGGCGGCGCAGGACGGCAAAGATCAGCACCATGGTCATGTCGGCGGTGTCTTCCGTCAGCACGTTCGGCGTGTTGGTGACGGTGATGCCGCGCCGGGCTGCCGCATCCACATCGATATGATCGACCCCGTTGGAAAAGCTGGCGATCAGCTTCAGCTGCGGACCCGCCGCCTCGATCAGTGCCGAATCGATTCGATCCGTCACGGTCGGCACCAGCACATCGGCCGTCTTCACCGCCGCCAGAAGTTGCTCGGGGCTGCGCGGCACGTCGTCTATGTTGAGTTCCGCTTCGAAAAGTTCACGCATGCGTGTCTCGACCGCGTCCGGCAGCTTGCGGGTGATGTAAACCTTGGGCTTTTTCCTGGCGGTCATGGTCGTCCTTCGGAAGCTTGTTCAGATCTCGTTAACCGAGATCGGCGACATTCGGCGGATCAGGCGTTTTCTACCAGACCCGTCGGCGAAGACAAACAAAACCTCGCGCGCTGCGTTTGCCCCCGCATGCGCGAGGCCCCGGCTGCTCCGGCCGATGAGCATCGAGAGAAGGCATATGCGACGTTTCATTCGAATTTCATGCCTTGCCGGCGCGATTGCGCTCGTCGGGACGTCGCTTGCCGCCTTCGTTGACACCGCACCGGCCATGGCGCAGACGGCCAAGGGCGCAAGCGGCCTGCCGCTGCCGCGCTTCGTCAGCCTGAAATCCCGCCGCGTCAACATTCGCGTCGGCCCCAGCACCGATTATGCCGTGTCCTGGATGTACCTCAAGGAGGGGCTTCCGATGGAAATCATCCAGGAATACGAAAACTGGCGGCGTGTCCGCGACGCGGATGGAACCGAAGGCTGGGTGAACCAGGCGTTGCTGTCCGGCGAGCGCACGGCGCTTGCAGCACCATGGATGCGCGACAAGGGACAGCAGGTGTTCGTCAACATGCGCCGTGAGGCCCAGACCACGGCCCAGGTGGTCGCCAAGCTCGAGCCGGGCGTGATCATGCGCCTGAAACAATGCACCGGCGACTGGTGCCTCGCCATCGCCGGTTCGATGGAAGGCTGGGTTCCGCAATCGGAAATCTGGGGCGCCTATCCCGGCGAAGCCTTCAAGTAAGTCCCCTGATCCGCTTGAGGCGCGCCACCGGGCAACAAGACCGTGACGGATCACGGCCCGAACTGACACGGAAAGTCTCTGACGTCAGAGAAGGCCGGCTTCCACGGCCGCATCCTTCAGCGACACCATCGGCCGTGGGCCGAAATGCTGGATCACGATACCGGCCGCCAGGCAGCCGAGCCTGCCGCAGACATCGAGCGGCTTGCCGGCCGTATAGCCGGTCAGGAAGCCGGCAGCGAACAGATCGCCGGCGCCGGTCGTATCCAGCACCTTCTCGACCGCGATGGCATCGACCTTGTAGCGCTCCTCGCCTCTGAGGATGATGGCGCCGTCTTCGCTCAGCGTCACCGCCGCCAGCTTGCAGTCGGCCGCAAGGCTGCGCAGCGCCAGTTCGAAATCGTCGGTTTCATAGAGCGACAGCGCCTCGTGCCGGTTGGCGAACACGATATCCACCGTGCCCGAACGCATGAGATCGAGAAATTCGCCGCGATAGCGGTCGACACAGAAGGAATCCGACAGGGTCATCGAGGTTTCGCGGCCATGCGCATGGGCAATGCGCGCGCATTCGCGGATGGCTTCCTTGGCGCGCGGCGGATCCCACAGATACCCTTCGAAATAGGTGACCTTCGCCTCGGCCACCACCTCGGCCTCGACATGTTCCGGCCCGAGATCGACGCAGGCGCCAAGATAGGTGTTCATCGAGCGCTCGCCATCCGGCGTGACGAAGATCATCGAGCGGGCAGTCGGCGGAAAGGTACCATCGGGCCGGGTCTGGTAATGCACGCCCTGGGCGCGGATATCGTGCTGGAAGATCTTGCCGAGTTCGTCCTCCGCAACCTTGCCGAAATAGGCGGCCTTTGCGCCGAAGCTTGCGACACCGGCGGCCGTGTTGCCGGCGCTGCCGCCGGAGGCTTCGTGCGCGGGACCCATCAGGCTGTAGAGCAGTTGCGCACGTTCCGCATCGATGAGGTTCATGGCCCCCTTGATGATGCCGTTCTCTTCAAGAAACCGGTCCTCGCATCGCGACAGGATGTCAACGATGGCGTTACCGATGGTCAGGACGTCGAACTTGCTCATTCAGCCTCAATCTCCGCAGGGTGGTGCCTTCTCTTCCTCATATAACTTCCAGAGTTGAAGGAAAGGAAAAAGCGCGCGTGGCTTGATGCTCGTCATGCGGGCGTCACGAAGGCGGGATAAATCATCATCATCGGATCGCGGCCCGGACCACGGATGAACTGGCGGACGCGGTTTCGAACCCCGGAAGGGGTCGAAGCGGGCTTCACGCCCGCTTTCGTGTTTTTGATGCCGCGCGCCATCACGGGTTTGTCCCCCGCACGCGAATGCGCTACATCGGACTCCCGTCCGTGAAAGCCCTCCCCCGTGTCAGCCGTCTTTACCAATGTCGCTCCCGTCTTCCTGCTGATCCTGATCGGCTGGATCGTTGCCCGTACCGGCCTGATGAGCGAGGAAAGCGGTGATGCGCTGGCGGAATTCGTGTTCAAGATCGCCCTGCCGACGCTGATTTTCCGCACGCTGGCGGAAGCGCATTTCGAGGGAGCCTCGCCCTTTCGCCTCTGGATCGCCTATTTCGCCGGCGTCGCGGTGACCTGGACGGTCGGCCACCTGATGGCCCGGCGCCTGTTCGGGCGTGACGAGAAGATCGGTGTCATCGCCGGCATGTCTTCTGCCTTCGCCAACAATGTCTTCATCGGGCTGCCGCTGGTGGGGCGTTCGGTCGGCACCGACGGCATCGTGGCCATCTCCATCCTGCTGGCCATCCATCTGCCGCTGATGATGGTGATCGGGACGATCCTGATGGAACATGCGAGCGCCAGGGTGGATGGCGGCGGGCGACGCAGTCTTCTGGCGGTGTTGCGCCAGGTCGGCACCAATCTGAGCCGCAACCCGCTGGTGATTGCACTGGCGCTCGGCGTCGCCTTCAACCTGTCCGGCCTTGGCGCCTTGCCCGTGGTCATCAAGAACGTGGTGGACCAGATCGCTGCGGTGACGGCGGCGGCGGCCCTGATCTCGCTCGGCATGACGCTGCGCAAATATCCGGTGCACGGCAACCTGTCGCTCGCCACCGTCATGGCGCTGCTGAAGCTCATCCTCCTGCCGGCCTCGGTCTACGGCTTCGCCCATCTGCTCGGGCTGTCGCATGCCTGGACCTCCGCCATGGTGCTGACCTCCTCGGTGCCAACGGGCATCAATGCCTGGATCATCGCCACACGCTTCCGCTCGGGTCAAAGCCTCGCCGCCTCCGTCATCAGCATCACCACCATTTTCGGCGTGGTTTCGGTGAGCTTCTGGGCCTGGCTTCTCAGTTGATCGCCGATGCGTCGCAGGCGGGCCAGACCACACTTCCCCTTGTCCAAAAGCAAAGGCCCGGCGTGACCGGGCCCTGATGACAGCAAGAGGCAGGAGCGCTTGGCTCAGTTGGTGGCCGGAGCCGCCGGGTCCGGCAGCGGGGCGGGCTTTTCCGAGAGCGAGCGCAGATAGGCGATCACGTTGGCGCGCTCGTCATCCTTCTTGAGACCCGCAAAGCCCATGGCCGTGCCGGAGATATAGGCCTTCGGAGCCGCCAGGAAGTGGTTGAGATGCTCATAGTCCCAGACCACCGAACCGCCCTTGGAAAAGTCCTTGATGGCAGCGGAATAGCTGAAGCCCTCATGCGAAGCGATCGGCCGATTGACGACGTTCCACAGGCCTGGACCGACCTTGTTGGGACTGCTCGGTTCGGCCGAATGACAGCTCGCACACTTCTTGAAGGAATTGGCGCCGGCCACCGGATCGGCCTTGGCCAGGAGCTGCGCGATCGGCACGGCAGCAGCAGCCGGTGCCGCCTCGCCGCCGCCTGCGGCCGGCGCTTCCGCAGCCGCAATGGCAAAGCCCGGCGTTGCCGGCGCTGGCGAATGGAACAGACCCTCGGATGCGATCGACACGGACATCATCACGAAGACGGTACTGAGCAGGGCCCCCACAGCCATGTTCGTATAGGCGTTCATTCGAAAAAAGCTCCTTCCCACCTGCTGGAATCGCAGGCGTCCCACCTTGAAATCCCTTGAAAGCTATGTCTTTTGCGACACTGGTGCAACCTGAATCAGTGAGCTGCCCCTGCTACCTTTTGCCATCCTCGGCGCTCACGGAAGGACTTTGATGCGCAATCCGGATTTCGACAAAACGCTCGTGCTCATCCCGGCGCGCATGGCTTCCACCCGCCTGCCCGGCAAGCCGCTGGCCGATATCGGCGGCGCGCCGATGATCGTCCAGGTTGCCCGACGCGCCCGCGAGGCCAATGTCGGCCGCGTGATCGTTGCCGTCGACGACCAGCGCGTCTTTGACGCCGTCAACGCTGCCGGTTTCGAGGTTGTCATGACGCGGGACGATCACCAGTCCGGTTCCGACCGCATCCACGAGGCGGTGCTCAGCGCCGATCCCGACGGCCAGGCAGAATTCATCATCAACGTGCAGGGCGACCTGCCGACCATCGAGCCGGAGGCCGTGATGGCTTCGCTGCGCCCGATGCAGGATCCCGCAGTCGACATCGCCACGCTGACCGTCGAGATCGACAACGAGGAAGACAAGGTGCTGCCGCATATCGTCAAGGTGGTCGGCTCGCCGCTCACCCCCTCGCGGCTGCGCGCGCTCTATTTCACCCGCGCCACGGCGCCCTATGGCGAAGGCCCGCTCTACCACCATATCGGCCTCTACACCTATCGCCGCCGCGCGCTGGAACGCTTCGTCTCGCTCGGGCCCTCCGTGCTCGAACAGCGCGAGAAGCTGGAGCAGCTGCGTGCGCTGGAGGCGGGCATGCGCATCGACGTGGAGATCGTTGACTCCGTTCCGCTCGGCGTCGATACTCCGGCCGACCTCGAAAAGGCGCGCGCGATCCTCGCCAGCCGTTCCCTCTGATGGACATTCCCATGGTTTCCAAGACCAATCGCATCGCCTTCCAGGGCGATTTCGGCGCAAACTCCGACATGGCCTGCCGCGACATGTTCCCGAGCATGGAGCCGCTGCCCTGCCCCACCTTCGAGGATGCCTTCACGGCGCTGGAAAGCGGCGAGGCGGATCTGGCGATGATCCCGATCGAGAATACGCTGGCCGGCCGCGTGGCGGATATCCACCATCTGCTGCCCGAATCGCGGCTGCATATCATCGGCGAATATTTCATGCCGATCCGCTTCCAGCTGATGGTGCTGCCGGGTGTGACCCGCGACGAGATCCGCACCGTGCACAGCCATATCCATGCGCTCGGCCAATGCCGCAAGATCATCCGCTCGAACGGCTGGAAGGGCGTCGTGGCCGGCGACACCGCCGGTGCCGCCAAGCTGGTGGCCGAACGCGGCGACCGTTCCATGGCCGCCCTGGCGCCGCGACTGGCGGCCGGGCTCTACGGGCTGGAGATCCTGCAGGAAAATGTCGAGGATTCCGAAAGCAATGTCACGCGCTTCGTCGTGCTGTCGCGCGATGAAGCCTGGGTGAAACGGCAGAGCGACAAGGACCTGATCGTCACCACCTTCGTCTTCAACGTGCGCAACATTCCGGCCGCCCTCTACAAGGCGCTCGGCGGCTTTGCGACCAATGGCATCAACATGACGAAGCTGGAAAGCTACCAGATCGGCGGCAAATTCGTCGCGACGCAGTTCTACGCGGATATCGAAGGACATCCCGACGATGCGCCGGTCCGCCGGGCGCTGGAGGAACTGCGCTTCTTTTCCGAAAAGGTCCGCATTCTCGGCACCTATCTCGGTCACCCGATGCGCCGCGCCCTGAACGGCGCCTGACATCCCGACGGCCGCACGGCGGGCCAGAGGGGTGAGATCGTCATGGACCGGCACCGTTCTTGCCGGCCACCGGCGTGGCCTTGTCGGCTTGCGCCTGTCGCGGCGAAGGAGATCACATGTTTCTTGGAATTCTGGCAGGCCTGCTGACCTGCGCCCTCTGGGGCCTGACTTTCGTTGCGGCGCGGCTGGTGCATCCGTTCAGCCTGTTCGACATCACCATTGCCCGCTACGGCGTTTTCGGCCTGACCTGTGCACTGACCATGCTGCATCCGCGCTTTCGCCTGAAGGGCGTCAGCGGCAGGCGGATCGCAACCGGCATGATGCTCGGCATCATCGGCTATGTCGGCTATTTCGTACTGGCCTCGCAGGCGGTTCTTCTGGCAGGCCCGGTCGTGCCACCGCTGATCATCGGCATCATGCCGGTGATCCTGCCGGCGATCGCCAACCTGATGGACAAGACCATCGAGTGGCGGCGGCTGGCGCTCCCGCTGCTGATGATCGCCGCCGGCATTGGCGTCGTGAATGTCGAACTGGTGGCGAAACTCGATCTCCAGGGCCAGCGGATGATGCTGGCCGGCGCCGGCTGCGCCATTGCCGCCCTCCTGGTATGGGTGCTCTACGGCATCGTCAATGCCCGGATCATGCGCGCAGCCGAACCGCCCGGCACCATCGACTGGACCAACCTGCACGGGCTTGGCGCACTGGCCGGCTCGCTGGTGCTGATCCCGATGGCCTCGAACACCTATCAGACCGCCACGACGGAGGATCTGCTGCGCTTCCTCGGCTGGGCCGTGGTGCTCGGCATGACCGCCTCCTGGCTTGCCACCTGGTGCTGGAGCTTTGCCTCAAGACGGCTGCCGCTTGCGCTGACCGCCCAGCTGATCGTCGCCGAAACCGTGTTCGGCCTGATCTTCGGCCTGACCCTCGACGCCCGGGGGCCAACGGCGGCGGAGGCAATCGGAGCAGCACTGCAGATCGCCGGCGTCTCGCTTGCGGTGCACACCTTCACGCGCCGGCGCAGGGCCGCTCTCACAGCAGGTTCGGGCGCTACGCCGCAGTGACCGGTCGTCAGTCCCTGCGGCTCCACTCCACCCAGTCACGCATCAGCCGGTGGGCAATGGCCCCGCGCGGCGGCGAGAACGGGCCTTCGCCGGCCGGATCCGCCTCCAGCATGGCCGCCACTTCGGCGCGGCTGAACCAGCGGCAATCGGCCAGCTCCTGCTCGTCGCGGCGGATGTCGGCCGACAGCGCCTCCGCATAGCAACCGATCATCAGCGAATGCGGCATGGGCCAGGGCTGGGAGGCGTGATAGCGCACCCGGCCGGTCTCGATGCCGGATTCCTCCAGCGTTTCCCGCCGCACGGCATCCTCGATCGTCTCGCCCGGCTCCACGAAGCCGGCAAGCGTGGAATACATGCCCGGCGCGAAATGGTGGCCGCGACCGAGGAGAACACGGTCGTTTTCCACATCCACGGTCAGCATGATGACGACAGGATCGGTGCGCGGAAACATCATGTGGCCGCAGGCGGGGCAGCTGCGCTTGTAGCCGCCGAGCTGGCTGTTCGTCCTGGTGCCGCACTTGCCGCAGAAGCGGTTGGCTGCATTCCAGTGGGTCAGGCTGAGCGCCTGCGCCACCTCGCCGAGCGTTTCCTCGTCCAGCAGAGCGTCGCGGAAGGCCGAGCGGGCATCGGTGATCTTGAACTGCTTTTCGAGATCTTCCGCCGGCGTCGTCAGGCTGACGGCAAGCCGCGGCTCGCCATTCTCCCGGTAACCGAGCAGGATCAGCGCGTCCCGGTCGGGATGCAGGCCCGCCACCTCGTGCCGGGCAAACAGCGCATCCAGCACCTGGTCGTCATGCTTCAGAACCAGCTTGCCGCCGGCGAGGACGAGAATATGCGCGCCCTCATGGGCAAGCGCCTGATCCAGGCAATCTTCCGTGCGGTGTTCGGCGCCGCGATCCAGCCGGTTGCCGGAAAAGGCAGTCAGACGGCTTGCTTCCGGATGCGGCGCATCCGTTTCGAAAAGGGAGAGGGTCATGATCCGATCGCCTCGTTCAGCGCGGTGAGGAAGGCATGCTTGCGGTCATTGTCGTACGGAACGGCCGTGCCAAAACCCCAGATCGGGCCGGGCCAGTTCGGATCGCCCTCGTGGCGCGCCACCACATGCACATGCAGCTGGCTGACGATATTGCCGAGCGCGCCGACATTGATCTTTTTCGCACCCGTCACCTGCTTCAGCGCCCCGGCGACCAGATTGGCCTCAAAGGTCAGCATGGCCTGATCGAGCGGCGTCAGTTCGAAGATCTCGGTCTTGCCGGCGCGCTGCGGCACCAGCATCAGCCAGGGCCAGCGGCTGTCCTTCAACAGGCGCAGCTGGCACAGACCAAGCGCGGTGACGAATTCGGAATCCCGTTCCAGCCGGTCATCCAGTACAAAAGGGCTCAAGGTGTCCTCCGAAGTTTTTCGTCTTGCTAGCAGTTTTTTGAAGGCTTGGCTTGCTTTTGCTGCGGGAAACGACGATATGTCCCCTCGGGAGGTTGGTGGTGGACGAGCCACTCGCCAACCGGGTCAGGTCCGGAAGGAAGCAGCCCTAACGAGCCAGGCACGGGTCGCCGTGCCAGCCTCCCACCTTCTATTCTTCGATGGTCAGCTTCCGGTCCGGCCGCAAGGCTGGCCAAAGGCTGCCATAGCCGATTGAGGCTCGCGGGACTTGATGAGCGACACCGGGCTGACAGTTTCGGACACGACATCGACGGGTGGCACGGGCTACCGGGTTCTGGCGCGCAAGTACCGGCCCAAGGATTTCTCGGACCTGATGGTCGGCCAGGAGCCGATGGTCCGCACCCTCACCAATGCCTTCGAGACGGGCCGCATCGCGCAGGCCTACATGCTGACCGGCGTGCGCGGCGTGGGCAAGACGACCACCGCCCGCATTCTCGCCCGCGCGCTGAACTACAAGACCCCCGAGATCGACCGTCCGACCATCGACCTGCGGATTCCAGGCGAACACTGTCAGGCGATCATGGAAGGCCGCCATGTCGACGTGATCGAGATGGACGCCGCCTCGCATACCGGCATCGATGACATCCGCGAGATCATCGAGCAGGTGCGCTACCGTCCGGTTTCGGCGCGCTACAAGGTCTATATCATCGACGAAGTGCACATGCTCTCGACGCAGGCCTTCAACGGCCTCCTGAAGACGCTGGAAGAGCCGCCGGAGCATGTGAAGTTCATCTTCGCCACCACCGAAATCCGCAAAGTCCCGATCACGGTGCTGTCGCGCTGCCAGCGTTTCGATCTGCGCCGCATCAGCGCCGCCGATCTGGTCGGCCTGTTTTCCGCCATCCTCGGCAAGGAAGGCATCGGCTTCGAAGCGGAAGCGCTGGCGATGGTCGCACGCGCTGCCGAAGGCTCTGCCCGTGACGGCCTGTCGCTGCTCGACCAGGCAATCGCCCATGGCGGCGGTGCCGTTCAGGTGGAGACCGTGCGCGGCATGCTGGGCCTTGCCGACCGCGCCCGCATCGTCGATCTGTTCGAACATGTGGTGAGAGGCGACGTAACGGCGGCGCTGCAGGAATTTGCTGCGCAATACGAGGCCGGGGCCAATCCGGTCGTCGTCCTGACCGATCTCGCCGACTTCACCCATCTCGTCACCCGGATAAAATACATCCCCGAGGCCGGCGACGACCCGTCGCTGAGCGAGGTCGAGCGCGTGCGCGGTGCCGAGTTTGCCGCAACGGTCGCGGTCACCACGCTGTCGCGCATGTGGCAGATGCTGCTGAAGGGCATTCCGGAAGCCGAGAACGCCGCCCGTGCAGCGGGGGCCGCCGAGATGGTGCTGATCCGCCTCACCCATGCCGCCCACCTGCCCTCGCCGGAAGATGCCGCGCGTCGCGTCGCCGACCTGCTGAACGGCGGTGGCGAGGCCGGCGCCTTGGCCCCGGCATCCGGCAATGGCGGCGCCCGCGCCAGCCTTGGTGCTCCGCCGGTGACGGCGCGGGGACCGGAGAGCGGTGCGCCCGCGCCGCGCATGGCCGCCAATGGCGCTTCGGGTGGGCCGACCGCCATGCTCGCCGCCGTTCCCTCCACGCCGCAGCCAATGACGCTCGGTCGTACGGAAGAACGTGCGGCACCACAGGCCGCTCCGACCGCAGCTCCGGCGCCGAAAGTTCCGGTCACCTCGCTCGCCGACATTGCCGATCTCTGCGCCAAGAACCGCGATCCGAAGCTGAAGGCCCTGCTGCGCAGCTTCGTGCGGCTGGTCCGCATCGATCCCGGCCGGCTGGAGATCAACCTGCCGCCGGATGCGCCGAAAAGCATCGTCGGCGACCTGCAGCGCCGGCTGGAGGAATGGACCGAAACCCGCTGGATGGTGATTCTCAGCCGTGAGAAGGGTTCGCCGACGCTCGCCGAGGTGGAAAGCGAAGCCCGCGAGGCGCGCCTCACCGATGCCCGCGCCGATCCCGACGTCGCCGCCATCCTCGCCCAGTTTCCGGGCGCCCGCATCACCGACGTGCGCATCCGCGTCACCGAGGAGGACGAGGCCGAGGAGATCAAGCCACCGGCCACCATCGAGACGGACGAGGGCGACATCCTGCCCGGCGACGACATCGAATTCTGACACCCGACACGACGAGACGAAGGAGCGACCCGATGCGCGACATCATGGGCATGATGGGCAAGGTCAAGGAAATGCAGGCCAAGATGGAGAAGGCGCAGCAGGAGATTGCCGCGCTTGAGGTCGAAGGCAAGGCCGGCGGTGGCCTGGTGACGGTGATCCTGAGTGGCAAGGGCGAGTTGCGCGGCCTGAAGATCGATCCGTCGCTGTTCAAGGAAGACGAGGTGGAAATCCTCGAAGACCTGATCGTTGCCGCCCACAAGGACGCCAAGGACAAGAGCGAAGCCCAGGCGCAGGAAAAGATGGCGGCGCTGACGGCCGGCCTGCCGCTGCCGCCCGGCATGAAGCTGCCGTTCTGAGCCGGTTCGACGGCCCTCTGAGATTGCAAGCCCGCGCGCTCGCTCCGGCCATCATCCGGCGATCAGCGCGCGCAGCCGCTCGCCGATCGGCAAGGAAAGGTAGCGGCTGCGGTCCTCGTCCGAGAGCCGTCCGGGGCGAAGATGCAGCAGTTCCGGCATGGTGACCGACGGCCCGGCAAAGGGCTGACAGGTCACCGCATCGCCCGCCTGCAACAGGCCCTGCCGCAGCACGCGGCAATAGAAGCCGGGGCGCGCCACCGCATTGAAACGCCGGGCAAAATGCGGATCACCCATGCGCTCGGACAGCGTGGAACAGGGCGTGCGCGTCGCCGTCACCTCCAGCAGAACCTCCGCCGTCTCGAAACGGTCTCCGACGCGGATGCTGCGGCTATCCACCCCCTCGATGATCAGGTTTTCACCAAAGGTGCCGGGCGGCAGCGTCATGCCGAGTTCCTCCTCCCAGGCGGAGAGATCCACCGAGCCGAGGCCATAGACGGCCTGGTCGGGGCCGCCGTGATGCTTGCGGTTACAGACCGAATCGCCGACGAGCCCGTGCCGGTCGACCAGCACCGCCGCCGTGACCTCTGCCTTGCGAATGCCGGTTTTCGCGGATTTTCCGGGTAGTTTCCCGGCCTGGCCGATGCAGATGGCGGTGACTTTCATGCCGGGCACTCCAAAGTCGGATTCCGTTCCGGCCTCTTATGCTCTAAAAGCGGCGCATGGCAAAACGCGTTACCGGTCCCGAAATCGAAAAACTGATCCAGCTGCTCGCCAAGGTGCCGGGGCTCGGCCCCCGTTCGGCACGGCGGGCGGCGCTGCACCTGATCAAGAAGCGCGAACAGCTGATGGGGCCGCTCTCGGTCGCCCTCGGCGAGGCCTATGACAAGGTCAAGGTCTGCTCGCGCTGCGGCAATGTCGATACCAGCGACCCGTGCACGGTCTGCACCGACGATCGCCGCGACCAGTCGGTGATCATCGTGGTCGAGGATGTCTCCGACCTCTGGGCGCTGGAACGGGCCGGTGCGATGAACGCCGCCTATCACGTGCTGGGCGGAACGCTGTCGCCGCTCGATGGCGTCGGGCCGGACGATCTCAACATCAAGGGTCTGATCACCCGCGTCAGCGAGGGCGGCGTGCGGGAAATCATCCTGGCGGTCAATGCCACGGTGGAAGGCCAGGCGACCGCGCACTACATCACCGACCGTCTGTCCGATCTTCCGGTGAAGATCACCCGCCTGGCGCATGGCGTGCCGGTGGGGGGCGAGCTGGACTATCTGGACGAGGGAACGCTGACGGCGGCGCTAAGGGCGCGCACGGCGATATGAGGGTGACAGGAGGAGGCGATAGGTTGACAGGGCTTCTTCGGAACATTTTCACCCGACGGCATGATACTTCCGGATCGTCGGTGGACATGGACAGATCCACGAGATTCCCCCTCTTCTTGAGTGGAACGACGACTGGATGGGTCACAAAGACCCCTCCCCAATCCCCCCCCACAAGGGGGAGGGGCTTAACCTGCCGCGATCTCGTCGCCTTGATCGGGGCATGGCGGGGCCGCAGGTCCTCTCCCCCCTTGTGGGGGAGATGGCCGGCAGGCCAGAGGGGGATTGGGTGGGGGACTGTGTCATTCAGCAGCAAGCTTCTCTCCGCCTTTGCCCTCGCTACGCTGACCACCCTCCCCGCCCTCGCGGCCCCCTCCAGATCCGAGGTGGAGGCGCAGTTCCGCAGCTGGATCAGCCGCGATCTCGCCCCCGAGGCCCGCAAGGCCGGTGTCTCGCAGGCGACGATCGACAGCGCCTTTCGCGGCATTCGTCTGAACTGGAGCCTGCCGGATCTCGTGCCGCCCGGCACCACGCCCCCGAAGGAACAGGACCAGAGCCAGGCGGAATTCTCCTCGCCCGGCGCCTATTTTTCAGAAACGCGGCTGCAGGCACTGGCAGCGACCGGCCGGATGCTGGCCGAAACGCATGCGGCGACGCTGCGCCAGGTGGAGCGCACCTATGGGGTGCCGGGCGCGGTAGTCCTTGCCATCTGGGGCCGCGAAACCGGCTATGGCCGCGCGAAGCTTCCCTATCCGGCGATCGAGGTTCTCGCGACCAAGGCCTTCATGTCGACCCGCAAGGCGATGTTCCGCGCCGAGCTGATTGATGCACTGCGCATCCTCCAGCATGGCGACGTGGCGCCGGGGCGGATGATGGGATCCTGGGCCGGCGCGCTTGGCCAGCCGCAGTTCATGCCCTCCAGCTATGCCCGCTATGCGGTGGATTTCGATGGCGACGGCCGCGCCGACATCTGGGATTCAGTGCCGGACACGCTGGGCTCGATCGCGCATTATCTTGCGCTGAAGGGCTGGCAGCGCGGCCGCGACTGGGGTTTCGAGGTGTCGATCCCGGCCGCTGTGTCCTGTGCTCAGGAAGGGCCGGATCTCGCGAAACCGATTGCCGCCTGGGCCGCGATGGGGATTGCCCGCACCTCCGGAAAACCCTTTCCCGCCCATGAGGCCAGGGTGGAGGGCATGATGCTGGTGCCCGCCGGCCGCCACGGGCCGGAATTCATCGTCACGCCGAATTTCTACGTGCTGAAGGAATATAACAATTCCGACCTCTACGCGCTCTTCATCGGCAATCTGGCCGACCGGATCGCCTATGGCGCCGGCGCCTTCGACGGTGGCTGGGGGCCGGTCGGCAAGATGCGCCGCTCGGATGTGCTCGCCATGCAGACGGCACTGCAGGCCAAGGGCTATGACGTGGGCAAGGCCGATGGTCTTGCCGGCTTCAAGACCCGCCGCTCGCTCGGCGACTGGCAGGCAAAGAACGGGTTTTCGCCGACCTGCTTTCCAGACGAAGGCCTGAAGGCAAAACTGCGCTAGGGTCATTCCCGCGAAAGCGATAACCGGTTTCGCCCCTGCAACTGAATAGGAAACAAAAAAATGGAACGTCACCGGCGATCCCGCTTTCGCCGGAAGCGCTCTATAGGTTCATCTTGAAGCCCTCATGCGTCGCCTCGAAGCCGAGGGATTCGTAGAAGCGCAGCGCCTCCTCGCGGCGCTTGTCGGAGGTGAGCTGCACGAGGCCGCAGCCGCGCTTGCGGCATTCCTCGATGGCCCAGCCGATCATGAGGCGGCCGAGCCCACCGCCGCGTTCGCCGCTGGCGATCCGCACGCTTTCGATCTGTCCGCGCCAGAGACCCAGCCGGGAAAGGCCGGGAATGAAGCTCACCTGCAGGCAGCCGATCACCGCCCCATCCGCGCGGACGACCACCGCCAGCAGCTGGTTCGGATCCGCGTCGATGGCGGCGAAGGCCGCCTCGTAGCGGCTGTCGACGGGATCGGACACCACCTCGCGGGAAAGACCCAGCGCATCGTCGGCCAGCATGGCGACGATGGCGCCAAGGTCCCGGTGCGCTGCCTTTCGTATCTCGACCATCTGCCGCCCCTGCCCTCAGTGATGAAGATCGATGGATGTCTTGTGGAAGATGTCGTCGCCGGCATCGCGCGGCGGAATGGCCTGGCGCTCGATCATGCGGTGGACGCGCGGCCCCTCTTCCCCGGCATGCAGGGCGCGGATGCGGGTCCACACTTCGGAATCAGCCTGGGTGCGGCGCTGGTTGTGGCGCACGTAATCCGCCCAGGTGGCGGTGTGATAGGTTTCCGTCCAGATGTCCGGGTTTTCCAGATCGCGCAGCAGCGCCCACTGGCGGGCGCCGTCGCGGATGCGGATGCGCCGGCGCTCCGACATCAGCGCCAAAAATTCCGGCACGTTCTCCTCGCGGATCACGTAATCGATGAGGAGAACGATGGGACCGCTGCGCGGCTGCAGATCGAGGCGGAGCGACGGTTCGCGGAACGTGTTGACCGGATCGAGGTTGAGGGTCTCGAGCGAAGGCAGCGCGAACTTCCAGCCGATGGCTGCGCCGAGCACCATGGCAAGGCTCGCCAGCATCAGCGCGGTGGCCACGCCGTGGTCTTCCGCCAGCCGGCCCCAGAGCCAGCTGCCGACCGCGACGCCGCCGAAGGCCGCGGTCTGATAGAAGGAGAGCGCACGCCCGACCACCCAGCGCGGCGTCGACAACTGCACCGTGGTGTTGAACAGGGACAGCGCCAGTACCCAGCAGGCCCCGGGAATGAGCAGAACGGCCGAGGTCAGCAGGGTGGATGTGGAGAGAGCCGCCACGACCGCGCTCACGCCGAAGCCGGCAAAGGCGATCCGGACGATCATTTCGCTGGAGAACAGTTCCCGCAGTCTCGCATTGAGAAGTGCTCCGCCAATGGCCCCGATGCCGAAGGCGCCCAGCATGAAGCCGTAGGTCAGCGGACCGCCGGCCACCAGATCGCGCGCGACGAGCGGCAGAAGCGCCAGGATGGCGCTGGCCGACAGGCCGAACAGCGCGGAGCGGAACAGCACGTTGACCAGCTTCGGCGACATCGCCACATAGCCGAAGCCGGCCGAGAGCGCCCGCCCCAGCGTTTCGCGCGGCAGCTTGCTCGCAGGCACCTCCGACTGCCAGCGGATCAGCGCATAGATCAGCGCCAGATAGCTGACGGCATTGGCGGCAAAGGCGGCGGCGGCCCCGAAAGCCGCCACGATCGCCCCGCCGATCGCGGGCCCGAGGCTGCGGGTGATGTTGAAGCCGACGCTGTTCAGCGTGACGGCCGCCGGCAGGATGGCGCGCGGAACCATGTCGCCGACGGAGGCTTGCCACGAGGGGTTGTTAAGGGCCGTGCCGCAACCGATCAAAAAGGTGAAGGCGAGAAGCAACCACGGGTCGAGCCAGCCGAAGAAGGCAAAGACAGTGAGCAGCACCGAAACGGCGAGCATGAAGCCCTGAGCTGCCAGCATGATGCTGCGCCGGTTGAAGTTGTCGGCGAGCGCACCTGCTACCAGCGAAAACAGCATGATGGGCAGCGCCGTGGAGGACTGCACCAGCGCCACCATGTTTTCCGAGCGGGAAATTGCCGTCATCATCCAGGCAGCACCCACGGACTGGATCAGTCCGCCGAAATTGGAGGCGATGCTGGCGATCCAGATGGTGCGGAATGTCTGGTGGCCGAATGGCGCCAGGGGGGAAACCCGCTCGGGCACGGTGGACCTCGCTGTGATTCATGTCGATGCCTAAACTAGTCGTGGCGGCGGTGGCGGCAAGCGGAAATCCGGCCTTGCCGGGCCCACCCCGGCAAGGCCTTGCAATCGGCGGGTTTAGCGCGTATATGAACCGTAAATTCTTGATCGTCAGATGAAGAGTGGGCCCGCGAAGGACCCGCTCTTTTTTATTAGGCGGTCAGGCCAACGGAACTTCATCGCCGGGACGGCGACCACGCCGAAAGACCATATGCAGGACAGCCAGAAGGAACCGCGTCTCATCGTCGAGACGGGTCTCGACCTCAGGATCGCGGAAATCATCGAGCCGACTCTGGAGGCGATGGATTTTCGCCTTGTCCGGGTGCGGCTTCTCAACCAGAACGGTCTGACGCTGCAGATCATGTGCGAGCGCAACGACGGCACCATGACCGTGGAAGACTGCGAAGCGGTCTCCATGGCGGTTTCGCCGGTTCTCGATGTGGAAGATCCGATCGATAAGGCGTATCATCTGGAAGTGTCCTCGCCGGGAATCGACCGGCCGATGGTGCGCAAGTCCGATTTCGTCCGCTGGAGCGGGCATCTGGTGAAGTGCGAGACCTCCGTCCTGCTGGATGGCCGCAAGCGTTTCCGCGGCAAGATCGCCGAGACGGACGAGAACGGCTTCACGCTGGAGCGCGACCAGGTTGCCTATGGCGAAGAACCGCGCGTGACCGTTCCCTATGCGGCGCTGGCGGAAGCCAAGCTGATCCTGACGGACGACCTGATCCGGGATGCGTTGCGCGCCGACAAGCTGGCCAAGGCGGAAGCCGCGAACCAGAACGACGAAGCCGACGAAGACTGAACAGACCCCATTTTGCCCGCCGCAACCCGGCCGGCAGCAGACATTCGATCTACGGAGACCGACAACAATGGCAGTGAGTGCGAACCGGCTTGAACTTCTGCAGATCGCAGATGCAGTGGCGCGCGAAAAAGTCATCGACCGCGAGATCGTTCTGGCCGCGATGGCCGATGCGATCCAGAAGGCGGCCCGCTCCCGTTACGGCACGGAGAGCAATATCCGCGCCGACATCAATTCCAAGACCGGCGAAATCCGCCTGCAGCGTCTGCTGGAAGTGGTCGAACAGGCCGAGGATTACAACACCCAGATCCCGCTGCTTCTGGCCCGCGACCGCAACGTCGATGCCAAGATCGGCGACTTCATTGCCGATCCGCTGCCGCCGATGGATTTCGGTCGTATCGCCGCCCAGTCGGCCAAGCAGGTCATCGTGCAGAAGGTGCGCGAAGCCGAGCGTGACCGCCAGTATGACGAGTTCAAGGACCGCGTCGGCGAAATCGTCAACGGCACCGTCAAGCGCGTCGAATACGGCAACGTGATCGTCGATCTCGGCCGTGGCGAAGGCATCATCCGCCGCGACGAGATGATCCCGCGCGAAAACATGCGCTATGGCGATCGCGTCCGCGCCTATGTCTACGACGTGCGTCGTGAACAGCGCGGTCCGCAGATCTTCCTGTCGCGTACCCATCCGCAGTTCATGGTGAAGCTGTTCACCATGGAAGTGCCGGAAATCTACGACGGCATCATCCAGATCAAGTCGGTGGCCCGCGATCCGGGTTCGCGCGCCAAGATCGCCGTCATCTCGAACGATTCGTCGATCGATCCGGTCGGCGCCTGCGTCGGTATGCGCGGCTCCCGCGTTCAGGCCGTCGTCGGCGAACTGCAGGGCGAAAAGATCGACATCATTCCGTGGTCGGCCGATCCGGCCTCCTTCATCGTCAACGCACTGCAGCCGGCGGAAGTGGCCAAGGTCGTTCTCGACGAAGATGCAGAACGCATCGAAGTGGTCGTTCCGGATGAGCAGCTGTCGCTCGCCATCGGCCGTCGCGGCCAGAACGTGCGTCTGGCCTCGCAGCTGACCGGCTGGGACATCGACATCATGACGGAGGCCGAGGAATCGGAACGCCGCCAGAAGGAATTCAACGAGCGCACCAACCTGTTCATGGACGCCCTCGACGTCGACGAGATGGTCGGCCAGGTTCTCGCCTCCGAAGGTTTTGCCCAGGTGGAAGAACTTGCCTATGTCGATCTCGACGAGATCTCCTCGATCGACGGCTTCGATGACGACACCGCCAACGAGATCCAGACCCGCGCCCGCGAATATCTCGACCGTCTCGAGGCGGAAATGGATGCCAAGCGCCGCGAACTCGGCGTTGCCGATGAACTGCGCCAGATCGAGGGCCTGACCGGCAAGATGCTGGTGGCGCTCGGCGAGGACGGCATCAAGACGGTGGAAGACTTTGCCGGCTGCGCCGCCGACGACCTGATCGGCTGGACCGAACGCAAGGACGGCGAGACGAAGAAGTACGAAGGCATCTTCTCCAAGTTCGACGTATCCCGCGTGGAAGCCGAGACCATGATCGTGCAGGCCCGTCTGCTGGCCGGCTGGATCACCGAAGAGGATCTGGCCCGCGAACAGGCCGATGAGACCGGGGAAGCGGTTGACGAGGAGGCGGATGCCGCTGCCGAACAATGATCGCGGCGCCCGAGCATGACGCGGACGACGAGGATCTCGTGGTGAACGATCGCACCTGCATCGTCACCCGTGAGGCGACCGATCCGGCGGACCTCATCCGCTTCGTCGCGGGGCCGGATGGCCAGGTGGTGCCGGATCTGAAACGCCAGCTGCCGGGCCGCGGTTGCTGGATCCGGGCCGAACGTGGCCTGGTCGAGCGGGCGGTTCAGCGCAAGCTGTTCTCGCGGGCACTGAAGATGGAGGCCAAGGCCTCCGCCGAGCTTGTCGACCTCGTCGACCGCCTTCTGGTGGCCGACATGGTGGGCATGATGAACATGGCGCGCAAGGCGGGCCAGTTCATCTCCGGCGCCATGAAAGTGGATGCCGCCATTCGTGGCGGCGAGGCCGTTGGTGTGTTTCATGCGGCCGATGCCGCAGCCGACGGCGTGCGAAAGATTGACCAGGCCCGCAAGGCCTGGAGGCTCGGGACTGAGGCCGAGGAGGACATTCCCTCCTTCCGGCTTCTGACTGCGGCCGAAATGGACGAACTGATGGGCCAGAATGCTTTTATCCATGCCGCGGCGCTTGCCGGACAGGCGGGTGAGGGTGTAGTGAAGCGCGCAACCAAGCTCGAAACGTACCGCACTGGCGGTCACTCCGGAGCGAATGGCGGCGCTGGCCGGTCAAGGACATGACGCGGTTACCGGCAATCGCCGGCTGCCGCATTGGAAGACATGTATTGAACGACAGGATCTGATGGTTGCCATCTCTGTTCCTGTCGGAAGGAACAGGAACGGATGACCGACAGTAAAGACGACAAGACACTCAGCGTTACGGGCAAGAAGACCCTCACCCTGAAGCCCTCAGGGATGGCCCAGGGTACCGTACGCCAGGATATGGGTCGCGGTCGCACCAAGGCGGTCGTGGTCGAGACGCGCAAGCGTCGCCCGATCCGCCCGGAAGATGAAAAGCCGATCACGCCGGTGGCAGCCCCTGCCCAGCCGCAGCAGCGCCCGGCAGAGGCAGCAGCGCCGGCTCCGCAGCCGCGCCCGGCCCAGACCACGCCGCCGCCGCGCATCCACCAGCCCAACCAGCAGCAGCGTCCGCAGCAGGGCCAGCGCCCGCAGGGCCATCAGGGTCACCAGAACAACCCGGGTCGTCCACAGCAGCCGCAGCGCCAGCCGGATCGTCCGCGTGGCAATGTCCTGCACGACCTCTCGGCCAGCGAGATGGATGCCCGTCGCCGCGCGCTTGCCGAGGCTCAGGCCCGCGACGTGATCGAGGCCAAGCAGCGCGCCGAAGAAGAAGCGCGCCGCAAGGTCGAGGAAGCGCGCCGCGCTGAAGAGGCCCGCGCAGAGGAAGCCCGCCTGGCTGAGGAAGCCAAGGTTGCCGCCGAAGCGGCCAAGGAGGAAGCTGCCGCCCAGCCGCAGCCGGCAGCAGCCGTCGAACGCCCGGCCGCTGCAGCACAGCCGGCACAGCAGCCTGTTGCCGCACGCGCTCCGGACAACCGTCCGCAGCCGCCGCGCCCGGCTGCTCCCGGGGCAGCCCCCGCACCGGCCGGCGTCGCGCCACGCAGCCGCAAGGCATCGGATGACGAGGACGACGATCGCGGTTCCGCCCGTGGCCCGGCCCGCGGCAAGGTGGCGGCTCCCGCTCCTGCCAAGGTTCCGGCTCGCCCGAAGGAAGACGATCGCCGTCGCGGCAAGCTGACGGTCACGACGGCTGACGTGGACGAGGACGGCAACGCCCGTGGCCGTTCGCTGTCGGCCATGCGCCGCCGCCAGGAAAAGTTCCGCCGCAGCCAGATGCAGGAAACCCGCGAAAAGGTCATGCGCGAGGTCATCCTGCCGGAAACCATCACCATTCAGGAACTGTCGCAGCGCATGTCCGAACGCGCCGTCGACGTGATCAAGTACCTGATGAAGGAAGGCCAGATGATGAAGCCGGGCGACGTCATCGACGCCGACCTCGCAGAACTCATCGCCACCGAATTCGGCCACACGGTCAAGCGCGTCTCCGAATCCGACGTTGAAGAAGGCATCTTCAACGTGGCCGACGACGCAGGCGAGCTTCTGCCGCGTCCGCCGGTCGTCACCATCATGGGTCACGTCGACCACGGCAAGACCTCGCTGCTCGATGCGATCCGCAAGGCGAATGTGGTGGCCGGCGAAGCCGGTGGCATCACCCAGCACATCGGTGCCTATCAGGTCGAGCAGAACGGCCAGAAGATCACCTTCATCGACACCCCCGGCCACGCAGCCTTCACGGCCATGCGTGCCCGTGGTGCGCAGGTCACCGACATTGCCATCCTCGTGGTGGCCGCTGATGACAGCGTGATGCCGCAGACGATCGAGTCCATCAACCATGCCAAGGCAGCAGGTGTTCCGATCATCGTGGCGATCAACAAGATCGACAAGCCGACGGCCGACCCGCAGCGCGTTCGCACCGCGCTGCTGCAGCACGAAGTCTTCGTGGAATCCATGGGCGGTGAAACGCTCGACGTCGAAGTCTCGGCCAAGAACGGCCTGAATCTCGACAAGCTCTTGGAAGCCATCCTGCTGCAGGCCGAAGTTCTGGACCTCAAGGCAAACCCGAACCGCACGGCGGAAGGCTCGGTCATCGAAGCCCAGCTCGACCGCGGTCGTGGTGCCGTTGCCACCGTCCTGATCCAGAAGGGCACGCTGAAGCCCGGCCAGATCATCGTTGCCGGCGACCAGTGGGGCCGTGTGCGCGCGCTCGTCAACGACAAGGGCGAACACGTCAAGGAAGCGGGTCCTGCCATGCCGGTCGAGGTTCTCGGTCTGTCGGGTACGCCGGCTGCCGGTGACAAGTTCGCCGTCGTGGAAAACGAAGCCCGTGCCCGCGAAATCTCCGAGTATCGCCAGCGTCTCGCCCGCGACAAGGCGGCAGCCCGCCAGTCCGGTTCGCGCGGTTCGCTGGAACAGATGATGAGCCAGCTGCAGACGTCGGGCATGAAGGAGTTCCCGCTGCTCATCAAGGGCGACGTGCAGGGCTCGATCGAAGCCATTGCCGGCGCGCTGGAAAAGCTCGGCACCGACGAAGTACGTGCCCGTATCGTCCATTCGGGCGTTGGCGGCGTGACGGAATCGGATATTTCGCTGGCCGAGGCCTCGAATGCCGCCATCATCGGCTTCAACGTCCGCGCCAATGCGCAGGCCCGTACGCTGGCCGAACGCACCGGCACCGAAATCCGCTACTACAACATCATCTACGATCTGGTGGATGACGTGAAGGCAGCGATGTCGGGCCTGCTCTCGCCGGAACGCCGCGAGACCTTCCTCGGCAATGCCGAGATCCTGGAGGTGTTCAACATCACCAAGGTCGGCAAGGTCGCGGGTTGCCGCGTCATCGAAGGCAAGGTGGAGCGCGGTGCAGGCGTGCGCCTCGTTCGCGACAACGTGGTCATCCACGAAGGCAAGCTCAAGACGCTCAAGCGCTTCAAGGACGAAGTCTCCGAAGTGCCGGTCGGTCAGGAATGCGGCATGGCCTTCGAGAACTACGAAGACATCCGCGCCGGCGATACCATCGAGTGCTTCCGCGTGGAACATGTTACCCGTACGCTCTGACGTACGGACAGAGACACCATCCAGCGCCGGGCCCTGTGCCCGGCGTTTTGCATTTCGTCCACTGTAAGCGGGAACGCCGGCACACGCCTTGGCCGACGGTTGGGTTTCCGGTCCGCGCAACCCAGACGGGCATCACCTCCATCGGCAAAACCTGATTAATTCTGCCAATTTTTCAGCACATTATTCTTGCGAAAATAACTCAAGTTTATTATCGGATAGGCTTGAAACGCATGCGGTGCACCGCCCATGGCCATCACCCGCCGCATAGCGTGCCAGCCGGAACGTGGCTTTGCGGCTGAGCGCCTGCCCGAAAACGTGTCCGGAGTATGCCCATGCCGACCCTTTCGCCCTTGACCGTCCTGTCCTGGACAACCTCGTCCGCGACCGTCCGGAAGGCCGGAAACGAGACGCGTAGCGCATTTTCGCCGACCGCTCTGGTAATCGGTTCAGCGCTCTTCCTGTCGCTCGCCTGCGGCGCTGAGGCGCAGGACCCGACCGCCACCCAGCCGCGCCTGACCGCACCTGCCATATCAACCGAACCCCCACCTGCGGCTGCGCAGCCTTCAGCATCACAGCCCGGTGCGCCGGCACTACAGGACAATGCGGCGATCGGCGACGCCCAGTCTGCAGCCACTGGCGGCGTTGCCGCACCGGAGGCATCGGCTCAAGGTGCCGTGGAGGTGCAGGCGTCCGCGCCCAGCGCGACGGAAGGCGAGACTGCCGGCCTTCTCGAGCAGTTCATGCATCCGGCTCCGCGCAGCGACATTCCCCATGATCTCTCCCCACTCGGCATGTTCATGGCGGCCCATTGGGTCGTGAAGGGGGTCATGGCCGGCCTGGCGCTTGCCTCGCTGATCACCTGGACGGTGTGGCTTGCCAAGTCGCTGGAGCTTGCCGGTGCGCGCCGCCGCGTCAACGGCGTCATCAAGGCCATCCGCAATGCCCGCACGCTGTCCGAAGCGCTGGCCGCCACCGAGCGGCGCCGTGGCCCGGCGGCGCTGATGCTGCGCGAGGCGGCGCTGGAACTGAAACTCTCCGAAGGCGCTCTGGATTATGCCAACAACAGCGGCGTGAAGGAGCGCGTCTCCTCCTCGCTGTCGCGCATCGAGGCCTTCGCCGGGCGACGCATGATGCGCGGCACGGGCGCGCTTGCCACAATCGGCTCCGTCGGCCCGTTTGTCGGCCTGTTCGGCACCGTCTGGGGCATCATGAATTCCTTCATCGGCATCTCGCAGTCGCAGACCACCAACCTCGCCGTGGTGGCGCCGGGCATTGCCGAAGCGCTGCTTGCCACCGCCATCGGCCTCGTCGCGGCCATTCCGGCGGTGGTGATCTACAACATCTTCGCGCGCGCCATTACCGGCTACCGCCAGCTGCTGGCAGATGCGGCGGCAGGCGTCGAGCGGCTGGTCAGCCGCGATCTCGACTTTCGCAAGGTGCCGACCGGCGCGCGCAGCAAGTCGTCCGTCTCGCTGATGGCGGGAGAATAGGCCATGGCCGGCGGCATTCGTGAAGGCAGCGGTGACGACCTGCCGGAAAACCACGAGATCAACGTCACGCCGTTCATCGACGTGATGCTGGTGCTGCTGATCATCTTCATGGTGGCGGCTCCGCTTGCCACCGTGGATGTCAACGTGGACCTGCCGGCCTCGACGGCCAAGCCGGCACAGCGGCCGGACCAGCCTATCTATCTCACCATTAGGCAGGATCTGACGCTCAATCTCGGCAATGATCCGGTCGCCCGCGAGCAGCTGGCGGCGGCGCTCGACCGCACCACCTCCGGCAACAAGGACGCGCGGATCTTCCTGCGCGCCGACAAATCGGTGGGCTATGGCCAGTTCATGGAGGTGATGAACCTGCTGCGGGATGCCGGCTATCTGAAGATCGCGCTGGTGGGCCTTGAAACCCTGCCGGGAGCGACAATGCCGGTCGGCCAGACGACGGGAGCTGCGCCATGAGCCTGACCGTTCACCGGGGAAGCCGAACGGGCAGGCTCGGCGAGGCCGCCCTGTGGAGCGGGGCTGCCGCCGTGGTGCTCGCCGCCCATATCGCCGCCGCCGCCGTGGCCCTGCGCGAGGAACCGATCGAGGCTGCGGATGCGGCACCGCCCGCCGCCATCATGATCGAACTGGCGCCGGAGCCGACGGCTGCCGCGACGGACGAAACACTGGTGTCGCAGGAACTGCAGGATTCGCAGGAGGTGAAAAGCGACAGCATGCAGCCGGTGGAAGAACCGCCGCCGGAAGAGGTCATCGAGCCGGTCAAGGATACGCCGCCGCCGGAGGAGGTCGTGGAGCAGAAGGAGCCGCCGCCGCCGGAAGAGATGGTGGAAGACACACCGCCACCGGAACCGGTGAAAGAGGTGACCCAGACGATCCCCGAGGAACAGCCGAAGGAGCCGGAACCGGTGGATCCGGTCGTTGAACAGCAGCTTGCCATGCTGGAGAATGTTGAGGTTCCGCTTCCCGTCATCCGTCCGCCGGAACCGGTCGAGGTGAAGAAGGAAGCGCCGAAGCCGGAGCCGAAGAAGGTGGCGCAGCACGTTCCGCCGAAGCCCAAGCCGCCGGCCGCCAAGGCTGCCCAGCAGGCCAAGGCCGAAGTCCAGCAGGCGGATCGCACCGCCGCCTCTGCCACCGCCGAAAGCGTGGCCGGATCGTCCGTTTCCCCCGCCCGCTGGCAGGCCAAGCTTGCCGCCCATCTGGCCCGCCAGCGCGGAAAATGCCCGGCCACCGGCCGCGGCAGCACCGCCTATGTCACCTTCCGCATCGATGCCGGCGGCAATCTCTCCGCCGTCTCGCTGTCGCGGTCGTCCGGGTTTGCGGATTTCGACGGATACATGGTCGATCTGGTACGCCGCGCCTCCCCAGTTCCGCCACCACCGGCGGGAATCGGCGACCGGGTGACCGTGCCACTCGGCTACAAGAACTGCTGAGGGTTTCACGGTCCTGCCGGGCCGGACCTGCTTGGACGTGAGGCGGGGTCCGCACCGCGCGAGCTTTGGGGTCCGCCCCTGCCCTGACCTCGCCACGTCCGGGCGAAGGCTGAGAAAGCGAAAAGCAAGTTGCCATCTGCCGGCGATGCTGTAGGGAAAAGGCGATCCGGCCTGCCGCCGCAGGGCTTTGCATGGCCGCCCCGCCAGCAGGAACCGACCATGCATATCAGCCTTTCCGATCTCGAAGCGCGCATTGCCGGCGTCTTCGAAGCCAATGGCGTGACCGCCGCCACCGCTCTTTCCGTTTCACGCGCCCTCGTCACGGCCGAGGCCGCCGGACAATCCGGTCATGGCCTGCGCCGTGTACTCGCCTATGTCGCGCAGGTGCGCAGCGGCAAGGTGGATGGCAAGGCCGTACCGAAGGCGGTACGGACACGCCCCGGTGTTCTCTCCATCGATGTCGCCTTCGGCTTTGCCTATCCTGCGCTGGACCTGGCAGTCGAGGAACTCGCGCCGCTCGCCCGCCAGCAGGGTATTGCCGCCGCCGCCCTTTACCGCTCCCACCATGCCGGCGTGATGGCACTGACGGTGGAGCGCTTTGCCGAGCAGGGACTGGTGGCGATGATGTTTGCCAATGCGCCGGCCTCCATGGCGCCGTGGGGCGGCAAGCGGCCGCTCTACGGCACCAACCCAATCGCATTTGCCGTGCCGGTGGCAAGCGATGAGCCGATCGTCATCGACCTCGCGCTTTCCAAGGTGGCGCGCGGCAAGGTGATGGCCGCACAGCAGAAGGGCGTGGCGATCCCCGATGACTGGGCGCTCGACAGCGACGGCCGGCCGACCACGGATCCCGATGCAGCACTGAAAGGCACCATGGCGCCGACCGGCGGTGTGAAGGGGGCGGCGCTCGCCTTCATGGTGGAGGCGCTGTCGGCAGCGCTGGCTGGGGCGCTGTTCTCCTACGAAGCAAGCTCCCTGTTCGACGACAAGGGGCCGCCGCCGGCGCTCGGCCAGTATCTCATCGCGATCGACCCGAATGCGGCAACCGGCGGCGGCACGGCGGAGCGGCTGGCCATGCTCGCCACCGAAATGGGCCGGGAAGAGGGTGTGCGCCTGCCCGGACGGCGTGGCCGCAGCCTGCGGCGCATCGCCGCCGACGAGGGACTGACCGTCGAGGACAGCGTGATGGCGGAGATCGCCGCCCTCTGAGCCGTGATTGGACACGGGCAGGCGCATCCCGCGCCTGCCTCCACTCCCGCTTGGCCGCTGATCAGCTGCGCAGCGCCTGCGCCGGCGATTGCCGGTAAGCCATCAGCGCCGGAATGGCGGCAAACACCATGCCGATGGCGAGCAGGATCAGCGCCATGCCGCCATCCTCGGCGGCAAATTCCACCGGCAGGATCACGCCGGTCTGGCGGGTAAAGGCATCGCCAATCAGCCGGGCGGCGAGATAGCCGCCGCCGAAGCCGAGCGCAATCCCGATCAGCACCAGCACGAACAACTCGCTCCAGACGATGCCGAACACCGCCAGACGCGGCGCACCAAAGGCTCGCAACGCGCCGATCTGGCGCCGCCGCTGTGTCACGTGAATCACGCTGACAAGCAGCAGGGCCGCCGCCACAAGCGCCTGCGATCCGGCCGCCACGGCCGAAAGCACCATCTTGGCATCGCCGAGCGTCCCATAAAGCCGCGTCAGCACTTCGCCGGGGAAGACGGCAAGCGTGCCAGCGGTGCGATATTCCTGGCGCAGGCGATAGGCATCGGCAATCGTCTTCGGCTTGACGAGAATGGCCGGCAGGCCGGGCGCCTGATCGGTGAAGACCTCATTGAGCGCCCCATCGGGGTCGATATGGCCATGGTGGTGACCATCCCCGTCATGGTCATGCTCGTCATGATCATCCGCGCCATGCTCGCCCGCCTCGTGATGATCGCCCTCGTGATGATCGGCATCATGACCGGCCTCGTCATGTCCTGCGACGGCCCCGTCCGCATGCGCTGGCAGATGTGCCGCATCGGCCGCATGATCCCCGTCCTCGCCGCCAGCGTGATGATCGTCATCATGATCACCATGATCATCATGGCCGAGGCCGTGGATGTGCCAGACGGCCTGTACCGGCACCAGAATGGCGCGATCCCAAGGCGTGCCGGTGGGTTTGACGCGGCCGACGACGCGATAGGCGATTTCCGTATGCGTTTCACCGCCGGTTTCGGCCGTGCCGTGCATCGGCTTGATCTCCGCACCGAGCGGCAGATGCACCGCAGCACCGACGATCGCCTCCCCCTCATGGGCAAACAGGCCGCCTTCGGCGAACCCCGTCGTGGTGCCCTTCACCAGCGCCGTCGTGGTGCCGATGATCGGATAACCCATGAAACTGTCGCCGAAGCCGACAGGCGCTGCCCAGGCGACGCGCGGATCGGCCGCGAGCTTCGCCAGCACCGCGCCCGGCATCAGCGGAAGCGGCGAAGGCTGCAGGAAAACGGAGGAGAGAACGAGCTGCGTCTCGCTGCCGGCAGCCCCGACCACCAGATCGAAACGGTCCGCGGCACGGGCGCTGCCGAGCCGCAAGGCCCGCTCCTGCACGGTAACAGCCACGCCAAGCGCCGTTGCTAGCGCTACCAGAAGCACCAGAACGAAGGCACCGAGCCAGAGCCGGCGCAGATCCGCCAGAACGAAGGAAATCATGCCGCCACCTCGGATGCTGCGTTGTCGGCCACGATACGGCCCGCGGCGAGCGAAAGCCGCCGGTCGAGACGCTCGACCAGCCGCGGATCATGCGATGCGACGATCAGCGTCGAGCGGGTCTCGGCCGCAACCTCCAGCAGGAGATCGCCGACTGCCGCGCCGCTCTCGACATCGAGGCTCGCCGTCGGCTCGTCCGCGATAATGACGCCCGGCCGGCGCAACAGCGCGCGTGCGATCGCCACACGCTGCATTTCGCCGCGCGACATGGTCTCGATGCGCTGGTCCGGCCGCGACAGGCCGACCCGGGCCAAAAGATCATGGGCGCGGGCCAGGATCGCGGCATCGGCGGCACCCGCCAGCCGGGCGGGCAGCAACACATTGGCCAAAGCGGTCAAACCGGGAAACAGATGAAAATCCTGCATGACGAGCCCGACATTCCGAGCCCGCCACCGGTCGCGGCCGCTTTCGGAGAGTGGCGCGATGTCGGATGCGTTCCACAGGACACGGCCCTCGCGCACCCGCTCCAGCCCGCTCAGAATATTGAGAAGCGTGCTCTTGCCCGAACCCGAGCCGCCGGTGACGGCCAGATGCTGACCGGCAGCGACGTCGAGGCGGTCGATCACGAGTACCGGCTGCTGCAGGTCGGGCACGCGAACGACCAGGTTTTCGATGGAGAGTGTCAGCATGTCACACCGGAGCGTAATGCGCATCGCGCAGCCGGAGCAGGCTTACGAACCCGGTCTCCGGATCGGTCCAGGACCCCGTTTCGAGCCGGCCCGTCACTTCGATCGTCTGGTTGGCCTGGGTGAAGGTCTGGCGGGCGGAGAGATAGACCACGACGATATTGTCCGGCCAGTCGGCATCCGACGAGCAGAAGGGGCAGAGCGACATGGGGATCTCGGTCAGAACGAAAAAGGCCGCTTCGGCCTTCAGCGGCGGCGCCATGAAGCCGCGCATGGAGACGGACTTGCCATCGAGCGCCTTTGTCTTGTCGGAAAACTGGAGTCCGAGCGGCGTGACCTTGCCATAGAGTTCGCCAAAGCCGAGCGTGCTCGCCGCGGCAGCCGCAGGTCGGGCGGTGAGCAGAGAGGGCGCGACCATCGCGAGGCCGGCAAGCACCAGGCGGCGCGACACCGGACGCTGTGGGAGGGTCATCATGATCGGGATCTCCTTCCGTGAAACAGTTCCACCCACCGAGACGGCGGGTGGAATTTCGTCAGGCCGTAAAGGCCGGATCTTTAGACCCGGCACGGGCATCGGCGTGCTTACTTGGCGCCGAGTGCGAAAGTATCGACGAGCACCTTGTAGATGTCGCTTTCTTCCATGTAGCCCTTGAAGCCTTCCGAACCGGGGCCGGTCGCCTGCAGGACGATGTCGTCAACAGCGTGAACCGCGGTGTCGGCCGAACGCGGCAGGTTGCCTTCACGGAAGACGGCGCCCGGAACGTTCTTGTAGGCTTCGTTGGCGACGTACTGCTTCTTCTCGTTCTGCACGGCCGGCTCGAACGGGCCGTCCATCTTCGGACGCCAGGTTTCGTAGTAGTCCGGGTAGTTCGAGGAGAAGACAGCCAGACGACGCGAGACGTCGACCTTGTCCGGATAGCCGTCGCCATCCTTGTCTTCGTAGTTCGGGAAGCCTGCATCGGCGTAGGTGCCGACCTTTTCGCGCATGTCGGTGCCCGGCTTCTCATCATCGATCGTGCCGATGATCGACACGCCGTGCGTGTGGTCGCCGGTGACGACGATCAGCGTGTCCGGGTTCTTCTTCAGGAATTCGAGGCCGAGGCCGACGGCCTGGTCGAATTCGATGGTTTCATACAGGGCGCGGTCCCAGTCCATCGGGTGGGACATCTTGTCGATCGAAGCGCCTTCGACCATCAGGAAGAAGCCTTCCGGATTCTTCGACAGCTTGTCGAGAGCGGCCCTGGTCATGTCGACGAGGCCCGGCTGGTTCGGGAACTTTTCGACCGTGCCCTTCTTCAGCTGCAGGCGGTCAAGCACGGTGTCCATGTTGCCGGTGTGGAAGAGGCCGAGAACCTTGTCGCCGTCAGCCTTGGCCAGTTCGTCCTTGGTGGTCGCCAGGGTGTAGCCGGCTTCCTTGAAGAGAGCGATGAAGTCCTTGTCGTCCTTGCGCTTGGAACCGGCAACGGATTTGGGGAGGAAATAGGCAGAGCCACCACCCAGAACGACCTCCGGCTTCACGTCGTAGAACATGCCGGCGATCTCGGCCTTGTCGCCACGGGCGCGGGTATGGGCCACGACGGCAGCCGGGGTCGCATCTTCAACTTCGGCAGTCGAGACGACGCCGATCGACTTCTTCGTCGTGCGGCGCAGAGCTTCGGCAATGGTCTCGACCTTGGGGTCGTCCAGCGAGCTCGGGGTGCGGTCAGCATAGACGCCAAGGGCGTTCACGGCGGTCTTGTGGCCGGTCATGTAGGCCGACATGGTGTTGGCCGAGTCGGTCGCGATGGCGTTCGTGGAGGATGTGCCGACGAATGCCATCCGGTCCAGCGTGTCCATGTTCAGGTGGCCGTTGGCCTTGCCCTCGGTCATGCCCTTGGACATGATGCGGGCGCCGGTGCGGTGCGCGACCGACAAACCATCGCCGAGGAAGAAGATGATGTTCCTGGCCTTCGGGGTTGCCTGCGTGCCGTAGACGTTCCAGGTGACGGACTTTTTCTCGTCACCGGCGGAGACTTCGACCTTGTAGTCGCCAGCCTTGGCGATCTTGACGCCGCGCAGCAGGAGGGCAGAGCCGAGCACCTTGTCTTCCTTGCCCTTTTCTTCGGCAACGAACTTGGCTTCGGCGCCGAGAACGGCCTTGTAGTCCTGGCCGTTGACGGTGATCTTGACATCCTCCGGCTTCACGACCGACTTGAACTCGACCTTGAAGTCGAAGGGAGAACCCGTGAGGATCGTGGCGCGATCGAGCGGATAGACGGTCGCAGCCTGGGCACCGGAAACGAGTGCCGTGGTCGCGACGAGGGCAGCAAAGAGAGTGCGCATGGGTGCCTCGAGAACGTGGTTGTTGGTCACGTCCCGGCTATAGTCACGCGTGATGACATTTGCGTGAAACAGAAATATCTAAAACAACCCAAGATATGTTATACAGTAACAAAACTGCAAACGAAAAAGCCTGCCGCGGGAGGAGGTGCGGCAGGCTTTTAAACTTGATCGGCAATTGGGAGGAGGAGGAGGTTGCCGATCTCTTCGTCGCGACGCTGGGAGGAGGAGGAGTGCGTCGCTTCGATGATTGAGATATAGGTGACGCGATTGATTTCAACAAGGGCGCTGCTGCATTGCAGCAATGCGCCTGACGCAAGGCTTCTACCGGATTGCTGTCGATAGCGAGTCAAATAAAGGCATATCCTGCGCGGGTTCTCTGGTTTATAGCGGGCAGACCGAACCGGAAAGAGACGACATGAGCACGATCCGCTATCACGAGGCAGATATCAGCGCAGAGGCGGCCGCCCGCTATCAGGGGGCCATTGCCATCGATACCGAAACGCTTGGGCTGGTCCCGCGCCGGGACCGGCTGTGCGTGGTGCAGCTTTCGCCGGGTGACGGCACGGCCGACGTGATTCGCATTGCCGCCGGGCAGAAGGAAGCGCCCAATCTGGTGGCGCTGCTGGCCGATGCCGGCCGCACGAAGATCTTCCATTACGGCCGCTTCGACATTGCCGTTCTCTTCCACACCTTCGGCGTGACCACTGCCTCGGTCTTCTGCACCAAGATCGCCTCGCGGCTGACGCGCACCTACACCGATCGGCACGGCCTGAAGGACAATCTCAAGGAACTGCTGGACATCGACGTTTCCAAGGCGCAGCAGCAATCCGACTGGGCGGCGGAAACCCTGTCGCAGGCGCAGCTCGAATATGCCGCCTCCGACGTTCTCCACCTGCATGCCCTGCGCGACAAGCTGACCCAGCGCCTCAAGCGCGATGGCCGCATGGAAATGGCGCAGGCCTGTTTCGACTTCCTGCCGACCCGCGCCAAGCTCGACCTTCTCGGCTGGGAAGAAACCGACATCTTCGCCCATAGCTGAAACCCACAACCTGCGGCTAGACCTTTATTAAGCGCCTGACGCCACCCTCCACACCGGATTCGCAAGAGGCCGGGGGAGAATAGACATCATGCTGATCGCGGGCGCATCATCGACGGGGACCATTGCAGCCGGGCTGCTGCAATCCATGCTGGACGACACCGAGGAACGCCGGCGCCGCGAAGAGCAGGAGAAGACCGGCCAGACACCGGACGCTGCTGTCGAGGCCCGTATCAGCGCAAGCCAGACAAACAAGCGGGCGCAGGAGAAGATCAGCGAAGCGCTGTTTTCCGTGACCAAGGTCGATGCCAACGCGCTGAAGGTGCAGCTTTACCAGTCGCTCGGCAAGGCGCTCGGCGTGGAGAAGACCGAGGATATGTCCTCCTATGCCTATGGCCGGGCGATCGAGACGGCGCTGGCCGATCTCTCGCCACAGGACACCATTGCGCTCACGAAGGACATCGGCCTCGACACGCTGGGTCTCAAGCTTTCGACGGTCATCGAGGCGATCAAGAATCCCTCTTCCGATTCGTCGGTCGCGGTGCAGAAGGCGCTGGAAAAGCAGCATGGCGACGGTACCCTGACCGGCGGGGATGCCGCCAAGGTGCTGCAGCGACTGGAGGATGTCGCCAACCCCAAGACGCTGGCCGAGCTGAAGCTCGGTGAGCAGGGTTTTGACCCGACCCGCGTGTCGGATGCCGAAACCGAAGCCGAACAGCAGGATGACATCGCCGCCCGTGAGGCCTCCGCAAAGCTTGACAGCGTGCAGGCCATGCACAGGGCGATCCGTGAGCGCAACGACAGGACGGCGAACGACACTGACGCATCGGCGGACGATAGGGCGCAGGACGTCCTGGCCACTCTTGCCGCTGCGGTGGAAACGTCAAGGACCGGAACAGCCCGAGACACCTCGCAGACGACAGGCAGCGCTCAGGACAGGGATAAGGTCTCTGCGACGGGGAAGAACGACTCCCGTCCGTGGACACCGCGGCAGGCGGAAGAAGACATAGTCCGCACCGACCCCGGTGGCGCGATTCTGGCGGTGTCGCAGGATGAAATCGGCCTCTACCGGCTGCTGAAGCCGAAGACCGCGGGGGCCGCACCCATTCCCTAAGGCTCGCGCCGTTCTCTGGCCAGATACCGCCGCTTCACATCAACGAGGCCCCGCATCGCAGGTGGAGCAGCGCTCTCCCCTCTCCGACCGATCGTTCAAGTTTTAGGAAAATCTTAAGGTTTCTGCGTCATAGTGGGCCATTCATCGGCATGAAATGTCGCCATGAGGCGCCGCGGCCCATTCGGTCGCTCCTGTGGGTTCCGCGAAGCCGGTCTGTCCTGTCAACCGACAACAGCGTGGAGCAGACTCATGTTGCCGCCTGTCGCCGCCCTTTCGGACACCTCCGTCGATCTCTCGGGCCAGTCCGCCCAACCGCCGACACTGCCGCGAATCGAGCTGTCGCTCGGCCGCACCGGGGATCACCCGGGCACCAGCACGTCCTCGCTCGCGCTTGGCGCGGGCCGTTTCGTCCTGCTCTCGCTTTCTGGCCAGATGCAGCTGTCGCAGGGTCTGTCCGTTGTCGCGGAAACCATCGGCGCACTGCTGAAGATCAACCGCCATGCCGGAGAATCGCTGGTCGATTACACCGAACGCCTGGCAGAGGTGATTTCGGGCCTCAGCGGACCCGAAAAGCTTGCCCTCCAGCGGGCGTTGAACCAGTTGATGCAAGGATTTTCGCTGCGGCTTCTGACGGAGATCCTCAAGAACCCCTTCGGCCCGGAGGCCACCCGGGTGGCGCTGCAGATGGAGGCCGCCGCCTATGACGAGCGCAACCCGGTCACACGGCGCGTGGTCACCTCCTATCGCCAGAATGCCGGCGCGGAGGCCGCACCGCTGCCGCCCGGCAGCACCGAGGCTCGACTGCCCGCAGATCCCCGTCTCAACCCGCCGGTCCGCACCGCAGCAGCGCCCCTGCCGCTCGCCGACCGTTCCCGCCAGACGCCGTCACCGGCGCAGCATGCGATGGCCAGCCTGTCCCACGCACTGCCGGAGGAGAGCATCGGTGGACTCCCAGATACAACGGGAGAGCCCCATGCCGGTCCCGGCCTCTCGGGACGCGACGCCTCTGGAGACGGCAACGCCCTGCCCCCGCAGAGACAGGTGACACAGAGAGCCGCGACGCACAGCACGCTTGATGAGCCCAAAAGCGCGGATTCACAGCATGGTGCCGCACAGCCACGGGCGGCGGCACCGCCTGTTCCGATCGCGGATGCACCCCTGAGGACCTCTCCCGCAGCACCAAAGGCCGACCTTGTCTCAAGTCCGTTCCCGGTCCTCGCCGCAGAAGCCGCTGCGGCACCGGAAGATGTAACCTATGATGGTCCGGCGCTGGCCCGTCTGATGACGGGTATTGCAGACGAGATAGGTGCCCCAGCCGGGGCTTCTCGTGCCGGCGTTCCTCTGGCGCCGGACATGCCGATTACCGCCGCATGGCTGTCGGATCTGTATGTCGAGGACGAGACATGGCCTCTCCCGGGGCAGGAGCCCGCACCGGACGATGCGGCCCCGCAAATGGCGGACATGATGTCCGACGGCAGCGTGCCGGAACGCCTCGCGGCGGACAGCCGGACAGCGCCGGAAGCAGGCGAGCCAGCAGACACGGCAACGGCAGGGCAACGACGAGCCGGCAGCGATGCGTCTTCCCCCGCGCCCTTCGCGGCGGTCATCGCAGCGCAGACGCAATCCGGCCCTTCCGCAGTCCCGCCCGTCCGGGAGGTGGCAGTGCCAGTCTATGTGCCCTACGGCCCGCAGGGAATGCCGGAGGATGAGGATGGTCCGCTTGTGAAGGCCGTAGAGGCAGAGGACGAAGAGCGCGAACCCGGGCGCCGGCGCGGCAGCCGACAGGGCAGCGGCGCGCATGCCGACCCGGACGCGACGGAGCAGGATTCCGAGCCTGCGGATGCGCAGGCCTCGGACGAGCCCTCGCCTGACCCCCTCGCCCTGCCGGACGATTTCGCTGCCCTGCCCGAGCCGGCTGCGTTCCTGCCGCCGGAAAGCAGCGCCCATGGCTTTTACCAGCGCCTCGCCGCCTGGTAGCCAGCGGGATCCGCGCTGGCGACGTTTGCTCGTGCAGGAAACCGGATTGCATCTTTCCCGAGAGCATTCGGGGATCAATCGTCCAACAAAAAACCCGCCGGATCGCTCCGGCGGGTTCCTTTATCATTGGTCCAACGAGGATCAGTCGTTGCTGCGGTTCTTCAGGGCAGCGCCCAGAATGTCGCCGAGCGATGCGCCCGAGTCGGACGAACCGAACTGCGCAACGGCTTCCTTCTCTTCCGCGATCTCGAGAGCCTTGATCGACAGCATGATCTTGCGATCCTTCTTGGAGAAGTTGACGACGCGGGCGTCGACGACCTGACCAACCTGGAAACGCTCCGGACGCTGCTCGTCACGGTCACGCGACAGATCGCCACGACGGATGAACGAGGTGATGTCTTCGTGGTTGACGAGCTTCACTTCGATGCCGCCATCGTTGACGCCGATGACTTCGCACGAGACGACAGCGTTCTTGCGCAGGTCGCCGGACTGGGCAGCTTCGCCGACCGTGTCACGGCCGAGCTGCTTGATGCCGAGCGAGATGCGCTCCTTCTCGACGTCCACATCGAGAACAACAGCGCGAACGACGTCGCCCTTGTTGAATTCTTCGATGACCTGCTCGCCCGGACGGTTCCAGTCGAGGTCGGAGAGGTGAACCATGCCGTCCACGTCGCCGTCGAGGCCGATGAACAGGCCGAATTCGGTCTTGTTCTTGACTTCGCCTTCAACTTCCGTGCCAGCCGGATGGCTGTAGGCAAAGGCCTGCCACGGGTTTTCGAGCGTCTGCTTCAGGCCGAGCGAGATGCGACGCTTGGACGGATCGACTTCGAGAACGACCACGTCGACTTCCTGGCTTGTGGACAGGATCTTGCCGGGGTGAACGTTCTTCTTCGTCCAGGACATTTCGGAGATGTGGATGAGGCCTTCGATGCCCGGCTCCAGCTCAACGAATGCACCGTAATCGGTGATGTTGGTGACGGTACCGGAGATCTTCTTGCCAACCGGGTACTTGGCGGAGATGCCATCCCACGGATCCGACTCGAGCTGCTTCATGCCGAGCGAGATGCGGTGGGTTTCCTGGTTGATGCGGATGATCTGAACCTTGACCGACTGGCCGATGTTCAGGATTTCCGACGGATGGTTCACACGGCGCCATGCCATGTCGGTAACGTGCAGCAGGCCGTCGATGCCGCCAAGGTCAACGAACGCACCGTAATCGGTGATGTTCTTGACGACGCCGTCAACAACCTGGCCTTCTTCGAGGTTCTGAACGATTTCAGAACGCTGCTCGGCGCGCGACTCTTCCAGAACCGTGCGGCGCGAAACGACGATGTTGCCGCGACGCTTGTCCATCTTGAGGATTTCGAAGGGCTGCGGGTTGTGCATGAGCGGCGTGACGTCGCGGATCGGACGGATGTCGACCTGCGAACGCGGCAGGAAGGCCACGGCACCGTCGAGGTCGACCGTGAAGCCGCCCTTGACCTGGTTGAAGATGACGCCTTCGACGCGTTCGCCGGCTTCGAACTTCGCTTCCAGACGGATCCAGCTTTCTTCGCGGCGAGCCTTCTCGCGCGACAGAACGGCTTCGCCCAGAGCGTTTTCGATGCGCTCGACATACACTTCGACTTCGTCGCCGACCTTCAGCGAGCCGTCCTTGCCCTTGGCGCCGAATTCCTTGAGCGGAACGCGACCTTCGACCTTGAGGCCGACGTCGATGACGGCAACGTCCTTCTCGATCGCCGTGACCGTGCCCTTGGCAACATAGCCTTCGGCCAGATCGTGAGAGGCAAAGGATTCCTCGAGCAGGGCTGCGAAATCATCCCGCGTGGGGTTTGCTACTGACATGAAATCTCCTGATCGTGCCACTGGGGCACGCAATGCGCCGGGGGTTCGTGTTGTTCATACCCAAAGATCAAGTCCGCCCTACACACTTCGAGGGCATTCCGGCGCGGGGACCAGGTCTTCAAGCGATGTGCTGTTGTCTGATGCGCCGGCCGGGCCGGCGGATCGTCAGTTCCGGTTCAAGGCCGCGTCGATGATGGTCTTCGCCGCTTGAAATGCGGCCTCTATACTCATTTCCGAGGTATCAAGCAAGTGCGCATCATCGGCCGGTTTCAGCGGGCTGTCGGCCCGGCCCATGTCGCGATCGTCACGCTTTTTCACATCCGCGAGGATGGTCTGGTAATCGGCCACGCCACCACTCGCGATCACCTCGTCATGGCGTCGCCTGGCACGCACGTCGGGCGAGGCGGTGACATAAAGCTTCACGGGGGCCTGCGGGCAGACAACGGTGCCGATGTCGCGCCCGTCGAGCACGGTGCCCGGCGAGCGCGCGGAAAAGCGCCGTTGCGCCTCCACAAGCGCGCAGCGCACGGCCGGCATCACGGCGATCCTCGACGCCGCCTCGCCGATATGGTGCTGCGCCAGCACCGCGCGATCGAGCCCCGACAGATCGACTGCCTGCGCCATGCGCTCGGCGACCGCCTCGTCATCGAGCGGCAGGCCGGCCTCCAGCAGCGCACGCGCCGTGGCGCGGTAGGTGAGACCCGTATCGAGATGGTGGAAGCCGTAGGTTTCAGCGATCCGCCGCGCCAGCGTGCCCTTGCCCGCCGCAGCCGGCCCGTCAATGGCGATGATGAAGGTCATGACAATCTCCCCGGTTTGCGCCTCCCCATAACCGAAGAGCAGGCGGGGTGCCACCTGCGGCAGGCGGACGGAGCCGATTTATGCACCCGCCATGGTGCGCGGCATCGCCACCGGATGCCCAAGGCCAATGCTCTGCGCCCGAAGCGGAACACGTCCGGTGATCCTCGTCTCGACACCCGTTGCACCGCGCATCTCGGTGACGGGAACACCGAACCGCTGCAGGACAGCCAGAAAGCCGTCCTCCTTTCCAGCACCGGGATGGAAGAGAACCGTATCGCCCGAGGCCGCAAGGGCCGCGAGCAGCAGCGCGGGCTTGAGCCAGGGCACGCTGCCCAGCCCCAGCCCCAGGCCCTGGTCCTGTTCCTGGTCCAGACCCCGGCCATCATCCGGCAGATCGAGGCGAAGCGGAACGGCCAGACGGGGGCCGCGCACCCGCAAAAGATCGGCCTCGCTTGCCTCGACCTGCAAGCCCAT
Organism: Affinirhizobium straminoryzae; assembly: GCF_007004135.1. Classification (GTDB taxonomy): domain Bacteria; phylum Pseudomonadota; class Alphaproteobacteria; order Rhizobiales; family Rhizobiaceae; genus Neorhizobium; species Neorhizobium straminoryzae. The sequence goes on from NZ_VJMG01000013.1 coordinate 39,415, forward strand.
GCGCGACAGAGGTTCCAGCAGCGGGGCCATCGCCTGCGGCGCCACGCGCAGCGCAAGCGGAAAATCGTAAAGTCCGGCCAAGCCGAGAAGAAGGGCGGCCAGTTCGGGACCGGTGCCCGTCTCGCAGACGGCGGGAGGCGCAAGCAGCGCACCATTGCCCACACCGTTCACCAGCAGTGCGGAACCGCTGCGCCTGAATGCGATACCGAAGCCGGAGAGAAGCCCGGCGGCCTCGGCGAACAGAGGCTCCTCCGGCAGGCCTTCGATCCGGCTTTCGCCCGCCGCAAGCCCGGCCACGCACAGCAGAAACAAGCGCTCCAGACGATCATCCGGCAGCGACAGGAGCGCGGACGGCGCCGCTGCGGGCATCGACCGTTCCATCGCAGGCTCCTTCGACATTGACCGACCCTCATTTATGACTAGCATGACGGCGGCCGGTTCAAAAATGCCGGCGCGCGCCCGAAACGACCGGCGGCTCCTATCACAAAGTTGCGCCTCGGTCATGCGCGACAGGACCGGAAAACCGGGCTCTTTGGCGGCCAAGTTTGTCTTTGACATGCCTGGGGACAATGAGTAAGGGGACCGGCTAGCATTTTAGCGCCGCCTTTGCGGCAACGCCGAGGAAATCGGCATTCTCACGAGGCTTTGACAGTGGCAAAAGCGGAACTTGGAACCAAGCGCACCGACCCGGATACGGGCAAGAAATTCTACGACCTCAACCGCGATCCGGTTGTCTCTCCCTATACCGGCAAGTCCTGGCCGCTCTCCTTCTTCGAGGAGACGACCGCCCAGATGAAGATGGAACAGGACGAAGAGGAAGAGGTCGCGGAAGTCGATACCGAGAACCCCGACGTTGAACTGGTCTCGCTCGAAGAGGGCGATGACGCAGCCGCCGGCGACGACATTCCGGATATCGGCGACGACGACGTGGAAATCGACGGCGACGACGACGACACCTTCCTCGAAGCCGATGAAGACGACGATGACGATGACGTTTCCGGCATCATCGGCGTCGGCGGCGACGAAGACGAGGTCTGATTTTCCTTGAGAATTCAGGCCCGGACGAAAAAAATGCCGGGCCTGTCATTTTTTGGCTTGCACTCCGAAACGACCGGACGTATTAAGCCGCCACCCCGCCGGAAACGACGCTTCCACGGGGCTCCCGGAACCGGAAAATGCCCGGTACCCTGATGGGGCTATAGCTCAGCTGGGAGAGCGCTTGCATGGCATGCAAGAGGTCAGCGGTTCGATCCCGCTTAGCTCCACCAAATCATCTTCGATCTCTACGGTGTCGCGAAATTACAAAGCAGTTTCGCCGTTTGATCGACTCCTTGCAAACAGATTTCAGAAAAAATGTGCTGTCATGGGTTCTGGTTGAGTTCGCCATCACCGTCTGATTCGTGCGACGCGTCTTGACCAAATGTGCGGCGGAACGAGCCGTCGCCATCGGAGGCGAACAGGGCTTCGATGGGGATGGGAGACTGGCACGAAGATAGCCTCCGAGCCACCGACACCCTATTCGGGTATGCCACCGCAGAAGCAATGCCGGGAATGCTCGATGTGCTCATTGACGATGCGTGAACGGTCGATGAATGACGGGCACGGACGAAAGGTCAAGCAAGTCCGGTCGACGCTGGCGTTTACGTTTTGACATCGGCGAAACGGCCCCTTCCGGGTGCCAGGCGGATACTCAAGGAACGCATTTGCACTCTCTTGGTGGGTTAAGAGGCAATTCAGCAAACGGGCCTCAGACCGGCAGGCGGCACATCATGAGAACGTCATCAATCTCCTTGCCGTCATGGATGAAACCGCAGGGAATGCGACCGACCTCCAGGAAACCTTCACGGGAATAAAAGCGTATTGCCGGGATGTTGTCCCCGCTCACCGCCAGCTCCAACTGTGAAATGCCCATCCCACGCGCATGGTCAGCAACCGCATGCAACAACTTATGGGCGAGACCACTTCCGCGCTGGTCATTGCGGACATAAACCATGATGATGGTGGCACGATGAGCCATCTTTCTTGCACGCTGAGGGCGTAATCCCACAATGCCCACAGGCTCACTGCCTTGAAAAGCAATAAAGACGGGATCACGCAGACGTTGTTTCCACTCATCTGTCGAGAGCGAGACCCAGTCATCGTAACTGCTGGCAAAGGACGAAGGTTCATTGTGCAAGGCTTCCAGGCGGATGCGTCGAAACGCTTCCACTTCATCCGCAAGAATCCGCCTGATATCCGCCGAACCTGCATTCATCGCCAACCCCTCCTATCCACTTGTCGGCCTAACGTAATCCGGACACTTGAACAATGGGAGGGCCAAGCCAGCTCGAGAGAGAGACTGGATTGTCGCTGAAAAATCCCTATCGGGCGCCAATCTGACGGAAACCCGGAATTCGCAACCGTGATAACGGTCAGCAAGGCCATGGGTTTAGATCCCACGATCACGCCACAACAGAGCCGCCTAAGCAAAAAAACGAAGAGGCACGCTTACCGTCGCGGCTCGCCACCCGGCGCATAGACGCTTTTGCGCTCGAAGCGGAACTTGTGGCCGCACTGGCAGCGCAGCATGTATTTCCGCGGATCGCGGGCGGCAAATTCGGTGTAGAAACCCTTTGGCATCTCGTCGACCTGGAAGCCGGGGTCCTTGCGGCGCGGGTCGTCGTCTTCGGAAACCTCGGCAAAGCCGGAGTGTCCGCACTGGGGGCATTCGAGTTTTCGGGAATATCGGTCGCGTGCTGCCATGGCGGCAGAGGTAGAGGCTCGCGGGCGGGCTGGCAAGGGGCGGATGCCGCCTTGCTTTCATCCATCCACCCCTTGCCGTGGCCGGCAAGGCGGGCGAGATAGGCGGCATGACGCCCGAGACCATGCCCGCCGATCTTGTCGCCTTCTTCGACCGCAGCGCGGTGGAGGTGGCGCGTGACCTGATCGGCGCCACCTTCAGCGTCGATGGCGTCGGCGGCATTGTCGTCGAGACGGAGGCGTATGAGCCGGACGATCCGGCCTCGCACAGTTTTCGCGGCGAGACGCCGCGCAACCGCGCCATGTTCGGCCCGCCGGCGCAGACCTATGTCTACCGCTCCTATGGCATCCACTGGTGCCTGAATTTCGTCTGCCGGCCGGGCAGCGCGGTTCTGATCCGCGCGCTCCAGCCGACGATGGGTCTCGAGACCATGATCGCGAGGCGCGGCCTTGCCGATCCCCGGCGTCTCTGCGCGGGACCGGGGCGGCTGTGCGAGGCGCTCGGCATCGATCTGTCGCATGACGGAAGGCCGCTCTCAACGAACCCGTTCGCCTTGGCATTGTCCGGCCTGCCGCAACCCTTCGTCTCGGGGCCGCGCATCGGCATCAGCCGGGCCGTGGATCTGCCCTGGCGGTTCGGCCTTGCCGGATCGCGCTATGTGAGCAAGACATTCCGGCAACCCGCCTGAGAAGGCAGAATCTGCGGCAGGGTCGCAAAATCTAGTTTAAACCTAAAGCAATCTTGCTATTCTCGCGACACACCCCTCTAGACTTCGCGATCATGCCGGCGCGCGCTGCGGGGGTTTTGCCCGATCGGACGGAGACAATGACAGATTTCGAACAGACCCGACGCCTCTTCCACATGCCGGAGGGCGTGATCTATCTGGATGGCAATTCGCTCGGCCCCCTGCCGCTTGCTGCCGAGGGGCGCGTCTCGGCCATGATGACCGAGCAATGGGGCGCGATGCTGATCCGCGGCTGGAACGACGCCAACTGGATGGCCATGCCGCGCCGGATCGGCGACCGCGTCGGCCGCCTGATCGGCGCGCCGGAGGGAAGCGTGGTGATGGGTGATACGCTCTCCATCAAGGTCTACCAGGCGCTGGCGTCTGCGCTCGACATCGCCGCCGAACGGGATCCCAAGCGTCGCGTCATTCTCTCCGACAACGGCAACTTCCCCTCCGATCTCTATATGGCCGAAGGGCTGATCCAGACGCTGGATCGGGGCTATGAACTGAAGGTGGTCGATCCGGAAGCCGTCGAGGCAGCCATCGACGAGACGGTCGCCGTGACCCTGCTGACGGAGGTGGATTACCGCACCGGCCGCCTGCACGATATGGCGGCGCTGACGGCGATGGCGCATGCCGCGGGCGCCCTCTGCGTCTGGGATCTCGCCCATTCGGCCGGCGCCATCCCCGTCGATCTTCTCGGCGCCGATGCCGATTTCGCCGTCGGTTGCACCTATAAATATCTGAACGGTGGCCCGGGCGCGCCGGCCTTCATCTATGTCTCGCCGCGCCATGCCGATCGCGCCCGCCCTGCCCTGTCCGGCTGGCTCGGCCATGAACGTCCCTTCGCCTTCGACCTGCATTATCGTCCCGGCGATGGCGTCGATCGCATGCGGGTCGGCACGCCGCCGATCCTCGCGCTCGCGGCGCTCGATGCAGCCCTTGACGCCTGGGAGGGCGTCGAGATGGCGGATGTGCGGAAAAAATCCATCGCGCTCTGCGATCTCTTCATCGCCGAGGTCGAGCAGCGCTGCCCGGACCTGGTGCTCGGCTCGCCGCGGGACGGTACGCAGCGCGGCAGCCAGGTCTCGTTCCTGCATCCGGAAGGCTATGCGATCATGCAGGCGCTGATCGCGCGGGGCGTGATCGGCGATTTCCGCGCGCCGAACGCCATCCGCTTCGGCTTCACGCCGCTCTATATCGGCGAGCGCGAGGTGATCGCCGCCGTCGACATCCTCTCGGACATCATGACCAACCGGCTGTGGGACCAGCCGCAATTCAAGAAGAAGGCGCTTGTGACGTGACGGCGAAACCCTACGACCCAGCCCAGGAAGGGGCAGAAATGTCCTTTCGCGAGCGCATGTCCTATACGGATTACCTGCAGCTCGATCCGATCCTATCGGCGCAAAAGCCGCTGTCGTCGGCGCATGACGAACTGCTGTTCATCATCCAGCACCAGACGTCCGAACTCTGGATGAAGCTCGCGATCCACGAGATCACCTCGGCGATCGCCGCGATCCGGCGCGACGACCCGCAGCCGGCCTTCAAGATGCTGACGCGGGTGGCGCGCATCTTCGAACAGCTGAACGGCGCCTGGGACGTGCTGCGCACCATGACGCCCAGCGAATATACCGAGTTTCGCAATGCGCTTGGCCAGTCCTCCGGCTTCCAGTCCTACCAGTACCGGGCGATCGAATTCCTGGCCGGCAATCGCAACCTCGCCATGCTCGGGCCGCACAGCCACCGGCCGGACCTGATGGAGCATCTGGAAGCGATCCTGGCGCGGCCGAGCCTTTACGACGAGGCGCTGCTGCTGCTGGCCCGCAACGGTTTCGACATCGGGCCGGATGCCGAGCGCACCTCCTGGCGCGACAAGCGCAGCGAGAACGACAAGGTTCTCGACGCATGGCGCACGGTCTATGCGGCGCCCGGCCGTTACTGGGTGCTCTACGAACTCGCCGAAAAGCTGGTGGATTTCGAGGATTACTTCCGCCGCTGGCGGTTCAACCATGTGACCACCGTGGAGCGCGTCATCGGCTTCAAGCGCGGCACCGGCGGCACCTCCGGCACCCAGTATCTGAAGAAGATGCTGGAGGTGGAGCTCTTCCCCGAACTGTGGCGCGTGCGTACCGTCCTCTGACGCCTACGCCGAATCAGGAAGGAAACCTGCCATGCTGTTCCACCGCATCACCGATTGGGACGACGCCTATACCAATGGCGGCAACATTCCGCGCGGCGAGCGCTGGCCGGACGCCTGGGTGGAACCGGCAAGCGCCTACCGGGAACGCCTTGCCGCAGACGGACGGGCAAAGATCGATCTTGCCTATGGCGAGGGCGCGCGCCACCGCTTCGACCTCTTCCTGCCGGAGACGACGCCGAGGGGTCTCGTCGTCTTCGTGCATGGGGGCTACTGGCAGGCGCTCGACAAGTCCTACTGGTCGCATCTGGCGGCAGGCAGCATCGAGAGCGGTTTTGCCGTGGCCATGCCGAGCTATACGCTCTGCCCGCAGGCACGCGTCGGCGACATCGTCCGGGAGATCGCAGCCGCCATCACCGATGCGGCGGGCGAGATCGACGGGCCGATCCACCTGACGGGCCACTCTGCCGGCGGCCATCTCGTCACGCACATGGTGGCGGCCCCCTCGCCGCTGCCAGAAGCCGTGCGGGCGCGGGTGCGCACCGTGGTGTCGATCTCCGGCGTGCACGACCTGCGCCCCCTGATCCACACCAATCTCAATGTCAAACTTCGGCTGTCGCCGGAGGAAGCCGCCGCCGAAAGCCCGGTGCTGATGCGACCCGGTGAAAACACCCGGCTGTTCTGCTGGGTGGGAGGCAACGAGCGTGCCGAATTCCTGCGCCAGAATGCGCTGATGGCAAGCCTCTGGCTTGGCCTGGGTGCGGAAACCGGCGCCTATGTGGAGCCCGACCGGCACCATTTCAGCGTGGTGGACGGGCTTGCCGATCCGCGCCATCCGCTGACCCTCACGCTGCTTTCGTGATGCGATGCAAAATGTGATGGCGCGGGGCCCCCTTCGCCCGTTCCACCGCGCCTGCCTCTGCGGTTAGTCTTGCGCAAGGGCGATTCTTCGCCGGCCGCATCGCGCGGCTGAAGGGCAGACCATGACACGGGCAAGACGGCGCAACATCATTCGGGTCCAGCGGACATGGACGGGGCTTGGCCTCGTTGCGGCGATCTCCTTCATCGCCGGCATGACCGATGCCATCGGCCTGCGCCTCTCCGGCGACTTCGTCTCCTTCATGACCGGCAATACGACGCGCGCGGCCATCGCCATGGCCGATGGCGATCTGAATCACGGGCTCATCCTGCTCGCGGCCATCCTTGTTTTCGTGCTCGGCAATGCACTCGGCATCGTCGTTGCCCATCTCGTGCCCCGCCGCATCTTCGGCGTCCTGGCCAGCGTCTCGCTGCTGCTCGCGCTCGGTGCGATGATGCAGGCGCCGGCCCTGCATTTCCTTCGGTTCTATACGGTGGTGCTGGCGATGGGCATGGTGAATGCCACGGTGGAGCATATCGAGGGCCTGCCGATCGGCCTCACCTATGTCACCGGCGCCCTGTCGCGACTGGGGCGCGGCATCGGCCGCTTCATCCTGGGCGACCGGCAGATGGACTGGCGTATCCAGCTGGTGCCCTGGCTCGGCATGGTGAGCGGCGCCATCAGCGGGGCGCTTCTCGGCATCGCCTTGCCGCAGACTGCGCTCATCGTCGCCGCCTTCCTGACCATGATGGTCGCCCTGTTTTCCCTGCGTATCCGGCGCGCCCTGCATCGGCGTTACAACCAGCGTGTCATCCGCCCGTCGGCACATCGGCCGATCCACCCGTCCGCGACCCGCAAGTGAGCCCATGTTCTATCTGTCGAAAATCTTCTGGCTGCTGGCGCAGCCCCTGTCGCTCGCCTTTCTGCTGACCGCTGCGGGCCTTCTCACGGCGCTTGCAGGTGCCCGGCGGCTCGGACTGCTGTTCTCCTGCCTTTCGGCGCTGGTGCTGTTCCTGACGCTCTACACCACCGCCGGCGCGCTGCTGCTGCAGGCGCTGGAAGCGCGTGTGCCCAAGCCGTCGACCGATCCCACCTCGATCGCCTGCATGATCGTGCTGGGCGGCGCGATCGAAAACGACGTCGTCGCATCGCGCGGCGGGGTGGAGCTGAATGCTGCGGCAGACCGCTATACCGAAGCCCTGCGGCTCGCCCTGTCGCATCCGCAGGCGAAAATCCTCGTCTCCGGCGGCGATGGATCGATCAGCGGCCGTTTTCCCGGCGAGGCGGGGCTCGCCGAACAGTTCTTTGCGGCGCTCGGCGTGCCGCCACAGCGGCTGATCAAGGACAATACCTCGCGCAACACCTGGGAAAACATGCTGAACACCAAGGCGCTGCTGGCCGCAAACGGCCTGACCGATTGCCTGCTGATCACCTCCGGTTTCCACATGCCGCGCGCGCTGGCACTGTTCCAGAAGGCCGGCATCGCGGTCGTCCCCTATCCGGTGGATTTCCGCAGCCGCGGCAACGAGCGGCTCGGCTTCGATTTCACCCAGCCGTCGCTGAACGCCCAGAACACCGCCACGGCCGTGCGCGAATGGCTGGGCCTGCTCGGCTATTATCTCGCGGGCCGCATCGACTGGCCGTTCTGACGTTCACTTCTTGGAAATCGTCACCATGCGGGCGCCGCGCACGCGCACCGTCATTTCGCACGGGGCGGAATCGGTACGGTCGCAGTAATGCGGCGCCATGTTGAAGACGAAGACCATGTTGCCGAAGCGCTTGATGAACTCGTAGCCGAACAGCTGGGCGGTGGCGATCATGAAATAGCCGCCTTCCTTGGCCTGGAGATAGAAGTTATAGGGGCAGCCTTCCGCATCGCAGCGTGTCTGTGTCTGGCCGTCGCAGGTGACGGCGCCGTGATTGACCACCGCATCGATGATGCCGTCATTGTTGATGTCGATGCGGCTGATGAAATCCGGGCCGAACTCCACGCTCTTGCACTGCGCGCGAAAATAATCCTTCTCGTAGATTTCCGGGTCGGACAGCAGCTTCTGCTGGGCTCCGGCCGCCGATGGCAGCAGGATCAGCGCAAGGGCCTGTAGGATCGTGATGACAAGAACGCGCACGCGCCTCTTCCTCATGTTCATTCGCCTGTAGACAACGCCCGGCCGCAATGGCCGCAGGGCAAAACCACCGCTATGCTTAGCATCACGCACTTGCGCGACGCTGGTGCGGGGAAACGAGGACGCCATGTCGCTGCTGATGGTGCTGGATTATGCGGGCGTGGCGCTGTTTGCCGCGACAGGCGCCCTTGCCGCCTCGCGCAAACAGCTGGACCTGATCGGCTTCCTGTTCTTTGCGGCGGCAACGGGCGTTGGTGGGGGCACGCTGCGCGATCTCGTGCTCGGCCAGACGCCTGTCTTCTGGGTGAAGGACCCGACCTATCTGCTGATCTGCGCCGGCGTCGGCATCTTTGTCTTCCTGACGGCGCACCGGGTGGAATGGCGCTACCGCCTGCTGATCTGGCTCGACGCGGTCGGCCTCTCCGCCTACAGCGTGATGGGGGCCGCCAAGGGGTTTGCTGTCACCCAGTCACCGACGATCGCCATCGTGACGGGCACGATGACCGCCACTTTCGGCGGCATCCTGCGCGACCTGATCGCCAACGAACCCTCGATCCTGCTTCGGCCGGAAATCTACGTGACCGCCGCCCTTGCCGGGGCGAGCGCCTATACGGCGACGCATCTCCTCGGCCTGCCGCTGGCCTACAGTTCGGCGGCCGGTATCTTCGTCGCTTTCGCGCTGCGCGGCGGCGCTTTGCATCATGGCTGGATGCTGCCGCGCTACCGCCCCCGGGCCGGACGCCCGCAGGACGAGGCCATGCGAAAGAAGAAGGATTGAGAGGAAATCAGCGACGCTTTTCGCGCAGGCGGATGATCACATCGACATGGGCGATTTCCATGCCCTCCGGCGGCTCCGGAAGATTGTCGATCTGCAGATTGCTGACGGGAATATCGAGCACCTCGTTGCGACCTTCCACGAAGAAGTGATGATGGTCCGAAACATTGGTGTCGAAATAGGTCTTGGCGCTTTCAACCGCAAGCACACGGATCAGACCGGCTTCAGTGAACTGGTGCAGCGTGTTGTAAACGGTGGCAAGTGACACGGGCACGCCGGCCGTTGTGGCTTCTTCGTGCAGTTCCTCGACCGTCAGGTGCCGATCGCCCTTGGCAAACAGCAGATCGGCCAGGGCAACACGCTGCCGCGTCGGGCGAAGCCCGCAATCGCGCAGTCTGGTCTCCACATCGGTCACGGCTTCAGCCATCGGTGACGCAAGCTCCTGTCAGGCCCGGGGACATCCGGTATATCTAGAGTGCTGGATATAACTTTAACTGCGCCCCCTTTCAATACCGCAACCCCCTGCCCGCCCCGCAACGGCGGGGAAATGCGAAATTTTGGCCCCAAAGCCTCTGGTTTGGAGGGTCCGCTTCCTATATGCCGACCTGAATCAACTCGGCTCGGTCCACCTTGCAACATCAGGGCGGCCGATCCGCGCGCTTCAATTTCAGGCGGTCTTGCAGTAAAGACGCAAGGACATCGCGACGAGGGGGAACGGACAAGCCTCATGGACAGCAGACAATCGAGCTTCACTTACGAAGAAATCCTAGCCTGTGCGCACGGCCAGTTGTTCGGCCCGGGCAATGCGCAGCTGCCTCTGCCGCCCATGCTGATGGTCCACCGCATCACGGAAATCTCCGAGACGGGCGGGGCCTTCGACAAGGGCTATATCCGTGCCGAATACGACGTGAAGCCCGATGACTGGTATTTCCCCTGCCACTTCGAGGGCAATCCGATCATGCCGGGCTGCCTCGGCCTTGACGGCATGTGGCAGCTGACCGGCTTCTTCCTCGGCTGGCTCGGCGAAGAAGGCCGCGGCATGGCGCTCTCCACCGGCGAAGTGAAATTCAAGGGCATGATCCGCCCGCACACCAAGCTTCTGCAATACGGCATCGACTTCAAGCGCGTCATGCGCGGTCGTCTCGTGCTCGGCACCGCCGACGGCTGGCTGAAGGCCGACGGCGAAACCATCTACCAGGCCACCGATTTGCGGGTCGGCCTTTCGAAGGACAAGACGGCCTGATATCGCTTGGGCACGTTTTCAGGAAACAACAAGGGTTAGATCAGATGCGACGGGTAGTTGTCACAGGCCTTGGCGTGGTCTCCTCGATCGGCAACAATGCGGCGGAAGTCACCGCATCGCTGCGCGATGCCAGGTCCGGCATCTCCTTTTCGGAGGATTTCGCCGAGCATGGCTTCAAGTGCCAGGTCTGGGGCCGGCCGAATATCGACACGACCGATCTCGTCGATCGCCGCGCCATGCGCTTCCTCAGCCAGGGCGGCGCCTGGAACCACGTGGCCATGAAGCAGGCGCTTGCCGATTCGGGCCTTGAAGACAAGGATTACGCGGAAAACGAACGCGTCGGCATCATCATGGGCTCGGGCGGTCCCTCCACCCGCACGCTGATCGATGCGGCCGAGATCACAATGAAGAACAACAGCCCGAAGCGCATCGGCCCGTTTGCCGTGCCGAAGGCCATGTCTTCGACGGCGTCTGCCACGCTTGCCACCTGGTTCAAGATCCACGGCGTCAACTACTCGATCTCGTCGGCCTGCTCGACGTCCGCGCACTGCATCGGCAATGCCGTGGAAATGATCCAGTGGGGCAAGCAGGACATGATGTTCGCCGGCGGCCACGAGGATCTCGACTGGACCATGTCCAACCTATTCGACGCCATGGGCGCGATGTCGTCGAAATACAACGACACGCCCGCCACCGCTTCGCGTGCCTATGACGCCAACCGCGACGGCTTCGTGATTGCCGGCGGCGCCGGCGTTCTGGTTCTCGAGGAACTGGAACATGCAAAAGCCCGCGGCGCCAAGATCTATGCCGAAATCGTCGGCTATGGCGCGACCTCTGATGGCTACGACATGGTGGCACCGTCCGGCGAAGGCGCCATCCGCTGCATGCGTCAGGCGCTGAAGACCGTCGATGGCAGCGTGGATTACATCAACACCCACGGCACCTCGACGCCGGTCGGCGATTCCAAGGAAATCGGCGCCATCCGCGAAGTGTTCGGCGACAAGATCCCGCACATCCAGTCGACCAAGTCGCTGACCGGCCATTCGCTGGGCGCGGCCGGCGTACAGGAATCGATCTATGCCCTGCTGATGATGCAGGCCGGCTTCATCGGCGAAAGCGCGCATATCCAGGAGATCGATCCCGAATTCGACGGCGTGCCGATCGTGCGTCAGCGCATCGACAATGCCAAGATCGACATCGCCCTTTCCAACTCGTTCGGGTTTGGCGGCACCAATGCCACGCTCGTCTTCCAGCGTTACAACGGATAAACCCATGAGCGGAATCATGCAGGGTAAGCGCGGCCTCATCATGGGGGTTGCGAACAATCATTCGATCGCCTGGGGCATTTCCAAGGCGCTCGCGGCACAGGGCGCGGAACTCGCCTTCACCTATCAGGGCGAAGCGCTCGGCCGCCGCGTCAAGCCGCTGGCGGCGGAGCTGAATTCGGACTTCATCATTCCGTGCGACGTGGAAGACATCGCCTCGGTGGATGCGGTCTTTGCCGCCATCGGTGAGCGCTGGGGCAAGCTCGATTTCGTCGTGCACGCCATCGGCTTCTCCGACAAGAACGAGCTGAAGGGCCTCTACGCCGACACCACGCGCGACAACTTCAGCCGCACCATGGTGATCTCCTGCTTCTCGTTTACCGAGATCGCCAAGCGGGCGGCGGCCCTGATGGACGAGAACGGCGCCATGCTGACGCTGACCTATGGTGGGTCGAGCCGCGTGATCCCGAACTACAACGTGATGGGCGTCGCCAAGGCCGCGCTCGAAGCCTCGGTCCGCTATCTGGCCGCCGATTACGGCCCGAAGGGCATTCGCGTCAACGCGATCTCGGCAGGTCCGGTCCGCACGCTGGCAGGTGCGGGCATTTCCGACGCCCGCGCCATCTATTCGTGGAACCAGAAGAACTCGCCGCTGCGTCGCACCGCGACCATCGAGGATCTCGGCGGTTCGGCGCTTTACCTGCTCTCCGACCTGTCGCGCGGCGTGACCGGCGAAATCCATTACGTCGATGCTGGCTACAACATCACCTCGCTGCCGACGCTGGACCGGCTGCGCAACGCCGACGCCGAGTAAGTCGCTCGGATATATGGATGCGAAAAGGCCCCGGATGCGACGCATCCGGGGCCTTTGACATTCTGGGCCATGGACGCAGCGCAGCTTATTTGCGTGCGTGCAGCACCTTGAAACGGGCATTGCGGCACACTTCGCCGCTGTCCTTGAACTCGGCGGCCAGAACCTGTTCGTAGGGCAGGCCGCGATTGGCGACCATCAGCAATTGCCCGCCGATGCGAAGCGCCGCCGCAGCCGCCTTGATGAAGGCCTGCCCGATCGCCGGATCGGCCGCATGTCCTTCGTGGAAGGGCGGGTTCATGATGACGAGATCGTATTTTTCCTTGATCGGCTCGGCCGTCAGATCCTGCCAGAAGAAGCGGGTCTGCAGATCGGGGCAATTGCGGGAAAGATTCTTCTTCGCAAATTCCAGCGCCCGGTGATCAGCCTCGAACAGATCGATGCGGTTGGTGCGCGGCGACGCCTCCGCCAGCATCACCGAGAGATAGCCCCAGCCGGCGCCGAGATCGGCCGCATTGCCGTCGAAATCCCGCGGCAGGCGGCTGGCGAGCAGTTCCGAGCCGGCATCGACGCGGTCATGCGAGAAGGTGCCGGGCACCGCCTCGAAACGCTCCTCGACGCGCTGCGGCGCCTGGGAGAACCTGGCGACCGCTGCCGAAACCTCGGACGGTCGGGTGAACCAGGCGACGACGCCGTGATACTTCGGCATATGCTCGATGGCAAAGCCCAGATTGGCGATCTGCTTGCGCAGCGGCTGGATGCCGTCTTCCTTGGAACCGGCCAGTACGATCAGGCCGCCTTCGCGCACGCGCTGGAGCGCCTGGGCGACATTCTCCTCGTTCTCGCCCTTGTGCTTGCCGCAGAGGATCAGCGCGCCGTCATAGGCCTCGCCTTCCACTTCCGGCACCACATGCGCGCCGTTGACGCTGAGCGGTCGAAACAGCGGCCGCAGCGGCTGGATGTTGACGATCTCGGCGGCAAACCCTTCCGGCAGGCGCGGCCCGACCTCGGCTGAGAGAAACAGGAAACGGCTCCCCTCGCCGGGCAGCGGCAGGATACCGGTGGCGAAGGGATGGAACAGGGTCTTGACGGCGTCGCGGATCATGGCGGTCTTCCGGGGCTTGGATAGCAAAGGGGCGCGGAAACCTCCCGCGCCCCAGGATCACTCGAGAAGGGAGAGGGCTTATTCGGCGGCAGCGTCGCCGTCGGCCTTCTTCTTCTCGGCAACGATTTCCTGGCCGGTCGCCTGATCGACGACCTTCATGGAGAGGCGAACCTTGCCGCGCTCATCGAAGCCCATCAGCTTGACCCAGACCTTGTCGCCTTCCTTGACGACGTCCGAGGTCTTGGCAACGCGCTCGGAAGCCAGCTGCGAGATGTGCACGAGGCCGTCGCGGGCGCCGAAGAAGTTGACGAAGGCGCCGAAATCGGCGGTCTTCACAACCGTGCCTTCGTAGATCGCGCCGATTTCCGGCTCGGCCACGATGGAGTGGATCCACTTGCGGGCGGCTTCGATTTCCTTGCCGGAGGCAGAGGCGATCTTCACGGTGCCGTCGTCTTCGATGTTGATCTTGGCGCCGGTCTTTTCGACGATTTCGCGGATGACCTTGCCGCCCGAACCGATGACTTCGCGGATCTTGTCGACCGGGATGTTCATCACTTCGATGCGCGGTGCAAATTCGCCGAGCTGGCCACGGCTCTCGGTGATGGCCTTGGCCATTTCGCCGAGAATGTGCTTGCGGCCGCCCTGCGCCTGGCTGAGCGCGACCTTCATGATCTCTTCGGTGATACCGGCGATCTTGATGTCCATCTGCAGCGAGGTGATGCCGGCTTCCGTGCCGGCGACCTTGAAGTCCATGTCGCCGAGGTGGTCTTCGTCGCCGAGAATGTCGGAGAGAACGGCGAAGCGATCACCTTCGAGGATCAGGCCCATGGCGATACCGGCCACCGGCTTTGCCAGCGGAACGCCGGCATCCATCAGCGCGAGCGAGGTGCCGCAGACGGTTGCCATCGAGGACGAACCGTTCGACTCGGTGATTTCCGAGACGACGCGCAGCGTGTAGGGGAACTGTTCGGTCGTCGGCAGCATCGGGTGGATGGCGCGCCAGGCGAGCTTGCCATGGCCGATTTCGCGACGGCCCGGCGAACCCATGCGGCCGGTTTCCCCGACGGAATAGGGCGGGAAGTTGTAGTGGAGCATGAACTGCTCCTTGTACATGCCGGTCAGGCTGTCGACATACTGTTCGTCTTCGCCGGTGCCGAGGGTGGCAACGACGAGCGCCTGCGTTTCACCGCGGGTGAACAGGGCCGAACCGTGCGTGCGCGGCAGCAGGCCGACTTCGGCAACGATCGGGCGAACCGTTTCGAGGTCGCGGCCATCGATGCGACTCTTGGTGTCGAGAATGTTCCAGCGAACGATCTTCGCCTGCAGGTGCTTGAACACGGCGCCGACGACTTCGGCGGTGTACTTGGCTTCGCCGTCAGCCGGCAGGAAATGCGCCTTCACCTTGGCCTTGACGGCATCGACGGCAGCGTAGCGTGCAGCCTTCTCGGTGATCTTGTAGGCGTCGCGCAGTTCGGCTTCGGCCAGCTTCAGCATCTCGGCTTCGAGTTCGGAATGATCTTCCGGCTCGAATTCGCGCGGCTCCTTGGCGGCCACTTCGGCGAGCTTGATGATCGCGTCGATGACCGGCTGGAAGCCCTTGTGGCCGAACATCACGGCGCCGAGCATCACGTCTTCGTTGAGTTCCTTGGCTTCCGATTCCACCATCAGGACGGCGTCCTGCGTGCCGGCGACGACGAGGTCGAGGCTCGATTCGTCCATCTCGTCGAGATGCGGGTTCAGCACGTATTCGCCGTTGATGTAACCGACGCGGGCGCCGCCGACCGGGCCCATGAAGGGCACGCCGGAGAGCGTCAGGGCTGCCGAGGTGGCGACCATCGACAGGACGTCCGGGTTGTTTTCGAGGTCATGCTGGATGACGGTGACGACGACCTGCGTGTCGTTCTTGTAGCCTTCCGGGAAGAGCGGGCGGATCGGGCGGTCGATCAGGCGGGAAACGAGCGTTTCGTTTTCCGACGGACGTCCCTCGCGCTTGAAATAGCCGCCCGGGATCTTGCCGGCGGCATAGGTCTTTTCCTGGTAGTTGACGGTGAGCGGGAAGAAGTCCTGACCCGGCTTCGGCTCCTTGGCGGAGACGACGGTGGCGAGCACGACGGTTTCGCCATAGGTGGCAATGACCGCGCCGTCAGCCTGGCGGGCAACCTTGCCCGTTTCCAGCTTGAGCGGGCGGCCTGCCCACTCGATTTCAACGGAATGCGTGTTGAACATGGTTTCAGTCCTTCTTGCGCGGCGGGCGGCAGCTCTTGCAACGAAGAGATCAGTGCGCCGGCCTGCGCGTCATGTGACGCGATCACGGGCAAGACAACGGGAGGCTTTCCTTCGGTCCGGATCATGCTCCGACCATCAAAAGGACGAGGGGACCAGAGTATCCGCTCGTCGCGCGCCGGATCAGGGATACGGCGAAAGCTTCCGGCAATCCTGCCCCATGACAGGTCATCGGTTGGGTTCGGCAGGTCCGGCCCATCCGGGCCCGCCAGACAACCACCCTTCACCGGGTGGCTTCAGGTTCCGGGCACGTGCTGCCCGGAAGGACAACCGGCGGACGATCGCATCGATCGCCCGCCGGACTGTTTCGTCTTAGCGACGGATACCGAGGCTCGAAATGAGCTTCGTGTAGCGAGCTTCGTCCTTCTTCTTCAGGTAGTCGAGAAGCGAACGGCGGCTCGAAACCATCTTGAGGAGACCACGACGGGAGTGGTTGTCCTTCTTGTGGCCCTTGAAGTGTTCGGTCAGGTTGTTGATCCGCTCGGTCAGGACGGCAACCTGGACTTCCGGCGAACCGGTATCGCCTTCGGCGGTTGCGTATTCCTTGATGAGGGCAGCCTTACGCTCTGCAGTGATCGACATCGGACAATCCTTTCTGATGTGAGGAATTGAGGGACGCCGCAAGCCGGGATGTCGTCCAGCTTCGGCCATGAACGCCGGGATCGGCCCGCAATGCAGGCCGCCCAGCTGGCGGTGCGTATAACGCATTCCAGGCAACATGGGAAGGCCTCGGGTCGCTCAACCACCCCATCGGAGCAGCTACTTTCGGACCAAAGCACTCAAAGAATTAACCTGACCCCATGAATCTGCTATACATGAATCCATAGGCAGATCGACTTACGCAGGGAACGTGAAATGGAATACGTATTTTATACGGTCAAGTCCGGAGATCAGCTTCTAAAGATAATTCGGGATCATCATGGAGAGGCTAAATTTTTAGCGCAGAAAAATAATCTGATCGAAGATTTCAAAAAGTGCAATCCGCTTGTCACGAATATAAATCTCATTCACCCTGGACAGGTTATAATGCTCCCCCGCTTCACTCAAGGCGAGGCTCACCAAGGCATAAACCATTCCGACGTGATTTCCTGCCAGGCGGTTTCCCAGAATCTGTCCCGCCATGAACCAGATTTTCTGGAATCCATAGGATCTCTCGCTCTGACAGAGCTGCCTGAACGGGCAGGAGATGAATTTATCAAGCGAGTAAAAAAGGCAACCGAAGATGCAGTTCCAGAGATGCGAAAAATTGCCTTGAATTATTACAGAAAAGAATCCGGATCAATTACAAGAAACCAGTACGACTACCGGAGAAAAGTGAGCATTCTTGAAATCAACAGGCGTGTCGGCAGCCTGCACAAATTGATCACTCCTCAAAAGTCAATCTCCGAAATCCTCCGGATCAAACCTCATGAAATCAAAAGAACACAGGGAATTCTTTCGGAAATAGAAAAATATGCGCGCGTGTCAAAGGTCGCGAAGCACGGAGGCGCGATTCTCGCTGTCGCAAATGTGATCGAGACGGCGGCGGAAGTCCACACGGCAGAATCCAATGAGGAGCGTACCGTCATCGTTTTGGATACGGTAGCAGGCATACTGGGGGGAAGTGCTGTTGGACTTCTGATGGTAGGAACCCCCGTCGGCTGGATCGGAATGGCAATGCTCGTGGCAGCATCGACAGCCGGCTCAGTCGCAGCTCAAGCCGCGGGCAGGGCAATCCAAAGGGAAGTTCTCTTCGACGCACGCGGAAACCGCATCACCACGCCGCTGGATAACCTCTGGAAAGCCGTCTACTGATGACAAAGCGCCAGCCTGGCCATGCCAGCCAGCGCTTCACTGGTATCAGACGAACACCCGCTTCGGACGAAACTCGCCCTGGCCGATCTCGCCGATCGCCACCAGCTTGCCGCCGGCAAGCGCCACGGCCTCCGGCTCGGCGACAGGCGCGTCGCGGCCGCGCAGGATGATCGGATTGCCCATGCGCAACCGATGCGCCTGGTCGTCGCTGATGCGGATCTGCGGCAGGGCCGACAGCGCCTCGCCGGTATCGACGAGGAAGGCATCGAGTGCAGCCAACCGTTCGTCACGATCCTCGATCGCTTCCAGGGCCACCAGTTCAGCGAGCGGCACCATGGTCTCTTCCGCAAAGGGGGCGACGAAGGTGCGGCGCAGGTCGGAAATGTGGCCGTAGCAGCCCAGCTCGCGGCCGAAATCGCGGGCGAGCGAGCGCACATAGGTGCCCTTGCCGCATTCCACCTCGAAGAAGGCGCGGTCGGTTTCGACCTTCAGCAGCGTCAGCCGGTGGATTTCCACGTCACGCGAGGGAATTTCCACGGTCTCGCCGTCGCGGGCGAGATCATAGGCCCGCTCGCCAGCGATCTTGATCGCGGAAAACTGCGGCGGCACCTGGCTGATCGTGCCCGTATAGGCCGGCAGCAGGGCGCGGATCGCCGCCTCGTCCGGACGCGTATCGGAGGTCTGCGTGACCTCGCCTTCCAGATCGTCGGTCGAGCGTTCCTCGCCCCAGGTCACGGTGAACTCGTAGATCTTGCGGCCGTCCATCACGTAAGGAACGGTCTTCGTCGCATCGCCGAGCGCGATCGGCAGCATGCCGGAGGCCAGCGGATCGAGCGTGCCGGCGTGTCCCGCCTTCTGGGCATTGAACAGCCACTTGATCTTGCCGACGGCTTCGGTGGAGCCGAAATCGACGGGCTTGTCGAGGATCAGCCAGCCGGAAACCGGCCGGCCCTTGGGTTTGCGGGGTCTTGACATTGTGCTCTGATCTTACTGGTCGGTGTCGTCGCTTGCGTCGGCTTCAAGATCCCGCTGGACCTCTGGCGACCGCAGCAAAGCATCGATCTTCTTGTAGTTGTCGAAACTGGTATCGTCGCGGAAGCGGACTTCCGGCATGTATTTCATCTGGCGCAGCTGGCCGCCGAGACGGCCGCGAATGAACTTCGCATGGCGGTTCAGCGCCTCGATGACCTTGGCGTGGTCGGAGACGCCGAGCGGCGTCACATAGGCGGTGGCGATCTTCAGGTCCGGCGACATGCGCACTTCAGAGACGGAGATCACCGTCTTCTCGATGAGGTCGTCGCGCACTTCGCCGCGCTGCAGAACCTGGGTAATGGCGGCACGAACCTGTTCGCCGACACGCAGCATGCGCTGCGACGGCGCAGAAGATGTAGCTTTGCTCATTGTTGTTTTTCTTTCCTTCGGGCCAGTCTCAGGGCTTCAAGTCTAGCAGATTTCAAGCCGGGTGGCGCGGGCAAGGGCGCTCCAT
Source organism: Affinirhizobium straminoryzae (assembly GCF_007004135.1). Classification (GTDB taxonomy): domain Bacteria; phylum Pseudomonadota; class Alphaproteobacteria; order Rhizobiales; family Rhizobiaceae; genus Neorhizobium; species Neorhizobium straminoryzae. The sequence continues at coordinate 58,763 of NZ_VJMG01000013.1, forward strand.
GCCCTGCCTTGCGGGAAACGTCAAGATTTGCCGGCCTTTCGGCTGCGTTTCTTTGCGCATGCCGGGCGAGATCGGCCCTCCGGGCGGTTGCATCTTGACCTTTGGCCAGATTTTGCCATCTTCGAGACTGTCTCCCCGAACAAGACCGATCCCGGGGATCAAACCTTGGTGCCGGGCCCCTCTGGCGAGAGTTTTTACGGCGCTCTCGTGATGTCGGTACCGCTTGCAAATCAGCCGGCGGATGAGTCTGCCATGATAATCTTGAACATCCCGTCCACGGGTGCGCGCATGGGCGTGCGTTCCCGTCTCTTCTTCATCGTTCGCAAAGGCCGGAAGGGGGGTGCGGTATGAGCCAGACCCCCGCACAGGGCACCACCCTCGGTTATTTCCGCTGGGCCTTCATCGTCACCGTGCTCGGCCTCGTTCTCGGCGGCGTGCTCGGCTGGCAATCGACCGGCACGATCGGCGGCATGCTGACCGTGTTCTTCGTCTGCGCCGTGCTGGCGGTGCTGGAAATCTCGCTCTCCTTCGACAATGCCATCGTCAATGCCAACAAGCTCAAGGACATGACGCCGGTCTGGCAGCAGCGCTTCCTGACCTGGGGCATCCTGATTGCCGTGTTCGGCATGCGCATCGTCTTTCCGCTTCTGATCGTGGTGATCGCCGCCGGCATCGGCCCGATCGATGCGGTGATCCTCGCGGCCGCCAGGCCGGAGGAATATGCGCGCATCATGCACGAGGCGCATCTGCCGATCGCGGCCTTCGGCGGCACCTTCCTGATGATGGTCGGCCTCACCTTCTTCTTCAACCACGAGAAGGACGTGCACTGGATCGCGTTCATCGAGAGCCGGGTGGCGCGCTTTGCCAGCATCAAGGGCGTGGAAATCGCTTTCGTGCTGCTGCTGATCATGGTCTTCTCGCAGTTCCTGCCGGAAGCGGATGCCTCGACCTTCGTGCATGCGGCCGTCTACGGCCTGTTGACCTTCCTGCTGGTGGAGGTGCTGGGCGGCGTGCTGGATGCCTCGCAGAAGGCGATGAGCGAGGCGGCCAAGGGCGGTCTCGGCGCCTTCATCTATCTGGAAGTGCTGGATGCCAGCTTCTCCTTCGACGGCGTGATCGGCGCCTTCGCGCTGACCCAGAACCTGTTCATCATCGCCATCGGCCTTGGCATCGGCGCCATGTATGTGCGCTCCATGACGATCATGCTGGTGGAGAAGGGCACGCTGGCGCAATACCGCTATCTGGAGCACGGCGCCTTCTACGCGATCCTGATCCTCTCGGTGATCATGTATGTGCAGACCCTGGTGCATATTCCGGAGGTGATCACCGGGCTTGGCGGCGCAGGTCTCATCGGCCTCTCGCTCTGGTCCTCGATCCGCTACAACCGGCAGGAACGCCGGCATGCGCAGGAACTGCATCAGGCCGTTTGATCGGACGCGTTTCCCATGCCATGACACAGGATATGCGCGGGCCCTTCGGGGCCCGCCTGCTTTCGGGAGGAAAGATCATGAACGACACGCAAAAGGCCGGCGTCGAGAGCCGGATGGCGCCGCTTGCGGGGGTGGAACGTTTCAGCCGCGCCGTATTCCTGGCCTCGGGTGCCGACGAGGCAACGGCGGATGCCGCCACGCGGGCCATGCTGCACGCCTCGCGGCTCGGCGTCGACAGCCACGGCATCCGCCTGCTCGATCACTATGTGACGGCGATTGCCGGCGGGCGGGTGAACGGCCGCCCGACCCTCCGCTTCGAGGAGGATGGCGGGGCCGTTTGCCGGCTGAATGCCGATCACGCGCACGGAGCACTGGCGACCTACCGCGCCATGGACCGGGCGATCGAGCTTGCCGACCGCTTCGGCATCGGCGCCGTGTCGATCCGCGACAGTTCGCATTTCGGCGCGGCCGGCGCCTATGCGCTGCATGCGGCCGGTCGCGGTTTCATCGGTCTTGCGGTCTGCAATTCCGACAGTTTCGTACGCCTGCACGACGGCGCATCGCGTTTCCACGGCACCAATCCGATCGCCTTCGGCGTGCCGGTCTCCGGCGACAATCCCTGGCTTCTCGACATGGCGACGAGTGCCATTCCCTATAACCGGGTGAAACTCTACGAGAGCCTGGCGCGGCCGCTGCCGGAGGGCACGGCCTCGGATGCCCATGGCATCGATACCACGCATCCTTCCGAGGCCGAAATGCTGGCGCCGCTCGGGGCGGCGTTCGGCTTCAAGGGCGCGGGTCTTGCCGGGCTGGTGGAAATCCTGAGTGCGGTGCTGTCCGGCATGACGCTGAGCTTCGACATCCTGCCGATGGGCGGGCCGGACATGGCGACGCCGCGCGGGCTTGGCGCCTTCGTGCTGGCGATGAAACCGGGAGCCTTCGTGCCGGAGGAAACCTTCAACGCCGGCATGGCGCGTTATCTGGAGGGACTGCGCACCTCTCCCGCCCGGGCCGGCACGCAGGTTCTCGCCCCTGGCGACCGCGAATGGCAGGTGGCCGCACTGCGCGACCGCGACGGCATTCCGCTCGATCCGGCAACCCTTCAGGCCTTCCACCGCTTTGCCGAACGTCACGGGATACCCCTTCCCTTCGAGGAATGAGCCTGAGAGGCCGTCTTCCAGCTGACCCGGACAGGCTCTCTGTTCTTTTGTTTTCATTTGTTTTTCGGAGAGCCACAATCCATCCCCACTCGAGACAACCGCCGGCATCGCCCGCGGCAAAGAAGCGGAAACAAAACATGACTTTCAAATGAAGGAATAAGGCGCTATCCAATGGCAACCATTGCACGGGACCGGCCCCTGCCTGCCGTCCTGCGCCACATTACAAGGATTGCACCATGGATCAGCCGCTTGCCCCGAATGCCGAAATGCCACGCCAGCGCCCGCAGCTGCCGAGCTGGACTCTGACGGTTGCGGACGCCTTCGACATCACGCCAAACATGCGCCGCGTGCTGTTTTCCACCGATAGGTTTGCCGATTTCACCTACAAGCCCGGTCAGGACATCGTCTTCTTCCTGCCGCTGGAGAATGGCGAAACCGGCCGCCGCCACTACACGATCCGCAGTATCGATCGCGACGCGGGCACCATTGCCGTCGATTTCGTGATGCACGGCAACACGCCCGGCCCGAACTTTGCCCGTCAGGCTAAGGCCGGGGACACGGTGGAGGTGAAGGGGCCGCGCGGCCGCGTGGTGTTCAACCCGGAGGCCGACTGGCACCTGCTGACCGGGGACGAGACCTGCATCCCCGGCATTCTCCACATTCTGGAGACGCTGCCGCAAGGCGCGCGCGCCTT
>NZ_VJMG01000014.1 GCF_007004135.1 Affinirhizobium straminoryzae
AGAGTAAAGACGACGGTGGCGCCCTCTGCCACCGTCGTCTTTACTCTTCTCTTCGTCGGCGCGTTCAACTGGTTCGAAATGCCCTTCGTAATGGGCGGCATCGATGGCTCGCCGCATGGCGCGACCGACGTGCTCGGCCTCTACTTCTACCGCACCGCCTTCGGCAGCATGTCGGCGTCCGCGGAAAATTTCGGGCCAGGCAGCGCGCTGGCGGTGCTGATCTTCCTGTTCATCGCCGTCGTCTCCAGCGTCATCACGTTGAAACTTCGCAAGCGGGAGATCCAGCTATGATCCGGGAAAGCCGCAGCCGGACGCTGCGCACCTTCGGCTGGGACGGGCTGATCCAGATCGTCCTGATCGGCAACAGCATCGTCATGCTGGCGCCCATCGCCATCATGGTGTTTTCCGCCTTCAAGACGAATGCGCAAATCTTCCAGTCGCCCTTCTCGCTGCCGGATTTCACCCATGTCGGCAATCTGGTGCGCGTCTGGACGGAGACGGATTTCGTCCGCTACCTGATGAATTCCCTCATCGTTACCGGCGCCTCGATCGCGCTCATCCTGGTGCTCGGCACCATGGCGGCCTATGCGCTGGCCCGCTACGAGTTTCGCGGGGCAAATGCCATCCTGCTGTTCTTTCTCGCCGGTCTGACGCTGCCGCTGAAGCTTGCCGTCATTCCGCTGTTCATCCAGATGCGCGACCTCGGACTGGTCGACAGCCGCCTCTCGCTGATCTTCATCTATGTGGCGACCGGCCTGCCGACGACCGTCTTCATCATGACCGGCTTCATCCGCAGCCTGCCGAATGAACTGGAGGATGCGGCCCGCATGGACGGCGCCAACGAGGCGCGCATCATGTGGTCGATCATGCTGCCTCTGGTGCGTCCGGCCATGGTCATTGCCGCCATCCAGAATGTGGTGCCGATCTGGAACGACTTCTTCTTCCCGCTGATCTTCATCCAGAACAACGATCTGAAGACCCTGCCGCAGGGACTGACGACCTTCATGGGCGAATTCGGCACGGACTGGGGCGTGCTGTTCTCCGGGCTTACCCTATCGGCGCTGCCGATCATCCTGCTCTACATCGCTCTGTCGCGCCAGTTCATCAACGGCATGACGGCGGGCGCGATCAAGTAGCGGCGGTCCTCAGGACTTCAGCAGCGCCACCGCGGCTTCGCTGGCATGGATCGCCTCATTGGCCTTGGGCAGCGTCCGCACCAGGGCGAGAAAGACGAGATCGGTAATGGCAAGCTGGGCATCGCGCGAGGTGATGGCGGAGGAGCGGACCCTCTCTTCGTCGGCCACGGTGTTGAGGCGGATATGGGCAAGCTCGCTCAATCGATTTTCCTGCAGGCCGGTCAGGGTGATGACGGTTGCGCCGCTCTTTCTGGCCATGTCCGCAAGCCGCAGCGTCTCGACATTGCCGCCGGACTGCGAGATGGCAAACAGCACATCCTCTTCCGTCAGGGAGGCGGCATTGGCCATCTGCACATGGGTGTCGCTGTCCATCAGCACCATCAGGCCGAGCTTCAAGAGCTTGTAGGAAAAGTCGCGCGCCACCAGCGACGATGCGCCGATGCCGGCCAGATGAATGCGGCGGGCGGCGGCGAGCGCGTTGACGGCAGCCGTGACCACCTCCTCGCTGTTGACCTGCATGGTCTGCTGCATGGCGGATACCTTGCTCGCCACCAGCTTCTGCTGGATCGTCACCAGATTGTCGCCGGCATCGATGGTGCCGTGGATCATGCCGGTCGGCACACGCCATTCCTGCGCCTTTGCCCGCGTCACCGCCAGCTTCAGTTGCTGATAGCCGTCATAGCCGATCTTCTGGGAGAATTTGACGACGCTGGACTGGCTTCGCCCGGTGGCGGCCGCCAGTTCGGCGGAAGACAGCGTCAGCATCCGCTCGGGATCGTCGATGATGAACTGGCCGATCTCTCGCTCGGCCTCCGTCATGGCGTCCAGCTTGGCACGGATGACTTTCAGAACGGACATGCCGGCTCCTTCGCAGCCCGAGATGATGGAATAAGCTATTCGGAACTTCAAAATTATCTGGAATATTATAACCGGCGTCCTATCATTGGTCACCCCCCGATTCCGGCCGCAAGGCGGCTTTCAGTGGATTTAGCCCATGGATCAGCTTCGCATCACCGGTGGCAACAGGCTGGACGGCGCCGTGCCGATTTCCGGTGCCAAGAATGCCGCATTGCCGCAGATCGCCGCAGCGCTGCTGTCGCCCGAGGCGCTGGAACTCACCAATCTTCCGAGGGTCTCCGATGTCGAGAACATGCTGCGGATCATCGCGCTGTACGGTGCAGAGGTCAGCCGGGATTCGCATCGCACCCGCATCGATGCAAGTGCCGTGACGCCCGGCGAGGTGGACTATGACACCGTGCGGCGGATGCGGGCCTCGATCCTGGTGCTGGCTCCGCTTCTGGGCCGCTTCGGGCAGGCGCGCGTATCGCTGCCGGGCGGCTGTGCCATCGGCGCCCGTCCGGTTGACATGCATCTGAAGGCGCTGTCTGCGCTCGGGGCCGATGTCTCGATCGAAGGCGGCTACATCGTGGCCTCTGCCGGGTCGGGGCTGACTGGCGGTCGGATCGTGTTGCCGGGGCCCTCCGTCGGCGCCACGGAGACGGCGCTGATGGCTGCCTGCTGCGCGCGCGGCGAGACCGAAATCCTGAACGCCGCCCGCGAGCCGGAGGTCGTGGATCTGATTGCCTGTCTTTCCGCCATGGGCGCGGTGATCGACGGGGCCGGTACCCATCGTCTGCTGATTGCCGGCAACACCTTCTGGCGCGCGGCCAGCCACCACTCCATCCCGGACCGGGTGGAAGCCGGCACCTATGCCGCCGCAGCTGCGATTACCGGCGGGCGTCTCGAACTGGTCGGCGCGCGCATGGAGCATCTGGCCTCGGTCTTCCAGGTTCTGGAGGAGATGGGCGTCTCCATCTGGCCCGGCGACCGCGGCGTCGTGGTGAACGGCGCGCAACGGCTGAAGCCCGCAGACATCACCACCGAGCCCTATCCCGGCTTTCCGACCGACCTGCAGGCGCAGTTCATGGCCATGGCTGCGCTCGCCGATGGCGCCAGCCTGATCCGCGAAACGATCTTCGAAAATCGCTTCATGCATGTGCCGGAACTGGGGCGGCTGGGCGCGGACATCACGCTCAACGGGCCGGTGGCGCTGGTGCGTGGCCGGCCTGCGCTGAAGGGAGCCCCCGTGATGGCGACCGATCTCAGAGCCTCCGTCTGCCTGGTGCTGGCAGGGCTCGCCGCCGAGGGGGAAACGGTGATCAACCGCGTCTATCATCTCGATCGCGGCTATGAGCAGCTTGACCGCAAGCTCGCCCAATGTGGCGCCAAGATCGAGCGGATTTCCCGATGACGGCGAAACAGACGACGACCGAGAGACAGCCCCGGCTCCTTCTGGGAATCGATGGTGGCGGCACGGGGTGCCGTGCCCGGATCACGGACGAGGATGGCAATCTGCTGGGACAGGGGCTTTCGGGACCGGCCACCACGCGCCTTGGTATCGCCGAAGCCTGGGCGTCCTTGATGCGCGCCTGGCGCGGGGCTGCCGAAGAGGCCGGTCTCGATCCTGACCGTGCCCCGCAGGTCAAGGCCGGGATTGGTATTGCGGGCCTCAGCCGGGCGGGATCGCGCGAGCAACTGGAAGCGCTGCCGCATCCCTTTGCGGCGATCCGCTTCACCTCCGATGGCGCAGCCGCCTGTCTCGGCGCGCATTCCGGCCGTGACGGTGCCATCGTCATTGCCGGAACCGGCTCGATCGGGCTTGCCTTTATCGGAGGACAGGAGTTTCGAGCCGGCGGCTACGGCTTCCCAATTTCCGACGAGGGCAGCGGCGCAGACATGGGGCTGAAGGCCATCCAGTTGGCCCTGCGTGCCCTTGACGGCCGCCGTGACCGCACGGCCTTGCTGGCCGAGGTCATGGGCCGGTTCGAAGGGGATGTCTCCCGCGTCATCGCCTGGATGGACAAGGCGACCGCCACCGATTACGCAACCTTTGCGCCGCTGGTGCTGCGCCATGCCGATCAGGGCGATCCGGCGGCGCGGCAGATCGTCCAGTCCGGCGCGGAACAGATCGACGGACTGGTTCGCCGGATGGTGGAGTATGGGGCGCCGCTTGTCACTCTTCTCGGGGGTCTTGCCGGTCCGCTGGAGCCCTGGCTTTCGCCGGACGTGCGCCGCCGCCTGAAACCTGCGGATGGCGATGCGGTGGCCGGCGCGATTATTCTTGCCCGCATGTCCTGATCGCACCGGCATCCCGCCGCTTGATGCCGGATGAACGGAATAAAGTATTCCTTATTTTGTTGACACACGGAATATTCAATCTTACAAAATTCAAAACGAACAGTGAGATCCCATGTCTTCCCAGCACCTTCTCGCAGAGCTTCAGCAGCTGGTTTCGGAAGCACGCAATCCGAATTCCCGGAACATCGACCTTCTGCCGACCGAGGAGATCCTGCGCGTGATGAACCGCGAGGATGCGGGCGTGCCGGATGCGGTCGCCCGGGTCATTCCGGACATCGCCCGGGCGGTGGACGCGATCGTCCGCGCCTTCCGCGAGGGGGGGCGGTTGATCTATATCGGCGCCGGCACCAGCGCGCGTCTCGGCGTTCTCGATGCCTCTGAGTGCCCTCCGACCTTTTCCGTGCCGGATGGGATGGTGGTGGGACTGATCGCCGGCGGTCCGACCGCGATCCTGCGCGCCGTGGAAGGGGCGGAGGATGATGTCGAGGGCGGACGCCGTGATCTCGAAGCCGTTGCCCTGACCACCCGTGACGTGGTGGTCGGGATCGCCGTCAGCGGCCGTACCCCCTATGTGGTTGGTGCGCTTGATTATGCGAAATCCCTCGGCGCGGTCACCGTCTCGTTGACCTGCAATCCCTCCTCGACGCTCGCGGACATGGCCGATATCGCCATCTCGCCTGTGGTCGGTCCGGAGGTGGTGACGGGTTCCACGCGCTTGAAATCGGGCACCGCGCAGAAGCTCGTGCTCAACATGCTGACGACGGCGAGCATGATCCGCATCGGCAAGACCTACGAGAACCTGATGGTCGATCTGTCGATCAGCAACAAGAAGCTGCACGCGCGCGGCATCCGCATCATTTCGGAGGCCACCGGCTGCCCGGTGGAGGATGCTGAGCGCTATCTGGCGGAGAGCGGCAACAATGTGAAGCTGGCGATCCTCATGGCGCTCACCGGGCTTTCCGTGGAAGATGCCGGAAGTGCGCTTACAAAAAGCGATGGCTTTCTTCGCAAGGCGCTTGAAGAAGCGCAGCAATCGGTTTGAAACTGCAAGCCATCCGGCGCCCGGCCTTCAGAAGCCGCGGCCGGAAAACCAGAGGGAGAATGAGCATGAAACCTGGAATGACCCGCAGGCTTCTCGCCTGCGCTGCCGTGGTGGCCGGACTGGTCGGCGCCTCGGTCGCGCCGGCTGCGGCCGCAACACTGAAAATGGCCTGGGCCCAGGATGCCACGGGCCTCGACCCGCACAAGCAGACGGCCTTTTCCTCGATCCGCCTCCTCGAACTGGTCTATGAGCCGCTGGTGCGCCTGAATGGCGACCTGAAGGTGGTGCCGGCGCTGGCAACCGAATGGACCTTCGCACCCGATGCCAGGACGCTCACCTTCAAGCTGGATCCGAAGGCGAAGTTCCACAACGGCCAGCCCGTCACCGCGGCCGACGTCAAAGCCTCCTTCACCCGTATTCTCGATCAGGCGACCGGGGCAGTCGCGCGCGCCAATTATGCCTCCATCGCCAGCATCGACACCCCGGACGACCACACTGTCGTCTTCAATCTCTCCCAACCGGACGTGCCGCTTCTGACGGCGATGGGCAGCGTCAACGCCGCCATCTTGCCGGCCTCTGAAATCGCTGCCGGCAAGATCGGTACTGCGGCCGTCGGCTCGGGCCCGTTCAAGCTTGAAAGCTGGGAGCCGAACGCGCGCGAAGTGCTGAAGGCCAATGCAGACTGGGCCGGCGGCAAGGTCGGCGTCGATGGCATCGACATCAAGGTGCTGCCGGATGAGAACGCCATCCTTGCGGCCCTGCGCGCCAAGCAGGTGGATTTTGCCCTGCTGAACGATCCGCTGGTTGCCACGCTGGTGCCCAAGGTTGCCGGTCTGACGCTGAACCGCAAGCCCGTGCTCTCCTATCACGTTCTGCAGCTCAACCCGTCGCGCAAGCCGATGACGGAGCTTGCCGTGCGGCAGGCGATTTCCTGCGCCATCGACCGCAAGGATGTGCTCGACACAGCACTTCTCGGCGAGGGCGAGATCACCGGCCCGCTGACGATGCCGCAGTACCGCTCCGACCCGAAGACGCTGTTCTGCTACAGCCGCGATCTTGCCAAGGCCAGGAAGCTGATGGCCGATGCCGGGTATGCCAATGGCTTTTCCGCGACCGTGATTGCCGCGACCGGCGAGCCGCCAACGGCCGCCGCCGAGGCGCAGGTCATCCAGTCGCAGCTGAAGGAGATCGGCATCAAGCTCGACATCAAGCTGATGGAACTGAATGTCTATGTCGACACCTGGCTGAAGGGCGATTTCGACATGGCGGTGGCACTGAACGGCGGTCGTGCCGATCCTTATTCCATGTACAACCGCTACTGGACCAAGGCCGGCAATCTGCAGAAGGTCGCCAACTATATCGACGATACGCTGGACGACCTGATGCAGAAGGGCCGCGTCGAGACTGATCCCGCCAAGCGCAAGGACATCTTCTCGGCCTTCGACAAGCATCTGGCCGAGGTTTCCCCGTGGATCTGGCTCTACACGGGCTATGCCTATACCGCGCAGCAGCAGAACGTTCAGGGCTTCGTGCCGACGCCCGATGGTTCGCTGTTCGGCCTGTCTGCCGTGTCGCTGAAGTGATGCAGAGGGCGAGGCGGAGACCGACATGACATACCTCTTGCGGCGTCTCATCACCTTTCCACTCGTGATGCTCGGCGTTTCCGTTCTGGTGTTCGTGGCGATCCGCCTCGTTCCCGGTGATTCAATCACCGCCATGCTGGGCACCGAAGCCGGCCTGCTGACGCCCCAGCAGAAACAGGCGCTTGCTGCCTATTTCGGGCTCGACCAGAGCTGGCTGGTGCAGTACGGCCGCTGGCTTCTCGGCGTGCTGTCTGCCGATCTCGGCCTGTCGGTCACCTATGGCAAGCCGGTGCTGGATGTCATCCTGCAGCGGTTTCCGCTGACGCTGGAACTGGCATGTCTCTCGATGGTCGTTGCCATCGGCATCGGCCTGCCGCTCGGCGTGTTTGCCGCAACGCGCCGCGAACGCGGTTCGGATCTCGCCGTGCGCATCTTTGCGATGATCGGCCAGTCGACCCCGAGTTTCGTGATCGGGCTGATGATCATCTACGTCCTGTCCGCCGGCTTCGGCATACTGCCGGCCATGGGCCAGTTCATCCCCTTTTCCGAGGATCCGCTTGGCAATATCGGCCAGCTGATCCTGCCGGCGCTGACTCTTGGCCTTTCCTTCACGGCCTCCGTCACCCGTATTTCCCGCTCTGCCATGCTGGACGTGCTGAGCGACGATTATGTGCGCACCGCCCGCAGCAAGGGGGCAACCAGACGCCGGGTGATCTGGCGCCATGCTTTGCCCAACGCGCTGATCCCGGTGGTAACCCTGAGCGGCGTGGAATTCGGCTATCTGCTGGGCGGGGCCGTGCTTGTGGAGCAGATTTTTGCGCTGCCGGGGCTGGGGCGTATGGTGCTCGATGCCATTCTGCAGCGCGATTATGCGCTGGTGCAGGGCAGCGTGCTGTTCGTGGCGCTGAATTTCATGATCGTCAACCTGCTGGTCGATCTTGCCTATGTCATGCTGGATCCGCGCATCCGCCTGGGAGGACGCTCGTGAGCCGCTTTCTGACCCGCCTGCTCGGCCATTCGAGCGGCCGCATCGGCGGCGTGATCGTGCTTGCCTATATCCTGATCGCGCTTGCCGCGCAGGCGGGCCTGACGCCCTATGATCCGCTCCAGCAGTTCCGTATCGACCGCCTCCAGGGGCCGAGCATGGCGCACTGGATGGGGACCGACATGTTCGGCCGCGACGTGCTGAGCCGGTTGATGATCGGCATCGGCCAGTCCTTCCTGGTTGCCTTCTCCTCCGTTGGTATCGCGGCTCTGATCGGCACGCTGCTCGGACTGACGGCGGCCTGGTTCGGTCATCTCTGGGACGGTCTTGTGATGCGGTTGATGGATGTGCTGCTCGCCTTCCCCGCAATCCTTCTCGCCCTGCTCTTCATCGCCGTCGTAGGTCCGGGCACCTTCACGAGCATTCTCGCCATCGCCTTTGTCTATGCGCCGATCTTCACGCGCGTGGTGCGCGGACCGGCGCTTTCTCTCAAGGCGCGCGATTTCGTGGATGCGGCCCGCACCTTCGGCAGTTCCACATCCTATATCCTGACCCGCCATCTGATGCTGAACCTCGTGGCACCGCTCACCGTCCAGGTGACCCTGGCCCTCGCCTGGTCGCTGCTGACCGAATCCGGCCTCTCCTTCCTTGGTCTCGGCACGCAACCGCCGGGGTCCTCGCTCGGCCTCATGCTGTCCGACAGCGTCAACCTCATGGAAATGGCGCCCTGGCTTCTCGTTTTTCCCGGTCTTGCCATCATGCTGGGCATTCTCGGTTTCAACCTTCTCGGGGATGCACTGCGCGACATTCTCGACCCGCGCAGCCGGAGGGCCGTGGCATGAGCCGGCTTTTGTCCGTTCGCGGCCTCACGGTCGGCTTCGGTCGCGGCGATACCGCCAAGACGGTCGTCCATGGCATCGATTTCGATCTCAGCCCCGGCGAGACGCTCGCCATTGTCGGCGAAAGCGGCTCCGGCAAATCGGTGACAGCTTTGTCGATCAACCGCCTGATCGATGACGGTGGCGGCCGTATTCTTGGTGGCCGCATGGAGTTTACGACGGCGCGCGGCGAGGTCGTCGATCTCGTCTCTGCCACGGATCGTCGGATGGAAAAGATCCGCGGATCCGAGATCGGCATGATCTTTCAGGAGCCGATGACCTCGCTCAATCCGGTGATGACGATCGGACGACAGATCGAGGAAACGTTTCGCCTGCAGCAGGGGCTCGGTCACGCTGCTGCGCGCCTGGAAGCGCTCAATGCCCTGGAACGGGTGCGCATTGCCGATGCCGAACGCCGGCTTGGCTATTACCCGCACCAGCTATCGGGCGGCATGCTCCAGCGCGTGATGATCGCCATGGCGCTGGCCGCCAATCCGCGGCTTCTGATCGCGGACGAACCGACGACGGCGCTGGATGTCAGCGTTCAGGCGCAGATCATGGCACTGCTTGCCGAACTGCGGCGCGAAACCGGCACGGGAATGATCTTCATTACGCACGACATGGGGCTGGTCGCCGGCATTGCCGACCGTGTCATGGTGATGAATGGCGGACGCGTCGTCGAGCAGGGCACGCTGGACGACATCTTCGATCGTCCCCAGCATCCCTATACCCGCCATCTGTTGCAGGCCGTGCCGCATTTCTCGCACGGGCGGCATGTGCGCCGGGATGTGTCCCCCGGGGGGCGGGCGCTTGTGCGCCCCGCGCTCAAAGTCGAGGGGTTGACGGTCCGTTTCCCGGCAACCACGGGCCTGCTTCGCCGTCCGGCCGGTGCCATCCATGCCGTCGAGGGCGTCGGCTTCGAGCTCATGCCGGGGGAAACGCTTGCCATTGTCGGCGAAAGCGGATCGGGCAAATCGACCACCGCCCGCGCCCTGCTGGGGCTGGTCAAGGCCAGTCGCGGCAGCTTTTCTCTTCATGCCGGCGACGAAATCCCACGCCGCAAGCCCATCCAGATGGTGTTTCAGAATCCCTATGCGTCACTCAACCCGCGCCTTGACGTCGAAAGCCTGCTGGCGGAGCCGGTGCTGGCGGGCGGTGTGCGTCCGGATGGTGACACCCGGAAGCGGATGATGTCGCTGCTTGAGCGCGTCGGTCTGCCCTCCGACAGCCTGAGGCGCTATCCGCATGAATTTTCCGGTGGCCAGCGGCAGCGCCTCTGCATCGCGCGTGCCCTGATGGTCGATCCTTCAGTTCTGGTGCTGGACGAGGCCGTTTCCGCCCTCGATGTCTCCGTTCAGGCCCGCGTGCTGGACCTGCTGATCGATCTCCAGAACGATCTTAAGCTTGCCTATCTCTTCGTTTCGCATGACATGGCCGTGGTGGAGCGCATCGCCCATCGGATCGCTGTGCTGTATGCGGGACAAATCGTCGAGATCGGACGGGCGGATGCCGTTCTCTCCAATCCGCGCCATGACTACACGCGTCGCCTGATCGCCGCCGTGCCCACCACGGATCGTCGCCGCGATGTGTTCCGGCTTCAGACGGAGGCGGTGCCGAGCCTGCTGCGGCCCAGAGGCTACGAGCCGCCGGAGGCGGTCTGGGCGGTTTGCGGTGAAGATCACCAGGTTCTGGTCGAACAGCGGGCGATGATGGGAGAAGCGCGATGATGATGGCAAGCGGTGACGTGACGGCCTTCGACACCGCGTTCGCGCTGTTGCAGCAGTCGGTCGACAGTGGTCGCATTCCCGGCGGCGTTCTCGGAGTGATCGATCGCGCCGGCAATCGTCAGGTGCGTGTTACTGGTTTTGCGCAGAAGGTTGGCGTTCAACGGGTGATGACACGGGAAACCTGGTTCGATCTTGCTTCGCTCACCAAGGTCATCTTCACCACGCCCCGCATCCTCGGGCTTGCCGCACGGGGCGACCTCGATCTCGACGCGCCGATCGTCTCCGTCATTCCGGATTTTCGCCAGTATGCGCCGCAATGCTGGGAAAGGCAGGTTACCTTTCGCCAGTGCCTCGGGCACCAGACGCCCTTCCCCGCCGTGGAGCCGATCTACACCTATGGCGACGATCCGGAACGGTTGCGTGCCTTCGTGCTGCAGCGGGAATGGCGCTCCGGGCCTGCCGTCTATTCCGACATCAACTATATTCTTCTTGGGATCGCGCTGGAGCGCATCGAGGGCCGGAAGATTCGGGCGATGGATGCCGGATCTGGCTTTGCCTTTGCCGGGCCGCCGGACAAGACGGCAGCCACCGAGTTCTGTCGGTGGCGCGGGCGCGTTCTCTGCGGCGAGGTGCATGACGAAAACTGCTTTGCCCTGCAGGGGTCCGGTCACGCCGGCCTGTTCGGAGCCGTGGATGCGGTTCTCGACTTTGCCCACGACGTCCTGCGTGGCGATGCGGCGGGCGATCCTGTCGTGGGCTGGATGCGGGCCCCCGTGTCGGAACGACGGACCCATGGCTGGGAGCGGCCCTATGACGGCTGGTCCGGCGGTCACCATTGCAATGCGACGGTAATCGGGCATACGGGCTTTACGGGTACCGGGCTCTGGATCGATTTCGAGCGCGGTCAGGCCTGGACGCTGCTGACCAATCGCGTTCACCCCAGCCGCCATGTCGACAGCGGAATTTTTGCGTTGCGCAGCGCGGTCGGTGACGCGATGAACCGGATATGAGGGAGTAGGACAATGGAACCGATCTGGGCCGTGGGTTTGATGACGGGGACCGTTCTCGACGGCAATATTGATGTCGCGCTGCTGAAGACGGATGGTGAAACGATCGAACAGTTTGGTCGCTACACGCTGGCCCCCTACCCGCAGTCGATCCGTGACCTGCTTGAACAGACGCTCGCTGAAGCCCGGGTCTGGAATTTCGAAGGGCCGGAGCCTGCCATCTTTGCGCAGGCCGAGGCAGCGTTGACACGCGCGCAGACCGAAGCCGTTCGGACACTGGTGGTCGATGCGGAACTGTCCCCCGGCGAAATCGGCATTGTCGGTTTCCATGGCCAGACCGTGCTGCACCGGGCGCCGCAGCCGGGACGGATTGGCGCAACGCGCCAGCTCGGCGACGGCCAGTTGATGGCCGATATCCTGGGCGTCAGGGTTGCCTATGATTTTCGCAGCGCCGATGTGCACGCCGGTGGTCAGGGTGCGCCGCTGGCTGCAGTCTACCATGCGGCGCTGCTGAAGGGTGCTGGTCAGAACGAAACCTCCGCAGTGCTCAATCTGGGCGGCGTTGCCAATATCACCTGGAGCGATGGCGGCGATGGTCTGGTGGCCTTCGATACCGGGCCGGCCAATGCCCCGATCAATGACTGGGTCAAGTCGCATGGGCTGGGCGACATGGACCTCGATGGCAGGCTGGCCGCCGCAGGCACCGTGAATGAGGAACGGCTGTCGCAGCTTCTCGAACATCCCTATCTTTCGGCCCGTTTTCCGAAATCGCTGGATCGCTTCGATTTTGGAGCAGCCATGGCCGAGGGCCTTTCGCTGGAGGATGGCGCTGCAACGCTGACGGCGTTCACCGCATCGGCTGTCGGCAGGGCGCTTGATCTTCTGCCGACGCGGCCTCGTCGCGTCTTCGTCAGCGGCGGCGGACGCCATAACCCGACCCTGATGCAGATGCTGCACACGCGGGGGCGCGTCGAGGTCCGTCCGGCCGAAGATCTCGGCTGGCGCGGCGATGCGGTGGAAGCGGAATGTTTTGCTTTCCTGGCGGTGCGCGTGCTGCGCGGGCTGCCGATCAGTTTCCCGACAACGACCGGCGCTCCCCGGCCGATGACCGGTGGCCGCCTGTCAACCTGATGGCGTCAGCCTTTTCTGCAGGAACTTTCGGCTGCGCCCGACCGGAAAGTCGGGCAATTCGCCGAAGACGGCGTAGCCTTGTCGCGTATAGGCCTTTTCGGCGATCGGGTTGAACGTGTCGATCCAGGCGGAATGACAGCCGCGGGCTCGCGCCTCGTCTTCGGCCGCTGTCAGCATCTGACCGGCCATGCCCTGTCCCCTGAGGCTCTCATGCACCCATAGCCACTGCACATAGAGCCAGCCCCAGCCGGTATAGCCGCTGATGCCTGCGAGTAATGCGCCTGTTTCATCGCGTACGGTGACCGCAAGCACGCGGCGCCCCGAGGGGCCGACATCGGCATCGTTGTATGCGGTGAGGTTCTGCCCGATCAGCGCCACCTCCTCTGCCGCCGGGGTATCGGTGGTGGTGAGCCTGATCTGCATGCCTGTCATCCTGAACCTGGGTTTATGCCGGAACGGATCGGAGAACGATCCGGCGAAGGCGCGGGCGTTGCTGCCTGGCAATGTGCCGCGTCTCAGGACAGCATTTCCCTTTGCCCATGGCAAGTATCGATGAGGAGCCAATGCCCGCGACGCTGGCGGGGCGTCGCGGGCATCTGGACCACGATCAGAACTTCAGGCTGAACTTGCCACCGAAGGTCTGGGACGTCGTGGTCGAGCCGAATGCGCCATCATAATAGAGACGCAGCGTGGAGTTCTCGGTCGCGAAGATATCGACGCCGGCCGAGGCGCGCCACAGCGTGCGGTCCGTGGTGGAACGCGCCGTGAAGGGGCTGATCCCGCCGGTATTGGCCGAGAAGACACCCTGAATCGACTGCTCGTCGCTCGAGTAGAGGCTGACGCCACCGCTGACATAGGGGCGGATCAGGACATTATCTTCCATCTCGAACTGCGCACCGGCCTCCAGCGAGGGCGTGACGCTGAACACCGTCTGGTCGTTGGACTGCAGGCTGAGAGCCGACACGCCACCCGATTCCGTCACGGCATTCTGATGCGTATAGATCATGTCCAGCTCGACCTGCGGACGCAGGTAAGAGACGTCGTTCTGGAAGGTATAGGCTGCACGCAGACGTGCATTCAGCGTCGCGACTTCGGGGCTTCCGGTCAGCGTGTCCGAAAGGGAGCCGAAGTTCACGTTGCGGGTCGTGTCATACCAGCCATATGTGCCCGAGATGGAGGCTGCGAAGAGAGCCGCACCGGGCGTATACTTCACGACCGCACCGGCATAGCCGCTGGTGCCGTCGCTGCTGCCATAGGCGCTGGTTGCGGTTTCGGTGGAGAGACCGAAGCCGAAGCCGAGACGCCAGTCATCCGCAACGGCGAACTGGGCGCCGCTGGACAACGTCCAGCTCTTGTTGTCGAAGCCTACGCTATCGGCGGTTTCGTCCCGGGAGACGAGACGGCGTTCGACCTTCATCCAGCCGCATTCACCTTCCGCTCCGAAGAACACGGCGCCATCAGCGACGCGGCAGCTCATCAGGTTGTTGGTAAAGCCGACATTGGCAACCTTGGCGGCATCGCTCTGCGCCAGGAAGACTTCCGGCGAAAGCTGCTGCATGGCCTCGTTGAACGCATCGAGACTGCTCAGGCTCGCAAGACTTGAGAGGATCGGTTCAAGTCCGCTGGTGGTGGCAAACGAGCGGTTCAGATAGTCGCCGATCGCCGACGAATTGACCACGCTGCCCGAGGGCGAGAAGTTGAAGCCATCGATCGTCACCGTCGCGTTGGTGCCGTCGCTCGAGACGGAGCCGTTGATGACCGGGTTGCTGAGTGCCATGGTCTCCGTGCCGATGCCCGTGCCGGACGTCAGGAAGGTATAGGTCCCCGTACGGCCGAACGAGATGAAGTTCAGGCCGAGCGTGCCGTTGAGCGTGGCATTGCCGGCAACCTCGAGCTTGTCCACGGCGTTGTTGCTGGCGTCGATATCGATCAGCAGCGTGCCGTTCGCGGTGTTGTTGAGCGAGCCGATGAGGTTCGTGGTCTCGATCGTGCCCGTGCCGCCCGGCGAGAGGGTTCCCTCGTTGGTCAGCAGGTTGCCGGCGCCGAGATCGATGCGGGAGCCGGTTTCGAACAGAGCGTCGAAACGGTTGAGGAAGCTGTTGCTGCCGAGATCCGTCAGGTCGACATTGCCGCGAACGGTTCCGTAGTTGTCGATCGCCGTATTCGTGTTCGTGGCGGCAATCGCAAGACCATCGATGCCCTGGCTGTTCTGCAGGGTACCGCGGTTGACGAGGCTGCTGCTCGAGCCGTTGACGAAGGCAACGGCTGCGCCATCGGTCCCGCCGCTCACCGTACCGCCGTTGACGTTGGCCGAAAGCTGGCCCCAGCCCTGCAGATAGAGGCCGTTGCCCTTGGCCGTCAGGTCACCGGAACTGGTGACATTGACATTGGCGTTACTGGATGCCGCGAAGATCGCGTCGGCGTCGCGGGCGGTGATGTCACCGGTATTATTGACCGTGACGGCCGCGTTGTCGCTCATGTTCGTGGCGTTGATGCCGTAGCGATTGCCCTTGATTACGCCGACATTCGTGACGGTGACTGCGGCGCGCGCGGAAGATGCGATGATGCCATCCGCCGCGGTAGTGTCGCCCTCCTGGCGAACTGTGACGGCCTCGGTGTCGCTGAGGTTGGCGGCATTGATGCCGGTGACCCCGGCAACGATGTTTCCGGTATGCGTCACATTCACAGCAGCCTGCGCCGAAGACGCCAGAATGCCGGTGCCATTAGAGGCGGTGATCACACCTTGCTGGTCGACGGTGACCGCGTTGTTGTTGCTCGCGTTCGAGGCGTTGATGCCGTCTTTACTGTCGGCGTAGATGGCGGCATTGCCCGTGACTGTGACTGAGCCTGTCGCGGAGGAGGCAACAATACCCGTTTGGTTATAGGCCCGGACCGCGCCGGTCTGCGATACGTAAACCGCGTTATTGCCGTCGTTGCTCGCATTGATGCCGTATAGACCAGCCGTGATTTCGCCGTTGCCGGTGACGGTGACGGAGCCACTCGGGCTATAGGCGACGATACCAGATCCATCCCAAGCTACGACACCGCCGGTGGCCTTGACGGTGACGGCACCGCCGCTGGCGTTTCTGGCCAAAATGGCATCCGTCTTTGCGGTCACCGATCCAGTGGCCGTGACACTGACAGCCCCGTTGGCGGAATATGCGTCAATGCCAGCCCCTGCCCACGCATAGACCGTGCCGGTCTGGTCAATAGTCGTATCCGTGCCGTTGGAATGGGCATAGACACCATAGGTCTTGGCGTAGAGGTCGCCTTTCGAGGTGATTTTGATCGTGCCGTTTGGGGCACTGGCCAGGATGGCCGCGCCGTTATCGGCTCTCACATTCTCGGTCTGCTCGATCTGGATTGCACCGTTGGTCGCTTCGACATTGATGCCGTCAAACCAAGCCTGAATTGCCCCTGTGTTTTTGACGGTGACATTGCCGTTGGTGGCGGCGGCGACAATCCCTGTGCCGCTGGCCGAGCGGATGCCGCCTGACGTTGTAATGCCGATTGTGCCATAACCTGCGCTATTGACGCGGACCGCATCTTCATTGGCGGTGATCAGGCCGTTGGCCGTGAGCGTGACCGAACCGCTCTCGGCATTGGCAATGATGCCGGCCCCGTCGGTTGCCACGATCGTACCCGTCTGGTTGACACCAACGTTGCCGTTCTTCGAGTGCGCATAGATGCCATCGGTCCTGGCCTGCAGAGCACCGTTGGACGCGATGCTGACTGCCCCGTTCAGAACGTCGGCGCTGATGGCGCGTGCTGCGCTGGAGGTCACGTTGGCGGTCTGGCTGATCTGCACATCGCCGTTGATCGCCTCTACATCAATGCCGCTCTGCTTGGAGGCAATGACACTGCTGCTGGTGATGTTGACGCCATAACTCCCTGACGTGACGAGAATGCCGGAATTGTTGGTGGATGTCAGGTTGTTGCTGGTGTTGATGGTGACCTGACCGTTACCCGAATTGTTGACACGGATCGCATCCTCGCCGGCCGTGATGATGCCGGTGTTGGTGACCGAAACGCCAGCGTTCGCTGCAGACGCGTCAATGCCGGCGGTTGCTGCCTGAATGGTTCCGCTGTTGGAAACCGTGATGTTGCCATTCGCACTGGCTGCGAAAATGCCGGCGCCAGTGCTGGACGTCAGGCCACCGGATGCCGTGATCTCGACTGTACCGTAGCCTCCGCTGTTGGCGCGGATGGCGTGTCCTCTCGCCGTAATCAGGCCGTCGGTCGTGAGCGTGACCGAGCCGTTCTGCGCAGCGGCATCGATGCCGGAGCCTGCCGTTGATGTCACGGCACCAGTCTGTGTGATTTCTATATCGCCATTGGCCGCGCGTGCCTGGATGCCGTTGGCCTGGGCCTGGATCATCCCGGAATTGCTCACCGTGACATTGCCATTCGAGGAGGTGGCGAGAATAGCAATATCGCCCGTCGACTCGATATCCCCAGTCCGGTCGATGCTTGTGGAACCGTAACCCAAGCTCGAAGCGGAGATACCCGTGCCGCTGGCGCTGATCGTGCCACTGCCGGTCACTGACGCATCGCTGGTCAGCGAGGTGACGTTGATTCCGATCCCGTCGGAGGAGATGTCACCGGTCTGTTGGACGGAAGCCGTTCCATTATTGGCGTAGGCGACGACGCCATCGCCTTCTGCCGAAATCGCACCTGTACCTGTCACGGCGACGTTATCGGTGGTGGAATGTGCGAAGATACCGCGCCCATCCGTCATGATCGTGCCGATCTGGTTGACCGTGACGTCACCACCGGAGGCGGTCGCGGTGATGCCATCGTCCAGGGACCTGATGGTGCCGTTATTGGTGATGCTGACGCCACCGTTCAGGCCGACAGCCTCGATGCCATAGCCGTTGTACGCCGTGATCTCGCCGTTATGCCTTATGTCGACAACGGTTGTGCCGACCGTCTCCGCCGACTGGGCATGAATACCGGTTCCATCGACCTCGATGTCACCGGTCACCGAAATGGATACCGGCCCGCGGGCCTCGGCCCAGAAGCCGTCGCCATCGTGCGAGGTGAGGTTACCGGTATGCGAGGCAATGATCGGCCCGTCCTGGCCGTGAGCTTCCAGAGAGATTGCCGTCTGATCCGATTCGATGCTGCCGGATGTCTGGCTGACGATCGAACCGTTGCCGAAGCCGTAGATACCGTAGCCGGAATCTGCCGTGATGTTGCCGGTGCTTCCGATATCGAGCAGGCCCGATCCGTTCGATGTCAGGCGAATGCCATCACCGGCAGCCGTGATGGCTGCACCATTAACGACCTTGATCATGCCTGAAAGGCTGGGATCGATGCCCGTATCTGCCACTATACCCGAGCCCGTATCGGAGACCAGGCTGCCGGTCGTGTTGATCACGACATTGCCCGTCGACTGGCCATGCAGGTTCAGGGCGTCGAGGCTGGCGTGGATTGCGCCATTCGTGGTGACCGAGATATCGCCAGCGGTATCGCCATAAATGCCATAGGCGTTTGCCGAATTGAGGTCGCCCGTCGCGTTGACCGTGATGTCATGTCCGCCGAGGCTACGGGCCTCGATGGAATCCGCGCCTGCACCGGATGCGTTCAACGTCTGGTCCGTGTTGAGGATGACGGTGATCGCCCCGTTGCTGGAGACGAAATTGACGGCGTCAGTGCCGGCTGGCGCGGTTACGTTGCTGGTCAGCGATGAGATCGTCAGCATCGTGACCGGATCGGTTGCCGCAATGCCGCCGGATACCGCGCCGCTGCAGAGCATCGTGGAACCGGAAATGTTGCAGGCGGCCTCGGCCGGGGCGCTGTAGGAGACCCACAGCAGGCCGATGGCCGTGCCTGCCATCAGATGGCCAAGCGAGCGTCTGGTGGTGCTCAGTGCCTTGCGAGCCTGAGATCTTTCGGTTCTCGTTGCGGCCTTCTTGCCGTTCTTGTGCGGGTTCATCATGTACCCCTCTCCCTAAAATTCACTTGGTCAGTCAGTTCTAAATTCGGTGTTGTCACCCGAGGCGGATCTGCAGTTCGCAGATGTCAATCGGATCCCGGGCTCAAAGATGCTGTGTTCTGTGATGGTGTCGCTGTTCCCTGCGGATGGCCTTGAGTTGCAAGCCAGGCAGCCTGCCGGTCGTCGATCATCAGGTGTCGCGGGTCGCCGCTGGACTGCGAGGGAACCGAAAGAGCCGGTCCCAGCAGCACCGCAAAGAAGGCGATTGCCGCTGCAATCCGGCGCAGCGGTGCGGATTCGCGCACCGCTGCAGACGAAGGACCTGATCGAGCGACCGTGCGCAGGCTCACCGCGCGAGCGCCGGCTGCCGCGGGAAACATCGCCGCCGGCATTGCATGTCTGATCGCCAGAGCCAGATCCGCAAATCCGTTGCGAAAGCCGATGAAGCTGTGCAGGCCGTAGGCGTAGAGGATCACATTGATCGCCGGCACGATGGTGCCCACGTATTTTTCGGAGACGACGCCCTGGATCACATAGAACGCCATCAGCAGAAGCATCATGCCGTTGAACAGGAAGCTGTAGGGCGGAATGAACGTCCGGTCCGCGACCTTTGGGGTTCGCGTAAAGCTTCCCTTGCGGCCTGTCACCATCTGGCGAAGTGAGGCCAGAATTCCGGCAAAGCTCACAGGCAGCAGCATCAGATTCAGCGCGCAGACGCGGAACAGGTCGGAAAGCCTGTAGCCGAGCCTGTGAAGGTCGCTGGCGTAAAGACAGAAATACGGAGCGATTGCCAGCGGCGTCCACATCAGCAACGTGCGGCTGTCGGAAGGTGACCAGACCATCAGCACGAAGACGGCGATATTGCCGAGCAGTGGAGACAGCAGGTAGTTCGTGCGCACGACGAGTTCCGGCAGCCGCCTCAGACGCCCGGGCGTCTTCAGATAATGCTTGAGCAGGGTGGGGAAAATGATCAGTCCCCCATTGCTCCAGCGTTTGCGCTGGATGGCAAGCGCGCCAAAATCGGCCGGGGTGGCGCTGTAGGCGAGCGGCGTCAGATGGTTATGCACCTGCCAGCCGGCCCCGAGCAGATCGATGGTTGAGCCGGTATCCTCGATGACGGTCCTGTCCTGGATAAAGACCCGGACGGTCTGCGCCCCCTCCGTCTGGTCACAGGCAATATCCTGCAATGCCTTGTAGCGGATGAGGGCGTTTGCGCCGACCCAGTAGGAGGCGTTGAAAAAGGTGCTCCCCTGATGCGCGAGATACTGGATATCCGTTGTCGCACCCGCCACGCGCTCCACGACCGACGTGCTGTCAGGAAAGGTGAGATAGGGGGTCTGGGCAACGGCCGCCTGCGGGTTTTCCTGCAGGGCATGCGTAAGGCGAAGCATGTAATCGTGCAGAATCACGCTGTCGGCATCAAGCGTCAGCACAAGATCCGGACGCGCTACCGCAAGGTCGGCCCAGCCGTCGCCGCATTCCAGTAGCCTGACGACCTTGCCGCGCCGGGTGATCCGGAACCGCTTCCCCATCAGGCCGATATAGGCATTGAGGTTCATGGCCTTGTTCGGCGCGTGCGAAAGATTGGCGTAGGCCTTGCGTTCGAAGACGGTGATATCGGAGCAAAAGAGATCGCGCAGGATGGCGTAGTGAACGTCCAGTTCCCGCTCGTCAGCGCCCTGCTGGACCAGTTGCCGCGCCTTGTCGCGATAAAGTTCGGCAAGATCGCCCAGAACCTGATCGGCGAAGAAGCAATCGACATGGCGGAAGGCTGGCGTCGTCGCGTTTCGGAAGTCGGCCGCCTGCTCGTCGAGCCAGCTTGCCGCAAGCTGGTAGAGTGCGCAAACCTGCTCGCGATGGACGTCAAGGTTCAGGTCTGCCAGCGAACGCGAAGCCTGCCACGTCTGGGCCGCAGCGCGCAGGGGACGCATGATCGTTCGGACCGATTCGATCACCGTCTGGGCGGCCGCACGCGAACTGCGCAATGATGGCAGATCGGTCGCGGGATCGTCCACCAGCAGCACGATGCGTCGATTTCCGTAGCGGGCGACCGCTGCCGAAAGCATCGTCATGGCAATGACGCGCGGTTCTTCGCGATAAGAGGGTATCAGCACCGCGATCGATGGCGCGGAAGGAGCAAGGAGATGCTCCAGCGCCGATTCCGCCACGTGCGCGCGCCTTTGTCCACGCCGCGCCAGCCCGTAGCGACTGAGTTCGTAAGAAAAACAGCAGAAAAGCAAGGACAATAGAATGAAGGCATAAATCACGCGATGAAAGACGGGCACATCGGCGATGTTTACAACGAGGACAACGAGTGCCAACGTCATGCTCAGCGATAGCATCGTGACGATCGCCGCCAATGCCGTATCGATCCAGCCGGCTCCCTCGATATGGATTGCACTTCGTTTCCGCATTCGGCGCTGGCCCTGAAATTGCGTCGCGTCTTCGTCACTATGTGTAAATGGTCTATTACACAGATGTGTCAATTTGCAACGTATTTCGGGTGGAAAAAGGATCGCAAAGAGCGTATTTCAATGAAATTCCGGGGGTATATGAAAAAGCGAATGGCCGAAGTGGAGGGTATTAGTCTTGTCTAACGCGTGTATTGATGGTGAAGCTCTGATGTATTCAAACTCTCGGTTTAATTTGCTTGGTTCTGTCATGTCTCGTGCCCGAAAAATGCTTGGATTCTTCGTGCGTGCACGAGGCGGCGCCGGCGGGTTTCTGGATTTGCGGCTGGTGACGGTCCTGCTCGCATCCGTACTGACGTCCGGCTGCGTGACCGCGCAATCGACCTATCCCGACATGGTGAACAAGGGAGATGCGGCGCTCGCCCGCAAGGATTATCCCGCCGCGCTCGACGCCTACATGAAGGCTGCAAAGCGGGATGATTCGTGGGGCGAACTCAACGTCGCGAAGATTTACGAGAATGGTCAGGGCGTTGCCAAGAGCGATGCGACCGCGGCGGAATGGTATCAGAAATCGGCCGATCACGGTAATCCATGGGCCATGAACAGTCTCGGTTCTCTCTACGAGGAGGGGCGCGGTGTGCCCAAGGACCTGAAGAAGGCCGCCGATCTTTTTGCAAGGTCTGCCGGTCAGGAGAACCCCTGGGGCATCTACAATCACGGCCGCGCGCTGGAAGGCGGGTTTGCCGGCGAGAAGAACCAGGCCAAGGCGATCGAACTGTTCCAGAAGGCGGCGGCGATGGGCAATGTCTGGGCTCAGTACACGCTGGGCGAGAAGTATGCGTCCGGCGACGGTTTGCCGAAGAGCGACAAGCAGGCTGTTGAATGGTACCGCAAGGCGGCCGATCAAGGCAATGTCTGGAGCCAGTACAAGCTCGGCCTGCTGCTCGAAGGCACAAGCGAGGTGCCCGCAGACCTGCCGGGCGCGCTTGCCGCCTACAAGAAGGCCGCTGGTCAGGGCAATGCGCTGGCCCAGGCAAATCTTGGGCGCATGTACGAATCGGGCCAGGGCGTAACGGCCGATCGCAAGGAGGCGCTGCGTTATTACAAGCAGTCGCTGTCCAACGGCGGGCCGGCCTGGGTGGCGGCCCGCGTGAAGGCGCTGCAGTAATCATCCGCAGATGCGGTTCTTCCGACAAAATCGCAGGGCGCGGCTTTCGCCGCGCCCTTTTGGATTCGACTACTTTTGCGTATGCCCGTCCCGTTCCAGCCAGCGGGCAAGATCCATTTCCGCGCGTTCCAGCGCGGTATGGTTCACCAGCTTGCGCAGCAGCGAGACGGTGACAGCGCGGGAGCGGAGGTTGAAGCGGGCTTCCGCGTCACCATCGTTCGGCTGGTAGACGCCAAGCTTCTCGTAGAGCTGCTGCAGGCGGTTCTGGACGCTGCGAAGCGAAAGATTGCGCCGGCGCGCAATGGTGCGATCCGTCAGGCCAAGCGCGATATCGATCAACACTTCGTATTCCGAATCGGTAAAGCCGCTGACGGCACCGGCGCTCTTCTGCTGGAGGCCGCGGACTTCCCGGTCGATCACGCACTGGTCCTCGATGAAGATGGACCTGAGCGCCAGCCGAAGACGCTCGTCGGACGCCGATTTCAGCACATAGCCATAGGCCGCGCCGGCCGGCACGATGCGTGAAATACCGCGCACATTGGCTTCATCCGCATAATTGGACCAGAACAGGATGCGGGTCTCCGGCCGTTCACGCCAGATGGTGCGGGCAGCCTCGATGCCGTTGCGCGGGCTCATCTGGAGATCCAACACCACCCGTTCGGATGTGTGCTCACGCGCCAGGCGCTCACCCGCCAGCCCGTCGGCCGCCTCCAGGACCGTGTCGCATTCGGGAAGGGCTGCGCGCACGGCCTCGCCAAGATAGGCCCGGTGCAAAGGGTCGTCCTCGACAATCAGAACCTTCATGGCAATGTCTCCCATGCCAGCGGCAGCGTGACCCGAATCACGGTCGCCTTTTCCTCGCGTCGCGCGGTAAACTGCGCTCCGATCAGTCTGGCGCGCGTCTTCATGTTCTCGATGCCGCTCCCACGCCTCTCCTCGATCCTCGGCAGACCGACGCCGTCATCACGGACTTCGATCACGACCCGGTCGGCTACGCTGGCGAGGCGCACATCGATGCGGCCAGCCTGGGAGTGGCGCACGGCGTTGTTGATCGCCTCCTGCGCAATGCGAAACAGCGCGGTCTGCACCGGTTGCGGCAGAGCCTCCATGGCGCCATCGCTGTCGTCGCGCAGCGCCCAGTCGATCGAGAGCCCGCTGTCACGCACGGAGCGATCCAAGTGGTTGTCGATGGCCTCCGCCAGACCGAACAGTTCCAGAACCGACGGGCGTGCCTGTTCGATGATCTGCCTGAGATCACGCATGGATTGCTGCAGGCTCTGGAACAGCGGCGCCAGCATCTCCCCCGGTACGTTCTTCATCTGCGACAACCGTTCCAGTCGTCGCGCAAAGCGGGTCAGGTCGGCCAGCGTCTGGTCATGCAGGTCCATGCCGATGCGTTGCCGCTCGGTCTCCAGCGCTTCCGTCAGCCTGAGGGCGCCGACACGCAGTCCCTCGGCCCGTACGCGCGTTTCCGCCTCCGCGATCGCAGCGCGTCTTGCCTCGTCGGAAGCGCGCAACGCAAAGAAATAGGGTGCGATCAGGTCGGCGATCCAGCGCGCCCGCTCCACATCGGCACTGTCATAGACGTCCGCCTTGCGATCCGAAATCGACAGCGCCCCGATGGTTTCACCATGGGCCTTGAGGGCCACGTGGATGCGGCTTTTCAGCTTGTGGTCGAGGATCGGTTGCCCGAAGGCG
Organism: Affinirhizobium straminoryzae; assembly: GCF_007004135.1. Taxonomy (GTDB): domain Bacteria; phylum Pseudomonadota; class Alphaproteobacteria; order Rhizobiales; family Rhizobiaceae; genus Neorhizobium; species Neorhizobium straminoryzae. The sequence goes on from NZ_VJMG01000014.1 coordinate 23,843, forward strand.
CCTTCGAAATGAAAGGCGGGATCGACCATGGCATCGCCGGTCACCATGGTATCGACTTCGCCCATCAGAAGCCGCTTCAGCGGGCTCTGGTCGATGGGAGCCTCGGCGCGGCGGCTCCATTCCGTTTCGAAGCCGCTTTCATAGGCCATGTGGAAGCGGCTGCCCGGCATGATGATGCAGACATCCATATGGTCATGCGGCACGATTCCGGCGATCTGTTCGGCAACGGCGCGGATCGCCGAGTTGAAATCCAGATTGCCAGCGAGATGCCAGGCAATGCGTACATACTGTTCGAACAGCGGCGATGCTGTCTTGTCGAGCACGGGTGTTCCTCCTTCACCGGTCTCAGGTTGCGGCTCTTCCCTCCGCGCGGCAACAATAGCCTTGTATTGCCCGCCTTGTCGTGCGGCTTTTCGCAATCGACATGCGGGAACCCGCAGATTTGGAGGGTCATTTCCCCTGTACAGGCAGGGGGCTTTGCGCCATCCTGCCTGGGACGGATCGGAGTGGTCCGTACCACTTGATGCCGGGAAAAACCGTTGAGGAGCGGTCCCGGTCGACACGCCGCAAGGGGCGGCACTGGGGAGGTAATATGAGAATTCGGAGCATGCTCGCGGCATCTGCCGCCATTTTCGCCTGCGCGCTTTTGCCGATGACCGCTCACGCGGATACGGCGAAGAAGAAGATCGCACTGTCCAACAACTACGCCGGCAATTCCTGGCGTCAGGCCATGCTGACGAGCTGGGACAAGGTCACGAAGGAGGCCGTCAAGGCTGGTATCGTTGCCTCCGCCGATGCCTTCACGACCGCCGAGAACCAGGCGACGGAACAGGCCGCCCAGATCCAGAACATGATCCTGCAGGGCTATGACGCGATCGTGCTGAATGCCGCCTCGCCGACGGCGCTGAACGGCGCTGTCAAGGCTGCCTGCGATGCCGGCATCACCGTCGTCTCCTTCGACGGCATCGTCAACGAACCCTGCGCATGGCGCATTGCGGTCGATTTCAAGGAAATGGGCCGCAGCCAGGTCGAATATCTGTCGAAGCGCCTGCCGAAGGGAGGCAATCTGCTGGAAGTTCGCGGTCTTGCGGGTGTCTTCGTTGATGACGAGATTTCCGCCGGCATCCACGAAGGCGTCAAGCAGTTTCCGCAGTTCAAGATCGTCGGCTCCGTGCATGGCGACTGGGCGCAGGATGTGGCCCAGCGTGCCGTTGCCGGCATCCTGCCAAGCCTGCCGGAGATCGCAGCCGTCGTGACGCAGGGCGGCGACGGCTATGGCGCGGCGCAGGCCTTCGAGGCTGCGAAGCGCCCCACCCCGGTCATCATCATGGGCAACCGCGAGGATGAGCTGCAGTGGTGGAAGAAGCAGAAGGACGCGTCTGGCTATGAGACGATGTCCGTCTCGATCGCACCCGGCGTCTCGACGCTTGCCTTCTGGGTGGCGCAGCAGATCCTCGACGGCAAGCAGGTGAAGAAGGACCTGACGGTTCCCTTCCTGCGCATCGACCAGCCGACGCTGGAGGACAATCTGAAGACGACGCAGAAGGGCGGCGTGGCGAATGTCGAATATTCCCAGGCCGACGCCCAGAAGGTGATCGCCACCGCGAAATAAGCGGGATCCCACCCCGCGCGGGCGGAGGCGCACCTCCTGGCGCTTCCGCCCTCCCCCAATCGCATGACCCGATGGTTCGCTCCATGACTTCAGACAATGAAACGCGCCCGGTGGTATCAGCGCGCGCCGTTCGCGTTGCCTTTGGTGCCGTGACCGCGCTTGATGGCGTGGATCTCGACATCCGCCCCGGCGAGGCGCTGGGGTTGGTTGGCCATAATGGCGCCGGCAAATCCACCATCGTCAACGTCATCAACGGCGGTCTTACCCCGCATCAGGGCAGTCTCGCCTATGGCAACGCCGAGGCGACCGGCGGCGGTGTTTCTGCGGCCCGCGCGGGCGGCGTGCGCTGCGTATTTCAGGAACTGTCGCTCTGCCCCAATCTGACTGTCGCCGAAAACATCCGGCTGATGCATCAGGGGCTCAACGGTGCCGGCTGGCGTCGTCAGGCGCTGTCGCTGATCCGTGCGAAGCTTGCGGAAATCTTTCCGGGCAACCGTGTCAATTGTGCCGCCACGGTGGCAGAGCTGCCGATCACGGAGAGGCAGATGGTCGAAATCGCCATCAACTTCCTGTCCGTCACCGAAGCGCCGCGGCTGGTCATTCTGGACGAGCCGACATCATCACTGGATGCAGCGCTTGCTGAACAACTCATGGCGCATGTACGGCGCTATGTGGCCGGCGGCGGCTCCGTTCTGCTGATCTCGCATATCCTGGGTGAGATCCTGTCCACCTCTACCCGCATCGTGGTGATGAAGGATGGCAAGGTGGTCGCCAACCGGCCCGTGTCCGGCTTCACGGTCAAAAGTCTCGTGGAAGCCATGGGGAGTGTCGTGAAGGAAAAGGTCCGGTCCGGCACGCGTGACCTTTCGAAGGCCGAACTCGCGGTTACCATGCCGGTCGCCAAAGGGGCGTCGGCAGCGTTTTGCGCGCGCAAGGGCGAAATCATCGGCCTTGCGGGGCTTGGCGGGCATGGGCAGACCGACATTCTGCTGTCGCTCTTTCGCAATCGGGCGTCCAACTGGCTCCCGAAGCGCCCGCAGGAAGTTGCCTTCGTGGCCGGTGACCGTTCGCTGAATGGCACCTTTCCGCTGTGGAGCATCCTGCGCAATCTCTCGATCGGTGATCTTGGCGCTCTGTCGCGTTTGGCCACCATCGGGCGCGGCGAGGAAACGGCGCTGGGTAGCGCGTGGAAAGCACGTATGGCGATCAGAACGCCCGATATGGCCAATCCCATTCTGTCCCTGTCGGGTGGCAACCAGCAGAAGGT
>NZ_VJMG01000015.1 GCF_007004135.1 Affinirhizobium straminoryzae
GGTCGTGCTCGAACAGGTCATCGCCCGTGACGCCGGGCCTGTGACCTGTTCGAGCACGACCTCAATCCCGTGAAGCTTCAATATGCTTCTGCCGGCTCTTTGCTCGAGAATGCCTTCAAAGACGTTGATCCGGGGATCGCCGATGAATTCGGCCACAAACAGGTTGGCCGGTTCATGGTAGATTTCGTAGGGGCTGCCGATCTGCTGGATGACGCCGTCCTTCATCACCACGATGATATCGGACATGGTCAGCGCCTCGACCTGATCATGCGTCACGTAGACCGTGGTCGCGCCAAGATCCCGCGACAGGCGCTTCAGTTCCGTTCGCATTTCCGTTCTCAATACCGCATCGAGATTGGACAGCGGCTCGTCCATCAGCAGGATGGAGTTGCGGGCGGCAATCAATCTGGCAACGGCAACACGCTGCTGCTGGCCGCCGGAAAGTTCCGACGGGAAGCGGTCTTCATAGTGTTCGAGTTGCACCTTCTTCAGCGCCTCGGAAAGCCGTGCGGCAATCTCCTCTTTCGGCCGCTTTGCCTGCTGCAGCGCAAGCGTGATGTTCTTGTCGACCTTCATGTTCGGCCAGAGCGCATAGCTCTGGAAGATGAAGCCGAGACCCCGCTTTTCCGGCGGCACGAAGCTGCCGTCGCGTCCGGAGTAAACCGTTTTTCCCGCAAGCGTCAGCTCGCCGCCGGAGGGCTGTTCGAGCCCCGCAATGATGCGCAGCGTCGTGGTCTTGCCGCAGCCCGATGGCCCGAGCAGCGTCACGAACTTGCCCTTCGGGATTTCGAGATCGAGCGGCGGTATGGCCAGGTGAGAGCCGTAGTATTTTGTGATGCCTTTCAGGGACACTTCGTTCATCAGGTTTCCTCCCCAGGCTTTCCGGGTTGCATCACGGCAACCCGGCGCTCCGGTTTTCCTCAGTTGCTGGTTTCGACCACCCAGAAATCGTTGACTTGAGCGACATGGTCGCGCTGATATTCAGCCGATCCGAAAATCTTGCGAACTTTCGGCCAGTTCTCTCCACCCTTGGGCAGCGGCACATCCGTGCGCGGCGAGAACGTGCCCACCTTGAAATAGGCGGCCATGCCCTGCAGCTTCTTCAGGCTTTCGCCATCGCGATAGGGCTTTTCAAGTTTGGTGTCGGGGGTCAGGTCCCTTGATCCCATCTGGAAGGCGATGAACAGTTTAGCCGCATTCGGATGCGCCGACTGACCGGCAATCGCCACATAGGTCGAATAGGCAAAGACACCGGCCGGATCGATGTCATAGAGAACGGCATTGGCATAATCGTCGCTGCCGTTCTTGTTGATGTAATGCATGCTGGAGAAGGTGATCGGCGGCTTTGCCTGTCCCTTCAGCCCGGAGGCCGTCGCAAGCTTTGAGCCGGAATCGTAGATGACAAGGTCATTCTTCAGGAGGCGGTGCAGGAATTCATAGCCGGCATTTTCGATGCCGTCGGACAGGACGAGCGGCTTTCCGGCATATTTTTCGTAGGATTTGGCAAAATCGTCGGCGTGCTCGACGATCGAGGTCAAAAGCGCCAGCGATGTCAGAGAGCCAAGCGGGCTCTTCATCGCGAAACGCTTGTTCCAGGCCGGTTCCGTCAACTGCCACACATTGGTGACCGGCGGCGCATCCTTGTAGGTGTCGGCATTGTACATGAGCACCGTGGCTTCGATCACCTGCGTCAGCAGCGGCTCGCGCAGGTCGACCGGGATCTTGTCCTCCAGGTAACGCGGCACATAATTGACGATGCGATGGTTGGGCAGGAGGTCGTAGAACATCTGGGCGGTGCCGGCCGTGTTGACCACATCCACGGCAAAAATGCCCGCCTGCTGTTCGCGCACCACTTTCTCGATCGTCTTTTCCGAGCCGAGATCATAGGCGTTGACCTTGATCTCCGGATAAAGCTTCATGAAGTCCTCGGCCAGCGCATTGACGGTCGAGGAGGAGGAATAGATGGTGACCTCGCCTTCCGCCTTGGCCTTCCTGACGATCTCGTCCCAGTTCTCGTCCTTGGGCTGGTGGACGCCAAGCTCTGCCGTCTTCAGCCAGGTATCGAAGGCCGCATCTTGCGCGCAGGCCGCGGTACCAATAAGGCATGCGAATGTGGCGATCGCCACCCGTTTCCTAAGCATTTTCATGTGAACTCTTCCTCCCTGTTGCACGGTCGCCTCCTCAAGCGAACCCCATCTTCGTATTGCGGAAAACCAGCCTGAACAGGATGTTGCAGCCCACGACCAGAGCAACGAGCAGCAGCGTTGCCGCTCCGATCAGCTGGGGGACATCATCGGTCTGGTAGGTATAGATCACGCTTGCCAGCACTGCCGTCGACGGCGTGACAAGCAGGATGATCAGCGACAGCTCGCGCATCGTGCCGATGAAACTCAACAGCATGCCGGAGACCAGTCCCGAAGCGGCAAGAGGTGCCACGATGTGGCGAACACGGCTGATCCAGCCAATGCCCTGCACGCGTGCGGATTCTTCGAGAGACTTGTCGATCTGCAGCATCGCGGCGATGCCGGTGCGCGAGGTATAGGGCAGGTTTTTCACCGCCGCGATCAAAACCAGCAGCGCAAACGTCCCGTAAAGGGCCGGGATGGGTCCGACCGGTCGCGAGAACATGCCGATATAGATGGCGCCAAATGCCACCGCCGGAAAGATGTAAGGCAGGAAGGCTGCCATCTCCAGCGCCCGCGACGACAGGCTTCCACGTGTCTTCACCACCACGTAACCGATGAGGAAGCCGAGAATGCCGGTGGCAAGAGCCGTGAAGAATGCCAGGCTGAGGCTGTTCCAGGCCGCGTGCAGGATCTGCGGGTTCTGAAAGACGCCCGCATAGATCGCATTGACGCCGCCGCGTGCACCAATCCAGTAATGCAGGGTCAGATTGGACAGGTCATAATTGCCGGCGGTACGCGAAAGCGACTGGAGCACGAGCAATCCAAGCGGCAAGACCACGGTCAAGCACATGAGCCCCACGACAAAGGCGAAGACCAGCCACCGTGCACGGCCGAGATCGATTTCGCGCCGGCGAAACCCCTTGCCGGACATGGTGACGAAGCTCTTGCGCACGCCGATCATGCGCTGGTTGATCCAGATGAACAGAATGGCCATCACCACCAGCACGAGCGCCAGAAGATAGCCGTCTCCGACATTGCGCGACCCGATCGCGGCGTAGATCTGCGTCGGCAGTACGAAATACCGGATGGGCATGCCGAGAACCGCGGGCGTTCCGAAGGATCCGATAACCCGGATGAAGGTCATGACGACGGCCGAGCCGACGGCCGGAAGAACGAGCGGTGCCGTGATGGAGACGAACTGCCGCAGCCGGGACATGCCGGCAATGGCACCCGCCTCTTCGAGCTGGCTGTCCACCGTGGCAAGCGAGCCGGAAATGATCAGGAACCCGTAGACATAATAATGCAGGGACAGGCAGATGATGATGGGAATTCCGCCAAAGGCGATCCAGTCGGGGGGCTGCACGCCGAAGAGATAGGCAAAGACGCCGGACGCTCCGCCCACCCGGTCATTCTTGAAAAAGGTGACCCAGGCGAGCGCCATCACCCAGGACGGCAGCATATAGGGCAGGACGACCGCCGTGTTGACGAACTCGCGATAGGGCACGTTGGTGCGCACGACGATCCACGCAAGGAGGGCTCCCAGCGCCAGGCAGATGATCGTTGCCCCGAACGCCGTGACGAGCGAGTTCATGAACGGCTTGTAGAACAGGGCCCAGGAAAGCCGGCCGCCAAAGACGCGCTCATAATGAAAAAGCGTCAGTTCTCCCGGCTGTCGCCCGGGCAAATAGGCAGAATCATAAGGCTGTACGGTGATCGTCTCCCGCACCAGCTGGAACAGCGGTACGATAACAAGGAGCCCCAGCAGGATGGCAAGGCCGAGCGCGATCAACCGCTCCGGCGCAGAGACAAAATCCGCTGCACGCCGCATCCAGCGTCGGCTATCGCGACTGGCTGTTTCTGAAAATAGGGTCACTCTGTCTCTCCTCCCAGACGGCGCTCCAAGCCGTTTATGTCGCAGATCGCGATTGTGGCGCGATCCCCTCCTCTTCAGGCAGCGTGGTGCCTCTCGCGCCTGCCCAGCGGCTCAGCCAGCACGATGCCGACCGCGTCGCTGACGCCATCGGCGATGGCGGGCGCGCTTGCAAGAACAGCGCCGCCAGTCTGCAAAGACCCGATTTCGAAGAAGGGGCAGACGCGTCCGCCCGCTTCCGCCACCAGCAGCAGGCCCGGCACGCAATCCCACGAATTCATGTGCAGTTCGACATAGGCATCCGAGCGGCCATCCGCGACATAGGCCAGCGCCATGGCACCGGAGCCTGCCCGCCGGACATTCGCCCCCTTGTCCAGAAGCCGCGTCATTGCCTCAAGATACTGTGCGTTGGGGATACGGGTCGACCAGCCCAGCTCGACGGATGCCATGTCGAAGCGAGCCGTCCGGGCTGCCGAGATCGGCTGGCCGTTGCGGGTCGCTCCCTCGCCGGCCCGGCAAAAATACAGCTCGTCCAGCGCCGGATTGTAGATCGCCGCAAGCTTGGCGACATTTTCCTCCACATAGCCGATGGAAATGCAGAAATGCGGAATGCCGCGGGCAAAATTGGCAGTACCGTCAATCGGATCGACCACCCAGACCCGCTCGCGGATATCCCCGCCGCCCTCCTCGCCAAAGAAGCTGTCATCCGGAAAGGCTGAAGCAATGCGCTGCCGGATATGCGCTTCGGAGGCCGCGTCGGTTTCCGTGAGGTAATCCTGCGGTCCCTTCATCGAGAAGTCAGCCGCCCTGCCATTCTCAAAGCCCTCAAGGACCAGGGCTCCGGCAGAGAGAATGACATCACGGCACAACTGCGCGCGACCATCCAGATCGTTCGTATAGGACATTGCTGAAGGCATGCGCATTCCTCTCCCTTGAACACGTGTGCAAATTTGCACACGTGTTCATTCATTGCAAGCGCGTATCTCTTACGGGACGGAAAAAGTTCGGGCTGGACCGAAGGGGCGTCAGCGCCGGACGGTGCTGCGTTCGATAAGGGCCACGGGGACGTTGGTGATGACGGACTGACCAAGCTCATGATCGAGCGCCGCCAGAACGGCCTCCGTCAGGACTTCGAACGACTGCGAGATCGTCGTCAGTTCGTAGCTTCGCCAGGAGGCCTGCGGAATGTCGTCAAAGCCGATGACGGACAGATCTTCGGGCACGCGGCGCCCCATGTCGTTTCGGGCGCCATCGAGAAAGCCGATGGCCATGATGTCCGTCACGCAAAACGCTCCATCAATCTGTCGGTCAGACAGGAGCTCCCGGGCGGCCTTCAGTCCCGTCTCATAGGTTGTCGGGCCATCATGCCAGACGACGATATCCGTGCCGGCGGCGGTCATGACGTCGGAAAATGCCTTGCACCGGCGCAACTGGGTCGGCGTTCCCGATCCACTTGTCACGACGGCGACCTTTCGGCATCCCGCCGCCTTCAGGCGTTCTGCCGCAAGCGTTGCGCCGGCAATGTCGTCGCTGAGGATGATATCGGTGTCGGACCGGGCGAGCTGTCTGTTGATGACGATGAGCTTAACGCCATTGGCAAGACATTCATCCACGATTGACATCGGTGGCTCGCCCGAGAGGACGACAATCGCGCGCGCCCGAAACTCGAAAATCAGTTCGATGAGAGGTGCAATGTCACTGCGTGCATCCGCAGCATTCAGAAGCAGGCATTGCAGGCCGCGCCGCAGCAATCCGATGCTGAGCATATCCAGCTGCTTTGCCATGAAGGGCAAGGAAAGGTTCGCCCCAACCACGCCAACGAGATTGGACGAGGAATTATTGAGGCCTTGGGCAAGTCTGTTGACGCGATAACCCAGTTCCTGAGCGGCCTGAAGCACCTTGCGGCGCACCTCAGGCGAGACGCTGGCGCCCTCCGTGAATGTCCGGGAGACGGCAGAACGCGAAACGCCTGCTCTTTGAGCGACGTCGACGGACGTGACAAAGGCCTTGACCATGGCAATCCAACGGGAAAAGAGGGTGTACGGCGTTCATCGCACTACGATACTTTTCCCATCCTTACAATCTGCGCATGCCAATGGCCTGCCGCCCGTCTCCGCTTTGAAGGGATATGAACTGCCGGCGCGCCTTCGTAATCCAAGTGTCTTCTGATTTATTTCCGATCTTTGGTGCAACGCAATTTTTAGAAAGCCGGGAAAAATCGGTCTGCAGCTGCTTTCAGATCAGGCTGCCACTCACCGACCTCAATCCTACCGGTTTCGGTGAGTTCGGTACAGACGAAGTGGGAAAGCTCATCACGCCGAATGACCGCAGCACTCAGTCTGCCGGTCCGATAGGCGCCGGTATCCAATGCAATGCGATTTTCATAGACTTCGGGTCTGAGCGATTTGGTGATCGTGTGGCCGTGTAAAACGACATGGTCAAATAGGTCCATGTGGTCCAGAAAGCCGGCGCGGATCCATCGCAAATCGTGTTCGCTTTGACTGGCGAGCTGGACGCCGGGGCGGATTCCGGCATGAACGAAGCAGAAGCGTCCCATCTCCTTGAAGGTCAGTGCGTTTTCCAGCAAGTCCGCATGATGGGGGAAACCGCGGCGAATGTCAGCGGCGATGTTTTTGAAATCAGGAACCGGGTGATCAGAATAGGCGCATACGGTTGCGACACCGCCCCAGTCCATCCAGTTGATGGCGTCCTCATCGGTGAGAGTGCCTCTCAGGAGTTCACGCAGGTAGAAGTCGTGGTTGCCGAGAATGAGCCGAGAACCGGGATAACGGTCGAGCGTCGAGTAAACCTGATCAAGGACCTTCGGACTGTGAGGGCCGCGATCGATCAGATCTCCCAGGAAAAGCACGACGGGAGGGGATTGATCATCTTTCGAGACCGCCGCGATGTAACCCAGCATGGCTTCGAGAAGGTCGGCAAGTCCATGAATATCGGCAATGGCATAGATATCGGACGGAAAGCTTTCTGTCGGGGTCATGCTATTCCTGCAGGGCAAAATGGCGGGCAATATTATCCGGGCTGTTACGGCTTCATATCATTTCGAGCTGTGACATTTGACGGCCTCAATGGCTATCGCAATCGGAGCCAATTGCAACCGTCCGCCGTGCCCTGAGGCATCGGACACCGATCGGATACCGATCAGCGACCAATGGATATCGCACGGAAATCGTTGACATTGGTCAGCGTCGGGCCTGTCACGACCTGACTGCCGATCGCGGCGAAGAAGCTGTGGGCATCGTTGGCGGCAAGGGCCGCCTGCGGATCGAAACCGGCAGCGCTGGCCAATCCAAGCGTTTGCGGTCCGATGACCGCACCCGCCACCTCCGCCGCGCCATCGACGCCGTCAGTATCGCAGGCAATTGCGTGAATGCCGTCCTCCCCGTTCAGCGCGAGCGCCAGGGCGAGGCAGAATTCGGCGTTCGGTCCGCCGACACCATTGCCGCGCCGGGTCACGGTCAGTTCGCCGCCGGACAGCAGGAGAACGGGGCGATCCCCTGGGTGAAGCGAAGCGCGGATCTTGAGGGCAAGTTCCGCCTGCGCGCGTCCCACATCACGGGCTTCGCCTTCCAGCGCATCGCCGAGCAGGCGCACATCGTAGCCCGCGCTTTCAGCCAGTGCGGCAGCCGCCGTGAGCGACTGTTTCGGCGCGGCATAGATGACGTTTTCGACGCGGGAAACGCGCGGATCTTGCGGCGTCAGAACCCGTGGAGGCGCGGCAAGGGCGGCCCGGACGCTTGCCGGAACCTCAACCTTCCACTGTTTCAGGATCGCCAGCGCCTCGTCCGGCGCGGACACATCGCCAACGGTTGGGCCGGAGCCGATGAAGGCCGGATCGTCGCCCGGCACGTCGGAAATCAGAAGCGAGAGCATGCGCGCCGGATAGGCAGCGGCGGCCAGCTGTCCACCCTTCACGCGGCTCAGGTGCTTGCGCACGGTGTTCATCTTGTCGATTGGCGCGCCGGAGGCGAGCAGGGCTGCATTGACCGCCTGCTTCTCGGCGAGGCTGACCCCTTCGGCGGGGGCGACCAGCAGCGCAGAAGCACCACCGGAAATGAGCGCGAGGACGAAATCACCCTCCCCTGCCGTCTTCACAAGATCGAGCATGCGGGCCGTCGCCTTGAGCCCGCTCTCGTCCGGCACGGGATGCGCCGCCTCCACAATCTCGATGCCGCGGCAGGGCCGGCCATAGCCATAACGGGTGATGACCAGCCCCTCGCAAGGCCCCCACGCCGCCTCGACTGCCTCGGCCATGCGGGCGCTCGCCTTGCCGGCGCCGACGACGATCAACCGGCCTTGCGGCCGCCTGGGTAGGAAGCGGGCGAGCGAGCGCATGGGATCGGCCACCTCCACCGCCTTGTCGAAGAGTTGCCGGAGAAAAGCTTCCGTTGTCATGCGTTGACCCTACCGCCGCTGGAATCCCGCACGATCAGTTCCACGGGCGTACGATGGTCATTGATCGGAGCCTGGTTGTCTTCGAGCCAGTTGAGCACAGTCGAGGCGACGGCCTCGCCAAATCCGGCAATATCGCACCGCACCGTGGTGAGCGGCGGATAGACCTGTGCGCATTCCTCGATATCGTCGAAGCCGACGATGCGGAAATCCTCGCCCACCTTGCGGCCGATGCGCGCGCAGCCCGAGAGCAGGCCGAGCGCCACGAGGTCGGAGAAACAGATGGCCGCATCGATATCCGGATGATCCCGGGTCAGGATCGCCGCCGCCTCGTGGCCGAAGGCGCGGCTGGCGCGACCCGGCAGCACGAAGGGCTCGATGCCGGCCTCCGCCATCACCTCGAAATAGCCGGACATGCGCTCCTGCGCGACTGCCCGCCCCTCGAGCCCACCGACGAAAGCGACGCGTCGCGCGCCGCCCTTCACCAGATGCTCCGCGGCGAGACGGCTGCCGGAGAGATAGTCGGGCGCAGAGAAGGGGAAAAGCTCGATGCGCGGATCGATCTTGCGCAGCACCTGCATGGTCGGAATATTGGCCCGCGCGATCGCGTCAAAGGTCGCGGCCTCCTCGCCATAGGCCGGCGAGATGATCAGTGCCGAAACGCCATGCTCGATGATGGCGGAAACGACCTGTGCCTGGATGGCGGGGTCTTCATCCGTATTGGCAAGCACGGTCGCATAGCCACGCGCCGACAGCGCCATCTGCAGCGAGGTGGCAAATTCCGTGAAGAAGGGATTTCTGAGATCGTTGATGACGACCCCGATCAGACCGACATTGGCCGAGCGCAGATTGGCGGCCGAGCGATTGTAGACATAGCCGAGCCTGTCCATCGCCTCGCGGACCAGAACGCGCTTCTCCTCCCGCACCAGCGGGCTTTGCTGCAACACGAGGCTGACGGTCGATTTCGACACCCCCGCCTCGCGCGCCACATCGACGATGGTCGGTCTGCGCTCCATCAGCCGACCCTATTCGATTCCGTGGAGCGCAAGCAAGGTTAGCATCCTGTGGACGGCGAGATCGGGCTTTATGAGAAGCCCCGCCTGATCCGCCAGCCGGAAAACCTGCGCATAATGCGTGATGTCGCGGCTCGACTGGAATCCGGCCGGCATGATGAAATGCGTCTGGTATCCGTTGAGCCAGGCGAGAAACGCAATGCCCGCCTTGTAGAACCGTGTTGGCGCACGGAAGATCTCGCGGCTGAGCGGCACGGTCGGCGCGAAGAGCCTGTGATAGGTCTCGCTGTCGCCCTCAGCCAGCGCCTCAAGTGCCTGACTTGCCGCCGGCGCGATGGCAGCAAAAATGCCAAGAAGGGCATGGGAATAGTGCTGCTCGTCGCCTTCGATCAACGCCGCATAGTTGAAGTCATCGCCAGTATAGAGCCGCACACCAGCGGGCAGCCGCGCCCGGAAGGCTTCTTCATACGCCTGGTCCAGCAGCGAGATCTTGATGCCATCGACCTTGGCCGGATTTTCGCCGATCAGATCCAGTACAAAATCACTGGCGTCCGCGACATCATTCGTACCCCAATAGCCGGAAAGCGCCGGATCGAACATGTCGCCCAGCCAGTGCAGGATGACGGGCTCGGCCGCGCCATCGATCAGCCGGCGATAGACTTTGCGGTAGATGTCGCGACCTGCCCCGATGGCCGTGAAAGCACGCGAGGCCATGAGGATGAGCTGACCGCCCGCCGTTTCGATGGCAGAGGCCTGTGTTTCGTAAGCGGCGAGGATCGCGTCGGTGTCCCGGAGATCGGCGAGTGCCACATGATCCGTGCCCGCGCCGCAGGCGACGCGCGGCTGCAGCGCATGCGCCTTGGCGGCGGCCATGGTTCGCTCGATCAGTTCCTTCGCGGTGAGCCAGTCCACGCCCATACCACGCTGGGCGGTATCCATAGCTTCGGCAAGGCCAAGACCCTGGTCCCAGAGCCCCTGCCGGAAGGCGAGCGTCGCGTCCCAGTCGACGGCCGGCCGCGTGTCCCACGGGCTGCGCTCACGCAAGGGATCGGAGACGACATGGGCGGCGGCAAAGGCGGTGCGGGTGAAGGGCACGCGCGGCGCCCGTGGCGTCAGCGGCGTTCCGGTGAGCGCATAGGCTTCGAGCGTGTGATCGGCCTTCGGCAGTTTCAGCATGGGGGCGCTCCTATTCGTTGACCGGAAGATCGAAGACGAGAATGCCGTCGAGCCCGCCTTGCGCATGAGCGACCAGCTTCGCGCCGAGCGCCTTGTGGTCGGGATGGGTCTGATAGGCTTCGAGCGCCGCCCAGCTATCGAAATCGACGACGAAGCCGTGCAAGTAGCCGCGCTCGATCTTTTCCGGGCTCTCGCTGCGACCGGAGGTGATGGCGAGCACGCCGGAAATCTTGGTGCGGATCTCCTCAAGCTCGGCGAAAAGGGCGGCGATCTGGGGTTCGGTCACGTCCGTTCGAAAGCGAATGAGAACGATATGGCGGATCATCATTTCGGCGTTCCTCTCAGAGGCCATGGGCGGCGCGGATCATGTCGGCAGCCTTTTCCGCAATCATGATCGTCGGCGCATTCGTGTTGGAGGAGACCAGCGTCGGCATGATCGAGGCATCGACCACACGCAGGCGCTCGATGCCGTTGAAGCGCAGTTGCGGATCGACGACGGCGGCCGGATCGGGGCCCATGCGGCAGGTGCCGGCGGGATGATGGTCGGTCTTGGCGTGGCGGCAGGCGTAGTTGAAGTAATCTTCGTCCGTCCTTACCTCCGGCCCCGGAAGGCGCTCGGCCTTCACATAGGGCTTCAGCGCATCCTGCCGCATGATCTCCTGAGCGAGCTTGAGACCCCGAATGGACATCTCTCGGTCGTAAGGGTCGGCCCAGTAATTCGGGTCGATCAGCGGGGCGGCGAACGGATCGGAGGAAGCAAGGCGCACTGTGCCGCGCGAGCGGGGGCGCAGATAGGCGGAATTCAGCGTCACGCCGCCATTCTCCATCGCCGCAACGCCGGCCTCGATGCCCGAGCCGAGGCCGAGATGGAACTGGATGTCCGGCGAGCGGGCTTCCCGGTCGGCATACCAGAAGCCGCCCGTCTCGAAGAGGCTGGAGGCGACCGGCCCCTTTTTCTGCAGCAGATATTGCAGGCCGGCGAGCACCGACAGATGCGGCTTGGCATAGCGGTCATAGGTATGCGGACCTGTGCATTCGGCAATGACGAAGAGATCGACATGGTCCTGCAGGTTGGAGCCGACGCCCGGCTGGTCGTAGACGACGGGCAAGCCCAGCGAGCGCAGGTGATCCGCCGGGCCGATGCCGGATAGCATCAGCAGACGCGGGCTGCCGATCGCACCCGAGGACATGAGGACCTCGACATCGGCGCGCACAATCCCCTCGCCAGCCACCTCGACGCCCACGGCCTTGCCGTTCTCGACGAGCACGCGCAGGATCTGCGCGCCGGTCCTGATCGTCAGGTTCGGCCGGTTGCGGGCCGGATTGAGATAGGCAACCGAGGCGGAGGAGCGGCGGACGTTGCGCTGGGTCAGCTGGTAATAGCCGACGCCATCCTGCTTCTCGCCGGTCATGTCTTCGTTTGTCGGAATGCCGAGCTGGCCTGCGGCCCTGAAATAGGCCTCGCAGATCGGCAGCGGTGCCGCCGGCTTGCTGACGCCGAGCGGGCCGCCCTTGCCGTGATAGCGGTTGTCATAGGTGTCGTTGTCTTCCGCCTTGCGGAAATAAGGCAGTACGTCTTCGTAGGACCAGCCCTCGCAGCCTATCTGCCGCCAGTCGTCATAGTCAAGCGCATTGCCGCGCGTGTAGATCTGCGCATTGATGGTCGAGCCGCCGCCCAGCACCTTGGCCTGGGTGTAGCGGATGACCATGTTGTTCATGTGCTTCTGCGGCACGCTGTGCCAGCCCCAGCTGCCGATGCCCTTGGTCATTTTCGCAAAACCCGCCGGCATGTGGTAGAACGGGTGCCAGTCGCGCCCGCCAGCCTCCAGCAGCAGCACGCGCGCCTTGGGATTTTCGGAAAGCCGCGCCGCCAGAACCGACCCGGCCGACCCGCCGCCGCAGATGATGAAATCGTAAGAGGTCTGCATTTTTGTCTTTAACTCCTACAAGCAATTCCAGCGAAAGCGGGAACCGGTTTCACGTTTGGAATTGCGCAAAAATCTAGAGTCTCGGCAGCGAGAGGCCGCCGTCGACCGGGATCACGGCACCGGTTGCGAAACTGAATTGCCCGGTGGCGAGCGGCACGACCGCCGCGCCGATATCGCCCGGCTGTCCCCAGCGCGCCGCCGGCACCAGCCCGCCCTCGATCCGTGCGGTATATTTGTCCTTCACGCCCGCCGTCATGCCGGTCTCGATGATGCCGGGGCGAAGATCGAAGACGCCGATCTGATGCGGGGCCATCCGCACAGCGAAAAGCTGCGCCATCATCGAGGCCGCCGATTTCGACATGCAATATTCGGCGCGCTCGATGGAGATCATGTCGGCGCTAACAGAGGTGACGAAGAGCATGGAGCGATAGTGTTCGCTGACCGTTGTCAGCATGTGCCGCGCCGCCGCTTGCGCTAGGAAGAAAGCGCCGCGGAGGTTGATGTCGAAGACGAAATCGAAATTTTCGGGCAGCATCTCCAGCATGTCGCCGCGCACTTTCGCCGGCACGCCGGCATTGGACACGAACGTATCGATCGGCCCCATGGCGCGGATGACATCAGCGATGCAGGCTTCAGCATGCGCGACGTCGCGCAGATCATGCTGGAAATAGCGTGCCTCGGAACCCAATGCCGCCAATGCCTTGCCGACGACTTCTTCCTCCAGGGAGACTTCCGCCACCAGCGCGACGCGGAAGCCGGCCGCGACCAGCGCCTCAGCGATGCCGAAACCGATGCCCTGCTGGCCACCGGTGATGAGAGCAAGCGGGCTCATGCCGTGGCCTCCGTCTCCAGAATGTGCTTCGCCATGCGCAGCGAGAGTGCGGCAATCGTCAGTGCCGGGTTCACGGCCGCCGAGGTGGGCAGGACAGAGGCATCCGCGATGAAGAGATTGCGGTGGTCATGACTGCGGCCGAAGGAATTGACGACGCTTTTCGCGGGGTCGCTGCCCATCCGCGCCGTGCCGCATTGATGTGACGGGGTGCGGCGGTCGAAGGGACGCGACATCACGACCGGATAGCCAGCCTTGCGCAAGAGCACCTTCAGCGTCTCGACCAGCTGCAGATGCGCCTCCCAATTGGAGCGCTTCCAGTCGAGCATGATCTGGCCGTTGCGCAGCGTCACGCGGCTTTGCGGGTTCGGCAGGTCTTCCGACATGGCGTAGAGATCGACCGCGCGCGCCGCGATCCAGTCGGCGAGCGGTCCGGGCAGCGGCGAATTGGCTTTCAGGATCGTGCCGGTGATCTTGCCGAGAAGCTGGATATTGCCCAGCGGCTCGCCGTTCGGCCCGCCGGTCAGGTAGAAGTCGTTGACCATCAGGGTCTTCTGGTAGACCGAATTGTTCTTCCGGAACGGATGCAGCGCCAGCACGGCCGAGCAATTGTGGTTCATGAAATTGCGGCCGACCTGATCGGAGCTGTTGGCAAGCCCGGTCGGATAGCGCTCGCTGGCCGAGGCGAGCAGGATCGAGGCCGAGCGGACGGCGCCCGCCGCCAGCACGATGACCGGGGCTTTGAGCACCTGTCGCTGGCCTGCTTCCAGAACTTCCACGCCTGTGATTCGCCCATCGGCCCCGGCAATCAGCCGCGTGACCTCGCAGCCGGTCCAAAGGGCCACGTTCGGATGTTTCAGCGCCTCTTCCAACCCCACCGTTTCGGCATCCATCTTGCCGCCGCAGGTGTTGGGATAGGCGTCCCAGGTCGTCTGGCCAGCCTTCAGCCAGCGCTCGATATCGACGCCGAGCGGCAGCGAGGCCGGGTGCAGGCCGACGCGTTTGAGGCGCTGGCGCAGATCGGCAATCGGGGCCTCGTCACGGACTGGTGCATAGGGATAGGCGCCGGAATGGCGCGGCTCGGTCGGGTCATCGCCGAGCTCACCGCGCACTCGATAGAGCGTTTCGGCCTGCTGATAGAAGGGCTCGATCTCGTCATAGGAGAGCGGCCAGCCGGGCGTCGTGCCGCCCATGTGGCGGAGCGGACTGAAATCCTCCTTCCGGTAGCGGATGAGCACCGCGCCGTAGAACTTCGAATTGCCACCGACATTGTAATAGTTGCCGGGGTTGAACGGCTTTCCCTCGCCGTCCAGCCATTCTTCCTTGGGGCGGAAGTGGCCGCGGGCGAAAATCGCGGCCGCATCCCGGTCGGCGGGAGAGGGTTGCAGCCGCTCGCCCTTTTCAAGGATCAGGATGCGGCGCCGGGAGGTGGCAAGGGCTGCGGCGAGCGTCGCGCCCCCCATTCCGGAACCGATGATGATGATATCGGGCGCGCTCACGGCTTGATCCGCTCCTCGGTTGAGGGATCGAAGGCAACCGCCTTGTCCATGTTGACGGCGAAGTCGAAACGCTGGCCGGCGCGGACATCGGTGTCGGCCCGCATGCGCGCGATGACATCCTTGCCGGACAGCGACATGGTGACGAACGTGTCAGAGCCCGCCGGCTCAGTCACGATGACATCGTTGATGAGCGGCACGATATTGTTGGACTTGCGGTCCGCCCCTTCCGGGTCGGTGATCGCCTCGGGGCGGATGCCGAGCAGGATTTCGCGGCCATCCCAGGCGGTGAGGTTCTGCTGGCTGAAGCGCAGGTGCTGCGCCGCGCCCTTGGCATCCTTCACCTCGGCATAGGGCATGCCGTCCGTCACGACGACCTTGGCCGGGATCACGTTCATCGCCGGGCTGCCCATGAAGGTGGCGACGAAGACATTGGCGGGCGTGTCGTAGATTTCCTTCGGCGTGCCGAGCTGCTGGATATAACCCTTGTACATGACGGCGATGCGGGTCGAGAGCGTCATCGCCTCGATCTGGTCATGCGTCACATAGACGATCGTCGTCTTCAGCTTCTCGTGCAGCTTCTTGATCTCGGTGCGCATGTCGACGCGCAGCTTCGCATCGAGGTTCGACAGCGGCTCGTCGAAGAGGAAGACGTCCGGATCGCGCACAAGCGCCCTGCCCATGGCGACGCGCTGGCGCTGGCCGCCGGAGAGCTGGCCGGGCTTGCGGTCGAGCAGATGGTCGATCTGCAGGAGTTTGGCAACATCGCCGAGCGCCTTGTCGCGCTCGGGCTTCGGCACGCCGTGCATTTCAAGGCCGAAGGTGATGTTCTGCGCCACCGTCATGTTGGGATAGAGCGCGTAGCTCTGGAACACCATGGCGATGTTGCGTTTGGACGGATGCACGCCGTTGATGACGCGGCCCTTGATCGAGATATTGCCGGACGAGATCCCCTCAAGCCCCGCGATCATGCCGAGCAGAGTAGACTTGCCGCAGCCGGACGGACCGACGAGAACCAGAAACTCGCCCTCCTCGATGGAGATATCGACGCGATGCAGCACTTCCAGCTTGCCATAGGACTTGGTGACGTTTGCGATGTCGAGAAAGCCCATGGTTCTTATCCTTTGACAGAGCCCGCCATCAGGCCGCGCACGAAATAGCGGCCGGCGACGATGTAGACGAAGAGAGTGGGAAGGGCGGCGATGATCGCGCCCGCGAAATGAACGTTATATTCCTTCACGCCCGTGGAGGACTGGACGAGGTTGTTGAGCGCTGCCGTCATCGGCTGGCTGGTGCCGCCGAAGGAGACACCGAAGAGGAAGTCGTTCCAGATATTGGTGAACTGCCAGATGACGGAGACGACGGTAATCGGCCCGGAGATCGGCAGCAGAATGCGCCAGAAGATGCGGAAGAAGCCGGCCCCATCGATCTGCGCTGCCCGCACCAGCTCGGTCGGGAACGTGGCGTAATAGTTGCGATAATAGAGCGTCGTGAAGCCGATGCCGTAGACGACATGGACAAGCACCAGACCCGGCACGGTGCCGGCAAGCCCCAGCTTGCCGAGAACCATGGCCATGGGGATCAGCACGATCTGGAACGGGATGAAGCAGGAAAACAGCATCAGCCCGAAGACGATCGTGTCATAGCGGAAGCGCCACTTGGTCAGCACATAGCCGTTCAGCGCGCCGATCACGGTCGAGATCGCCACGGCCGGTACGACCATCAGGATCGAGTTGAGGAAATACGGCTCAAGACCCGTCGGCGAGACGCCAATCTGGGCGGTGGACCAGGCGGATTTCCATGCCTCCAGCGTCCATGTCTGCGGCAACGCCATCATGTTGCCGCCAGTGACTTCGGACAGCGGCTTCAGCGAGTTCACCACCATCACGTAAAGCGGCAGCAGGTAGAACAGCGCGAAAAGCAGGAGCAGGAGATAGATGAAGGTGCGGGCGATCCGGCCTGTATTGACGGCGGTATCCTGGCTGACGGCGGACATTATGACTTCTCCTTCAGCTCGGCATAGAGATAGGGAACCATGATGGCGGCGATCGTCATCAGCATGATAACGGCGGACGCCGCGCCGATGCCCATCTGGTTGCGGGTGAACGTGTAGGAATACATGAAGGTCGCCGGCATTTCGGTCGCGCGTCCCGGCCCGCCGCCCGTCAGCGCGATCACGAGGTCATAGGACTTGATGGCGAGGTGGCTGAGGATGACGAAGGACGAGAGGAAGGCCGGACGCAGCATGGGGATGACGATGCGGCGATACAGCTGGAAGCTCGAGGCGCCATCGATCTGCGCCGCCTTCAGGATCTCGTTGTCGATGCCGCGAAGACCCGCGAGAAACATGGCCATCACAAAGCCGCTGGTCTGCCAGACGGCGGCGATCACGATCGTATAGATCGCCATGTTGTTGTCCTTGATCCAGGTGAAGGAAAAGCTCTCCCAGCCCCAGAGTTGCATGACATGTTCGAGCCCGATGCCCGGATCGAGGAACCATTTCCACGCCGTCCCGGTCACGATGAAGGAGAGCGCCATCGGGTAGAGATAGATGGGCCTCAGCACGCCCTCGCCGCGGATCTTCTGGTCGAGAAAGATCGCCAGCATCAGTCCGAGCGCGGTGCAGATGACGATGTAGAGGCTCGCAAAAATGCCGATATTGACGATGGCGATGTGCCAGTTTTCGAGCGCCCAGAGCTTGCGGTAATTCTCCCAGCCGACGATCGTGTAGTTCGGCAGCATCTTGGAGCCGGTGAACGACAGGAAGACGGTGAAGAGAATGAAGCCGTAGACGAAGAGCAGCGTCACGGCGAAGGACGGCGCCAGCACGATCTTGGGCAGCCAGTCCTGTATGCGCGTGCGAAGATCGGCCTCTGCTGAGCTGGCCATGTCGGGTCTCCCATGGAATGTCGTTTGACCGGCGAGGCCGGAGTTCTCCGCGCAAAGGGCGGAGATGGAGGGCGGCAGTGTGCCGCCCTCTCCTTGCGTTCAAGGCCTACTTGGCCGCAGCCACCGCGTCGGCGAGTGCCTTGGCGGCATCCTTGCCGGTCTTGAAGCCACCGTTGAAAGCCTTGGTCACGACATCATAGACAGCGCTCTTCACCGCAGCCGGCGCCGCATGGCCATGGGCCATGGAGCCGAACAGCGTGCCCTTCGAATTGGCTTCGGCGAGATCCTTGATGCCCTTCTTGCCGCAATCGTCAAAGGCGGTATCCGGCACATCGGTGCGGGCCGGAACGGAACCCTTGACCACGTTGAAGGCCGACTGGAACTTCGGGCTCTCGATGGAGGAGGCCATTTCCACCTGTGCCTTGATCTTGTCGTCGCCCTTCACGTTGAACATCGCGAACTGGTCGGAATTGAAGGTGACGGCGCCCTGCGTGCCGGGGAAGCGGATGCAGACGAAGTCCGTGCCCGGCTTCTGGCCGGCCTTCAGGAACTCGCCCTTTGCCCAGTCACCCATGATCTGCATGCCCGCCTTGCCGTTGATGACCATGGCAGAGGCAAGGTTCCAGTCACGGCCGGAGAAGTTGTCGTCCACATAGGTGCGCAGCTTCAGGAGCCGGGTGAAGGCCTCCGCCATCTTGTCGCCGCCGAGCGTCGCCGGGTCGAGATCGACAAAAGCTTTCTTGTAGAAATCCGTGCCTTCGGAGAGCACGACGCCGTCGAAGATCGTGGCTTCCTGCCAGGGCTGGCCGCCATGGGCAAGCGGCGTGATGCCATTGGCCTTCATCTTGTCGAGAACGGCGATCAGCTGATCCCAGTTTTCCGGCGCCTTCAGGCCGGTCTTGTCGAGCGCTGCCTTGCTGATCCAGATCCAGTTGGTCGAATGCACGTTGACCGGCGCTGCAATCCAGTGGCCGTCATACTTGGAGAACTTCTGCAGTGCTGCCGGCACGACCTTGTCCCAGCCCTCCTTGGAGGCCACGGCGTCAAGATTGCCGAGCGCGCCCTGCTGCGCCCAGTCGAGAATGTCGAAACCGAGCATCTGCACGGCCGTCGGCGGATTGCCGGCCGTCACACGGGCGCGCAGCGCCGTCATGGCAGCCTCCCCGCCGCCGCCGGCGACCGGCATATCGACCCAGCCGATCCCCTTGGCCTTGAGGTCGTCCTTCAGCACGTTAAGCGCTGCCGCCTCGCCCCCCGAGGTCCACCAGTGCAGAACCTCGACATCGGTCGCATAAGACAGTGTGGTGGTTGCTGCGAGCACGGCCGCACTGGCCAGTGCCGTCTTGATAAAGCTACGCATGTACTCCTCCTCCTTGGTGATGCGTTGCGTGACTTGATGCGTTCCTTCGGCCAATCAGGCCCTCACCCAGTTCGGCCTCGTCCGGCCGATCCGCATGACGACGGTTTTGACTTCCAGGAATTCGTCGAGGCCGTAGGGGCCGATTTCGCGGCCCTGGCCGCTTTGCTTGAACCCGCCGAAGGTGAGTTCGGGGAAGCCGTCCATCCAGGTATTGGTCCAGACGGTTCCGGCCTGCACGCGGCGTGAAAATTCAAGGCAGGTATGGACATTCTCGCTCCAGACGCCGGCCGAGAGACCATAGGGTGCGTCGTTGACCAGATCGATCGCCTCGTCGAGCGTGCGGAAGGTCAGCACCGAGAGAACCGGGCCGAAGACCTCCTCGCGCGCGATCGGCATGTCGGACGTCACGCCGGTGACGACGGTCGGCTGGTAGAAACGGCCCGGCAGTTCGGCGATCGGCAGCGTCGCGCCGCCGAGCTGAACCTTCGCGCCCGCCGCGACGGCAGCGCGGACATAGCCGTCGATCTTTTCCTGATGCGCGGACGAGATGATCGCGCCAACCTGCGTATCCGGATTGAGCGGATCGCCAAAGGCGACCTTCTTCGACAGCGCCACGACGCGGGAAACGAAAGCCTCGGCGATATCCTCATGCACGATGATACGGCTGCCGGAATTGCAGCATTCGCCGGCATTGAAATAGACGCCGAAGGTGACGGCATCGGCGGCGGAGTCGAGATCGGCATCGGGGAAGATCACTTGCGGGTTCTTGCCGCCCAGTTCCAGCGCCACCTTCTTCAGCGTTCCCGATGCGGCCGCCATGATCGCCTTGCCGACCGCCGTCGAGCCGGTGAAGGTCACCATGTCGACCTGCGCGTGCTCCGCCATCACCTGCCCCACCGGCTGGCCGAAGCCGAGCA
The DNA here is from genome assembly GCF_007004135.1 of Affinirhizobium straminoryzae. Classification (GTDB taxonomy): domain Bacteria; phylum Pseudomonadota; class Alphaproteobacteria; order Rhizobiales; family Rhizobiaceae; genus Neorhizobium; species Neorhizobium straminoryzae. The sequence goes on from NZ_VJMG01000015.1 coordinate 20,015, forward strand.
CGATGTTGACGGTGCCGGCGGGAAGGCCGGCCTCCACGAGGAGATCTGCCAGCATGACCGTCGTGGACGGCGTCATTTCGGACGGCTTGATGACGCAGGTGCAACCGGCGGCGAGCGCGAAGGGGAGCTTCTGGCTGAGGATCCAGAAGGGGAAGTTCCACGGCGTGATGATCGAGACGACGCCGATCGGCTCCTTCAGCACGACGCCAAGCATCTGCTCACCCAGCGAATTATGGCTGTCGCCATGAAGCGTGCGGGCAAGCGACGCGGCATAGCGCCAGAGATCGGCGGCACCCGAAACTTCGCCGCGGGCCTGGGTGATCGGCTTGCCGCTTTCCAGCGTTTCGAGGATCGCCATGCGCTCGACATTGGCCTCGATCAGATCGGCGACCTTGAGCAGCACGGTCGCCCGCTCCTTGCCGGAAATGCGGCTCCAGATGCCGACATCGAAGGCCTTTCGGGCGGCGGCGATGGCGCGTTCCGCATCCTCGCGTCCGCCCTTGGCCGAACGGCTGACGACGACGCCATGCGAGGGCGAGATGCGCTCAAACGTTTCGCCATTGGCGCTGTCGCACCATGTGCCATCGATGAAATGGCGGCCTTCGAACGGGCTTGCCGGAAGCGCGATGCTGGCGGTGGTGATGATGGTCAGGTCATTCATGATCATTGTCCGGAAAATGTGGGTTTGCGCTTTTCCCTGAAGGCGGCAACGCCTTCATTGCGGTCGTCACTGGCGGAAATGGCGGCGCTGCCCAGCGCCTCGATCATCGCGCCGGCATCTTCATCCCGAGCGGCATGGATCATGGATTTGGCAATCTCAACGGCGCGCGGCGAAAGTTCCGTCACGCGCGCGGCAATCGTTTCGGCCAGCGCACGGACATCCTCGCCAACCTCGGCCGCGAAGCCGAATTGCAGCGCACGCTCCGCGCTGATGCGGCGGCCGAAGAGCGCCATTTCCTTCAGCACCGGCTCGGGCAGAAGCCGCGCGAGGCGCTGCGTGCCCGACCAGCCGGGCACGATGCCGACAGCCGCCTCGGGCAGCGCAATCGTCGCCCGTGGTGTCATCACGCGGATGTCGCAGGCGGCGGCCAGTTCCAGGCCGCCGCCGAAGGCGTGGCCGTTCAGCACGGCAATCGTCGGCTTGGAGAGCCGCGCCAGCCGGTCGAAGATGCGGTGGCCGCCGCGCACCCAGTGGCGGGCAAATTCGGCCGGCGTCAGATCGCCCCAGCCGTTGATATCGGCGCCCGAGCAGAAGGCCTTCTCGCCCTCGGCGGTGACGAGGACGCAGGCGATCTGCGCGTCTCGTTCGATCGTGTCGAGATGGGCGGCGAGCCGCGCCAGCATGTCGACCGTGAAGGCATTGAGCTTCAACGGATTATCGAGCCGGATTTCCGCGATGCGGCCGCGAATGTCGAGATGAACGTCGCTCATGGCGTCCACCCCATCGGCTGGGTGGCAAAGAGGCTCGCCGGCATGGTCGTGGCGTTTTCGGCGACGCGCACCCGGCCCTGCGATGCGCCGACGATATCGGCCTCAGCATCGATGCCCGGCATGATTTCGGTCGCGACCAGCCCGCCATCGCCAAGCCGCATGACGCATCGCTCGGTGATATAGAGCACGTCCTGCCCCTGCGCCCGGGCGCGGTTGCCGGAGAAGGTGACGTGTTCGACCCGCTCGACCATCTTGGTGAACTTGCCGGGTTTTGCGACGCGGATGCCGCTGTCGCTCAGTACGATCTCCGCGCCCGCCTCGAACCAGCCGGAGAAGACGATCTTCTTCGCATGCGCCGTGATATCGACAAACCCGCCGCAGCCGGCCGTCAGATAGGGCTTCTTGCCGAGCTTGGAGACATTCACATTGCCTTCGAGATCGACCTCCAGGAAGGAGAGGAAGGAGACATCGAAGCCCGCGCCTTGAAAGTAGATGAACTGCTGCGGCGAGGGCACATAGGCATCCGCATTGGAGGCGCAGCCGAAGGCGAAATCGGTGAGCGGCATGCCGCCCACGGCCCCCTGTTCAATCGCCCAGGTCACGGCGTCCGGATGGCCTTCCTCAAGCAGGATGCGCGGCACCTGCGCGCTGATGCCGAAGCCGAGATTGGCCGTCATGCCGCCCTTGAGTTCCATCGCCGCGCGCCGCGCAATGACCTTTTCGACGCCGTGGTCGGCGAGCTTGAAGCTCGACCAGGGTCGCATGATCTGCCCGGAAATCGCTGGATCATAGGGCGTTTCGCAGGTCTGTTTCTGGTGCGGATCGATGACGACAAAGTCAACCAGATGGCCGGGCACGCGCACGTCATGCGGGCGGAGACTCCCCGCCGCCGTCGTGCGACTGACCTGCGCAATCACGAGGCCGCCATGGTTGCGCACGGTGATCGCCTGTTCCAGACCGCCGAGATAGGCCCCCTCATGCTCATAGGTGAGGTTGCCGCGCTCATCCGCCGTGGTCGCGCGAAGAATGCAGACATTCGGAATGATGTTCGGGAAATGCAGCCAGGTCTCGCCGCCGAATTCGACGCGCGAGACGATGGGCGCGGCCGCGCCCTTCGCATTCATCGCGCAGCCTTCGCGGATCGGATCGACGAAGGTTTCGAGACCGACGCGGGTCAGCACGCCCGGACGGCGGGCGGCGGCTTCGCGATGCATGTCGAACATGACGCCCGACGGCACGTTATAGGCCGCGACGCGATCCTCGACGATCATCTTCCAGATGTCCGGCATCGGCAGGTTCGACGGGCCGGAGGGATAGGAGCCGGCAAGTACGCGGGAAAGAAGTCCGTCCTTGGCGATATGGTCCATGCCCTTGACGCCATACATGTCGCCGGCGGCAATCGGATGCAGCGTGGTGAGATTGCGCGGGTGGCCTTCCGCGTCGAAGCGCTCGCCCAGCGCCTTCAGCACCAGATCGGGACAGCCGAGAGCCGAGGAGGACGAGACGGTGACCACCGCGCCATCGGGAATACGCGCAACGGCTTCCGCCGCGCTGACGACCTTGCTCACTTCATGCCTCCATAATTGATTGTCACGCGGGCGCCCGTTTCGGCGGCCTCGCGCACCGCTGCGGCAACGGCCAGCGACTTGACGCCATCGATGCCAGTTGCAGCAGGCTGGCCCTCGCCCCGCACGGCGGCCTCGAATTCGGCGACGCCGGTGACGTAGAGATCGTGCGCATCGAAGGGGATCGCATGGCGGCCTGCCGCATCGACCAGTTCGATCTCGCCGACCGGCTTCTGGGTCATCACGCTGCGCGCGAAGATCGAGCCCTGCGTGCCGTGGACTTCGAGACCGCTCCCGGCAAATGGATGGGTGAAGCTCTCGTGGCTCATCACCATCGCGCCGGAGGGCATCGCCCAGACGGACATGGCGGAATCCTCGACCCCTTGCCCCATGCCGGAACTCGTCGCCTGCGCCACGACGGAGACCGGGTCCTCGTCCAGCAGGAAGCGGACGACATCGGCATCGTGGACGGTGATATCCGGAATGACCCCGCCTCCTTCCGCCGCCGAGTTGATGCGCCACCCTTGCAGGTTCTCCGGCAGATGCACCGCATGGAAGACGCGGACCGACAGAACCTTGCCGACGCGGCCCTCGCGGATCAGAGCGCGGACAGCTCGGTGGCTGCCGGAGCAGCGCAGGTGATGGTTGGTGGCGAAGGTCACGCCCGCCTCGTCCGCTGCACGCACCATGGCAGCAGCGTCCGGAACCGTCATGGCCAGCGGCTTTTCGCAGAGCACATGCTTGCCCGCAGCAATGGCGGCCAGAGACTGGGGCAAATGCTTCTCGTTTGTCGTTGAAATGTAGACGGCATCGATGGCCGTATCGGCCAGAGCCTCCTTGAGATCGGTGCCATAGCCCGGGATGCCATGCGCGCGGGCATAAGCCTCGGCGCGGTCACGGGAGCCGCTGACGACACGTGCAACCTCGCCGCCCGCTTGAGCGCGGATCGCCCGGATCATGTGTTGCGACGCGATCGTGCTCGCGCCCACCAAGGCCCAGCGCATAGTCTCCTCCCCGAAAGCATGCAGTTTTTTTGGATCGATCCAAACAGCATATGGAACGATCCAAATACGTCAAGTGAAAAAAGATGTTGGGCACGTCAGTGGTTGATAATTAAAGGGAGCACGAACCGTCTCCCCTCCAGATTACACGCGTGGTGGTACCCGGCTGCCCCTCTCGACTTTCGTGCTGTCAGACCGGGAAAGTCGCAATTCGGGTGATCAAATGCCTATCCGGCGTCGATGAAGCGGCCCATAACGCCGGCGATGTTTCCTCGCCCGTCCATCTGGTGTTTTACAAGCTTCGGCTTGCTGATCTGGCTCTGACGCACATTTGCTGACGTGCCCCTCCTACGTTGCGACGGTTAAGCGCGCTTGCAGCAGAGCGAGCTTTGCTCTTCCGTACATCTGGCGTTTAAAGAGCTTTAGACGTGTGATCTGTCCTTCCGTTTGCCCGTTTGCCCGTTCGACCACGGCGAGATGATCGTGTTTCTTACAGCGTCGAGGTCCTTTTCGACGCCGCCGGCGAAGGATCCGACAAGGCTGTTCCTAGCAGCTTCCAGCCATTCGTCGCGTTTGCCGCTGTCTTCGAGCGGATCATGGACTGGAAGTCGCCGATGGCCGTGCGGGCGGCGACAAGCTCCGGGACGTTCACTTCGATCGCCGCTACGAGTATCGCTTCGGACTTTGCAAAGTCAGCGTGCGCTGCGGTCATGAGCGGTGCGATGCCCCGTGCGGACGGCGTTCCGGCGAGCCCGCTCTGATTGGCCGTTTCCGCAGGACGTCGGCGTTGTGCCCATTGCGAGACGACGCCACTCTGCATCGCAAAACCCTTCGTCTTCATCTCACGCCAAAGTGCCAAAACGTTCCGTGCCCCTTCCTCCCAGCGGCTGTTGAGACAAGGCAGCCAGCTATCTTCAACAGCGCCCGGACCGCCTCGTTCGTTTTCTGACGGCGTGGATATCCCTCAGACTGCAGTTTCTCAGCGGATGTCAGAAGCCTGGGATCAACGACATTGCTGCCGACAGGGTGTCTGATCTGCCACATCGACTTGCCGACGGCATCGAGGAAAGCCCGGCTGGAATTCTCCATCAGGTGCCATCGATCGGCGACCTGCGCAGAATCGGGCAAAACCTTCGCCATGGCCTCACCACAGCCACCGCCCCGATCATGGGCGACAATCGATACCGACGGATGTTCGGCAAGCCATGTTCGAGACGCATCCAACGCACGATCCGGCAAAAGGGTGACGGGTCTGCGCCGTTCAAGGTCACATACAATCGTTCCATAGGTTTGCCCTCGCCTGAAGACAAAGTCGTGAATGCCTGTAACGTTGAGGTCTTCGTTCCGATCGCCAATACGGGGCGAACCACCCGCAGTAACATGTCGTTGCTGACCGGCAGCATCAGGCGTTCGGCAAATGTTGCGGCAGGTCTACCGCCAAGCGCCAGGCCAAGATGGCGACTAATCCTCTCCGGCCTTTGGGTGCGTCGACCATAGCGAGCCAGCACGTTGTCACCGAATTGTTCGCAGAAGATAAGCCGGCTGCACAATACGGCATCGCACCAGAACCGGCGCGTCACGACGGTGAGCTCTACCCGCCGGCCACTGAGAGCTAAGTCAGCAGGTCGCCGCTCATATCGGCTTTGAATTCACCGTCTTACTCGCCCGCAGGCTGGACAAGCCGCTGATAGATTGCGCGATCGAAGCCGACCTTGAACACATTCCCCAACGATCGTCACTGTCTCCACAACAAAGCCAAACGGCGCGAGACTGGCATGCGGTAATCGATGGCCCGCTGCTGATCCTCCGGTGAATCAGCGGAAACCTCCTTCACGACAGCAGCCAATGTGAGTCAGAGCCAATTCTCGGTGGCAATCAACAGCGGCCTCACACGACCAGCCGGGGCAAGATCGGGCAACGCCTCCAGCCGGATGCATTCCCCCGGATACCGCACAGCGGACTGGCCTGCCGAGGTGTGGCCCGCTCTTCGAGCATGAGAGGACTCGAAACACGCGGCCACCGACTGGCTCGATCGGCAAGATCGACGTCGTATCGGCAGATGTCCACCTTTCATTGTGTGTATCGGTTCTGGCAGGCCTCGCGCAGAGCTGCCTTCTGGACCTTGCCCATGGTATTGCGCGGCAGTTCCTCGATCACGATGAGCTCGCGGGGCTGCTTGAAGCGCGCGAGATTGTCTGCGGCCGTGCGTGTGATGGCGCTCAGATCCAGCGTCGCACCGGGCCGGGGCACGAGGAAGGCAAGGACGGCCTCGCCGAAATCCGGATGGGGGACGCCCACGACAGCGCTTTCCAGGACGCCCGGCTGCTCGTCGAGAAGCATCTCGATTTCGCGCGGATAAATGTTCAGACCACCTGAAATAATGAGATCCTTGGCGCGACCGACGATCTGCACGTAGCCGCCGGGATCGATGCGTCCGATATCACCGGTGATGAAGAACCCGTTGTCGCGCAGTTCCGCCTTGGTCTTTTCCGGCATTCCCCAGTATCCCTTGAAGACATTGGGGCCGCGGACTTCGATCATGCCGGTTTCGCCGACGGGAAGAACCGTCCCGGTCTCGGGATCGGTGATCAGCAGGTCCACGTCCGGCAGAGGAAAACCGACCGTTCCGGCACGACGCTCGCCCTCGTAGGGGTTCGAGACGGACATGTTGGTTTCCGTCATCCCGTAGCGCTCGAGAATACGATGGCCCGTGCGCGCTTCGAACTCGACATGCGTCTCGGCCAGAAGCGGTGCAGAGCCGGAGACAAAGAGGCGCATATGCGCGACAAGATCCCGGTTGAAGCGATCGTCACCGAGGAGACGGGTGTAGAAGGTCGGAACCCCCATCAGCACGCTTGCGTCCGGCAGAAGCCGCAGCATCGCCGGCAGGTCGAACTTCGGCAGAAAGATCATCGAGGCCTGCGCCATCAGGGTGACGTTGCAGGCCACGAACAGGCCATGCGTATGGAAGATCGGCAAGGCGTGCAGCAGGACATCACGGCTGCCAAACCGCCAGAGCTCGGCCAGAGTGCGCGCATTGGAGAGAAGGTTGAGATGCGTGAGCATCGCCCCCTTGGAGCGGCCCGTCGTTCCCGAAGTGTAGAGAAGCGCCGCAAGGTCACTTTCCTCGCGTTCGGCCACGGCAAAGATGCCGGATTGACCGTCTGCTGCATCCGACAGGGAGCCGCGTCCATCGCCATCCAGCGTCAGCACCATGACGTCGGCGCCGCACCGTTGCTTCAGGTCCACCTCGATGCCCGGGCTGCAGATGACTCCACGTGCGCCACTATCCCCGATGAAGTAGTCGAGTTCCGTCAGCGTATAAGCCGTATTCAGGGGCAAAAGCACGATGCCCGCCATGACGCAGGCGGCATAAAGCGCCAGCGCCTGCGGCGTCTTTTCCACCTGCACGGCAAGCCGGTCGCCCGCTCGAAGGCCGGCCGCGACGAGCACATTGGCCTGTCGGGCGGCAAGCGCGTGAAAGTCGCGATAGCGCAGCACCTCTCCCTTTGCGTCGATCAGAAAGGCACCGTCACTGTCACGGCCGGGGGCAAACAGGGTGTCGTAAAGTGGATTGGGCATGCGTAAAAACCTCGACTGACTGACGGGACGGTGCCGGGCGATGAACTGGATGGATGGGCGCAACCGCCAATCCGCTGCGGGTCTGGTTCGGGCTCCTGCTGCCCTTTCCTGGCGTGCGGATTTTGGAAAGAGGCAGACGCGTCGCAATCCGCAGCCATATGACAGACGGGAGCGGCAGGGCGGATAAGGAAAGACCTGAGCCGATCCGGATCGGCGGGGTGGCACCACGCGCTGGAACCGTGCCTGCTTCGTCTGCCGTTCCGATCCGCCGCACGACCGCACGGATTCAGGCGAGAAGTTCCGGAATGCGTTTCAGCACCTCGGCCCAGAGCGCGTATCCGCCCGCATTCAGGTGAATGAAATCGGGCTGATAATAGCGGCCCATCGGCCGGCCGTTTTCGCCGATCAGACCGCGGGATGCGTCAATGAAATGCGCCTGACCGCTCTCCCCGCACCAGGCTTCGGTCAGCGCGTTGTAGCGATCAACCTCATCGGCATAGATCCAGCGGGTCGGGCTTTGCTTGGTGCCGAGCACGAAGATCCTTGCAGCCGGAAGCTCTGCACGGATATCGGCCAGCAGCGCCTTCATGTGTTCGAAGGTCGTCTGACCTGTCAGGCCATCATTGGCGATGTCGTTTTCACCGAAGTAGAGCACGATGCGTTCCGGCTTCAGCGGGATGAGCAGCTTTTGCAGGTAATGACGACCGGAAAGGTTCGTGCCGCCGCCGAAGCCAAGATTGACGATGTCCAGCGATTGAAGATCCTGCTGCATTGTTCCCCAGAGGCGGAACGAGGAGGAGCCGTAGAAGGCAATCGGCCTTTGCGGCAGAGGACCTCGCTGCAACCTGGCCAGGATCGCGACGACATCGTCCTCGAAGCGATTGGTGGCAAGGGGTGTCGGAAATTCAAACATTGAGCAATTCCTTTTTCGTCATGTCGTCGGCGCGATGGCAGGCGCTGAAGCGGCCCGGTGCGGTTGGCCGCAAGGGCGGAACAACATTTGCGCAGACATCGACAGCCATCGGGCAGCGGGTGCGGAAGGCGCAGCCGGAGGGCAGGTTGATAGGGCTTGGCGGGTCGCCTTCCAGGGGCGCGCGCTGCCTGCGATCTGCCGGGCGCGGACGCGGCACCGATTCAAGCAGGCCCACGGTGTAAGGATGCTGCGGTGCATTGAGCACGGCTGCGGTTTCCCCCGCCTCAACGATACGACCGAGATACATGACAGCAATGCGGTTGCTGATATGCGAGACGACGCCGATGTCATGCGAAATGAACAACAACGACAGTTTCATCTCGTCGCGCAGGTCACAGAGAAGGTTGATCACCTGCGCCCGGATCGACACATCCAGCGCCGACACGGGTTCATCGGCGACGACGAGGCGCGGACGGGTGGCAAGCGCGCGGGCAATGCCCAGACGCTGCCTCTGTCCCCCCGAGAGTTCATGCGGATAGCGCTTTGCCTGATCCGGCCGAAGTCCGACCTTCGACAGCAATTGCAGCACATGGTCACGTCTTTCCGCAGATGTGCCGATCCGGAAATTGTCCAGCGGTTCGCGCACGATGGCTTCCGCCGTCCAGCGCGGATCGAGCGAGGCGGAGGGATCCTGGAAGATCATCTGGACGGAGCGGCGCGCCGTGTGCAGATCCCGATTGCCCATGCGGGCAAGATCGCGTCCAAGGAGGTGGACCGCGCCGCTGTCGGGCCGGTCAAGCCCCATGATCATGCGGCCAAGGGTCGACTTGCCGCAGCCGCTTTCGCCGACCAGCGCCAGCGTTTCACCCGGCGCGATCGACAGGGACACGTCATTGACCGCATGCACGGTCTGTCCCTTGCCGGTCTTGAAATGACGCACGAGCTTGTCGGCAACCAGGACATCGGTGTTGTCACTCATGCGGAGACCTCCACGGTGAGGTTTGCGGTCGGCCCGTAGGCAACCGGCTGGTCGCAACGGGAGGCATGGCCGAAGGTTACGTCACGCCAGTCCGGCGTGCGGCGGTGGCAGCTGTCCACGGCAAACCGGCAGCGTTCAACGAAACTGCACCCCTGCGGCAGCATGGAAAAGCTCGGCACATTGCCCGGGATTTCTTCCAGCCGCCCACGGCTCGGTTCCCCCGGCACGAACTCGGCCGTGGCCCGCAACAGGCCTGCGGTATAGCCATGCGCAGGATTTTCAAAGATGGCATGAACGGGACCGCGCTCCACCAGCGAACCGGCATACATGACCGCAACATCATCAGCGATTTCGGCGACTACGCCGAGATCGTGGGTGATGAAGATGATCGCGGTGCCGAATTCCCGTTGCAGTTCGGAGAGCAGCCACAGGATCTGTGCCTGAACCGTCACGTCAAGGGCGGTGGTCGGCTCGTCGGCAATCAGCAGCCGTGGCCGGCAGATGAGCGCCATCGCAATCATGATACGCTGGCGCATGCCGCCGGAGAGCTGGTGCGGATAGGCACTCATGCGGCGGGCAGCATCGGGAATGCGAACACGCTGCAAAACCTCCATGACACGGGCATTGGCGGCGCGCGTGCTCATCTTCTCGTGCAGAAGCAGCGCCTCGCGCAGCTGAAAGCCGATGGTGAGCGCTGGATTGAGCGACGACATCGGATCCTGGAAGATCATCGCCATCAGCGAGCCACGCAGACGCGACATTTCACGTTCGTCGCACTCCAGCAGGTTGATGCCATCCAGACGCATGGTCGCCGCCTCGACATGGGCGCTGCCCGGCTTGTGCAGCCCCATGATGGAAGTGGCGGTAACGCTCTTACCCGAGCCGGATTCGCCCACGAGACAGAGCGTCTTGCCGGCCTCGAGATCGAATGAGACATCGCGCACGGCCCGGATCGCACCACCCGCCCCGAAACCGACGGTGAGATTGCGAATACTGAGGAAAGGTTCGCCTGTCATGACGCCCTCCTTGCGGCGAGCCGCGGATCGAAACGGTCACGCAGTCTGTCGCCGAGAATGTTGATGGACAGCACCATGATGGACAGCAGCAGGCCCGGAAAGGCGATGATCCATGGTGCCAGACGGAAATACTCCTTGCCGCTGGCAATCACGTTGCCCCAACTCGGAACGTCCGGCGGCGTGCCGACGCCGAGGAAGCTCAAGGCTGCCTCGGAAAGGATTGCAGCCGCGCAAACATAGGTGGCCTGGACGCTCAGCATGCCGATCGCGTTCGGGACGATATGGCGCAGCAGGATCTTCGGCGTGGATGAGCCAACGGAAATCGCGGCGGTGATGAAGGGCAGTTCGCGGATGCTGAGCACCACGCTACGCATCAGGCGGGCAGTGCGCGGGATCTCCGGCACCGAGATGGCGATGATGACGGTCACCAGACCGCCCCCCAGGACGGATACGAGGGCAATGGCCAGCAGGATGCCGGGAATGGCCATCAATCCATCGGCAAGGCGCATGACGATGCGGTCAACCCAGTTGAAATAGCCGGCCACGACACCGAGCGTGCCGCCGATCGCCAGCACGACGATGGCCGTGCACAGGCCTACCGTGACGGAGTTGCGCGCTCCCGATACCGTGCGCACGAAGACATCACGACCGAGATTGTCGGTCCCGAACCAGGCAATGGCGCTTGGCGGTTTCAGACGCATCATCGGATTGAGATCATTGCCGAGACCGAAAACAAGCGGACCGAAGATGGCCATCAGGATCACGACCGCCAGAGCCAGCAGGCTCAGCGACACCGCAACGCCCGGACGCGCCGGTTTCGGCTTCGAGAGGGCGGGAGAAGAGACCGTCGTCATTGGCGCACCCGCGGATCAAAAAGAGCATAGGACAGGTCGACCAGCAGGTTGACCGCGATCAGGACAAAAGAAAACACGATGAGAACACCCTGAACGACCGGATAGTCACGCGTCAGGATCGCGTCGACGGTCAGTCGCCCCATGCCGGGAATGTTGAAGACCGACTCCGTGATCACCACTCCTCCGAGCAGTGCGGCAAAGCTGGTGCCGATAACGGTCACGACGGGAACGCCGATATTCTTGAGCGCATGCACGATCAGGATGCGCCGGTTGTTGGCGCCCTTGGCGCGGGCAGTGCGGATGTAATCCTCCGCCAGCACCTCCAGCATGGTTGCGCGGGTAATGCGCGCAACCAGCGCGGAAAACAGGAAGGACAGCGTGATCGACGGCAGTGTGATGCTGCGCAGACAGTTCCAGAAACCTGAGGACAGGGGCTTGTAGCCCTGAACCGGCAGCCAGCCGGCGCGCAGTGCAAAGAGATCCACCAGCACGTAACCGATCACGAAGACAGGCACCGAGAAACCGACGACGGACGCGACGATGAGGAAGGTGTCGATGGCTGAACCCGCGCGCCATGCGCCCCATACCCCCATCGGCACGGCGATGAGAACGGAGAGTATCAGCGTGGAAACTGCAAGTACGGCCGTCGGCTCGACACGCTGAAGAATGAGCTTCAGCACGGGGAAGCCGGAATAGACCGACTGACCAAGGTCGAGATGCGCGACATTCGACAGATAGAGGAACAGTTGCTCGAGGAGCGGCCTGTCGAGGAACAGACGTTCGCGAATAGCTTCGATCTGGTCGCGCGTGGCATTCTCGCCGGCAATCAGTGCGGCGGGATCGCCAGGACCGATATGCAGCAGAAGAAAAACCGTAATCAGGACGATGAACGCGATGGGGATGACCGACAGAAGCCGCCGGACGACGAAATTGGACATGCATGCCTCCCGAGGACGGCAGGCGCCACCCGTCGGGGTGACGCCGCCGCTTCATGTCACTGCTTTTTCTCGATGTTCCAGTAGAGCTGCAGCGGACTGTCGATGATGCCGGAGACGGACTTGCTCCATCCCGCCACGCCATAATGCTGGCCCATGGGGATAAAGGTGACGATCTCGTTCGACCGCTCCTGCAGTTTGATTGCTGCCGCCTTGCGCGCGGCCTGATCGCCGGCCAGAAGGAAGGCCTTCCAGCGGGCCTGCAGTTCCTCATCGCAGGGCCAGCCGACGAACGCCTTGTCGCAGGCGCCGGTGACGTATGGATTGGTCAGCGGATCCATCATGGCGTCGCCGCCAAAGGCGGTGAGGAACATGTTCCAGCCACCTTCTGCGGGCGTGCCCTTGTTGTTGCGCCGGGAGAACATCGTGGCGAGGTCGATCTGGCGGTCATCCACCGTAAAGCCCGCCTTGCGCAGGGCCTGCACGAGCACTGTCCCCATGTCACGCTGGAACTGCTGATCGGTGGGATGCAGGAAGGTGATCGGCGTCCCGTTGTAGCCTGCCTCCTTGAGAAGCGCCTTGGCCTTCTCGGGATCCGGCTTCATGTAGCGGTCGCTGTTGACATCGGTCTCGTAGGGCGCATCGCACATGAAGATCGCGGCGCAGACCTTGTAGAGATCCTTGCGATCGCCGAGCAGCGTCGTCATGAAGTCCTGCTGGTTCAGGGCCAGCTGAACTGCCTGACGCACCTTGATGTCGTTGAAGGGCGGCTGCGTATGGTTAAGAACCACCTGCAGGCTTCGACCAAGAAGCGGCTTGGGTGCGACGGCAAAATTCTTGTCGGCCTCGACGATCGGAAGCTGATCATAGGGAATTTCGGTGACGAAATCGATCTCGCCGGCGAGAAGCGCATTCACTGCACTCGTATCATCGGGGATGGTGATGCGCTCGATCCGGTCCACCTTGGCGATCTTGCCACCTGCCAGATTGCTCGGAGGCTCGCTGCGGGGCACATAGCCCTTGAACTTCTCGACAACGAACTTCACGCCCGGCTGCCACTCGACCAGCTTGAACGGGCCCGAACCGATCAGCGCAGGAAGCTTCTCACCGATCGGCGTCTTGGCAATGCGCTCCGGCATGATGAAAAGCGGATAGGCCGTCATGCGACCAAGCCCGTTGAGGAGCTGCGCAAAGGGTTCCTTCAGCGTGATCCGGAAAGAGGTCGCGCCCGTCGCCTCGATCTTGTCCAGACGCTTGGCAATTTCCTGACCCAGGCTGTCCTTGCCCATCCAGCGGTTGACGGACGCAATGACGTCTGCGGACGTGACAGGCGCTCCATCGTGGAAGATGAGACCGCTGCGCAGCGTGAAATCATAGACCTTGCCGTCCGCGCTGACAGAATAGGTATCCACCATCTGAGGCTTGACGTCGAAATTGGCGTCCATGGCAAACAGGGTGTCCCAAAGCAGGTAGGACATGTCGCGCATCGGGTAGTTGGTGCTGAGCAGCGGATCCATCTGCTGGATGTCGCCAACAGCGCGAATCCGCAGCACGCTCTCGGCATGCGCTGCCACTCCCACACCGAACGACAGGACGGTAGCGGCAGCTAGAGTCTTGATTAGTTTCGATAACATTCTTGGCTCCTCCCACGAACCCGGAAACGAACGAGGTCTGCTGTGATTGCATACCGTCGCTGAACAATGCTAAAACAGTTCATGACGCACGAGCATGCGGATGTCAATCTCGTGTATACAAAAATTAAAACTGGGTATGCTCAGCATGAATGTGAAATCCAAAAGTGCACCGTCCCTGCGCGATCGTATCGAGGACGCCATTGTCTCAGGCACGTTCAGGCCGGGTGATCGACTGGAAGAACAAAGCCTTGCCGAACAGTATGGCGTGTCCCGCACGCCTGTACGCGAGGCGTTGCGGCAGCTTCAGGAGGCGGGACTTGTGGAGATAAAGCCGCGGCGCGGCGCGACGGTGAGCAAGGTCTCGCCAGCCGACCTCATCCACATGTTCGAGGTGATGGGCGGGCTCGAAGGCATGGCCGGGCGACTGGCGGCAAGGCGGCTGGACGAGACCTCGCGGCAGGAGATCCTCGCCTGCCACGAAGCGTGCCGCACAGCCGTCAACCAGGGCTCGGACGCCTACTACTACGAGAACGAGCGCTTTCACATGGCCATCTATCGCGCCAGCGCCAATCCGTTTCTCGAAGAGCAGGCGCGTGCGCTGCATCGACGCCTCAAGCCGTATCGTCGCATCCAGTTGCGCTCGCTGAACCGCATCGAGCAATCGTTTGCGGAACATGACAGGGTCGTCAAGGCGATCCTGGCCGGCAACGGGGCCGATGCAGAACAGGCACTGTGGGATCACATCACGATCCAGGCCGATCGTTTCCATGACTTCCTGGCAGGTCTGGCACGCGACACCTGACACTCACGCCTCGATGCCTGCTTCCCGTGCGCGGACACGCGAACCGACGCGCTCGGGAAGGTCCGTTGTCTCGTTGCGATCGAACAGACGACATATTCGCCTTCCCTGTCCGTTGCCGAACCGGCAACGACGGCTGCGAAACTCTCAACTTCCCAGCAATGGGCTGCTCTGAAAACATGCCTCGACACGCCCGCCTGCCCGGCCGGCCGACAACGAGGTTCCGGACACATGGCCTATGTGATCACCACGCCCTGCATCGACGTCAAGGATGGCGCCTGCACCGCCGCGTGCCCGGTGGACTGCATCTATGAGGGCGGCCGGATGTTCTACATCCACCCGGACGAATGCATCAACTGCGGATTGTGCCTGTCGATCTGTCCCGTGGATGCAATTGCCTGGGATGAGGAGATCAGCCCGGATCGGCAGGCTTTCATCGGCATCAACCGCGACTTCTTCACGCCAGCGGTGAGCGGGCTCGGATCGCCCGGCGGCTGGGACAGAACGGCCACCACCGCGGATCACCCCCTGGTCGCAGCCTTCGACAGGCCCCTGCACGCGACGGCATCCTGAGGAGGAGAACATCATGCAGCCATCAAACATCACGGGCGTCATTCCGGCAGTGCCGACCCCGTTCTCATTGGACGGAAAACTGGACGCCGCCGCCTTCCTCGAACACGGGCAGTGGTGCCTCGATCACGGCGCATCTGCGCTCAACATCCTCGGCACGACCGGCGAAGCGAATTCCCTGTCCGTATCGCTCCGCCGGGAGATCATGACGGTTGCGGCGGAGAATCTCGATCGCTCCCGGCTGATGGTCGGGACTGCCACGCCTGATCTTGCAACCACGATCGACCTGACACAACGGGCCGAGAGCCTCGGTTATGCGGCAGCGCTTGTCCTGCCGCCCTTCTACTACAAGCCGGTATCCGAGGACGGGCTGTTTGCCTGGTTCGACCGGTTGATCGCGGCAACCGGCACCATCGACCTTTATCTCTACAATTTCCCGCAGTTGACGGGCATTGTGTTCGGCCCGGACTTCGCCACGCGGCTGAAGGCCGCCCATCCTGAGCGTATTCGCGGCGCAAAGGACAGTTCCGGCGACCTCGACTACGCACGCAACCTTGCAGCCATCCGGGATTTCGACGTCTTTCCCAGCAGCGAAACGGCTCTGGCCGAAGCCGCGACCTCAGGTTTCGCCGGCTGCATCTCCGCCTCCGTCAACGTGAATCCGGCACTTGCGGACAGGCTCTGGCGGGACCAGGGAAATGACGCACTCGCACGACAGGTCCGCGCGCTGCGCGCCGGCGTTGCCGCCTTTCCGCTGATCGGCGCCGTCAAACACCTCGTCAGGCGCCGGACGGGGAATGCCATCTGGACGCATGTCATGCCCCCCAACCTTCCCATCACCGACGAGACTGCCCGAGAGACGCTTGCATCCGTCGTCCTGCAGTCGGAACGGATGACGGCCTGACGACCCGGAATGCGCAAACGCGCGGAATGATGCAACTCCAGCGAAACGCGGCAACGGTTTCGCCGCCGGAATTGCGTAGGAATAAATGGAGCGCTTCGGGCGATCCCGGTGTCGCCGGAAACGTTCTAGCGCACGACGATCTCTTCGATCGTCCGGGCAAAGATTGCCAGACGATCCGCCAGAAAGCCCGCCATGACCTCCGAGGCATAAGGCAGCTTGCGGGTGCGCGGAACCATCACCCCCAGCCGCGCCATCTCGTTGCGAAGCCCTGAAATCGGCAGGGCCACCACCTCGCCGGTCTTCAACTCCTCGTAGAAGCCCATGGGCGTGTAGAAGGCAACGCCGTTACCCGAAAGGATCAGCGGTTTCAGCATCATCTGGTTGTTGCTGGAGACAAGGGCGCGCGCATGACGCTCCAACGCGCCGAGTTCGAGCGAAAACATCCAGCTGGTGACGTCATTGTCCAGTTGCAGCAGCAGCTTGAACTGGGCGCATTGTTCGACGGAGGCCGTCTTCATCCGGGCGAGCGGATGGTTGCGTGCAACGATCGCCATGATCGGCATCGGGACCGAGGACAGAAGCCGGACGTCGCCCGGCCGCGCGATGTCGAAGGTAATGCCGATATCCACGTCATCATCCGTCAGCAGGCCGAAGATCCGTGCATAGTTTTCCGTCCGGATCCGGAAATCCACGGCCGGATGGTTGCGGTTAAAGTCCATCAGGCACTGGGGCATGAAGGTAATCGCCAGGCTGTCGAGGCAGGCGATGGGAATGCGGCCGGTGATCTTGCCGGCGAGATCGCCGAGCTCGCCGCGCATCACCTCGTAGTCCTGCAGCGTTTCCCGCGCATGGCGAAGCACGATGCGGCCTGCCCCTGTCAGGCGAAGGCCATCGGGCAACCGCTCGAACAGCGGCATGCCCAACTCGTCTTCCAGCTTCTTGATCTGCCGGCTGAGCGCCGAGGTCGCGACATGCAGCTCTTCCGATGCCTTGCGGATGGAGCCCGAGCGGGCCACGGCCGCAAAATATTTCAGAATGCTGGCATGCATGGCGCCTCCATCGGGCCTTTGCGTTTGTCCGGGCAAACTGGAATCCGGTTTCCCTCAGCGACGCGCGAAAACCAGGAGATCCGCAATGCGTCGGGATCAACGGGAACCCGGCGCATTCCGTGTACAACGCCATATCCTGATAGGGTTTTGGCGTCGGCGCAAGCTCAACGGCCCTTCCAGACGGGCGCTCGCTTTTCGAGAAATGCCGTTACCCCTTCCTGTGCGTCCTCGCTCCGCAAGGCCCTGACCAGCGGCACGGTTCGCAGCGCCTGCGCCTCTGCCGGAGACAGATGTCCCGTTCGGTTCACGGTGTGCTTGATTGCCTTCAGGGAGAGCGGCGCACAGGCCACGATCTCTGTGACCCACCGCTCGACGGCATCATCCAGCGCGTCCGGTTCCACCACTTCGTTGACAAGCCCGAACGCGTGCATCTCTTCTGCGCTGAACTGTCTGCCGGTCATCAGAACGGCCATGGCACGGTTGAACGGAATCTTTCGCTGCAGAAGAACCATGCCGCCATCGAGCGGCATCCGACCCACCCGCGCTTCCGGCAGACCGAAGCGTGCCGTGGACGCAGCAATCACGATGTCGCACCCCAGCACCATCTCGAAACCGCCGCCCAGCGCAAAGCCGTTGACGCGGGCGATGACCGGGACATCCAGGCTGCGGCGAAAGGAAAGACCGCCAAAACCATGCGGACGATCCTCAGCCCAGTAATCGAGACCGGACGTGGTGACGCCCTTCATATCGGCGCCGGCACAGAAAGCCCTGGCACCGGCACCGGTCACCACCACGCAACTGACGTCGTCGCGTCGCTCGATGTCCTGCCAGACGGCTTCGAGCGCCTGTTCGCAGGCCGCATCCACCGCATTCATCCGCTCCGGACGGTCGATGGTGACGCGCGCCACGCGGTCGCTGACGGAAAAACGGATACTCATGCGGCATCCTCACGGCTCTTCTCCCCGAGCAAAGCGAGGATTTCCGCATTGTGCTCGCCAAGGCGCGGCGGCGGAATGCGCACCGTCACCTCGGCCGCCGACATGTCGATCGGCGACCCGATCAGACGGATCGGGCCTGCCGGTGTTTCGCCTGCATCGAGGATCATGCGGTTGATCAGGGTCTGCTCGTCCTGCAGGGCATCGGCAATGGTGCGCACCGGCGCGCAGAGAATGTCGACACCCTCCAGCCGGGCGATCCAGTGCGCGGTGCTGTTTTTGCGGAACTCCTCTCGGAACACCGTCTGCAGCTCCGGACGATGCTGCATCTGCAGGTCGAAATTGGCATAGCGGGGATTGGCCGAGAGGTCTTCGATCTCAAGCGCCGCGCAGATGTCCTGCAGCGGGTTCTGCTTGAAGGCCCCGACCATGACGATCGCCCCATCCGTCGTCTCGAATACGCCGGTCAGCGGGAAGGCACCCCAGTTCAGCTCCCTGTTGCGCATCATGTGCACCGTGCCTTCCTGCATCTGCATGGCCAGCATGGAGGAATAGAGGCTGACGGCCACCTGCTGGCCCTCTCCGGTCTTTTCCCGGTGCAGCAATGCCAGCAGAATGCCCTGGACGAGATGCATGCCGGCGGAAAAATCGGCAAGCGGAGTGGCATAGATGGACAGCGGGTGGCTCTGGTCCGACTTGCGACGCATGACGCCGGAAACGGCCTGCGCCAGCACGTCCTGGCCTCCCTTGTGCTCATAGGGGCCCGTCAGTCCATAACCCGTGCCGACTGCAAAGATAAGGCGCGGATTGCGCGCCCTCAGCGCCTCGTAGCCAAAGCCCATGCGCTCCATCACGCCGGGCCGGAAGTTGTTGACCACAACATCCGCCTGGTCGATCAGCGCCAGCACGGCGGCGCGGGCGTCGTCCCGCTTCAGATCCAGCGCCAGGCTGCGCTTGTTGCGATTGAGCGAGCAGAAGACCGGATTGTTCAGTCCGTCCGGATCGGAGCCCAACGACCAGCGCGAGAGATCGCCGATCTTCTCCTTCTCGATCTTGATCACGTCAGCTCCGTAATCCGCCAGCATCTGCGTGCAGCAGGGGCCAAGCATGACCTGGGTAAAATCCACGACACGGATGCCGGACAAGGGAAGGGTGGTCATTCTGCTGCCTCCAGGTAGCTTGCATTGGCGGACGGCCGGTCGCCGGGATCGGCACCCTGCGCCCGCATCTGTCTTTGGATTGCGGTGATGTCCGCTTGGCGAACGGTGGTCCCGGCATTGAGCGCCACCGTGGCGGCAACGCCGGCGGCCTCGCCCATGGCCATGCAGGGGGGAATTTCGCGGCTCGACTTCTGGGCCTGAGGCGTTGCGGAATAGTGGCGGCCGGCGACCAGAAGCTGGTCGATCTCCTTCGGCAGAAGCGCCCGATACGGGGTGTAATAGTCCCTGCCCCGGCAGACGCTGTCGGCAAAGTGACGCCGGCTCATCACATCCTCCTTGGTCACCACATATTCGCCCTGCAGCATGCGCGTCTGGCGGACGCCGGTCTGGGGCGCGAAATCCACCACATAAGCCCTTTCGAAGCCCGGCAGCGTCTGGCGTGCAAATTCGAGCAGCCGCCCCATGCGCGCCCTGCCCTCCACCTCGGCGGCAGCGAGATCCTCGACCTTGAGACCGGACAGTTTCGGCATGTGCGGGCAGTTGAGCCAGATGACGCCCGGCAGCGGCGTCTTCAGCCACCAGTAGGACCAGCATCCGCCGATCAACCGCTTGGCTTCGTGGTCGAGACGCTTGAACCGCTCCGGTTCCTCGAACTCGAAACGCTCGGCGGCCTCCGTATCCACGCCGCCCCAGCGCGAGACCGTGGTGAGGATGAAGCTGTCCTCGACATGGGAGGCGCCGGCATTGGCCGCGACGTCCAGGTCGCCGGTCGCATCGATCACCACGCCCGCCATGATGGCTTCGAGACCGGACTTGGTCTGGCAGATGACACCCTTGATCGTCGCATCCTCGACGATGGCAGAGGCAAACCAGCTGTGCGTGCGAAGCTTGATACCGCATTCGGCAAAGATGTCATAGGAAACCTGCTTGAATGCATCCGGATCGAAGGCGGCCGCATAACAGATCGGGTGCGGGGCGGTCGGCGTGTGAAAATCGAAGAGCCCCCAGCGTGCCCAGCGACGCCAGCTTTCCGGCAGGTCACGCCGGTCGATCTGGCGGTCATTCTCGTCGGGCACAACGCAGAGGTTTTTCGCGCGCATGCGTTCGATCATCTCGGTGCAGATCCCCTGCACGGTGATATCCAGTCCGTTGACCATATCATCGAGAACGAGAACCATGCCGCCGGCGGCAAGACCGCCGAGATAGGGATAGCGCTCGATGAGCGTTACCGACGCGCCGTTGCGGGCGGCCGAGATGGCGGCCGAAATGCCGGCGGGGCCGCCTCCGACCACGACCACATCCGAGCGGTCGACGATCTTGGCCTGTTTCTGAGGGACAGCGATCATGGCTTGCATGGATTTTCCTCCCGGACATGCCGGCATGACAAAGGGCACGGTCGATGCTTCGAACGCGGGCCAGGTTTTCAAAGGGATTTGGAACGGTTCAGCCGTGGTTGCCGGGTTTCCAGCGCACCACTTTCTTCTCGACGATCGCCACCACAAAGAACAGGATGACGGCGAGTGCGGCCGCAATCACCACCGTCGCGTAAAGTAGCGGCGAACGGAAATTGTAGGTCGCCTCGATGATCAGGGCACCGAGACCGTAGCTGGAGCCGATCCATTCGGCGACGATCGCCCCCATCACGCTGCTGGTGGCCGCAATCTTCAGGGCGGCGAACAGGAAAGGCAAGGAGGCCGGCAGCCGCACCTTCCAGAAGATCTCCGCATTGCTGGCCGACAGGACACGCATCAGGTCCAGCATGGCCGGGCTCGCGGATTTCAGCCCCTGCACCATATTCACCAGCGTCGGGAAGAATGAAATCAGCCCGGCGATGATGATCTTTGGTGCGATGCCATTCCCGACCAGCAGGACCAGGATCGGCGCCAGCGCAATGATCGGGATAGACTTGATGATCACGGCAATCGGATAGAAGGCCCGTTCCGCCAGCGGGCTGTAGACGAACCAGACCGCGAGCAGGATGGCGACGAGATTGCCGGACACGAAGCCCATCGCCGCTTCGAGCAGCGTCGGCAGAAGGTTGTTCCAGAGAATTACGCCGTTTTCCCGGAAAGCGGAGAGAACGGCAATCGGGCTTGGCGCCATGAAGGTGGGCACCGAAAAGGCCCAGACCACCAGCTGCCAGAGCATCACGCAGCCTGCAATGGCGAGGATTGCCGGCATATGATCGGCGACAGGTGCGAGCAGGCGGTTTGCTCGAAGCGCCCGACGAACGGCCGGCTCCATGCCGGCCCGCGCGGTGGGGGCCACGGAATGCAGCGTATCGGTCATCAGCATTCCTCCAGAAGCCGGCGCAGATGCGCGGTGATGCGGATGAATTCCACGGTATCGCGGATGGCAAGCGTTCGCTCGGTCGGCAGATCCACCTTGATGTAGGCCTTGACCCGACCGGGATGGGCGGCAAGCATCAGTACATGTTCGCCGAGAAAGACGGCTTCGGGGATCGAGTGGGTGACGAAGACGATGGTGGTGCCCGTCTCCTTCCAGATCCGCAGCAGTTCCTCGTTGAGCTTGTCGCGGGTAATCTCGTCAAGCGCGCCGAAGGGCTCGTCCATCAGGAGTATCCGCGGCCGGCTGATCAGCGCACGCGCAATCGCCACCCGCTGGCGCTGTCCTCCGGACAGCTCGTGCGGCAGCGCCTTCTCCCGCCCCTGCAACCCCACGAGTGCCAGCAGCCGCTCGGGGTCCGCATAGGCCGCGGTATCGGCGCGCCTGCCCACTTCGAGCGGCAGGCGCACATTATCGAGAACACTGCGCCAGGGCAGCAGCGTCGCCTCCTGAAAGACGAAGGCAAAATCACGCCCCTCGCGCGCCTTCCGCGGCGTCTGGCCCAGCACGGAGATCGTGCCATCGCTGACGGGCACGAGGTCCGCGATGCAGCGCAACAGCGTGGATTTTCCGCATCCCGAAGGACCGATCATGGTCACCAGCGCCCCTTTGGGGATGGTGACGGACACGTCCTTCAGGGCGGTAAATTCCGACTGACCACCACCGAAACGCACGTGCAGATGCTCGACGGACACCGCAGGAGGCGCAAGCTCGGGGGCCTGCAGATCGATCTTGTGCTGAGCCATTGCCATGCGCGTCATCCCACCTGTTTGCGGATATCGGTCGTGGCATCCAGAACCGAAAGCGTCATGACATCGTCCACCGTCGGCACCTTGTCCTTGAACTGGCCGAGATCGGCATAGGACTTGATCTGGGCGGCCCAGTTGTCCTTGGTCATCGCCCCCCAGCCGGCGCTCTTCGTGGTCTCGTTGAAGGCGAACTTCATCAGCGGGCCGATCGCTTCCATTTCGCTGGCCTTGTCGAGATTGGGGAAAGTGTCCACGAGAATGCCGACGGCTTCAGCCTGGTGGTCCCGGGCATAGCCCCAGCCCTTGGCGGTTGCCGCCATCCAGCCGGAGAGTTCCTTCGGGTGCTTCGCCAGTTCGGCATCGGTCGTATAGTAGACGTTGGCATAGAGCTGGATGCCGGCATCCCACAGCATCAGGTCGACGCGGTCATCCCCCAGCACCTTCAGCGCGTTGGTATTGGTGATCCAGCCCACGACGGCATCGGCCTGTCCGGTGACGAGCTGGTTCATGTCCGCCCCCATGTTGACGATCTTGACCTTGTCTTCGGGGACATTGTTCTTGGCAAGCAGCGCGCGCAGCAGGATGGCGCCGGTCGGCTGGATCGCGACCGTCTTGCCGATCATGTCCTGTGCAGACCGGATCGGTTTTCCCTTGCGGGAGAAATAGGCATAAGGGTGCTTCTGGTAACCGGCAGCAATTGCCTTGATCGGCACGCCGGCGCCCCGCGCAAGCATGATGGAGGGGCTGGAGGAAATCTGGCCGAGGGTCGACTGGCCGGAGGCAACACCCGCGACGCCATCGACATTGGGTCCGCCCGGAACGATTTCGAGTTCAAGGCCCTGCTCGGCGTAGAACCCCTTCTTCATGGCCACGACCTCGCCCAGCAGGCCGTTGGAAGCGAGCCAGCCGAGTTGCATGCGCACCTTCGCCGGCGAGGCCGCGCCTGCTGGCTGAATGGAAACAAGTGTCTGGCCTGCGGCAACGGCACTGATCGCCGCCGCCGTCCTCATGAAGTCTCGCCTGCTGACTGTGAACTGCGACATTTCGGACCCCTCTCTTTTTGAGATTATGAGGGGATCATTGCCGAACCAGGCGTTCGCATAAAGAACAATTTTGAGTGCGTTTCGTTGCCGATCCGGCAATGCAACACTCAGTATGCCGCCCGACACTGGCGGGCGGCATCGTCCGGAACGGATCGGGATCTCCCGCCGCCTGCATGGGCCCATTCAGGCGGCGGCGAGAAGGGTCAGCCCTTCACGAAGGCGAGCAGATCGGGGTTGATCACGTCCGCATGGGTCGTCAGCATGCCGTGCGGGTAGCCCTTGTAGACCTTCAGCGTTCCGTTCTTCAGAAGCTTGACCGAGAGTTCGGCGGAATCGGCGATCGGCACCACCTGGTCGTCGTCGCCGTGCAGCACGAGCGTCGGCACGGTGATGGTCTTCAGGTCTTCGGTCTGGTCGGTTTCGGAGAAGGCCTTGACGCCATCGTAATGCGCCTTGGCGCTGCCCATCATGCCCTGACGCCACCAATTCTGGATGACGCCGGGATAGACTGCCGCCCCCGGACGATTGAAGCCGTAGAAGGGGCCGGTCGGCACGTCGAGGAAGAACTGGGCGCGGTTGTCGGCGACCCCCTTGCGGAAACCGTCGAAGACCTCCATTGGCAGGCCGCCCGGATTGGATGGCGTCTTCAGCATCAGCGGCGGAACGGCTGCAACCAGCACAGCCTTGGCAACACGACCATGCGGCTGGCCGAACTTCGCGACATAACGCGCCACCTCGCCGCCACCGGTGGAATGACCGATATGGACGGCATTCTTCAGATCGAGATGTTCGACGACGGCGAAGGCATCGGCGGCGTAATGATCCATGTCATGCCCCTCGCTCACCTGCTCGGAACGGCCGTGGCCGCGCCGGTCATGCGCCACCACGCGGTAGCCGTGCTGGACGAAGAACAGCATCTGGGCATCCCAGTCGTCGGACGACAGCGGCCAGCCATGATGGAACACGATCGGCTGGGCGTTCTTCGGACCCCAGTCCTTGACGTAGATCTGGACGTTATCCTTGGTCTTCACAAACAGTTCGGTCATGGGAGGCATTCCTTCCTTCGAGGGTGACGCGGTTTTGGAGAGGGCGAGCGAGGGCATGGCCATCGCGGTGGACAGGACGGCGCTGCCCAGCAGCACATGCCGTCTGGAGACCGCCAGTTCGGTCGGGGTGTCGATCATTGCAGTGTTCTCCTGCCTAGAGGGGGAATGCACGACGGGCCGAAGGGATGCGTCCGGTCAGAGCGCACGGCGGGTTGTTTCGAACAGGAACCAGGTGCGGCGTTCCGTCTCGTCGATCCAGTTTTCGATCAGGCTGGTCGTTGCATGGTCGTTATGGTCCGAGGTCAGCGCGTGCGCCTGGCGCAACAGAACCGTGAGCTGCTTGTTGTCCTCGCGCAGCTCGGCCAGCATGTCGTCGGGTGTCACGAAATCCGCGTCATTGTCGAGAAGGCGCTGGAGGCGGGCGATGTGGCCGATCGAACGCAGCGTGGTGCCGCCGATCTTGCGGATACGCTCGGCGATATCGTCGGTCATGGCGAAGATCTGGCCCCCCTGCTCATCGAGAAGGGTGTGGTAGTCGCGGAAATGCGGCCCCGACACGTGCCAGTGAAAATTCTTGGTCTTGATGTAGAGGGCGAAGACATCCGCCAGCAATGCCGTCAGCGCCGCCGAAATGTCGCGGGTGGCATCGGCGCCAAGGTCGGTCGGCGTGGCAAGCGGGAGCTTGCGGTGTTGGGCTGCAGTGATCGTGTTCATGATCGTTCTCCTTCGTGCGGTTGACCGCGAAAGCCGCCTGGCGATCCCGTCGCGGCTGTCTGATCGGCACCGAGGATAGGAAGAACGTGGAGGGTGGCGAAATCGGCTACAGGTACACTCGATCCCATACCTAAGTTCAGTTTCGCGGGCGCAGACCGCAGGCTAGCCTTTGTTCATCGCCCCTCCCGATGGCGACTGGCGGAAAGCCAGATGCTCCGGTGTCCTCCCCTCCTCCGGAGCCGCGGATCCCCTTGCGAGATCCGCCAAGGCCGTCTCCTGCCGCCCGGAGACGGCCTTCTTTTTTGGGGGGCTGCGGGCACCACGCGGCATCTTTCACGACACAGGCGATTTCGTCCAAGGAACCCGCGTATCGTTCAAGATCGCCGCACCCGTTCCCGCTAGAAGTCATGACACCAGGCGGCAGATCGCACCCACCTTCGGGTCAGACTGCACGAAAACGCCGGATTGTCGCGAACATCGCACCGGGGGGAACAATGTCGATTGCATCGGCGATATTTCGCTCTCGCGAACCGGAAGGCGGCGCTTACCATATCGCCTTCGGCGCCACGGCTCTGGCCTTGGCGGCCACGGTCTTCTATGTCGATACCTATACCGACATCGAGGGTGCGATCGCCGTTCTCTACGCCATCACCGTGCTGCTTGCAGCGCAGGCCATCACGCGCGTCGGGCTGATCACACTGTCCTGCCTCTGCGGTTTTCTGAGCCTCGTCTCCTACGCGCTGACCCATGCGGGCGAGACCGATCTGCAAGCGATGCTGCGGCTCGTCGTGGCGCTTGCGGCCCTCGTCATCACTACCATGCTGCTGGTCAAGACGGAAACCGCACGGCTGGCGCTGCTGTCCATCAACGCCGCACTCAGGGAAAGCGAGGGGCGCTACCGTTCGATCTTCGACCGCACGCGCGTTGCCCTGTGGGAACGTGACTATTCGAAACTGCATGCCGTGCTGATGGGGCTGAAGCAGCAGGGCATTGTCGACGTGCGGGCCCATGCGCGCGCCCATCCCGGCTTCACCGAGCGCTGCATCGACCTGATCACCGTGGTTGCCTCCAACGAGGCCGGCAAGGAACTGCTCGGCTGCGATGCCTCCGCAACGGGGACACTCAAGCAGTCGATCACGACCGCCTCCGACAAGTTCCTCGATATGCTACAGGCCATCATGGACAACCGCCGTGTCTTCGAGGACAAGGTGCTGATCCGCACGCACGGCGGTGATGACAAGCTGGTGCTGCTCTCCATCAGCTTTCCGGAAGAACCGCTCGCCTTCCACCGGGTGATCGTCAGCATGGTGGACATCACCCAGCGGGAGCTCGCGCTGAAGGCACTCGGCGAAGCGCAGGCGGAACTGACGAAGGCCTCGAAGGCGGCCGCGGTGGGTGTCATGTCCGCGTCGCTTGCCCATGAGCTGAACCAGCCGCTCGGCGCGATCGTCGTCAACGCACAGACATTGCTGCGCTGGCTGGATCGCGACCCGCCCGATCTCGCGGCTGCGCGCCGCTGCGCCGAGCGGATGGTCCGCGACAGCCAGCGCGCCAGCGACATTATCCATAACACCCGCAGCCTGCTTGCCCGGCGTGACGGCAGCACCGAGACTTTCGATCTAGACGCGTTCATCGAGGACACGCTGGCGCTTCTGGAACACGAGCTGGACCGCAGCGGGACAAAGGTCCGTATCGAACGCGAACACACACCGCCGGTGAGGGCCGTCAAGATCGAACTGCAGCAGGTGCTGATCAACCTGCTGACCAATGCGATCCAGGCAATGGATGAGGCCGGCATCGAGAACCGCGCCATCATCGTGCGGACGGAAAGCCAGGACGCCGGCACCATCCGCCTCACCATCCGCGACACGGGCCCCGGCATTGCCGAAGCGATCAGGGACAAGCTGTTCTCGCCCTTCTTCACGACCAAGGCCACCGGCATGGGCATCGGGCTGTCCATCTGCCGGGCAACGCTGGAGGCGCGCGGCGGCAGTCTGACCGGCGACAACCATCCGCAGGGCGGCGCCGTCTTCTCGATCTTGATGCCCGTCCATCCGGAGGTCGAGCGTGCCTGATCCCCGCAGACAGGCGAAGGAAGAGCCGACGAGGCCCGTGGTGTTCATCGTTGATGACGACATGGCCATGCGCGAAGCCCTGACCGACCTCTTTCGCTCGATGAAGTTTGACGCAGAAGCATTTGAAAGCACGGTCGACTTTCTTGAGAGAGCCGATCTCGGACGGCATGGCTGCCTGCTTCTGGACGTGCGGCTTCCCGGCATCAGCGGGCTGGATTTCCAGGCGCAACTGGAGCGCCTGGGCAACAGGATGCCGATCATTTTCATGACCGGGTTCGGCGACATACCGATGACCGTCAGGGCGATGAAGGCCGGGGCCGTGGACTTCCTGACCAAGCCGTTCAAGGAGCAGGATATTCTGGATGCCGTCGCCGCGGCCATGGAACGCGACAGGTCCCGGCGACGCGAAAGTGCGCAGAATGCCGCCATCACCTCCCTTGCCGAGCAACTGACGCCCCGCGAACGGGAAGTGATGATGGCCGTCGTGCGCGGGCTGATGAACAAGCAGATCGCCTACGAACTCGGCATCAGCGAGGTCACCGTCAAGCTGCATCGCGGCAATGTCATGCGCAAGATGGAGGCGCACTCGGTCGCCGATCTCGTCAGAAAGGTCGAACTGCTCGGCGACCGACATCGGCCACCTGTCTCTTAGTATGGTATCTTTCAAGGGATCATCGGCGCATAGAGGAGGAAAGACACCGACAAAAAGGCCTCTTCCTTGCCCGCCGTCCCCACCATTGCCGTCATCGATGATGACCAGGCCATCCGTGAAGCCATGGACGACCTGATCATGTCCTTCGGCTACCAGTGCCGCCTGTTTGCTTCGGCCGAGGCGTTTCTCACCTCGGGCCGGGAAACGCCGGTCGACTGCATCCTCGTGGATGTGAAAATGCCGGGTCTCTCCGGCATCGAACTTCAGAATGAACTCAACCGTCGGGGACCGCATCCGCCGATGATCTTTGTTACCTCCTATGAAGACGAGCGGACACGCCAGGCTGCCCTCAGCGGAGGCGCGCTCGCCTTTCTTCGCAAGCCCGTCACCATCGACAGGCTGATGACATCCCTGGAGACAGCCCTCGGCCAGCAGCCGTGACCGATCGGGAATGCGACCGGTCACCCCTGGCGACAGAAGCGGGGAAACGGCAGCGAAATTTGCAAGGCTGCTTCTCGCTGGCTCGCACTTGAACCCAAGCTGTCGCGCGACAGCTTGCCTTCGTCCGCCCTCGCAAGAAGGAGAAACGCTCATGAGCATGACCATCGCCGATCTGACCGCGCAGACACTCGCCAATGCCGGCGTCAAACGGATCTGGGGCGTCACCGGCGACAGCCTGAACGGGCTGAATGACAGCCTGCGGCGGCTGGATCGCATCACATGGATGCATGTGCGGCATGAGGAAACCGCAGCCTTTGCGGCCGGTGCGGAGGCCGCCGTGACGGGTGAACTTGCGGTCTGCGCGGGCAGCTGTGGCCCCGGCAACCTTCACCTGATCAACGGCCTGTTCGACTGCCATCGCAATCACGTGCCGGTGTTGGCCATTGCGGCGCATATTCCCTCGTCGGAAATCGGTCTCGGCTATTTCCAGGAAACCCACCCGCAGGACCTGTTTCGTGAATGCAGCCACTTCGTGGAGCTGGTGACGAACCCGGCGCAGATGCCGCAGGTGCTGCACCGGGCCATGCGCGCAGCCATCGGCCAGCGCGGCGTGGCGGTGATCGTACTGCCGGGCGATGTCGCCCTGCAGACGGCCCCCGAAGGGGCTGACACCAACTGGGCTCCTCTTGCACCCCCGCGCCTGCTGCCTTCCGAAGCAGAGCTGGGACGACTCGCCGAACTGCTCAACGGATCGGAAGCGGTCACGATCCTGGCCGGCAGCGGCTGCGCCGGCGCCCATGATGCGGTGGTAGAACTCGCCCGCCAGCTGGGGGCCCCCGTCGTGCACGCCCTGCGTGGCAAGGAACATGTCGAATGGGACAATCCCTTCGATGTGGGCATGACCGGGCTCATCGGTTTTTCCTCCGGCTATCATGCGATGCTCAACTGCGACACGCTTCTGATGCTGGGCACCGACTTTCCCTACCGCAACTTCTATCCGGACAAGGCCAGGATCGTGCAGGTGGACCGCGATCCCTCCGCCCTCGGCAAGCGGGCGCATCTGTCGCTCGGGATCGTCGGCGACGTCACGGAAACGATCGAGGCGTTGCTGCCGCGCATCCGGCCGGATCGGGATACCGGTTTCCTCGAGGCCGCCCGCGCCCATTATGCCAAGGCGCGCAAGGGACTGGACGATCTTGCGCAACCCTCCCGGGACGGGCAGCCGATCCATCCGCAGTACCTCACCCGCCTCGTCAGCGAACTTGCCACGGAGGATGCCATCTTCACCGCCGACGTGGGCACCCCGACCGTCTGGGCGGCGCGCTACCTGAAAATGAACGGCAAGCGCCGCCTGATCGGCTCCTTCAACCATGGCTCCATGGCCAATGCCATGCTTCAGGCGATTGGCGCGCAGGCGGCCGCCCCCGACCGTCAGGTCATCTCGCTGTCGGGTGATGGCGGCTTCACGATGATGATGGGGGATTTCCTGTCGCTGTCCCAGCTTGATCTGCCGGTCAAGATCGTGGTTTCCAACAATGGCTCGCTCGGCTTTGTCGCCATGGAGATGAAGGCGGGCGGCTATCTCGACACCGGCACAGACCTCAAGAACCCGAATTTCGCGGCAATGGCCGAGGCGATCGGCGTGAGGGGTTTTCGCGTTGAAAAGGCCGGCGAGCTGGAAGGCGCGCTGCGCGAGGCCTTCGCCCATCCGGGACCGGCGCTGGTCGATGTGGTCACCGCGCAGCAGGAACTGGTGATGCCGCCCAGGATCAAGCTCGAGCAGGCCAAGGGCTTCAGCCTCTACATGCTGAAGGCGATCATGAACGGCCGGGGCGACGAGATCATCGAGCTGGCCCGCACCAATCTGCGGCTCTGACGGGGAGGCTTCCGATGACGCCCCGCGACATCGCCTTCGTGCTGCGCTGCTCCGGCGCGGCAACCCTCGCCTATGCGCTGGCTGCAGCGCTCGGTCTTCAACATCCGGTATGGGCCTCCATCACCGGCGTGATCGTCTCGCAGGACAACCTCGACCAGACGAGGAGCGCGGTCATCTGGCGGTTCGCAGGCACCGTTGTCGGCATCGCGGTTGCCGTGATCGCCGGCAGCCTGATCGCCGTGGCCGGCTGGGGCACGGCGGCCCAGACCGGAATCAGCGTCGCGCTTTGCGCGGCGCTTGTCCGGCGCTGGCCGGACCTGAAGGTGGCTATGTGGACCGCGCCGATCCTGTTCTTCGCACGGGATCCGAACGTCACGCTCCTCTCGGCCGGCTACTGGCGCGGCAGCGAGGTGGTGCTTGGCGGCCTGACGGGCGTTGCCCTTCACCTGATGGCCGAACAGGCCATGACCTGGCTTGAACAGAAACTTGCGGCGCGAGATCGATAGGCAGGAAGGCCAGCACCGAAACGGCCTCGACGACACCTCATCCCATTCATCCCACACGCCACCCCGTGACGGCGTCCCCTTGCCTGCTCTGGCGACTGCGTGCCCACGATCAGGGCGCTGCCGGGGCACAATGATGCGCATGGTGCGCGCGACCAGGGGCAGCCTGTCCTGTTCGATGCCCGCCTAAACCTTTCGCAGAGCCGAACTACACTTCTGTATAGATGCCCGGATTGGCTGCTCTTCGTAATCTGTGTTCCAGACGAGCGGCTCCTTTAAGGCAGCGATCCGCCGACGACACCTCCCTCTTTTCAAGGAGCACGGCATGACCTCCCTCCGCATGATGATAGAGAGACGCAAGCCGCGCCGGCTTGCCGTCACGGTGGCGCTTGCATGTGTTGCCATCGCCCTTCTCTCCGGCAATGCCGTTCTGCTGCGGACAGCCGAACCGGGGCTGGCACGAGCCGAGGAGGTCGCCTCGGCCGGTGCCTTCCGCATTCTCGCGCCGCAGCGCATGGCATGGCTCGCGGGCCTGTCCACCCAGGCCACGGCAACCTCTTTTCCCGAAACCGGAAAGCCGGATGACCTTTCCTGCCTTGCCGCCCGCGCCGCCACGAAGACCGGCCGCCATGTGGCGCTCGACCCCGCCTCCTTCTGCCGCCTGCAATACCGGCTTCTGAATGCCGAGCTGATCGGCCGCAGGCGTTCGCTGGAGCTGGCGTTCCGGACCCGGCCCGCCGCATCCCGGACTGCCGCCAACCACGGTTTCTGAGGCGCTCTCCCGGAGAGATGCCAAGCGCTTGCAGGTCCCGCAAGGGAATATCCGATTTGAACAACCGCAGGGGAAATCGATGGAAGATCTCAGCACGCGACGGCACCAGATATTTCCAGTGCTTTCCCCGGACCAGATCGAGATGGCGAGACGCTTTGCGAGCGGCGAGCCAGTCCGGTTTTCACCCGGCGAGGCCATCTATTCGGTCGGAGATCGTCAGGCGCCCGCCTGGCTGGTGATCGAGGGCAGCATGGAGGTCTATCGTCACGAGGGGCTTTCCGGCGAAGCGCCGATCACCTGCCATGGTGTCGGCCAGCTGTCCGGCGAGGTCAACCAGCTCTCCGGCCGGCCGACGCTTGCCGGTGCACGCGCCGGGCAGACGGGCTGCACGGCCATGCCCTTCGACGCCGCCCATCTGCGCGCACTGGTCATCGGCTCCGCAGAGGTCGGCGAAGTCATCATGCGCGCGCTCATCCTGCGTCGCGTCAACCTCATCGATACCGGGGCGGGCTCGGTGCTGATCGGCATCGCCGGCAATGCGGCCCTCGCCCGCCTGCAGGGCTTTCTGACACGCGGCGCCTTTCCCTACACCGTCCTGGATGCCGCGATCGAGGGAGAAGGCAAGGCGCTGATCGATCGCCTCGGTATCCAGGCCGCCGAACTGCCGCTGATGGTCTGTCCGAACGGAACGATCCTTCGCAACCCGAGCGATGCCGAAGCAGCGACCTGTCTTGGCATGACCCCGGACCTGCCCCTGGGCAAGATCTATGATGTAGCGATCGTCGGCGCCGGTCCCGCAGGGCTTGCAACCGCCGTCTATGCCGCATCCGAAGGGCTTTCCGTGATCGTCCTCGACGAACGCGCCGTGGGCGGTCAGGCTGGCGCCTCCTCACGCATCGAAAACTATCTCGGTTTCCCCACCGGCATTTCAGGACAGGCGCTCGCCGGCCGGGCCTACAACCAGGCGCTCAAGTTCGGCGCGGAAGTGGTGCTGCCCGTCGCTGTCGAGGACCTGGTTCCGGCGCAACGCACCGGCAGCTTCCTGTCGCTTGCCCTTGCAGGCGGCAGACGGGTGGAGGCCCGCACGATCGTCGTCGCCTCCGGCGCGCGCTACCGGCGCCCGGAGATCGACGGCATCGCGGCTTTCGAGGGCAACGGCATTTCCTACTGGGCCTCGCCCATCGAGGCAAAGCTCTGCGCCGGACAGGATGTGGTTCTCGTCGGCGGCGGCAACTCGGCCGGTCAGGCCATCGCGTTCCTTGCGCCGCAGGTCAGCAAGCTCCATCTCGTGGTGCGCCGCGCGCTGGAAGAAACCATGTCCCGGTATCTGATCGATCGCATCAAAGCGCTGCCAAACGTTGTCTTCCACCTGAATTGCGAGGTGGATGCCATCGAAGGCAATGCGGCGCAGAGGTTATGCTCCGCAACCGTGCGCAACCGTCGCGACGGCAGCATGGCGCAATTGCCGCTGCATCATCTGTTCCTGTTCATCGGTGCCGATCCCAATTCCGGCTGGGTCCGTGACCATATCCGCACCGACCCCAAGGGGTTCATCATCACCGGCCAGGGCTTCGATGCGGCGGGCGAACAGACGCGGAGGCCGCTGCCGCTGGAAACGAGCCTGCCGAACGTGTTTGCGATCGGCGATGTCCGCGCCGGCTCGACCAAACGGGTCGCCGCAGCGGTGGGCGAAGGCGCGGCCGTCGTCGCACAGATCCACTTGGCCCTCCACCATATCGGCGCCCGCCGCTGAGGCAATTCCGTAAAGGCAGAAACCGGATGGCGTGCGCCATTGCGCGAACCGAATGAGACGCCGAATGAGACAGGGCGTTTCGGGCGGGTTCCGTTCCACGGACGCGATCGAAGGGCTGACGCCGCCCTTTCCAAGCGAGGTCAGCCGGCGCATGCTCCTACAGCGCGGAGGCTCCCAGCTGTCGACCATAGGCGACGATATCCCGGCCGACACCGATGCGGTCTGCCTCATAGCGACGCAAGGCGGCCGGGAGCTCCTCTGTCGCGGCAAGGCAATGGCTGAGCGCCATCACGTCGCCGGCCGCCTTGGACACCCCCATGGCCGTATGTGGACGTGCCACGAAGGCGGCATCCCCGATAAGGGCGATCGAGCGGCCGATCATGCGCGGCGCTTCGTAATCGAAGATGCCCTGGATGGAGGGCAGCGGCTCTGCCGCCACCGCAAGCGCGAACTGCGGCGGCAGCACGCGCGTGGCATCCGCACGCAAGGCCACAAGACGATCCTCGGACAGCCCGCCGCGCGGCAGCGAAAAGACGTGGCTTTGCCGGTCCTTGTCTGTAAAGGTTGCAGCCAGATCCTGCTGCGGCACCGGCCGAAACCAGACCCAGTTGTAACGACGGCGGCCAACGTCCGTTTCGCCCTTCGGCCCCGGAACGAGATAGCCAAGCACGTGCACGCCCGGCGCGATGTAGAAGGCGAAGCGATCGAGAAGCATGGCGGCCGCTCGTGGCAGGGCTGCTTCCGGAACAAGGCCGCGCCAAGCGACATAACCGGCATAGCGATTTCCGCTGTCATCCGGGTTGACCGCGGCGCGCACCATCGAGCCAAGGCCATCGGCTCCGATGACGAGATCGGCCCTCTCCGTCTCGCCGCCGCCAAAGACGATCTCCGCGCCGTCATCCCCGTCGCGCACAGCGATGGCGGCGCGACCAAGCGCATAGGTCTCGGGTGCGATGCGGGACGCGACCGTTTCGAACAGGACGTCCCAGGAGATCTGGGTCTGCGGCATGTCAAGCCTGTGCGCCACGCTGCCATTACGCGCCAGATAGACGCGTTCGCGGGCGACGACACCGACATGCGCCACATGTTCGCATCCGATCAATCGCAAGATGTGCAGCAGATCGCGCTGGCCGACCAGGCCGGCACCTCGCCCCGCAAGACCATGTCCAGAGCGTTCGAAGATACGCACATCATGGCCGGCCTGCTGCAGCAGGATGCCGGCAAAGAGACCCGCAAGGGAACCGCCCACAATCCTGACAGTCAGTTTTCGCATCGTCGCCTCCTCAGCGTCAGGCCCTTGCTGCCGATGGCAATACGGGCCAGACATGACCACCATCTAAGGCCGGCCGTATGTCCGGAGCACGTGGATGACACCCGGAATGACCGGGACATTCATGGGCTTCGGGCCGAAGGCGACCGACCGGCTTGTGCCCGTCAGAATATGATCGGTGCGCCGGTCTCTGGAATCATCGGGTGGTATGGCGCGACCTGCACGGAGGTATGGGTTGCGCAACGCAGGAAAGCGCCCCTCACGGAAACGGTTTGCGCAGGCGCGATGCATGCGTCGCGGCCGGTTGCGCCGCCGTGATGCCGATCATGGTGACCGTGTCAGGCGCGAAAACCCACAATGCCGCCATTGCGCGCGATCACTCGGCGCACATCGCTTTCGGCGCCGTCGAGGAGGGTGAGCGTCGCGGCGCGGGCGCGAGGTTCGTCGCGGGTGGAAATTGCGTCCAGCAATGCGCGGTGCAAGGGAATGGCGTGGCGCTGGTCGCCGGTGATTTCGTCCGACAGCCGGAAACTGATCAGCAGCGCCACCTCGATCATGCCCGACAGGCTGCCGATCAGATCGTTGCCGGTGAAGCGCAGGATCGCCAGATGGAATTGCAGATCCGGCAGGGCGAACGCGGCATTGTCGCTGGCCGCCTCCTCCATGCGCTGCATGATCTCCCGCAGCGTTGCAATCTGCTCGGCGGTGGCGCGGCGGGCGCAAAGCGCTGCGGCCTCCGGTTCGATGGCACGGCGCAGTTCGAACAGCGCCACGACATCATCGATCTTTGGAGAGGCAAAGCGCCACAGCAGAAGATCGGGGTCCAGATGGTTCCAGTCGGCACGCGGGCGCACGCGGGTGCCCGTCTTCTGCCGTGCCTCGATCATGCCCTTGCCGGACAGAACCTTCAGACCCTCGCGCAGAACGCTGCGGGTCACGTCAAAACGCTGACACAACTCATCGGCGGGCGGCAACACCTCGCCTGCGCCAAAGACGCCCGAGACGATCATGTGACCCAGCCGCCGCACCAGGATCTCGTGCAGATTGCCACCGCGACCGCCATCGCCGCCAAGGGCCACCGAGAAATGCACAGGGTCTAAGCTCGTCTTGATCATCTGAAACCTTCGGGATGAAGCCTCGAAGCGCCGGTGACGCCGCGCGCATAGAAACGCTCGCGCTTCGATGCATACTGCATCCCCGGTCAAAGATGGTATGGAAAAATTCCGAATAATCGAAATATACAACATTATCCCTCAGGCATCCCGCCACCCCTCTTCCGGAGTCGGACCACGATGACGTTCCAGCACCCTTTCGCCACCTATCCCAGCCTGCAGGACCGAAGCATCTTCATCACCGGCGGCGGCAGCGGCATCGGCGCAAGTCTGGTGCGGCACTTTTCAGCACAGGGCAGCCGCGTCACCTTCGTCGACATCGCAGAACAACCCTCGAAGGTTCTGGTGGAGGAGATCGCGGGAAAGGGTCACACAGCACCGCTCTTCCTGCCCTGCGACCTGCGGGACACCGATGCGCTGCGCCAGGCCATTCACGTGGCGGCAAAGACGCATGGTCCGGTGACGGCTCTCCTCAACAACGCCGGCAATGACGACAGGCATCGTACCGAAGACGTGACGCCCGCCTACTGGGACGACCGGATGAGCGTCAACCTGAAGCACCAGTTCTTTGCTGCCCAGGCCGTGCGGCCGATGATGCGTGACGCCGGCGGCGGCTCCATCATCAATTTCAGCTCCATCACCTGGATGGTCGGGGATGCCGATTGCCCCGCCTATGTCACTGCCAAGGCGGCCGTCTGGGGCATGACCCGCGCACTCGCCCGCGAATTCGGCCCGGAACGCATCCGGGTGAATGCCCTCGTGCCGGGCTGGGTGATGACGGAACGTCAGATGAAGCTGTGGCTGGACGCAGCCGGCGAGCGCCAGATCCGCGACCGTCAGTGCCTGGAGGACAAGGTGCAGCCGGACGACATCGCCCGCATGGCACTGTTCCTGGCGGCAGACGACAGCCGCATGTGCACCAGCCAGCAATTCGTCGTGGACGGCGGCTGGATCTGATTGCCGCGTGCGGTGCCATGCGACCGACGCAGCGATCGCATGGCCGACGTCTCCCCATCGACAGATCCTTGCATGGAATGCGCCGGCGGCATCACGACATCTGGCGGGATGTCAGCGCTCACGTTCCCGCACGCCAGGAACGCAGCTGCGCAAAGGGCACACGCGCCTCCGGTTTATTTTTATGAATATTCATAATTTTCATTTCGCTGTCATGAGAGAGGATTAGTCCGGGGTACCGAAGGACAAGGACACCGGCGCAACGGTTCGGGTGCCATCGAAGGCGATGGTTCCGTGAGCCGTCTGACGACCATGCGCATGGTGCCCCGGCCCCTTCACGGATGGTGTGTGTCCGCGCCCGGGCACGGATCCATCGCGCCCTGTTTTTGATCCCGTCAGCAGAAGGTCCTCCAGTCATGTTGTCTCCTGTTTCCGGCTTCCGCCGACGCGCAGCGTCCGGCCGCGGCCTTGCCTCCTTGCGCGCACTTTGTCTGCGCAGCTGTGCGATTTTCCCGGCGGCGGCGGCCGCTGCAATGCTGATGTCCGCCCCCCGTCCGGCAAGCGCGCAGGAGCCGTGGGTCATGGTCGAACGCACTTTCTTTGCAGGCAGCGATGCCGATGCAGCCCGCGGCCAGGGCGTGACCACCGACGGAACGAACTGGTTCTTTTCCGGCACGCATTCGCTGGAAATTGCCAATCCCGGCTACACCACCGTGCGCATAGACCGCGATGCGATCGCCGCGAACCTGAAGGTGCCCTCGCAATATTCCGACATCGGCCTCAACCATATCGGCGATATCGATTACGCGAACGGGCTCCTCTACATCTCGCTGGATTCCAGCAACCGCGATCCCGTCACGGGCAACAAGTATTCAAACCCGGTGATTGCCGTCTACAATGCATCCGACCTCAGCTACACCGGCAATGCCTATGTTCTCGATCCGCCGCATGGCATTCATGACATCGCAAGCTGGGTTGCCGTCGATGCCAAGGCCGGACTCGCCTATGGCATGGCCTATGACAATGCCAGCGAGATGGCCGTCTACCGGCTCTCCGATTTCAGCTTCGTGAAGTATATCACGCTGTCTGAAACCGTCGACCAGGCCCAGGGCGGCAAGCTTCTGGATGGCTGGATGTATTTTGCCACCGATGGCGACGCCAAGACACTCTACCGGGCCAATCTGGAGACCGGAAAGGTCGAGGTCATCGGCAACCTCAACATCAATGCCGAGCAGGAGGTCGAGGGCCTGTCCATGCGCTGGACCGATGCGGGCTGGTCGATGAACGTACTGAACCGCGAGGAGAGTTTTCCCGGCAGCGGTGCAGAAGGCGTCGGCTTCTACAAGTATCTCCGCCCCTGGGGTAACGCGCTCTCCGGCGAAATCCATGCCGACATCACTGCAGGCCTGATGGATGACACCCGCTTCCTGCGGGACGCCGCCAACAACCGCCTGCTGGCGGCACTGGCGAAGGACAATGGCACGGCACCGGCCGCAACAGGCCCGGCTGCCGCACCCGCCTCGGCAGATCCCGACGCCGCAACCTTCTGGACGGACGGCATCCGCGGCAGAAGCGATGTGACCGGCAGCGGCTACCTGGCCGATGCCGAGCGCACGTCCAGCGGCCTGATTGCGGGCGTCGACATTCCCGTCAGCTCCTGGCGTCTCGGCCTCATCGGCAGCTACAGTCGCACCAATTTCGATGTTGCAAACCGCTTCTCCACGGCCAGTTCGGACAATTACCAGTTCGGCGTGTTTGCGGGCACGCAGTGGGATGCGATTGGCCTGCGCTTCGGTGCCTCCTATGGCCGCCACGACATTTCCACCCGGCGGGACGTGATCTTCCCGGCCTTTGGCGAAAGGCTGACGGCGGACTATGACGCAGCCACCAGCCAGGCCTATGGCGAGATCGACTACCGCTTCACCGCGGACCAGTTCGAGTTCCGGCCCTTTGCCGGATTACGCTATGTGCAGGTCAAGACGGACGGGTTTTCCGAAAGCGGCGGCACCATTGCGGCACTCGGCAGCAATGGCGGCACCGACAGCAACCTGTTCTCCACGGTCGGCCTGCGCGTGAACACGAAGATCGAAGGCGCCGACAATCCGACCTTCGTCCACGGCATGATCGGCTGGCAGCATGCCATGCGCGATGTGACGCCGGAAACGACGTTCACCATGACCAGCGGCGCCTCGTTCGAAAGCCCAGGCGTGCCGGTTGCGAAGGACGCGCTGGCGCTGGATTTCGGGGTCGATGTCGCGCTCACCGAGCAGTCCGCCCTGCGGGCCAGCTATTCCGGCCAGTTCGCCGACAACAGCCGCAACCATGCGGTCAAGCTCGGCCTGGACGTCCGGTTCTGATCAAGAGGGTGCACCGGCACGCATGAAAGCCGGTGCACCATGGTTTGAGGGCGCGTCCGCCGCATCGCTAGCAGACTGCCGTCAAAAGACAACCAGCCCATTCGACGCGGGCGCCGGCGGAACCGGCGCCCGGACAGGGATCAGGACAGATGATGCGGCTTCGTCATCCCGTAGACGGGTGTCTCGAGGCCGACCTGACGGGCTTTCAGCTGCAGCGACAGATATTGCGAGTAATGGCGCGACTGGTGCAGGTTGCCACCGTGGAACCACAGCGCCTGCTGCTGCGTCGGCTTCCACATGTTGCGCTGTTCGCCTTCCCAGGGACCGGGATCCTTGGTCGTGCCGGAGCCGAGGCCCCAGCATTTGCCCACCTTGTCTGCCACCTC
The DNA here is from genome assembly GCF_007004135.1 of Affinirhizobium straminoryzae. Classification (GTDB taxonomy): domain Bacteria; phylum Pseudomonadota; class Alphaproteobacteria; order Rhizobiales; family Rhizobiaceae; genus Neorhizobium; species Neorhizobium straminoryzae. Next base: position 59,391 of record NZ_VJMG01000015.1, read on the forward strand.
GCGCGAGATGAGATCGGCGGCCCAGCCGTTCATCGAGCCGTAGCCGGTGGCATAGACGATAAGATCGGCCGGCAGCTCCGTGCCGTCCTTCAGCACCACGGCGTTTTCGGTCAGATGCGACACGTCGGAGCCGGATTTCAGCCTGATCGAACCGTCGATGACAAGGTCGCAGGCGCCCACATCGATGTAGTAGCCGGAGCCGCGCCGCAGGTATTTCATGAAGAGGCCGGACCCGTCATCGCCGAAATCCAGCATGAAACCGGCCTGTTCGAGCGCCTTGTAGAAGTCCGCATCCTGCTCGCGGATCCTGTCGTAGATCGGGATCTGGAACTCGTGCATAATGCGGTAGGGCAGCGAGGCGAAAATGAGATCGGCCTTGCGCGTCGTCATGCCGCCAGCAACTGCCCGCTCGGAATAGAGATCGCCAAGACCGATCTCCATCAGCGAATCCGACTTGACGATATGAGTGGACGAGCGCTGCACCATCGTCACATCCGCTCCCGCTTCCCAGAGCGCCGCGCAGATATCATGCGCCGAATTGTTCGAGCCGATCACGACGACCTTTCTGCCGGCATAGGCATCCGGGCCCGGATGCTGCGAGGAATGCTGCTGCTCGCCCCGGAAAATGTCCTGGCCCGGGAATTTCGGCACATTGGCCTTGCCGGACATGCCGGTGGCCAGCACCAGCTGTTTCGGCTTCAGCACCACCTCCTGGCCGGCACGTTCGACGATCACGGTCCATTCGCCGGTTCCCTCGTCATACTGCGCCGATTTGGCCGTGGTGGAACCCCAATAGTTGAGTTCCATGACCTTCGTGTACATTTCCAGCCAGTCACCCACCTTGTCCTTGGGCGTGAAGACCGGCCAGTTTTCCGGGAAGGGAATATAGGGCAGATGATCGTACCAGACGGGGTCGTGAAGGCAGAGTGACTTGTAGCGCTTGCGCCAGCTGTCGCCGGGCCGTTCGTTCTTCTCGATGATGATGGCGGGCACGCCGAGCTGGCGAAGCCGGGCACCGAGCGCAATGCCGCCCTGCCCACCGCCGATGATCACCACATAGGGCTGGACGGAATAGCCGAGCTCGGCAGCCTCCGCCTCGCGCTTTTCCTTCCAGGTCCGGCGGTTGCGGTCATGCCCATGCTCGGCGCCCATCGGACGGCGAACGCCCTTCGGCTCTTCATGGCCCTTCAGTTCCGTCATGGTGGTCAGCAGGGTCCAGATCAGGCCGTCCTTCAGACGGATATGGCCATAGCCGCGGGCAACGTTCGTCTCGAACTCGAACCAGCCTTCGGTCACGCCACCGGCCTCGGATGCCGCCTCCTTCGTATCCTGCACGAAACGGGAAGGTTTCGTTGCGGCAAGCTGGTTCTGCAGCATGTCGCGCACCTGTTCATGGCCCTCCATGGTCTTCAGGTTCCAGGTGAAGGTTACCAGATCGCGCCAGTAGCATTCGGCCTGAAACAGGTTGACAGCGGCATCGATATCGCCGCCTTCCAGCGCCTTGCCAAGCTTGGCAAGAACAGTGTCGATCCGGGTTGCGGGGCTTGTGTCAAGCATAGTCATCTCCTCCATGCGTGCTTGAGAATTGAGGCGGGAGCGCCGCGCAGACAGACGCCCCCAAAAGCATCACGGCGCCCGCCTGCCGGGCTCCTCTCCCGGACAGGCGGTGGCCGAGTGGCTATTTCGAAAGATCGATCAGGATCTTCAGCTGGGTGCCGGCCGGATCGAGCAGGACGTCGAAACCCTCCTTGACGGCGGTCTCAAGCGTGATGCGCTTGGTGACGATCTTCGTAGCCGGCAAAAGACCCGAGGCGATCAGGCGAATGACGCGGGGCCAGTAATGCGTGGGATAGGCCCAGGATCCTTTCACCTCGAGATCACGGAACGTCACCTGGAACCAGTCGATCGGGTTCTCGTGCGGATGCAGGCCCGTCTGCACGACCACGCCCTGCTTGCGCACGGCATCGACACAGGCCTTCAGCGCATGCTCGTTGCCGACGCATTCAATGGCGACATCGCAGCCGACGCCACCTTCGGTCCGCGCGCGCACGACATCGCCCACCGCATCCCGTTTCGGGTTGATGGTGATCACATCGGGAATGACACTCCTGGCAAGCTCCAGCCGTGCATCGTTGAGATCGGAGACGAAGAGCTGTGCGGCACCCGCCGCCCGCGCAGCCAGCAGCGTCAGCATGCCGATCGGACCGGCGCCCGTGACCAGTACGCTGTTGCCGGCGGTCACGCCGCCACGGTCGCAGGCATAGACGGCGACCGCCGTCGGCTCGACGAGGGCCGCCTCTTCATCCGTCATTTCGTCGGGAATCTTCTGGACGTTGTATTCGTTGACGAGAGCCGCCTCGGCCATGCCCCCGCCCCTCCAGCTGAGGCCAACCAGCGCCAGTTGCGGGCTGAGGTGAAACAGGCCGCGATCGGCGAAATAGTCACCGGAGCGCGGCATCACCAGCGGCTGGATCGAGACGCGGTCGCCGACAGCAACGGAGGTCACCCCTTCGCCGATCGCCTCGACCACACCGCCGAATTCATGGCCGAGCACCTGCGGGCCATGCGCGCCGGTAAATGGGTGCGGTTCGGTCGGAATGAAGATCGGGCCGTAGCTGTATTCGTGAAGATCGGTGCCGCAGATACCGACGAAACGGTTGCGCACCACAACCTGCCCCGGGCCCGGCTTTTCCGGTTCAGCAATGGTGTCGAGCCGCAAGTCCCTGGCTGCATGAAATCTGAGCGCGCGCATATATCCTCCCTTGGCTGCTTTTGATGCCAGAGAAGGTGCAACGTCCGTGCCAACGGACGGCCTCGACAAGAACCCCTGAATTCATTGGGCTTTTTCTGTCACTGACCGGGAGAAGAGCCACAGGTGTGGCGCAACAGCTGTGGCGCCTGCCACGTTTGTCGAGCTCAATGCGGCCGGTCGATGCCGAGACGACGCATGCGGCGATGCAGGGTGGTCCGATCGATGCCAAGTCGCCGCGCCGCTTCGGACACATTGCCCTTGCAGGCGGCCAAGACGCCCCGGACCTCGGCGTCCGGCGCATCCTCGCCGGGCTTGGACGGAGAAAGAGAAATGTGGTCCGGAAGGTCGCTGACCTCGATCCAGCCGTCCTCGCACAGGGCCGCGGCAAAGGCGATGGCATTGTCGAGCTCGCGGATATTGCCCGGCCAGCGATGGTTGAGGATCAGCGCGCGTGCCGCGGCAGACAGCCGCAGCGGCCTGCCACCCCCGTGCTTTTCGAGTAGCCGGTCGAGAAGCCAGGAAAAATCGTCACGTTCGGCAAGTGGCGGAAGCGTCAGCACCGCAGCGTTCAGGCGATAGTAAAGGTCAGCGCGGAAGGTTCCCGCCGCGACCATGTCGGCAAGAGCACGATGCGAGGCGGAGACGACGCGGAAATCCACCTTGCGCGGCGCCGAACCGCCGACAGGCAGGACTTCGCCCTCGGCCAGGACCCGCAGCAGCCGGCTCTGGGTGGCAAAGGGCATGTCGCCGATTTCATCCAGAAACAGGGTGCCCCCCTCGGCTTCCTCGACAAGGCCCTTGCGCCCCCTGGCCAGCGCACCGGTAAAGGCGCCGGGCACGTGCCCGAACAGCTCGCTTTCGATGAGCTGTTCCGGGATCGCCGCGCAATTGACCGCCACGAAACGGCCGGGGAGGCCGCTCACCTCATGGACGATGCGCGCCAGATGCTCCTTGCCGGTTCCGGTCTCGCCTTGCAGGAGGATTGGCAGGCGACCGGGCGCGAGCTTTGCGATCTTGCGCCGCAGGCCATCGATGGCGGGGACGCTGCCGCCGAGGCGATCAATCGCCGGCGACGTACGAACCACCCGCGCCGGCGCTCCCCCCGCCAGACGCTGCTGCGGTTCAATGGCATGCGCATAGAGAAAGCTGCCGTCACGCACAGCGATCCGGCGGTCCTGCGGCAGGCTGGCGCGCGTCAGCGATGCGAGTTCGTCGAGACCGGCTTCGAAGAAATCGGCAACCGGCTGACCGATCAGCAATTCAGGCCGTCGCCAGTCCAGACCACGCGACGTCGCCAGAAGACGCGCGCCGCCATGCGTCATGCCGGTGATGCGTCCGACGCCATCAACCGCAATCGCCGCTTCCGGATCGACGTCGAGGAACTCCGGTGCGCCGGCAAAGCGCAGCACCAGATCATGGCGGCTGTTGGCCATCAGATTGGCAAGCTCGATCCGCCGCACGGTCGAGGAGACCAGATGGCGCGCCATGTTCTGGCTGGCCTTGAGAATCGGCGAACTGAGGAGCGAGATATCGAGAACCGCGGTCAGGGCGCCGTGCGTGTCGTAGATCGGTGCGGCCGTGCAGGAGAGCGGCGTGTGCGTGATGTCGAAATGATCGGTCTGGTGGATCGTCAGCGCCTCGCCGGTGGTGATGCAGGCGCCGACGGCACAGGTGCCGGCGCGTGGCTCCGACCATTCGGACCCGAGATAGAGCCCCGCCTTGCGCAGATTGTTGTTGAAGGAGGGATCGCCGAGGAATTCGACGGTTACCCCTTCTCGGTCGGAAAGAAGAAGGACGTAGTTCTGCTCGGCCACCTGACGGTAGAGGCGTTCAAGCCCGGAGCGCGCGATATGCACGAGGTCTTCCGCCTGCTGGCGATGCTCGCGCAGTCGTGTCTCCGAAACGATGACCGCCTCGCGCGCCTTGCTGGGATCAAGCTGGTAGGTCTCCAGGCAACGACGCCAGGATTCGACCACCACGGCATCGCGTCCCGTGTTGGAGCCCTGTCCGACGCGCTCGATTTCCCTGATGTGATCGGAAAAACCCATAAAGACATCGGCTTTCGAGGGCCGCCTCCCGTGATCCTCCGGCCCATCATAATCCCGAAAGCGCCCCAAACGCCACATCGACAAATCCCGAAAACGGTGATGCCACCGCACCTATGGCGGGCAACCGTCACCATCACGCGCCTTGCCCCATTGCGCGAGCCCTCCCAAGCTGCCATCATGATCGCCAACGGACACGAGACGGGCGCATGCGACACGTAAACAGGAGTAACCGCGCTCGCATCATCCGGCTTGGCGCTTTGGCACTTGCCTGCCTGCCGGCGCTCGCAGATATGGCCCTTGCCGACGACACCACGCCACCGGGCAAGGACACCTACATCATCACGCTCGGATCAACGGTTTCGGTGGGGCCAACCTATCCGGGCTCGCGGCGGACCTCGCTTTCGGCCGCCCCGGATTTCGACTGGCGACGCCTGGGTGAACCGGAGGAGAATTCCACCCCCGACGACAACTTCGATCTGAGCCTTGTCGACCTCGGCAATTTTTCGGCAGGTCCTGTGATCGGCATACGGGATCGTCGCGACGAGCGGGACGAAAAGGCCCTGCGCGGGCTGAAGCGCATCAAGATCGACATGGATGCGGGGCTGTTTGCGCAGTACTGGTTCATTCCCGACGCCTGGCGGGTGCGCGCGGAAGTACGGCAGGCCGTGTTCGACAACAGCGGCCTCGTGGTCGATGTCGGCTCCGACTATTTCCTGCGCGCCGGAGAGCACTGGTTGTTCTCGGCTGGCCCGCGCGCCTCCTTCTCGAACGGCGCCTATGCGCAGCGCTATTTCGGCGTCTCTGCCGCCGATGCCGCATCGAACGGACGCGTGCAGCCCTATGATGCCGATGGCGGGCTGCAATCGCTGGGGCTGACGGTGTCGGCCGCCTACCATTTCAACGAGGATTGGACGGTCACGGCCTATGGCCGCTATGACCGTCTGCTGGGCGATGCCGCCAACAGCCCGATCACCAGCCAATTCGGCAGCGCAAACCAGTTCACGGTCGGCATCGGCCTGACCCGGGCCTTCAGGATCGCGTTCTGACGGCTTCTGCCGATGTTTGAGAGGATGGCGCAGACGCGATGCAGGCGATGCCGCCGAGGATCAGCGCGCTTCCCGCAAGCTGCAGCGGCGTGACCGGCTCATCGAAAAAGGCCCAGGCAAAGAGCATTACCAGAACATAGCTCGCGGCCGACAGCGGAAAGGCGCGGCTGAGATCCAGCTCCGAGAGAACCGTCATCCAGATCAGAAAACAGACGGCCTCCGCGACGATCGCCGCGAGGAACCAGGGGGACGTCAGCACATGAAGCAGAAATTCCGGCAGGCCCGCAACCGTCACCTTTTCGGCACTCTCCTTCAGCAGCACCTGCTGCAGAAGGTTCAACGCGGGAATGACAGCCCAGGCAAGATGCAGGGGCCTCACGACATGGCTCCGTCCGCATCGTCGGCAGCAAGATAAGGCGCGATGCGTTTCAGCACCGCCTGGACGATCGGACTGGCATGCTGGAAAAACATCGCATTGCGCGTCAGGCTGCTCCCGAGCCGCACCTTGTTGCGATAATAGGCCTGGCCGCTCTGGTAGCGGGCAAAGCCATGCGCCAGGCAATGCTCGATATTGGTGAACCAGCTCAGATAATAGAGATTGTAGGGCCGCCCCTTCTCCGCATCCATGCAGAAGAACTTGTCGATCAGCACGCCACCATCATGCACCATCAGATTGGCGGCCAGCAGTTCGTCCCCGACGAAATAGAGCGTGCAGAAGGACCGGCCCGGCATGTTGCGCAGCAGGCCCTCGAAATAGGCGGGTGTCAGTTCCTCGAACTGCCACTCGCTGCGCTGGCGCGTGTCGCGATAGAGCGCCATGACGCGCGGCAGGAGATCGCCAAGCTCCGTACACTGCTCGATGCGCACTGCCTCGCGGACTTTCAGCTTGCGGCGCATATCCTTGCGGGTGCCGGCGGACAGGCGGGAGAAATACTCCTCCATCGAGCCGAAATCGATGTCCATCCAGGCCGTCGGCATGCCGCCGAGCTCGGCATAGCCATGCGCGGCGACGACGTCGGCCAGTTCCGGCCTCAGCGGCAACGGCATATCCTTGATTCCGAGCAGCGTACACTGACGCGCTCTTGCATGGGCGCGGAAGGCGGCAAGCAGCACATCCAGCACCCGCGGCTGCAAGTCGTCCGGCACATCCGGATGAAAGGCGGGCGTCCCGGTTTCCGTGCAGGGCGAGCCAAGGCAGGCCAGGGGAAAGGTCAGCATCTTCGGCCAGATCGTCCGCAACCGGCCGATGATGGTGCGAAGTGTGCCGGGGTCGAGCGTCGTCTCCAGCGCGTATTGCGACAGGAATGCCGGCATCACGCAGAGGATCCGGCCTTGCGCCTGGACTGCCACATAACACCATTCAAAGCCGTCGATGCCCGCCTGCTCGACCGACAGCAGGTAATCATAGGCCTCCGCTTCGCCGGGCGCGCAGGCGTCCCAGGCTGTACGCCCGATCTCGGTGATCGAAGAGACCACCTCGGCCTTCAGCACCTCGCCGGCAGCGAGCGGCGACGGTGCGACCGGGTGGACAGGTTCAAGCCTGACGGCGGACAGGGTGTTGGCTGGCATTGTATCTCTCGAAGAAATCCGCGGTGACATCGGCGACCTGTCGATGCTGACGATCGACATGGATCATGTGATAGCTGTCCTTCAGCCACAGAAGCTGCTTGTCGCCCGGCAGGTGATCGGCAATGTAGCGGGCATGACGGGGATGGCTGACATCGTCCTCCTCGGAATGGATGATCAGCGTCGGCGTCTTCACGGTCGGCAAGCACTGCTTCAGTGCCTCACCCAGCCGCTCCATCTCCACCAGCCCACGACCGGGAAAGCTGTCGAGCATGCCCTCGTTGCTCATGCCAGCCACCATCTTGCGGATGCGGTCGTCCTTGATGCCCATCGAGGCCGTCTCGCGGAAATTCATCCGGTCGAGAAAGGGGACCATGGCAAGCCAGCGGATCTGCCGTCCCATCAGAGCGTAAAGGCGCGGGATGTTCCAGCCATCGTAATGGAAGCAGGGTGAGTAGAGGGCGGCGGCGTTGATCAGTCCGGGGTTGCGGTGGGCCGCCATCAGGCCGAGCTTGCCGCCGGCGCAGATGCCGGCGACCGACACGTCGTCGACACGCCGGCGCAGGTCGGCCGCCGCCTCCACGACGCTCTCCAGCCAGTCTTCCCAACGGGTGCGCCGCAGGGCGGCCGCATCCTTGCCGTGGCCGGCCAGAAGCGGCGCATAGACGCTGTAGCCGCGCTTCACCAGGGGGCGGGCCACCAGCCGCATCTCGGCGGGTGCGCCGGTGAGGCCATGGATCAGCAACACGCCCTGCCCGTTCCTGCCTTCCTCGAAGAAGGCGAGCGGATCATGCTTCATGGGGCTTGCCGTCCTTGTGGTTTTCAGGTGCGAGGAAGCCCAGCGCATGGCAGGTGCTGATCACATGCGTGCCCGCTGCCGCCTGCTCTTCGGCGATGCGCTGGTGCAAAGCCGGCAGATCCGTCCAATGGGTCTTCGGCCGATAGTGATGTTCTGCATGATAGCCATTCTGGAACCACAGCCAGTTGTAGAAACGGCGATAGCTGCTGACGCCCCAGGCGATCGGCTCGTCCGGATCGCCGTTCAGGTGCTCGTAATAGCCGTTCAGCGACGACAGGCAGTTGCCGAGATAGTAGAAGGGCACAAAGAACAGCACGGCCTTCCAGTCATAGAGCAGTGCAAGGCCGACGACCGCCACGAATGTCGCCAGTTCAAAGCGGCCCCAGTTGGCATCGAACGGCCGGCGCTTGGCGATCGCCCGGTGGATATCGCCGATATCGTCGCGGAAGAAGCTGAGGAAGGTATAGGAGAACACGTTTTCCGGCTCGCCATTCTTGCCGTGCTTGTAGATCGACAGGGGATCGATGGTGTGCCCCTTGTCGTCAGGCCGGTCGCTGTTGCCGGAGTGATGGCGCATGTGTACCCAGTGGTAATAGGTCTGGGAAAAGCCGATCGCGACGGATTCCAGCAGGCTGAAGGCGTAGTTCATCCAGCGCGGCCTGAAGTAGGGCGTATGGATGAAGTTGTGCGATATGCTGTTGATGTTCCACGAAATCGAGATGGCATAGATTGCGCCAAGCGCCGCCGACAGCCAGAGCGGGCGGCTTTCGAATCCGACGATCAGGTAGATGTTGAAGGCCAGATGCGCGAGGGCGGCGAGAACGGACACGGCGTCCCATCTGGAATAGGCGAAGAGTTTCATAGGCCTGTCACTCCCACGCAGACCACGCCCGCGGTCACCAGGACGATGCCGAGCGCGTGGCGAAGGTTGATGGTTTCGTTGAAGACGATGGCCCCCGAGAGCGCGATGGTGACGTAGCTGAGCGCCATCAGGGGAAAGGCTAGGGAAAGCGGCGCGATCTGCAGCACCCGCGTCCAGGCGACGAGTTCCACCGCCCAGAAGACAATGCCGAGACCAGCCATCGGGCTGAGGATCGCGCGCATGCCGTCATGCGTCGCCGCGGCCTGCTTGAAGCAGATCTCGCGACCGGTTTCTGTCACCACACAGAACATAACGAGGCCGAGCATGGACATCAGCGGCGAGAGCGTCACGACATGGCCTCCCCGAGAACATTGAGGAGCGCATGATTTGCGGCGCTGTTGATGTTGCGGATATTGTCCTGTGGCGGCGTCGACAGGGGCTGATCGATCAGGATCTCTCCCCGCTTCAGGAGCCGTGTGAACAGGGAGCCGCCATAGCTCGGGCGCGAATAATCGCCGGTGACGTCAGCGCCGATGATGCGGTGCCGCTGGCCGATAGCGGAAACAAGATCGAGCACATAGGGCAGCTGCATCATGCCCTGATCCCAGTTGGTCAGCGCGTCGGAAGACACCAGCACATCCTTGTCGACGGTGATGTAGACCGCCTCCGTTGCGATGGTGGACAGCAGCCGATCGATGAAATTCTGCTCGCCCATCTCGGAGATGCAGCGCCAGTGCAGCGCGCCGGATTTCTGTTCGTAACTGGTGCCGGCGCCATAATGCGCACGCACCCGGCTCGGCGCATGGCGGTAGGGGTAGAGCTGCAGTCGCTCGTCCTTCAGCAGGGAAAGATTGGCGCCCTTGCGCTCCGGCGAGGTCAGGTCGTCGCTGCACACGCCGAGCGTGACGACGCGCGCGACCTGCGGATGGGCGAGCGCCCGGTTGACCCACGAGCCACAATGCATGCCGCCGGAGAAATGCACCCAGTCCGGATGGTTGTCGATGTGAATGACGGTCGCCGGCCCGGAATGGTTTTCCAGCGCCAGCGACAGGAGAAGGGCGGAGACGTGGTGAAAATCACCGGACCCCATGAAAACAAGATTTGGCTGACGGCGACGGAGGCTACGAGCGAGGCGGCGATGAAGCTCGTCCAGATCAGCCTGCCGCGCCCAGAGGCGGATATCGCGCCCGATCTCCTTCTCGCGGATCTCATGCGCTCCCGCCATCATGCAGGAGCGCACGAATTCGGATTGCAACTCCAACGCATCATCGAGATGGAGCAGAAGGAGTTGCATGGGCTCACCTCCGCTCTGCGCGCGTGAGGAGCTGATCGAGCAGGTTGAGCGCCAGGTCGATTTCGGCATGCGAGATCATCAGGTTCGGGGCGAGCGTGATGACGTTCTTGTGGTAGCCGCCGACATCCAGCACGAGGCCGTGCCGGCGTCCGTCCACCAGCATGTCGCCCTTCATGCCCTCGTCCGACATCCAGTCGAGGGTTGCCTTGTCCGGCGTGAAGCCGTCCGGCTTGCAGATTTCCATGCGCAGCGCGAGGCCGAGGCCATCCACGTCGCCGACGATCGGGTGACGCTTCTGCAGCGCCTTCAGGCCGTCGAGGAAGCGGGCGCCCTTCTCCATCACGCTCGCGCCGAAATCGCCCTCGCTCACCATCTTCATGGTTTCCAGCGCAACGGCGGTGCCCATCGGGTTGGAGGCGAAGGTCGAGTGGGTGGAGCCGGGCGGGAAGATCGTCGGGTTGATCATCTCCTCGCGCGCCCAGATGCCGGAGAGCGGGTTGAGGCCGTTGGTGATGGCCTTGCCGAAGACCAGCACATCCGGCGAGACGCCGAAATGCTCGACCGACCACAGCTTGCCCGTGCGGTAGACGCCCATCTGGATCTCGTCGACGACGAGCAGGATGCCATGATCGTCGAGAACCTTCTTCAGCCCCGTGAAGAAGTTCATCGGCGGGATCACATAGCCGCCGGTGCCCTGGATCGGCTCGATGTAGAAGGCCGCATATTCCGACTTGCCGGCCTTCGGATCCCAGACGCCGTTATACTCGCTCTCGAACAGGCGGGCGAACTTCTGGACGCAATATTCGCCGTATTCTTCCTTCGACATGCCCTTCGGGCCGCGGAAATGATAGGGGAATTCGATGAACTGGGCGCGTTCGCCGAAATGGCCGTAACGGCGGCGATAGCGATAACTGGAGGTGATGGCCGTGGCGCCCAGCGTGCGGCCGTGATAGCCGCCCTCGAAGGCGAACATCAGGCTTTTGCCGCCGCTATAGTTTCGCACCAGCTTCAGCGAGTCCTCGATGGCCTGCGAGCCGCCGACATTGAAGTGCACGCGCCCCTTGTAGCCGAACTTCGCTTCGGCATCACGGGCGATCAGCGCGGCCAGTTCGACCTTTTCCCGGTGCAGATACTGCGAGGCGACCTGCGGCAGGCGGTCCAGCTGGCGATGCGCCGCATCGTTGAGGCGCTGGTTGCGGTAGCCGAAATTGACCGCCGAATACCACATCTGCAGATCGAGGAAGGGCGTGCCGGTCGCATCGTAGACGTAGGAGCCTTCGCAGGTCTCGAAGAACTTGGGATGGTCGGTGTAATGGACGGTATCGCCGTGCGAGCAGTAGGTGTTTTCCAGCGCGCGGAGTTCATCCTCGCTGGTCTTTTCCGGGGCTTCGGCAAGTTTGACGATGGCAGACATGGGAATCCTTTTCATCAGGCAGTCGTTGACCGCGAGCGCGGCAGGAATTGCAGCGGCTCGGCCGAGGTGAGGCTGCGAAGCACATGGGTCACATCGTGGAAGCTGGTGAAGCCCACGTAGGGAATGCGGTGTTCCTCGCAGTAGGTGGCAAGCTTCGCCTTGGCGAAGACGAAGCGGGCGTCGTGCGAGACGCAGAAATCGCTGCGTCCGTCGCCGACATAGATGTGGGTGCTCCTGGCCGCAGACAGGACGCTGCATTTGCAGACACCCGATTGCGGCCGGCAGGTATCGCGCGCATGCGGAAAGGCCAGATCGAAGCGCTCCTCGCCGGCCTGATGATAGTGCATGAGGCGGTTGGCGATGATGTCGATGCCCGTGATGCCGTGATTGGCGAGAATGCGGCGGATGAAATGATCGACACCGTCGCTGACGATGGTGATGGCGATCGCGTGTTCGACACAGAAGCGCTGGAAGGCGAGAAATCCCTCGTCGATCGCCAGCGTATCGAGAAAGACATCGATCTCGGCCTGCGATGCCCGAATGAGATCGACCTGGGCGCGCATGCACTGGCGTGCGCTGATCAGGCCCCGCTCCCACCGCTCCTCGATGTCATGCCATTCCGGCAGCGCGAACCGCGCAAAGACGGCATCGCTGACATCCAGCATCGAGATGGTGCCGTCAAAATCGCAAAAGGCCTGCATCGCCTGTCCCTTCATCAATGTCCGGAAGGGATAGGCGATCAAGCTGAGCGGCAGATTAGGTGAAAATGATGCGAAACTGAATTTGCAAATTTATTCGGGCAGCATGTCCCTCTGGACCGCCGGGCCGCCGGCAATGCCGGTCGAACTGACAGGCAGGCAGAGCCGGATCTCCAGACCATGGCCCCAGGGCGGCTCGTCGAGAGTGACCGCGATACCGAGCCGCTGGGCGATGCCGGCGACGATTGCAAGCCCCAGGCCGCTGCCCTGCTTGTCGAGCGAAAGACGATGGAAGGGACGGAACACATCGGCCCTGTGCTCGCGGGCGATCCCGGGACCGCTGTCGCGGATCATCAGGTCCAGAACATCCCTGCCCTCTTCGCCCAGCACGACTTCGAGGCGCCCGCCCTCGGGTGAATACTTGATGGCATTGTTCAGCAGATTGTCCAGCATCATCCGCAGCAGCATCGGATCGGAATGCAGACAGCCATCGTCCGGGCCGGAAAGGTCCAGCTGGAGGTTCTTGTGCGTCAGTTGATGGCCGAGATCGGCAATTGCCGAGACGACCAGATCATGCAGGTTGACGTCCGCGAGGCGCAGCGGCTGGTGGCTGACGCGCGCGAGGCTCAGCATCTGCTCGATCAGATGCATCGACCGTTCGTTGCTGGCCGACAGATCGCGCAGCAGGGCCTGCCGTTCCTCCTCGCTGTCGGCCTTCTCCAGCAATTGCAGCAGAAGCTTTGTGCCGGCCTGCGGCGTGCGGAGTTCATGCGCCGCAAGATCGGAAAACCGCCGTTCGAGGGTGAGCGACACCGCAAGCTTTTCGGCAAAACGGTTGAAGGAGGCTGCCAGAGGAAGAAAGTCACGCGGGAGATCGCGGACCTCGACCGGCGACAGGTCATCCGGGTTCCGCGACCGGATCTGGCGGATGAGATCCCGGATGTGGCTGAGACCGTTGTTGATCACCAGCCAGATGAGCGCGGCAATGGCCGGCACCAGAACGGCAAGCGGCACCACGAGATTCAGGAGGATGTTGCCGACCAGATTTTGTCGCAGCGCCAGCTTTTCGGCGACCTCAATCACCACCGTGGTGTTCGGGACCGGCAGATTGTAGACCCGCCAGCGATCCGTGCCATCGCTGTAGTCCGAAAAGCCGACGGAAAAGGGTTTCACACTCGCGGGAAAGGCGTTGCTGCTGACGAAGGCCAGCGTGCCCTCCTTCCAGACCCGGAACAGATGGGCATCGGCATAATCGTCGGCATCCTCGTTGAGCGCGAGCTGGTTCTCCATGTTGAAATCGAGATCCGGCACCTGCACCGTTCCATGGCGCGGACCGCGCTCCAGCGGATGGCGCAACAGAACCCAGAGGGTATTGGCGTCGTTGATCAGCTCGGCATCGTAAATGTTGTTGATTTCCCGCGTCGCGCTGTGATGGGCGAGAACGCCGATAATGACGATCGCCGCCATCAGGGTCGGCAGGATGCGGAAAAAGAGCCTCTGGCTGAGCGTCATGCTGAAGCTTCGACCATGTAGCCGACGCCGCGGATCGACTTGATGAAATCCGTGCCGAGCTTCTTGCGCAAATTGTAGACGGTCACCTCGATCGTGTTGCTCTCGATAGTGCTCGAAATGTCGTAGAGGGCGTACTCGATATCATTCTTGGTGACATAGCGCCCGGCGCGCTCCATCAGCACCCGCAACAGATGGAATTCCTTGGCCGGAATATGAAGCTGTACGCCGTTGTGACGCACAACCATGGCCGCCGGATCGACTTCCACGCCGCCGGAGCGCAGCACGGTGCGGGTGCGCCCTTCGCGGCGCCTCAAAAGCGCGCGGACACGGGCCAGCAGTTCATCGAGATCGAAGGGTTTGACAAGGTAGTCGTCGGCGCCTTCATCAAGGCCCTCGACGCGGCTTCGCACATTGTCGAGCGCGGTCAGCATCAGGACCGGCAGCCCGTTGCCACTCGCCCGCAGGGTCCGCACCACCTCGAACCCGTTGATGCCCGGCAGGTTCACGTCGAGGATCAGCCCGCCATAATCACCGGTGCGTGCCGCAGCGAGGCCGTTTTCGCCATCGCGAAACCAGTCGATGCCATAGGCATGCTTCTCGAAGGCCCTTTTCAGGGAGGATCCGAGGATCTGATCGTCCTCAATCAGCAGCAGTCTCAAGGGGCGCCCTCCGGACAAGCCATCCGCTTTGACCATCACAGCAATTGTGGCGGATCGAAGAAGAAGGCGGCGGTGGCGTGAAAGAAATGGAACCCGGATTGCCGCAGGCTCCTGTTTGCCATGGTCCTTCCACTCTCCCGACGGGATGCGGCGATGCGCCCGCCGCCCGCCATGCCGTCCGCGCCTCAGACGGACCGCATCAGGCCACCATCGACCTTGATGTTCTGGCCAGTGATATAGGCTGCCCCCTCGGACGCCAGGAAGGCGATGGTGGCCGCGATTTCGGCGCTGGTGCCGTAGCGCTTCATCGGCACGGCGTCGCGCCGTTCCTGGGTGGCGGGAAGGCTGTCGATCCAGCCGGGCAGCACGTTGTTCATGCGGATATTGTCGCCGGCATAGGTATCGGCGAAAATCTTGGTAAAGGCCGCAAGCCCCGCCCGGAAAACGGCGGATGTCGGGAACATCGCGCTCGGCTCGAATACCCAGGCCGTCGAGATGTTGATAATCGCGCCGGCTTTCTGCGCCTGCATGATCGGGGTCACCAGCCGCGTGGGCCGCACGACGTTGAGGAAATAGACATCCATGCCGGCATGCCAGTCGGCGTCGGGAATGTCGAGGAGCGCCTTGCGCGGCCCGTGGCCGGCGCTGTTGACGAGCACGTCGATCCGGCCCCAGCGCGCCATGGCGCCCTCGACCAGGCTCTTCAGAGCCTCTTCCGACTGGTTGGAACCGGTAACGCCGAAGCCGCCGAGTTCCGTGGCAAGCGCCTCGCCCTTGCCGGAGGAGGAAAGGATCGCAACCCGGAAGCCATCCGCCGCCAGCCGGCGCGCTGCCGCCGCACCCATGCCGCTGCCACCCGCCGTTACCAGTGCCACCTTGTCGCCCATTCTGCACATCCTCTTCCGGGGTCAAACATCACCGCCAGGAAACTGTCACAACAGATGGGGAATGGCGACCCCGTTTCACGGAAGCATTCGGTTGATAATCCCGGCGGAAGACCACCGGGATCGCTTCTGGCCGTGGCGTCAACGCTCACGGCAGACGGCTGCGTTCTGCCTGGCGCATGGTTTCCTGCGCGGCCTTCAGCTGCGCCTTCGTGTACATCAAAGCATGCGAGGCAAGATCATGGCTGTCTTCCCACAGGTTGCGCCAGATGCCGAGAATGCCTTCCAGCGGCTGGCCGACGACACGCGAGGAGAAGCTTTCGAACGTGATCGGACCAGTATAGCCCGACGCCACCAGCGCCCGGAACACACCGGCCAGATCGATGCTGCCCGAGCCCATGTAGCCACGGTGGGAATCGCCGGTATGGAAATAGCCAAGATAGCTGCCGGTCTCGCGGATGGCCGATGCGATGTCGGATTCCTCGATGTTCATGTGATAGACATCGAGATGCACCTTCACATTGTCGGCACCGATCCGCTTGCAGAGTTCGACGCCCTGCGAGGCGGTGTTCAGCACATTCGATTCGTAGCGGTTGACGACCTCGAGCCCAAGCGTGATGCCGCTTTTCGCGGCGACGGCCGCCACCTGACCGAGAATATCGACCGACATCGCGACACCCGCCGCCGTCGTCGGCACGCTGTTCTTCTGGAAGGCGGAATGCAGGATGCCGCAGACATGGGTGGCGCCAAGATCGCGCGCGACGGCAAGGGCTTCCTCGAGCCGGGCCTTGCCGCGGCCTGCCTTCTCGGCATCACCGCTGGAAATATCCGTGTCGGCATCGAGACCGAGCGAGAAATTGATGCCGATACCGTATTTCTCCAGCATGCGGCGGGTGAAATCGACGTCGATGGAACTCGGATCAAGCGCCGGCGCCTCGATGAAATCGTAGCCGACCTCGGCAGTCTTGGCGATGGCGCGCTCGCATTCGCCATGGCTCCAGCCTGCCTCCCAGACGAGGGCGTGGACACCTAACTTGTTCATGGCAATCTCCCTGTGTTGCTCATTGGATCTCTCCCCGATCAACGGGGGCGGTGGGGTGGAGAGACTGCCGGGCGGCGGTGAAGCCACCCGGCGGCTCAATCGTTGAGGATGGCGAGATCGGCCTCGGCACTATCGGCCTTCACGAAGCGCCCGTTCGGCAGGTCGTTTTCGTCCACCTTGCGCGCAGTCTCCGCCTCGGGCAGGCCGAGATCGCGCCAGCGGCGGCTGAGGCGCTCCCGCAGCACAGCCTCGCTGACATCGACGAAGATGGTGAGATCAAACAACGGCTTCAGGCGATCCCACGGCGCCGTGCGCATCAGGAGATAATTGCCTTCACAGACGATGATGCCGGTCTCTTGCCCGATCAGGCGGCCGCCGGCCCGCGAAATCTCGATCGTGCGATCGAAGACGGGCACGGCCACCGTCGCATCCGTGTTCGCCCGCAGCCGTTCGATCATGTGCCGGAAGCCATCGGCATCGAAGGTATCGATCGCCCCCTTGTGGGCACGGCGTCCCATCGCCTCAAGCACGGCATCGTCATAATGGAAGCCATCCATGGGAAAAAGCGCCGCCAGACCGGGGCGGCGGGCATTGAGGCCGGCGACCGCTCCTTCCGCGAGCGTCGATTTGCCGGATCCGGGCGCGCCGGCAACGGCAATCAGGATGCGTCGTCCGCCCGCGCTTTCGAACCGCGCCTCGGCGGCACGAACAATCCTGTCGATGTTTTCAGGCACGGCGGACATGCAGGTCCTCCTCTCCGACAGGCGTTGCGGAGGCGGCGAAGGACAGGCCATATTGCGCCGCCTTGTCGCGCAGGAAGGCCAGCCCCCTGCCCAGCACAGCTTCCGGACCTTCGGACACCGGGCGCCAGAGCGAGATATCGCCCGCCATCCGGGCCGGCATCCCCGCAAAGCTTTCCACCGCCAGCCCGCCGGCAAAGCCGATCGCGGCTAGCGCGGAAAAAATGGCGTCCCAGTCCACATTGCCGTCACCGGGCGTGCCCCGATGGCTTTCAGACATGTGCATGTATTTCAGATGGTCGCGCGCATCGAGGATGCCATTGGCAAACCCTCTCTCCTCGATCGCCATGTGGAAGGTATCCAGATGGACGAAGAGCGTGTCGAGACCGATGCGTTCGATGAGGTCCACGGCCTGCCGCGCCGTGTTGAGAAGATGGTTTTCATAGCGGTTGACCGGCTCGATGCCGAGCAGCAGGCCTTTCGCCCTGGCGTGACGGCCTGCCACGTCGAGTGCCCGCGCGAGATTATCGTATTCCGCAGCGGTTGGCGGAAAGCCTGTGCGTTCGTTCGTGCCGCCGAAGGTAACCCCGCTCAGTGCTTCGCAGCCCATCGCTGCTGCCAGATCAAGGGCATGGCAGAGGTGTTCCGCCGCCGCCTCGGGGTTGACAGAAGCCCAGGCTGCCTGAGGCAGCACCAGCGAGCAGACACCGCGCAGGCCATGCATCTCCAGCAGGGTGCGGCTGTGGGCAGCGTTGATGGCGGTCATGTCGACAAGCGGGATTTCGATGAAGGCGAGGCCGTGCGCCGCTGCCGCCGTGATGGCGTGCTCGGCATTCTGCCGGTTCCAGTCCATGGTCCAGATGCTTGCGTGTATGCCGAAACCCTGCACGGTCATGTCTTCTTTCTGCTCTTGGCGAAGGAGGTGGAGATTGTCCGCGCGGCCATCACGACCACCATCAGCACGCCCCAGAGCGCGGTGGCGAGGTGCTGGTTGGCCCCCATGAGGTTCAGGCCGGACGAGAGAAGCTGAAGGACGATCAGGGCCACGAAGACCGGCAGCACGCGGCCGAAACCACCGAACGGGTTGATGCCGCCGAGAAAGGCCGCCAGTACCGTGATCAGCAGATAGGATTCGCCATGCCCGACGCGCACCGAGTTGAAGCGCGCCAGCATGATCAGCCCGGCAACAGCGCACATCAGGCCGGAAAGCGTGTAGACCAGCACGAGAATGCGGCGCGTATCGAGACCCGAATAGCGTGCCGCCTCGATATTGGAGCCGATCATCAGCAGCCCGAAGCCGAGCTTGAAGCGCGTCAGCAGCAGGTGCCAGAGGCCGACGCAGGCGAGAAAGATCAGAAGCGGAACCGGCAGGCCGAGAAGGGAACCGTGGCCGATCGTGGCGATGAAGGCCGGAAAGCCGGAAACATCGCCGCCCCGCGTCAGGAACTCGCCAAGACCACGCAGGAAGATCATCATCGACAGCGTGACAAGAATGGGATGTGCGCGGGTATAGGCAATCAGGACACCGGTCATCATGCCGGCGAGACCACCGGTCGCAAGTGCGGCGACTGCGGCCAGAGCGAAGGCCCCGCCAGAGGCATCTGCGCCGCCATGCGCCTGCAGCACCCAGGCTGCGGCGAGGCCGGCGAGATTGGCCGTGAAGGTAACCGCCAGATTGATGCCGCCGGTCAGCAGCGGCAGCAGCATGGCAAGCGTCAGCAGCCCGAGTTCGGGTAGCTGGAAGGCGACGGAGCCGAAGGTGGCAGCGGAAAAGAAATTGTCCGCACCGATGCCGAAGATCACCAGGACCGCGACGAGGGCAAACAGCGGTCCCGCCATGTCGGCGCCGAGCGTGGCGTTGAGACGCTGGATCAGGCTGTTCATCAGCGGGGACCTCCTGTGCGGGGACGCGCCCTGGCAAAGGCCGGCAGAAGCTTGTCGAGACGCGCCGACGACAGCGTGATGGCGACGAGGATGATGGCGCCGACAATCATCTTGAAGGCAAACGGCGAGACGCCCATCAGGTTGAGGCCGTTCTGGGTGATGGAGACCATCAGCACACCGAGCACGCAGCCGATGACGGAGCCCTTGCCCCCGCCGAGCCGCGCGCCGCCGAGCACGGTTGCGGCCAGCACATCGAGTTCGCGGCCATAGAGGGCATTCGGTACCACTTCCTCGGCATAATGTGCCTGCATCAGTCCCGCGATGCCCGCCATCAGGCCGAGCCAGCCGAACGAGATGTAGTGCATGGCGCCGATATTGATGCCGAAGCGACGCGCGCCTTCCGGATTGTCGCCGAAGGCATAGAGCTTGCGGCCCGTGGTCGTGCGCGAGATCAGGAACCAGGTGGCCCCGCAGCAGATCAGCATCACCACCACCGGCAGGGTCAGTTCCACCCAGGAGCCATCGGCCATCTCGCGTTCGTAGAAGACCACGCGCGTCGTCAGCCAGTCCGGCAGATTGTAGATCGACACACCCTTGGTGAAGAACATCAACAGACCGAAGAAGATGTTGAAGGTGGAGATCGTCGCGACGATGGAGATGATGCTGAGGCGGTAGACCAGGAAGGCATTCACGAAGCCGAGGCCGAGGCCGATCGCCCCGGCGATGAGGAAGCCGAGCGCCCAGTTTCCGCCGCCGACCACCCCGAGGGCCAGCACCGCAAGATACTGGACGACGGAGGCGGCGACGGCGAAGGAAATGTCGATGCCGCCCGAGATCAGCACGACGAGCAGACCGACCGCGAAGATGATGTTGACCGCCGACACATTGAGAACGTCAAACGCATTCGACAGCGTGAGGAAGCGGTCGGTCGCAAGCGACAGGCCGGCTGAGAGCACCAGCATGACGACGATCAGCGCCACCTCGGTGGTGTGGGCGAGAACGAACCTACGCATAGACGGCGGCCTCCAGGTCTGTCAGCGACATCCGTCGCGGGTCGTAGATCGCGCGGATGCGGCCCTCGACCATGTGGATGATGCGGTCTGCGTTGAAATAGACTTCCGGCGGTTCATCCGAGATCAGGATGATCGACAGGCCCTCCGCGGAGAGCTTGCGGACGATATCGAAAATACCGGCCCGCGCGCCGACATCGACACCGACGGTCGGCGCGTCGAGAATGAGGATGCGGGGATCGGTCGCAAGCCACTTGGCGATGGCGACACGTTGCTGGTTGCCGCCGGAGAGCGTGCGGATCGGATCATCGGGCGTGCCGATCTTGACGCCGAGCGCGGCGATCCATCGCCGCACGACATCAGCCTTGCGCGTCAGCGAGATCAGGCCGCCGGAGAGGATGCGGTCAAGGGAGGCCATGACGAGATTGTCTGCAATCGATTGCGGCTGGTTGAGACCGAGCGACAGGCGATCCTCGGAAAGATAGGCAACGCCTTCGCGGATCGCATCCCGGTTCGAGGCGAAGCGGACAGGCCGGCCCTCGATCTCGATGCCACCGGAATGGGCAGGCTTCATGCCGAACAGCGTCAATGCCAGTTCGGTGCGGCCGGCGCCCAGCAGGCCGGTAATGCCGAGCGTTTCCCCGCGCCTCAGATCGAAGGAAATGTTCTCGAATTCGCGATGGCGCGACAGGTTGCGGACGGAGAGAACGACCGGCTGGTCATCATGATCGCTGGCGATCACTGCGTTGTCGAAATTGCGGCCTGTCATCAGTTCGGTGACGCGGGACTGGGTCAGTCCCTCGACCGGAAAGACGCCCACCAGCTCGCCATCACGCAGCACCGTCATGCGGTCGGAAATCTCCAGCACTTCGGCCAGGCGATGGGAGACGAAGACGACAGCAACGCCGGACGCCGACAGCGTTCGGACGATCTCGATGAGATAATCGGTTTCCGACTGGGTCAAGGACGCGGTCGGCTCGTCCATGAACACCAGACGCGCCTCGCCGACCAGGGCGCGGGCGATCGCGACGATCTGGCGCTGCGCGATCGGCAGTTCCTTCAGCGGCATGTGCAGATCAAGCGTCACGCCAAGCTTCGCCAGCGCCCGTTCGGCCGCCGCTTGCACGGCGTGGCGGTTCACGAGGCCGAACCGGCCGTTCACCGCATGCTGGAAGCCGATATTCTCCGCCACTGTCATTTCGCCGAACAGGGCAAGATCCTGCCAGATCACCTGGATGCCGAGGGATTGCGCCAGCGTCGGCGTCATGGCCGCAACGGGCTTGCCGTCGAACCACAGTTCGGCGCCCGCTTCCGGCCTGTAGACACCGGTGATGACCTTGATCAGCGTGCTCTTGCCGCAACCGTTTTCGCCGGCCAGGCAATGCACCTCGCCCGGGCGCACCTCGAAGGATACGCCCTTCAAGGCCCTGACGCCACCAAAGGTGACGTTGATGTTCCTGAGTGACAGAAGTGGCGGCTCGCTCGCCATGGCATGTCTCCGTCCTGCGCGGCCCGTGCGGATGACGGACGACGCGAACTGTCGCTGCGATGTGGGAATGAGGCCGCGGGAGGGCTGCCGCCCGCGGCCGGATCACGCAAGAAGGCTCAGAGACCCATGCCGACGAGCTTGTCGATACTGTCCTTGTTGATTGCCAGCAACTGGTCGACGATGATGGTGTTGCCGTCCGGATTGACCTTGCCGAGACCCGGAATGTCGTCACCGGCCTTGATGCCCTGCCCCTTGGCCAGACGGTCGGCCAGCGTGACGAAGACTTCACCGGCCTGCTTCGGGTTCCACATGAAGCCGCCCGTCAGCGCGCCGGACTTGATGAGCTTGGCGCCCTGCCCCGGCGAGAAAGGCCCGATGACGAAGACCTTGCCGTCCTTGCGACGCTCCTCGACGGCGCGGCCGGCACCGATCGGCCCCTGCGAGCCGAAGGCGAGAAAGCCCTTGAGATCCGCATTGGCGGCCATCAGGTCGAGCGCGGTCGAGCGGCTCTTGTCAACATCCTCGGCCACGCCGTAGCGGTCGCCAACCAGCTTCATATCGGGATAGTTCGCCTTGATATAGGCAATGGCGGCATCGGCCCAGGCATTGTGCAGCGGCACGGTGAGCGAGCCGACGAAGACGGCATAGGACCCCTTGCCGCCCATCTTCTCGGCCAGAAGCTTGCCGTGCGCTTCACCAAAACCCTTGGCAGATGCCAGTTCGAAATCCCAGTCGGCGCCGACCTGCTTCGGGGATTCATGGGTGATGACCTTGATACCGGCGGCCTGCGCCTTCTTCAGCACGGGCTCAAGCACCTTGGCATCATTCGGAACAACGCCGATGTAATCCACCTTCTGCGCGATGAGATCTTCGATGGCGCGAACCTGAAGCGCCGGGTCGGCGCTGGTCGGACCGACCATGAAGCCCTCCACGCCAAGCTTGGCGCTCTGCTCCTTGATGCCGGCTTCCATGGCATTGAACCACGGGATGCCACCGATCTTGACGACGACGCCGATCTTGGGACCTGCTGCAAGGGCACTCGACGCCAGAAGCGCCAGCGACAGACCCAGTGCGGCTGCGAACATTTTCTTCATGAATCTCTCCTCCTCCTCGAGATCCGAAGGCAAGGAAGAACCGCCCGCGGAAGCGACACGACTTCCGCGCCCGACGTTTTCCGTTCCGGTTGCGGAACGTCCTCCCTTGCCGCCTCCCTGTTGCGACCCATCATGCACAATCGTTGTTGCAACATTGCACAATCGATGGTGCAATCAACTTACCAGCAAAGAGCCTTTCGTCAAGTAGGCTCTTGTCCTACACAGGGACGTGACGGAGAGTGAGAAGGCATGACGACGAGAGAGCAAAAGAAAGCAACCATTTACGATCTGTCGGTCGTCTCGGGCGCCTCGGCATCCACGGTCAGCGCCGTGCTGAACGGCACCTGGCGCAAGCGGCGTATTTCGGAGGAGACGGCGGACAAGATCCTCTCGCTCGCCAAGGAGCATGACTACAAGGCCAACCTTCAGGCACGGGCGTTGCGCAGTTCCCGCTCCGGGCTTACAGGCCTGCTGCTGCCGGTCTATGACAACCGGTTTTTCTCCTCGATGGCACAGACCTTCGAGGCACTGGCTTCGAAGCGGGGCCTGGTTCCCATGGTGGTTTCCGGACGCAGAGATCCGCAGGAAGAATGCCGCACGGTGGAATCGCTGATCGCCTATTCGATCGATTCACTGTTCATTGCCGGCGCCACCGATCCGGACGGCGTTCATGACCTCTGTGCAAGGGCCGGCCTTGCGCATGTCAACATCGATCTGCCCGGCAGCAAGGCCTCATCCGTCATTGCCGACAACCGGCAGGGCGCGGTGGCATTGACGCAGGCCATCATCCGCCACGCACAGGAAATCGGGCCCCTTGGGCCGGATGATGTCTTCCTGTTCGGCGGGCGCGACGATCATGCAAGCCGCGAGCGCATTGCCGGCTTCCACGCCGCCAAGGCGGCCATTTTCGGCGAAAACACCTTCGGTGACATCGAGATCACCGGCTATTCGCCGGGCATGACGGCCGCCGCCTTCGAGCGTTTCTTTGCCCGGCACCGACGCCTGCCCCGCTGCTTCTTCATCAATTCCTCGATCAACTTCGAGGGCCTGCTGCGCTTCATGGCGCACCATCCGGGCGAGGCGTTCGGTGACATCGTGGTGGGCTGCTTCGACTACGACCCGTTTGCGTCCTTCCTGCCCTTCCCCGTCTACATGATCCGGCCCGACATGCCGGCCATGCTCGACAAGGGCTTTGCCCTCCTGGACGCGCCGCCCGCCACGCCTCAGCTCATCATGGTGGAACCGCAACTGGTGCCGCCGCGCACCGCTCTGGAGGGACCGCTCGATGCACTGGATGATCCCTCGACACTGTCCCCCGGAAGCTGACGCACCTGTACCACACCCGCCACCGGCGCCGGCGCCTCCTGCCCGGCCCCTGCAAGCGGGAGGAAGATCGGGTCATACGTCCCGTGCTGAAGGATAAAACAGTGCGGGCCAGCCGTTCCAGAAGCTTTTGCGTCCACTCTTCCAGCCGCCGATCACACGGGCAACCTCACGGACGGCGCTGCCGGGATCGGCCGCGTCGACAAGCACGATGGTCGCCTCGCCGCCGGCCTCGAGACGGCGGGACCGGTTGATGATACGCCCCGGCAGGGAGGTCACCATGTCGAAGGCAAGCGCCAGATCCTCCCCGCGCGACACCTGCGCCACATTGGCCTGCAGATTTGCCATGCGGATCAGCGAGCCATCGCCATAGGGTGTAAACGGATTGAGCACGTTGTTGGTGGCAACCGCCGTCACCACGCCCTCGCCGGCCAGACGATGCAGGGGCGCAACGCCACGCGGGGTCAGGACCGGCATCTCACGACCGTTGAGGAACAGATCGGTGGCCGGCAGCGCGACCAGTGCGATGCCTGCCTCTGCCAGCGCACGACCGATCGCCTCGACGCGTTCGGGCAACATGGCGGCAAGATTGGTGACATGACCGATGGTGACGCGGCCACCCCAGCCCCGACGGGCGGTTTCCGCGATCACCGCCGGCAGGTTGGTGCGCTCCGGGTTCAGATCGAAATCGAGATGGAAATCGACATCGACATCATGCTTTTCCGCAAGATCGAAGATCAGTCGGATATGCTCGGCCGGATCGGGGTCGGTATAGGGACAGCCGCCGACGAGATCCGCCCCGTCGGCCAGCGCCCGGTCGAGCATGGCAAGCGTCTCCGGTTCCTGCGTCAGCCCTTCCTGGGCAAAGGCACAGAGCTGGATATCGACGGCGAAGGCGAAATCGGTGCGGATGCGGGTGAGCGCCGCAAAGGACCGGAAGCCGGCGCGCGGATCGATCTCCACGAAGCTGCGCATCGCCGTCGTGCCATGGGCAATGGCCTTTTCCACCACGCGGGCGGCGCGGCGATAGACGTCGTCCTCGGTAAAGCCCGCCTTGGCTTTCGCCGTTTCGCGCACGGCCTCGGCCAGCGTTCCCTCACAGATGCGGCAGCGATCGAGAATGCAGGCCTTGTCGAGATGCACATGGGCATCGGTGAAACCGGGAAAGGCAAGCGCACCCCGCGCATCCACCTCCTCCACTGCCTCGCAGCGAAGACCTGCCGCCAGCGCCGCTATACGTCCCTCGGCAACGGCAATGTCGAGGAGATCGGGTCCGGCCGCGAGACGGGCGTTGCGAATGAGGAGATCGAAGGTCATGGGCTCTCCGCTCGTTACAGGGCGATGGCACCGCCATCGCTGCGGGGATCGTGTGCGCCGGAGATCACGCCATCATCGTCGATACGGATGATGCCGGCCTGACCACCCAGCGGGCTCAGCGGATCAAGCGTCGAGACGATGTGCCCCCTGGAGGCGAGGCCGGTGACGACATCCTCCCCGGCATTGCGCTCCAGCTTCAGGGTGTCGCGGCTATCCGAGAAGGTTCTGCCCAGCAGAAAGCGCGGACGCGACAGTGCCTCGACCGGATCGAGGCCGTGATCGATCAGCAGGCTGAGCAGCAGCGCCAGCGTCTGCGGCTGGCCGTCGGCGCCTTGCGTGCCATAAAGCAGATGCGGCCGGCCGTTCCTCAGCGCAAGCCCGGGATTGAGCGTGTAGAATGGCCGCTTGCCGGGCTGAAGCCGGTTGGGGCTTGCCGGGTCAAGGCTGAAGCCCGCGCCACGGTTCTGCCAGAGCAGGCCGGTGTCGCCGACCATCACGCCGCTTCCCCAGTCATAATAGAGGCTCTGAAGCACGCAGGCCGATCGACCCTCGGCATCGACGGCCGCGAGAAAGGCCGTATCGCCGTGGCGGTAGACATGCGGCCATGGGCGTGCGGATTGGGGATTAATCGCCTCGGCCTTCGCGGCGAGCCGCGCGGGATCGAGCAGAGGATCGAAAGCGCCTGCCGCGACGAAATCCGGATCGGCGATTTCGCCGCGATCGAGAAAGGCCTGTTTCACCGCCTCGACCAGATGATGATAGAAATCGGCGCCCTCGCTTGCCATTTCGCCCGGCGCAAAATGGGCGAGCAGGCCCATGATGCCGAGCGTCGTCACGCCCTGCGTCGGCGGTGGCGGGGCGCAGAGCGTCAGATCGCGGTAGGCGAGACGGAGCGGCGTCTCGAACCGGGCCTCGGTGGATGCCAGATCGCGCGCAGTGAGAGGCGAGCCGACAGCCGCAAGCCCCGCGGCGATCTCCGCGGCAAGCGCCCCCTCGTAAAACTCGCGTGGCCCATGCGCGGCAATGCGCTTCAGCGTGCGCGCAAGCGCCGGCTGCCGCTGTAGCCCCTGTCCGACGAACCGGGCTTCGAAACCCGGCCAGGACGCGCGCTCGGCGGCGCGAAAATCCCACCAGAAGCGCTGCGACGGGCTGACGACAAATCCCTCATCCGCCAGAAGAATTGCCGGTTCCAGCAGTTGCGACAGCGTTTGCGCGCCGCCCCAGCGATCCCGCGACAGATCGAGCAGCCTGCCCCAGCCGTCGACGAGGCAGGCGGAGGTCAGCGTGGAGGCAGGCCCACGCGGCGGAAGCGCCGTGATGCCCGACACATTCTCGCCCGCCTGGCCGATTCCGAGCAGGCTCGTCACATCGCCACGGGCATCCGACAGCATCCAGACCGCATCGCCGCCCAGACCGCAGAAGTGAGGATAGACGACGGCAAGCGCAGAGCCTGCGGCAATCAGAGCCTCAATGGCATTGCCGCCCGCTTTCAGAACCGCGTGCCCTGCCTCGGCGGCAAGGCCGTGCGGGGCGACGATCATGCCGCGCCTGCCGCGTGCGTTTCGGCCGGCCGGCTGCCGATCCGCACCTCCCTCGACGCGCGTGCCCGTGACCGTCATCGTCATCGTCATCGACCAATCATCTTGCCGTTCTCGGCAATCAGCCGGCCGCGCCGGAAGACCCGCCGGTTCTTCGGCACGCCGACGACCGCCTGCGGCAGATGCGGCGCATCAAGTGTGACGAAATCGGCCTTCGCGCCCACCTTAAGGCCATAGCCTGTTAGGCGCAGGGCGCGCGCGCCGGCGTCCGTCACGATGTCGAAGGCGTCGCGAAGCTCCGCATCGGTGTAGAAACCGGAGCGATAACCGATGATCTCCGCACGGCGCAGCATGTCGCCATCACCGTAGGGCCACCAGGAATCGCGGATATTGTCGCTTCCGGAAAAGACGGTAACACCTTCGGCGCGCAGCAGGGCGACCGGCGGGAAATTGTGGTTTCCGGGCGCATTGGTCATGATCGCCACGCCGCTTGCGGCAATTTTTGCCGCGATCTTGCGGGCGGCATCGGCCGAAAGATCGCCGAGTCCATAGGCATGGCTGACGGCGACATGGCCCTGCATGCCGAGCGCCACCGTGCGGTCGCAGATCTCCTCGATGGTAAAGGCGCCAAGCGTGCCGGCATCGTGGAGGTGGATGTCCACATCCACGCCACGCCGTTCGGCGATATCGAACACCACGTCGAGATGCCGGTCGATGCTGCGGTCGAAACTGGCGGGATCGAGACCGCCGACCAGATCCGCGCCCATACCGATCGCTGCATCCAGCAGGTCCGCCGTGCCGGCGCTTTTCAGGATGCCGCTCTGCGGAAAGGCGACAAGCTGGATATCGATGAGATCGCGGTATTCCTCGCGAACCGCAAGGATGGTCTCGAGCGACGCCAGACCGACGGAGCCATCGACCATGACATGGCTGCGCATCTGCAGGCTGCCGTTGGCGATGCAGAGGTCGAGTTGATTGCGCGCCCTGACATCCATCGGCGCTGCCTTCGACATGTTCTCTGCCTGAAAGGTCACCCGCTCGTGCACATCAAAGCCATTGGTGCAGGGGCGATGCGGCACCCAGACGTCCCCATGGAAGCTGGTGTCGAGATGGATATGCCCTTCGACAAAGGCCGGAACCAGCAGATGCCCGGCAATATCGACGGCGACGTGTGCATCGCTTGCCTGCCCGGCCGGATCGATGGCGGAAATTTCTCCATCAACAACCGTGATGTCGCAAAGACGGCCGTCCATCATCCGGGCATTGGTGAAAAGAGTTTTCGTCACGTGACACCTCTCTCGACGCAGGAACACCACCAGCCAGCATTGTCAGGGCGCGGGCGCAAATCTGAAGGCGGGCCGAAGAATGCCATCGGAAGTCCCGGAAAAGCTCCCATGCGACGGCTTCCGCGTGGCTTTTGTCTCTGACCTACGGATAAGATAAATTGCATGCAATCTCAAGATCGATTTGCGTACAAAATCTACGATTCAAAAGGATGCAAAAGTTTCGCTATAAGGTGGGCAATCATGAGAAGCAGCCGAACTCAGAGGGCCGCATGTCCACACAGCAAAGCCGCAGCGATGCGATCTATGCCTCCCTCAGGCGGGCCATTCTCGAGCAGGCGCTGAAGCCCGGGGTGAAACTGCCCGAGGATTCGATTGGCGACACCTTCGGCGTCAGTCGCACCAGTGCGCGCAACGCTCTCCTGCGGCTCGCCGCCGACGGTCTGGTGGATATAAGGCCGAACCGCGGGGCTTCTGTTGCCATGCCTGCTCTTGAGGAAGCCGAGGAAGTTTTTGCGTTGCGCCGCTGCCTCGAACGCGAGGTGATCGAAAGGCTCTGCCGGCGCATGCCGAAGGATGGCATCGACGCGCTGATCTCTCATGTTCGCGAGGAGGAGCGCGCCCTGAAAGCTTCCTCGCCACGCTCGATCCGCCTTGCCGGCGAGTTTCACATCCTGCTTGCGGAACTGACCGGTTCAAAGCTGCTCATCGACTTCGTCAGCCAGGTCGTCTCCCGCT
This sequence comes from Affinirhizobium straminoryzae, assembly GCF_007004135.1. Classification (GTDB taxonomy): domain Bacteria; phylum Pseudomonadota; class Alphaproteobacteria; order Rhizobiales; family Rhizobiaceae; genus Neorhizobium; species Neorhizobium straminoryzae. The sequence goes on from NZ_VJMG01000015.1 coordinate 88,383, forward strand.
CATCACTGATTCTTGCCCGCTACGGCCGTCCGCATTCCGCCGAATGCGGCATAGACGAACATATCCAGTTGATCGAAGCCCTGAAAAACCTTGAGGCGAACACGGCAACGGATATCATGGAGCACCATCTGCACGCCGTCGAAGACCGTGCCAAGGCGCACGACAAGGAGGCCAGCCCGGACATTGCGGAAGTGCTCGAGCGCTATCGGTCCATGGCCGACAATCTTTAGACGCGGATGAGCGGGCAGCCGGCAGCCGGGCGAAGGGCGAGGTTGCCTCTCGCCTCTCCCGGAAAGCCGACGATCGTTTGGGGGTGATCAAGGTGCAAGGCCTGCCGCCGTGATCCAACCTGCCCGGAGGTACACGGCAGAAGCCTGTGACAGCCTGCTCAAAACTCGGCCACCTGGCCCCATGCGCTCCCGTTCAGGCGCTCCAGACGATAGGGACGCGGATCGACAATCGGTGAACTGCCCGTGACGATGTCTGCGACCAGATGTCCGGCGCCGGGCCCGATGCCAAAACCGTGGCCGCTGAAGCCTGCGGCAAGCACGAAGCCCGGCAGGCTCGGCACGTCGGCGATGACTGGCACGCCATCCGGCGTGCTGTCGATGTAGCCCGCCCAGCTTGCGGCAAGGGCCGCATCCTTCAGGTCCGGCAGCAGGGACCTGGCCCGCGCAAGCGTCAGTGCCACCTGGGCTTGATCTGGCACCGGATCGAGAATGCGGTTGCGCTCCATGGGCGTCTGCGTGTCAAGCGACCAGCGCGAGAGGGTTTCGTGCCCAGCCATCACCCCCTGCAGCCCGCCAGGCGCCAGGGAACGCCAGCGCTTGGCAAACATCGGCAGAAAATACTGGGCAAAGCGCATCTGCTGCGGCGTGATATCGACCCGTGCCTTGCCGCTGATTGCCAGGCGGAAGTGCTCGCTGCCGCGGCGGGTGATCGAGACGTCCCGGGTGTGAAGGGCGTCGGGAAGATGTGCGCCGTCAAAACGGACATCGAGAATCGAGGAACGGATAGAGGCCTGCGGAAAGCGTATGCCAAGCTGGCGGCAAAAGGACGAGGCCCAGGCCCCGCCGGAGAGGATGGCAAGCGGGGTGCGGATCGTGCCCCACTCGGTGACGACGGCACTCACCTTGCCGCCTGCAGTCTCGATCCCGCGGGCCGCACACATCTGGTGAACGGTTCCACCGAGCGCCGCAACGGCCCGCGCCACCACGGGCGCCGCCCGTACCGGATTGGCGATGCCATCGGTCGGGGAGAAGACGCCACCCTTCCAGCGGCGCCCGGTGGCGGCCCCGCGCGCACTGGCTTCATCCGCCGTCAGCATGTGGGTGGTCACGCCGACGGTGCGGGCAAAGGCGCCCCACCGCGCCCAGCCGGCAAGTTCCGCCTCGTCATTGCTCAGATAAAACAGGCCGCAGCGGCGAAAGCCGGTATCCTCGCCCGTTTCGGCGGCGAAGGCATCCCACAGTGCAAGACTGCGGGTGGAAATCGGCAGTTCCCGCTGATCGCGGTTCTGCTGGCGGCACCAACCCCAGTTCCGGCTGGACTGCTCGGCACCGATACGGCCCTTTTCGACAAGCGCCACCTTCAGCCCGCGCCGCGCGAGATAATAGGCCGAAAACACGCCGACAATGCCGCCGCCGATGACGACGGCATCCGCCTGCCTGGGCAGCGCAGCGGTGGTCTCGATATGCAGCAGCGGTGAGGGCATGGTCTTTCTCCGGATGATGACGGCATCTTATCCGCAGGAAACTGCGGGCGATGCCGCAGCACGGCAATCCACAGCATTTCATGCTGCATATCGGGCGACAGCCGGCGTATTATTGCAGCATGAAATATCATAGGCTTGCGGAAATTCAGGCATCTGCCCGGCAACTGCGCCACAGCCGTGCACGCAGATTATGCCGATTATCGGCAGTCTGTCACAACCCATGGAGAGGCCCGTGAAACTGGACCGCATCGACATCAAGATCCTCTCCGAACTGCAAAAAAACGGCAGGATCACCAATGTGGAGCTGGCGGACCTCGTCAACCTCTCGCCCAGCCCCTGCCTGATGCGCGTCAAGAAGCTGCAGAGCGAGGGCTACATCACCGGCTATTCGGCACAGATCAACGTCGCCAAGCTTGGGCAGACGCTGACGGTGTTTACAGAGGTGACGCTGAAGAACCACCGGCAGATCGATTTTGCCCGCTTCCTGGCGGCAGTGGAAAAGCTGGATTCCGTCATCGAATGCCATCTGGTGTCCGGCGGCTACGACTATCTCCTGAAATTCGTCACCGCCAGCGTCGTCGAATACCAGACGATCATGGAGCGACTGATCGACATGGAAATCGGCATCGACAAGTATTTCAGCTTCGTCGTGCTGAAGTCGCCGATCATCAAGGCGCACATGCCGCTCACGAGCCTGTTTGGGGAACCGCAATAATCGTTTCAGCGCCGTGCGAAGGCACTGACCAGTTCCGGATCCAGTTCCAGACTGTCGAGCCAACGTGGGTCGAGCTTGGGAACAGAAGAGAACAGCAGGCGCGAATACGGATGTGTCGGCGCCTGCCGAAGCCCCGTCGCCATTTCCTCCACCTTCTCGCCGTTGTACATCACGATCACTTCGTCGCAGATTGCCTGTACGGTGGACAGGTCATGGCTGATGAACATGTAGGAGAGGCCGAGCTCCCGCTGCAGTTCCTTCAGAAGATCAAGGATCGCCGCCGCCACCACGGTGTCGAGGGCCGAGGTGATCTCGTCGCAGAGAATGAGCCGCGGCTCCGCTGCAAGCGCCCGCGCCAGGTTGACACGCTGTTTCTGGCCGCCGGAAAGTTCTGCGGCGCGCCGATGGCGGACAGTACGGGGCAGGCGCACCATGTCCAGAAGGTCGCAGACGCGGGCCTCCCGCTGCCTTCGGTTCATGCCATGATAGAAGGCGAGCGGCCGTGCGAGAATGTCTTCGATCGATTTTGCCGGGTTGAGAGCCGTATCGGCGAACTGGAAGACCATCTGCAGCTTGCGCAGTTCCTCCTTCTGGCGGCCGGCGGCGGAGCGCGCCATCTGGCGACCATCGAAGATGATGTCGCCCTTTGCCTGCGGCAGGATGCCGGCGATGACGCGCGCAAGCGTGGACTTCCCGCAACCGGATTCACCGATGACGCCGAGATTGCGCCCTTCCTCCAGCCGGAAGCTGACCGATTTCAGCGCCCGCATCAACGGCAGGCCATCCGCCTGAACCGGACCATAACCGGCGGTGATCCCGAGCACGTCGAGAAGCGGCGGCTTCCGGGCCGTCATCTCTGGTCTTGCCGGGCTGGCATAGTGTTTGGGCTCGAAGGCCGACAGCAGTTCGCGGGTGTAGGGATGCCGGGGCGCATCGAGAACCTGCTGCGTTGTACCGACCTCCAGGATCTCGCCGCCCTTCAGCACCACGATACGATCGGCAATCTGCGCCACGACGGCAAGATCGTGCGAGACATAGATCCCCGCCATGCCGCCCTTCTTCATCACCGACTTGAAGGCGCGCAGAACCTCGATCTGGGTCGTCACGTCGAGTGCTGTGGTCGGCTCATCGAAGATCACCAGCTTCGGATCTGCAATCAGCGCCATGGCCGCAGACAGACGCTGCAGCTGACCGCCGGACACCTGATGTGGATAGCGACGGCCGATCGTACCAGGATTCGGCAGGTTGAGCGCCCGGAACAGTTCCAGCGCGCGCCGCTCCGCCTCCGGCCTTGGCATGAGGTCATGAATGCGGGTGATTTCGATTACCTGATCCATGATCGTCTGTGCAGGGTTGAAAGCAGCAGCCGCACTTTGTGGAACGTAAGACACGTCGGTGCCCCGGATGGCAGCCTTTTCGCGCTCGGACAGTTGTGTCATGTCGCGCCCGGCAAACATCACCCGTCCACCGCTGATCCGACAGCCTGTGCGGGCATACCCCATCAGGCTGAGCGCAATCGTCGTCTTGCCGGATCCGCTTTCGCCGATCAGGGCGACGATCTCACCCTCTGCGACGTCGAGGCTTACACCATGGATGATCTCGATGACACGACCGGCATCGCTGGTGGCTTCCACCTTCAGGTCACGGATTTCGACAAGGTTGGCCATCAATTGCTCCGGTCCCGGATTTTCTGCGGAAGATTGTCGATGAGAAGGTTCACGCCGATCGTCAGGCTGGCGATCGCGACACTCGGAAAGATCACCGCCGGCGCACCGAAGGGCAGACCGCCGATGTTCTCCCGCACCAGGGCACCCCAGTCGGCATCGGGTGGCTGAACGCCGAGTCCGAGAAAGGACAGGCCCGAGAGCAGCAGAACGGTAAAGACAAAGCGCAGTCCGAGATCGGCCAGCACCGGCCCGATGATGTTGGGCAACACTTCCGAACGGATCAGGAAGAAGGTGCCCTCCCCCCTGGCCCGCGCCACAGTGACGAAATCCATCGTATTGATGTTGACCGCCAGCGCGCGGGCAAACCGGAAGGCGCCCGGCGTGTAGATCACCCCAAGCGTCAGGATCAGCACCGGAATGGAGGAACCGACACCGGCGACGACGACAAGGCCGAACAATTTGCTGGGAATGGAGTTCAGCGCATCGAGCAGGCGGCTGAGAATCGTATCCAGCCAGCCGCCGACCACCGCCGCCGTCATGCCGAGCGTCACGCCGAGCGAGCAGGACAGCGTCACGGCGACCAGCGAAATGCCGACCGTATAGCGCGCCCCCATCAGGATGCGCGAAAGGATGTCGCGGCCGAGATAATCCGTCCCCAGCCAGAACTTGTCGCTGATCGGGCCGAAATAATCGAAATCCACGATCTCGCCAATGGGATACGGCGTGATCCACGGCGCTGTGATGGCGACCATGGCCCAGACGACGACGATGAGAAAACCGAGAAGACCAACGAGGTTGAGGCTGTAGCCTGCGGCGTGAATGTGGGTGGCGGAGCGCGTCATGTCACTTCAGCCTCGGATTGGAAACAATGGCGATGATATCGGCCGTCGTGATGAGCAGCAGATAGACCATGCAGAACAGCATCGCGCAGGTCTGGATCAGCGGCAGATCGCGCGTGGAAACGGCATCGACCATGAGCTTTGCAACGCCCGGATAGTTGAAGATCGTCTCGACGATGATGACACCGCCCAGCAGATAGGAAAGAGACAGCGCGACGGCGTTGACGATGGGACCGAGCGCATTGGGCAGCGCGTGCCGCAGCACGAGCCGAGCGCGCGAGGCACCCTTCAGGAGCGCCATCTCCACATAGGGGGTGTTGAGCGTCTCGATCACGGCTGCCCGCGTCATGCGGATCATCTGCGCCGAAATCACGAAGGAGAGCGTGATGACCGGCATGGCATAGACGCGCAACATCTGGCCGAAGGAATGAATCTCGTTGGCAAACGAGAGTGCCGGCAGCCATTTCAGGTAGACGGCAAAGACCAGCACCGCCGATGTCGCCACCATGAATTCCGGCACTGAAACGACGCCGATCGACAGAACCGTTACCGCCCGGTCGAACCAGGAGCCGCGCCACATCGCGGCGCTGATGCCCAGCGACAGAGCGATCGGCACCGAGAAGACGGTGGTGATGCCGGCAAGCTTCAGCGAGTTGAGAAGGCGCGGGCCGATCAGATCCGCGACGGGCATGTTGTTGGCATAGGATATGCCGAAATTGCCGGTGAGAATGCCGGCAAGCCACCGGAAGAAGCGCCAGATCGCCGGATCGTCCAGATGCATGGCGGCCCGCAGGCCGGCAACCGCTTCCGGCGTCGCAGCCTGGCCCAGCAGGATTTCCACCACGTCACCCGGCAGCAGAACCGTTGCGGCAAAAACCGTGAAGGACACGATGACCAGCGTGATCACCGCGATCACCAGACGCGCCAGCACGAGATGAAGGACATGTTTGTTCATCGACGATCCCGATCCATGGCGTCGTTGTCGAAGGGTATGCGCCGGACATCCGGGAGAGACCAGGCTCTCCCGGACCGGCCCGCCAAGGGTACGTCAGGCTTCCAGCCAGACATATTCGGCAAAGGCATAGCCCATCATGCCGCCAAGCGGATTGGCTTCAAGCCCCTTGAGCTTGGCGGAAACGGCGTCGACATTGGTCAGGTAGGCGGGGATCACGGTGCCGGCCTGATCGGCGATCATCACCTGCATCTCGTCATAGATCTCCTTGCGCTTGGCAAGATCCAGAAGACCGCGCGCCTCCAGCAGCATCTTGTCGAATTTTTCCGACTTGAACTGGCTTTCGTTCCACGGCGCATCGGACGCGTAGAGCAGCGAGAACAGGATGTCCGGCGTCGGACGCGGATTGATGTTACCGAAGTGCATCGGCGCCTTCAGCCAGTAGTTTGACCAGTAGCCGTCGGAGGGCACGCGCTGAACATCGAACTTCATGCCGATCGCGGCACCGGCCTGCTGCAGGATCGTCGCCATGTCGACGGAGGAATTTGCGGCATCGGAGGCCACGACTGGAATGCTCTGGCCGATGAGGCCGGCCTTCGCGAACAGCGCCTTGGCCTTTTCGGGATCGAAGGCCTTCGGCTTGAGGTTCTTGTTGTGGTAGATGCTGGCCGGAGACACCGGCTGGTCATTGGCGATTTCAGCAAGGCCCCTGAGCGCGGACTTCTGGATCACCTCACGATTGATGAGATGCTTGACCCCCTCGATGAAGCCGGCCTTGTCGCCCGGCGACATGTCGAGGCGCATGTTGAGATTGGTATAGTTGCCGGCCGTCGTCTTGAACTGAACGACACCCGGCTGGCTGTCGATGAGACGCATCGAGCGCGGGTTGATCGCCGCGGCAAGCTGGATATCGCCGGAGAGGAGTGCGTTGACGCGGGCGGAGTCGTCGGGAATGCCGAAGAACTCGAAGCTGTCGAGATGAGCGCCGCCGGCCTTGAAATAGTTCGGATTGCGCTTGCCGATCGACCGCACGCCGGGCTCGAAGTTTTCGCAGATGAAGGCGCCGGTGCCGTTGGCCTTGGAGAAATCGGTCGTTCCGTCGGCGATGATCATGAAGTGATGCATGGCCAGAATCGTCGGCAGGTCGGCATTGGGGCTTGCCAGCGTGATCTGCACCGTCAGATCATCGATCGCCTTGATCTCCGTCATCTGCTTTGCAATCGAATTGACCTTGGAGCCCGTTGCCTTGTCCAGGTGCCGGTTCATCGAATAGACGACGTCGGCGGCGCTGAGCGTCTTGCCGCTGTGGAAGGTCACGCCCTTGCGCAGCTTCACGGTCCATACCTTGGCATCCCGGGTATCGATGCTTTCAGCAAGTTCCATCTGAGGAACGCCGGTCTTGTCCAGGAAGGTCAGGCGATTGTAGAAGGCGCAGCAACGGACGTAGTCCGTCGATAGCGAGGCCTTGGCCGGATCGAGCGTATCGGCAGTGGACGACGACCAGCCCGCAGCCTTGAGCGACCCGCCCTTCACGGGCGTTGCCGCGACCGCAGAGGTCGCACGGCCAAGGATCATGCCGCCTGCGGAGGCGGCAATGCCACCGGCCAGCAGCAATTGCAGGAGTTCGCGGCGTGTCGCGCCGCGGCGAATGGCATTTTCGACCATGGCATCGTCTGCAACGGTCCAGTTCGTTACCTTGTCAGTCATATCGCATTTCCCCTTTTTTGTTTGATGTGCGATGCCTTGCCTGCGGTGCCGCCGGCTCTTCCCGTCATGGTGTCAGTGGCTGCCTTTCTCCACCGCATCGGCGAGAGCCGCGAGCGAGGTGAAATGATAATCGGGCACCGTAACGCGCTCCGGCGCGATGGTGCCGCCATAGCCGTTCTGAGCGTGCCGACGTTCGATCCAGCAATTGGTCATGCCGAGTGTCCGGGAGATCCCGATATCGTGGTACTGGCTCTGCGCCACGTGCAGGATATCTTCCTTGGCGGCACCCTCGGTCGCCACGAAGGCAAAGACCTGTTCGAAAAAGGCGGGATCCGGTTTCTCGGTGCCCGTGTCGTCGGTCGTGAAGCTGCGATAGAAGGGGTTACCGAGCTCCTCGGAAAAATGCTCGAAGGCCCATCGCCGCGCATTGGTCATGGCAACCAGACGGTAGCGTTTCGCCAACCGCGCCAATGCATCCGCGCTGTCCGGAAAACCTTTCCAGGTCCTGGCGGACTCGCGCAACCGCTCGCCGCAGGCCGTCACCACCGGCAGGCCGAGCTTTGGCGCAATCGCCAGATAGACGCGCACGAGATCGTCGGGAAACCGACCGGCGACGGCAGCGTAGCGCTCCGCACGGTAAAGCGTCAGGGCCTCCTCCCCGTCAACCGTCACGCCTGCCTCGGCGGCGATGGCCGCGAGGCAATCCTTGATACCGCCTTCAAAATCGATCAGCGTTCCCACGACATCAAAGGTCAGGTACGTGAAGGCAGACAGCGATTTGGCCACGTCACTTTCCTCGTGTGATCGTGCCGGACAGTCCCGGCAGAATAAAATTTCGCAGCCCCTCGGGATCGCTGCGTCTGGTTCCCCGGCGGTTCCCCCTGTTTTTCGGGGTTCTCGCCTTTTCTTGCCTGTCAGTCTGGCACTGCTGCGGCACGGTATGCGCTGAATGGGTCCGGTACCGCGGCAGAAAATTTCGAATCGGGGCGCTTCGCAGTATTTCGGCCAAGCGCCCGTGCCTGCGCGCTGTCAGCCCTCAGGCCATGGCCGCGCGGACATCCGGGTCCTCGAGCGTCTGATCGAGGGTTTTTGCGGTCCGCTCGATGATGGCATCGATCTCGGCATCGGTGCAGCAAAGCGGCGGGGCATAACCGAGCGCACCATTGGCAAAGGCGCGGATGACGAGGCCATTGGACCAGGCCCGGTCAAAGATGCGCCGGGATGGTTCGGCGGCAGGCGGAAGCGGCGTCTTCCTTGCCTTGTCCGTCACCAGTTCGATCGCGGCCAGCATGCCGCGGCCACGGACATCCCCGACGAGGGGATGATCCGCAAGGCTCTGCAGGCCGGCCATCAGCCGCGCGCCGGCCCGAACGCCATTCTCGAGCAGCCCGCCTTCGTAGAGCTTCAGTACCGCAAGCCCGACGGCAGCGCTGACCGGATGGGCGGAATAGGTATAGCCATGGCCGACGGCGGCGGCTCCTGCCCCGTCGGCAATCGTGTTGTAGACCGTCTCGGAAAGGAACACGGCGCCCATTGGCACATAGCCTGATGTGAGCCCCTTGGCGACCGTCATCATGTCCGGCACGATGTCATCGTGAGAGCAGGCAAAGAGCGGACCCGTGCGACCGAATCCGGTAATGACTTCGTCGGCGATGAACAGGATGTCGAGCTCGCGGCAAAGTTCGCGCATCGCCTTCATCCAGCCGGTGGGCGGCACGATGACGCCACCGGACCCTTGAATGGGCTCGGCATAGAAGGCTGCCACGCGGTCCGGCCCGATCTCCGCCACCTTCTCGCGCAGCGCCGCCTTGGAGGCTTCTATGATGGCCTTCGGATCGGTGCCGACAGGGTTGCGATAGGGGTAATGCGAGGGGATCTTGTGCTGCCAGTCGAGCGGCACCCCGAAGCCGCCATGGAAATTCGGCAGCGCGGTCAGCCCCGCCCCCACCGTCGAAGACCCGTGATAGCCCTGCATCAGCGAGATGAACTGATCTTTCTGAGGCCGTCCTTGCGCGTGGTAATAATAGCGGACGAAGCGCACGGTGCTGTCGACGGCATCGGAGCCGCCCAGCGTGAAATAGACGTGGTTGAGATCGCCGGGCGTGCGCTCGGCAAGCTCTGCCGCAAAGCGGATCGCCGCTTCGCTGCCGAGGCTGAAGTAGCCGGTTGCGTAAGGCAGTTCGCGCATCTGCTTCGCGGCCGCCTCGACAATGCTCTCGTGGCCATAGCCGGCATTGACGCACCAGAGACCGGCAAAGCCGTCAATCATCTGATGGCCCTGCGCATCGGTCACGGTCGCCCCCTTGGCGGAGGCAAGGACACGCACGCCTGACGCTTCATGTCCGCGATAGGAGGCAACCGGATGGACGAGGTGGGCACGATCGAGTTCGATCAGGGAATTGCTGAACATGCGAGGATCCTTCAGCCGAGCGCCTGGCTGGCGAGTGCGAAACGATGAATGCGGGGAGCGCAAGAGGCGGCGGCGACCGAGCCCGGACGGTGCATGGCAATGCCGCCGCCAACCGGCATCAGCCCATGGGCGACGAGCCAGGGCGCAAGGTCCGTGTGTCCGTCGAGATCGACGCGCAGGAAGGTGCCAAGCGGGCGGCCGGCCATGATGAAGGCGAGAAGTGAGCGCGCCTGCGCAGCCGTTTCCGCCACGACGGGACCGATCACCTCGCCGCGTCCGAAGTCACGGATGGCCCCATAGCCCCGGACGACACCGGCATCTTTCAGCACAGCGAACCGCCCTTGCGCGAAAAGATAGCTGATGAGGTCCCTGCGATCAGCGGCGATGGCGCCGCGATCCAGGACCTCGATTTGGGAACGATCTGCGCCAACGGCCCATCCGACATCTGCGGATGGGGCCGGCAGGGCGGCGAGCAGCCCCTGGTGCTGGAAGATCTCACCCGTCTCGACAAAGCCGAGCTTGCGGTAGAGCGGAAGGCCGTCCTCGGTGGCAACAAGCCGGCACGTCCGATCACCCGCCAGTTCGAGCGCCTTCATCATCAGCAGCCGGCCAATGCCGCGCCCGCGCAGGGATTCATCGACGATGACCATGTTGATGGTGGCCATGTCCACCCCGTAGGGCGTCATGAAGGTGGTGGCGACCACGCGCTGCCCATCCATCACCACGAGGCCCTCGCTCAGCCTCAGCAGCATCTGCCAGTCTTCGAGACGGTGCGGCCACCCGGCCTGCCTGGACAGCGTCAAGGCGCCCTCCAGATGCTCCGGCTGCATGGCCTGAAGATCGATCACCGCATTGTCCACATCAGTCTCCCTTGTCATTGCAGCAAGGGTAGAGCGGGCGTGAAAGAAGAACCTCCCAAGCTGGGGGCCAGCACGGCATCTTCAGCCGTCGGCAGAAGTCTTCGCCGCATCTTATGCCGCCACCCGGCAACACCGCTGCTGCAGCGGCAGGAAATTCTGCCGATGCCGACCATTTGCGGTAACAGCGCACGCAACTCTCTGCTTTGCCGCAGCCGGGATACGGAACAATCTGCTTCTTGTCCTGCCGAATGCGGTGCGTCCGCACGGTGGAGGTTGCCTATGATGGTTGCCAGCAGAACCTCAAGGGGAAACCAATGCCCACATTCCGTCCGAAATACGTCACCTTCGACTGCCACGGCACGCTCATTCACTACCAGATGGCGGAAGCAGCCATGGACCTTTACGGCGAGCGCCTTGGCAAGGAGGCGATGGATGCGTTCATCCGGAATTTCTCCGCCTATCGTCTGGATGAAATCATGGGGGACTGGAAGCCCTACGCGGACGTGGTTCACAATGCGCTGGAGCGCACCTGCAAGCGCAACAATGTGCCTTTCAAGCCGGAAGACGCCGAGATGGTCTATCAGCGCGTACCGACCTGGGGGCCGCATGCGGATGTGCCGGCAGGCCTTGCCAAGGTGGCAAGCGAGATACCGCTTGTCATTCTCTCCAATGCGATGAACGCGCAGATCATGTCGAATGTCGCCCAGCTCGGGGCGCCCTTCCATGCCGTCTACACGGCAGAACAGGCGCAGGCCTACAAACCGCGCTTCAAGGCCTTCGAATACATGTTCGACATGCTGGGCTGCGGGCCTGAGGACATCGTCCACTGCTCGTCCTCCTTCCGCTATGACCTGATGTCGGCACATGACCTCGGCATCCGGAACAAGGTCTGGGTCAACCGGGGCCACGAGCCGGCCAATCCCTATTACGGATATGTGGAGATCCCCAACATCTCCGCCCTGCCCGGCGTGTTCGGCCTCTGAGGGAAAGCCTGATCCGATGAAGTTCGTCTCCTACTGGCATGACACCGCGCCGGCCTTTGCCGGCGCCAGCACGGCGCCCGTCGAGGGTCATTTCGACGTGGCCGTCATCGGCGGCGGCTTCACGGGGCTCGGAGCTGCTCTGCAGCTCGCCAGGGGCGGTGCGCGGGTCGCCGTACTGGAGGCGGAACATATCGGCTTCGGCGCCTCCGGCCGCAATGGCGGCCACCTCAACAATGGTCTTGCCCATTCCTATCTCGCTGCCAAAGCCGAACTGGGCAAGGAACGGGCGATCGCGCTCTACAGGGCTCTGGATGACTGCATCGACACCCTGGAAAGCGTGATTGCCGAGGAAGGGATCGACTGCAGCTTTCGCCGCGCCGGCAAGCTGAAGCTTGCCTCCAAACCGCAGCACTTTGCCGCCATTGCCCGCAATTTCGAAGCGATCCACGCAGAGGTCGATGCCGAGACGGCCCTTCTTTCCTCCGAGGATCTGAAGGCTGAAGTCGGTTCGTCCTTCCATGGCGCCATGCTCTCGAAGAAGAGCGCCATGATGCACATGGGCCGCTACGTGACGGGCCTTGCCGCTGCCGCCGCCCGTCATGGCGCGACGATCTTCGAAAAGACCCGCGTCGTCTCGCAAACGCAATCCGGGGGCGTACACCGGATCGAAACAAGTCGCGGACGCCTGACGGCCTCCAATGTCATTGTCGCGACAGGCGCCTATACGACACGGAACTTTTCCTATTTCCGTCGCCGCATCATTGCCGTCGGCAGCTTCATCATCGCCACCCGCCCGCTGACGGACAAGGAAGTGGCAGCCACCATGCCGGGCAACCGCACCTGCGTGAACTCGATGAACATCGGCAATTACTGGCGGCTGGCGCCGGACAATCGCCTGATCTTCGGTGGACGTGCCCGCTTTTCCGCCACCTCCGACCAGCGATCGGATGCCCGCAGCGGCGAGATCCTGCGCACGAGCCTTGCCGCGATATTCCCGCAGCTGGCAAAGGTGGAGATCGAGTATTGCTGGGGCGGAATGGTCGACATGACGAAGGACCGTTATCCCCGCGCCGGCTATCACGATGGCTTGTGGTACGCCATGGGCTATTCCGGCCACGGTGCCCAGTTATCCACCCATCTCGGCATGGTGCTGGCCGATGCCATTCTGGGTCGCCCCGACCGCAATCCCCTGCAGGGCCTCGACTGGCCGGCGGTTCCCGGACATTTCGGCAAGCCCTGGTTCCTGCCACTGGTCGGGCTCTATTACAAGGCGCTGGACAGGATCCAGTGACGCGCATCGTTCCCCGTTCCTCCCCGCCTGGGGCGGTCCCGACGGCCTCGGGATCGCCCCTTCTTTTCTCAGATCAGGACAGTCCGCCAATATGGAAGGTCTTGAGCTCAAGATATTCCTCGATACCGAACTGCGAGCCTTCACGGCCGAGCCCCGACTGCTTGACACCGCCGAAGGGCGCCACTTCCATGGAAATGGCTCCGGTATTGAGACCGATCATGCCCGCTTCCAGCGCCTCGGCGACGCGCCAGGAGCGCCTGAGGTTCTCGGTGTAGAAATAGGCGGCAAGACCGAAGGGCGTGCCGTTGGCGATCGCGATCGCCTCCTCTTCTGTCTCGAAGCGGAAGAGCGGGGCGACCGGGCCGAAGGTTTCCTCGCTGGCCAGCAGCATCTCCACCGTCGCCTCGCCCAGCACGACCGGCGCCGCATACTGCCCGCCGTCCGGCATGGGCGGCCGCGCGGACACGATCCTGGCGCCCTTGGACACAGCATCCCGGATATGACGCTCGATCTTCTCGATGGCAGCCTTGTTGATCATCGGCCCGATCTGCACATCGGCATCGGTGCCGGGGCCGACCTTCATCGCCGCCACCCTGGCAGAGAGCTTTGCGGCAAAGGCATCATAGATCCCCGCCTGAACCAGGATGCGGTTGGAGCAGACGCAGGTCTGGCCGCCATTGCGGAATTTCGAGGCAATGGCGCCTTCGACAGCCAGATCCAGATCCGCATCGTCGAACACGATGAAGGGCGCATTGCCGCCAAGCTCCAGCGACAGCCGCTTGATGGTATCGGCCGAACCGCGCATCAGCAGCGCCCCGACCCGCGTGGAGCCCGTGAAGGAAATCTTGCGCACCTGCTCGGATGCCATCAGCGCATTGCCGATTGCGGTCGGCATGCCTGTGACGATGTTGATCACCCCAGCCGGAATGCCGGCGCGTTGCGCCAGCAAACCAAGTGCCAGGGCGGAAAACGGCGTGAATTCCGAGGGCTTGATGACCACCGTACAGCCGGCGGCCAGCGCCGGAGCCACCTTGCGGGTGATCATCGCATTGGGGAAATTCCAAGGCGTGATGATGCCGCAGACGCCCACCGGCTCCTTCAGCACCAGAATACGACGATCCGCGGTCGGTGCCGGAATGGTCGTGCCTCCGACGCGACGCGCCTCCTCGGCGAACCATTTGACGAAAGAAGCGCCATAGCGGATTTCGCCGCGCGACTCCGCCAGCGGCTTGCCCTGCTCCAGCGTCAGGATCAGTGCCAGATCCTCAAGGTTGTCCAGCATCAGGTCATGCCAGGCTTCCAGCAACAGGGCGCGTTCGGCATGGGTTTTTCTCTTCCAGGTGCGAAAGGCCCGCTCTGCCGCATCGATCGCAGCCTGCGTCTCGGCTGCGCCGAGATCGGGCACCCTGCCCAGCACCTCCTGCGAGGCAGGAGCGATGACGTCGACCCTGCGGCCATCCGCCGCCTCCACCCATGCTCCGTCAACCAGCGCCTGCTGGCGAAACAGCGACCTGTCCTTCAATCTGTCGATCATCATCATCTCCTCAGGCGCCGAGCGCGACAAGCACGGCCGCCGTAATGTCATCAGTCCTGTGTTTTCCGGGTATCGTGCCGATGCCGCGTGCAGTGGTTCGCTCCAGCGCGACCATGATTGCCTTTGCCCCCTCGCTCTCGCCGAGATGCTCCAGCATCATCGCCGCAGACCAGATGGCGGCCATCGGATTGGCTATGCCGAGATGGGCGATATCCGGCGCCGAGCCGTGGACAGGCTCGAACATCGACGGCGCGGAGCGGTCCGGATTGATATTGGCGGAGGCGGCAAAGCCAAGACCACCCTGGATCGCCGCGCCGAGATCGGTCAGGATGTCGCCGAACAGGTTCGAGGCAACCACGACATCGAGGCTCTCCGGCGCCATCACCATGCGCGCGGCCATGGCATCGATGTGATAGCTCGTTACCGTCACGTCGGGATATTCAGCCGCAAGCTTGGCGGTGATTTCGTCCCAGAACACCATGGAATATTTCTGCGCATTGGACTTGGTGACGGAGGCGAGCCTGCCGCAACGCGCACGGGCCTGCTCGAAGCCGAAGCGCAGGATGCGCTCGACACCGGCCCGGGTGAAGATGGAGGTTTCGACCGCCACCTCATCGGCCGTGCCCTGATGCACGCGGCCACCGGCGCCCGCATATTCGCCCTCGGTGTTTTCGCGGATGCAGAGAATGTCGAAACGCTCCGCCTTCAACGGCCCCTCGACGCCCGGCAGCAGGCGGTGCGGCCGGATATTGGCATATTGCACGAAGGCCTTGCGGATCGGCAGAAGCAGGCCATGCAGCGACACCGAATCCGGCACCTCCGCCGGCCAGCCGACGGCACCCAGAAGGATGGCATCGAAGCCGCGTAACGTCTCGATGCCATCGGGCGGCATCATGGCGCCGGTCTTCCGGTAGAAATCACAGGACCAGGGAAAGCGGGTTGCAGACAGTGCGAAGCGATGCGTTTTCGCCACCTGCTCCAGCACCTGCCAGGCGGCGTCGGTGACGGGCACGCCAATGCCGTCACCGGGAATCAATGCGATCGTGTAGCTCTTCATGGCCGTGTTCCCTAGAGATTGATCAGCACGCTCTTCGTCTTGCGATTGGCGAGATAGGCCTCGCGACCCAGATCCTTGCCGATACCGGAGCGTTTGTAACCACCGGTCGGCAGGATGTGGTCGCGCGAGCGGCTGTAGCGGTTCACCCAGACCGTTCCTGCCTGCAGCCGGCGGCTGAGCCGCACGGCCCGCGACAGATCACGGGTAAAGAGGCCTGCCGCCAGCCCATAGACCGGATGATCGGCAAGCAGCATTGCCTCTTCCTCGTCGCGGAAAGTCTGCACCGTCAGCACGGGACCGAAGATTTCCTCCCGGACGGCCATCGAATCCTGCGTTACACCGGCAAGCAGCGTCGGCGCATAGAAATAGCCGGGATGATCGATCGCCGCACCGCCCGTCAGGCACTCCGCACCGGCCTCGATGGCCTGTTGCACCACGCCATCAATGCGCCGGCGCTGGCGCTCCGAGATGATCGGCGAATAGCTGCTGTGCTCGTCCCAGGTGGGGCCTGCAGCAACCGCGCGCATGCGCCTCAGAATGACATCAAGAACCGGTGCGGCGACGCGCTCTTCCACGACGAGGCGCGAACCGGCCACACAGGCCTGGCCGGCATTGGCGAGGATGCTCGTGGCAATGGCATGGGCGGCGAGATCCAGATCCGCATCGGCAAACACCACCTGCGGGCTCTTGCCCCCGAGTTCGAGCGTCACCGGCTTTACGCCACTGCGGGCGATGTTTTCCATGATCGACGCCCCCGCGCCGCTCGAGCCCGTGAAACTCACCTTGGCGATATCCGGGTGGGCGGTGATGGCAGCGCCGGTCGTCGGTCCGTCACCCAGCACGATGTTGATAAGGCCGGCCGGCACACCGGCCCGCACGGCAAGCTCTGCCATGAAGAGCGTGGAATAGGGGGTCATCTCCGAGGGCTTCAGCACCACGGCATTGCCGGCCGCCAGCGCCGGCCCAAGCTTCCAGCCGGCCATGGACAGCGGCACGTTCCAAGGCGTGATGGCGCCGACCACCCCATAGGGCTCACTCACGATCATGCCAAGACTGTCCGCTCCGGTCGGCACCAGATCGCTGCCTTCCTTGTCGGCGAACTCCGCAAAGAAGCGGATCTGCTCCGCCGTGACGGCGATATCTCCGGCAATCAGCTGGCCCACCGGACGCGTGGAGCAGATGGCTTCCAGTTGCGCGAGCCGCACCGCCTCCTCTTCCATCAGGTCCGCCCAACGCTGCAGCACCCGGGTGCGCTGGCGGGGCGCGCAGGTGGCCCAGCCGCTTTCGGCAAGCGCTTTGCCAGCGCTTGCGACGGCCTGATCGACCAGATCCGCCGAGGCGACCGGACAGGATGCAAACTCAACCCCATCTGACGGGCGGTTCATGGGAAGCACGCCGGCTGTCGGAACATGGCGGCCGGCGATGAAGTGTCCCTGCGGCAGATCGAGGCGGTCGGGATCGAAGCTGAGCGACATCGACGGATCGCTCAGGACACGGTGACGTAGATCTTGCGAACGGTCTCGATCGTCTTCCAGACGCCGACATAACCCGGCTTCATCACGAAGCTGTCGCCGGCGCGGTAGATCACCGGCGCCTTGCCCTGCTCAGTCAGTTCGATCACCCCTTCCAGGATATGGCAGAATTCAAAGGTCTCACCCTTGATCGAATGGGTTTCGCCGGGCGTGGCCTCCCAGACACCTGTATTGACGGTGCCATTTCTCGCGCTGTCCTGCGCCCAGGTCTTGAAGGCCGGGCTGCCGGAGATCAGCCGCTCCGGCGCCGGCAGCGCATGCTTTGGCTCGAAGGCAGGGGCGGGATCGATGGTTTTCAGCAATGACATGGTCTTGTCCTTGAATACGAAGGCGGTGGATCAGTAACCGCGCCGCCGGTCGACGAGACCGACAGGCGCAAGGCCGGCACGATGGCGCCGGATATTGTCGATGACGGCACGGGCTGCCGTTTCCGGCTGCGTGACGCTGGCAACGTGGGGTGTGAGGATGATTTTCGGATGCGGCCAGAAGGGATGATCTGCGGGCAACGGCTCGGGATCCGTGACATCAATGACGGCACCGGACAGATGGCCATCATCGAGAGCCGCGAGCAGATCATCGTCGTTCAGCTGCGGCCCGCGCCCGACATGCACCAGTGATGCGCCGGCCGGAAGCCGCTTGAACAGATCGCGGTTGAGGACACCGCGCGTTTCCTCCGTCAGCGGCAGCAGACAGACCAGAATGTCGGTGGAGGCCAGCAAGGCCGCAAGTCCGGCTTCACCATGATGGCAGTGCACGCCGTCGATCTGCCGTGCCGTACGGCTCCAGCCGGCCAGCGTAAAGGCGAAGGGCTTCAGGCGCTCCAGCACCGCCTCTCCCAGCTGTCCAAGGCCGAGCACACCGACCCGCCGCTCCATGGCCTGCGGCTGTGCCAGTGGCTGCCAGCTTCCTTTCTTCTGGCTGGCAAGATAGGCGGGCATCTGGCGATGCAGCGCAAGCACCGCCAGGACCACATATTCCTGCATCATGCGCACGATGCCATCTTCGACCATACGCACCACCTGGACGTGATCCGGCACCGCATCGAGGTGAAACTGATCGACCCCGGCCCCGATGGAAAACAGGATTTCGAGATTGCGGTAGCGCCCGATATCCTCCGGCACGGTCCAGGTGATCAGATAGCGCACATCCAAGGGATCAACAGAGGATGTCTCCATCGCGAAGGGAAGATCCGGCAGGGCGGCCACAAAGGCATCGCGAAAAATCGCGCCGCGCCTGGCATCGGAATGGAAGAGAAAGGTCATCTGTATTCCCGGACATGACGGCGAGCATGGCGTGGCTTTGCCCACGCCTTCACTGTCACGCATCATAGGCCACCCAGCACCCTGCGCCTGCCAAAGCCCCCGCGCCCGGCAGCCGATTGTTTCGAAAGAGGCCGTTCAAGCAGCGGATTGTTTGGCAGAAAACACGCTATGACTGTGCTGCGGCGAGCATGATGCAGATGGGAGAACGACAGCGATGGACAACACAGCCTCGATCCGGCTGGAATCGTTCGAACTGGAGATTGCCGATATCATGGAGGCGGACCTTGCCTCCCTGCATGCGCTTTCGCTTGCCGTGGGCTGGCCGCACCGCCCGCAGGACTGGACGACGGTGCTTTCGCTCGGCCGCGGTATCGTGGCACGCGACAGCATAGGCCGGGTGCTGGGATCCGCCATGCGCTTCGACCATGACCCTCACTTCGCAACCGTCGGCATGGTCATCACCTCACCACGGCTGCAGGCACAGGGGGCCGGCCGCACGATGATGGAGCATATTCTGGAAGGCATTGGCGATCGTCGTCTCGGGCTCAATGCCACCCGCCAGGCCCGCCAACTCTACACATCGCTCGGCTTCCAGCGGGAGGCAACGGTCTATCAGTGTCAGGGAGAGGCGGTTGTTCCGCCCGGCCCCGATCGTTCCGTCGAGGGCAGTCTCGTGCACCTGCCCTCGGCACCGTGGGACGAGATTGTCGCGCTGGATGCCCGCGGCTATGGCGCCCTACGCCACCGCACGCTCGATGCCCTTCGCCCCCTCTCCGCTGGCACCGCGCTGGTCCGCGACGGACGCGTCGTCGCCTATGCGCTCTGCCGGCCGTTCGGACGCGGGCACGTGGTCGGTCCGGTGGTCGCCGCAACGGATTGCGATGCAATTGCCGTCATGCGGCCGCATGTGGAAAGCCATGCAGGCACATTTCTGCGCATCGACACGCGGCAGAAAGGCGGCGCCTTCGCACAATTCGTGCTCTCCTGCGGCATGACGATCTTCGACACGGTGACCAGCATGTCGCTCAACGGACGCTGGACCAGCCTCCATCCAGAGGCCGGAGAACCGATGGTCTACGGCCTTGCCACCCAGGCGCTGTCCTGAGTGGCGGACTGCTGTCATTCCGACACGGAGAAACGATGCTCCGACGGTCCGTCAGCCCGTCGACCTCGGCACGTAGTCCCGGCCCGGATCGATGCTTTGGGGCCGGCCTTCGAGGAAGAGTTCACCGATGCGCGGCGCGGAGCGGGAAATCACCTTGCCGCCCTTCACGACGTAAAGCCGCGTCGGCTTCAGGCGTAGCGCCTCGATCACGTCAGCGGCCTGCAGGATGACCAGATCCGCCTTGCAGCCCACCTCGAGCCCGTAGCCTTCGAGGCCCATGGTCTTTGCCGAATTGACGGTCAGCGCATCGAAAATCTTCTGCTTGTCCTCGATGCCGCCCATCTGGGCCACGTGGATCGCCATGTGGCCGACCTCCAGCATGTCGGCGGAGCCCATGGAGTACCAGGGATCCATGGTGCAGTCCTGCCCGAAGGAGACGTTGAGCCCCGCCGCCATCAGTTCGCGCACCCGCGTCAGGCCGCGGCGCTTCGGATAGGTATCGTGCCGTCCCTGCAGCATGATGTTGATCAGCGGATTGGGGATGACATTGATCTCGGCTTCCGCCATCAGCGGAATGAGCTTGGAGACATAATAATTGTCCATGGAGTGCATGGAGGTGAGGTGCGAGCCCGCCACCCTGCCCTGCAGACCGTAGCGCACCGTCTCGGCTGCCAGCGTTTCGATATGGCGGGACATGGGGTCGTCGGTCTCGTCGCAATGAATATCGACCGGCAGGCCGCGCTCGGCAGCGATGCGGCAGAGCGCTTCCAGCGAGCGGCGGCCATCCTCCATGGTGCGTTCGAAATGCGGAATGCCGCCGACGATATCGAGGCCCATGTCGAGCGCGCGCTCGAGCGATTTCTCGCCTTCGGCCGCGCGGTAGTATCCGTCCTGCGGAAAGGCCACGAGTTGCAGCGTGATATAGGGTGCCACCCGCTCGCGCACCTCGATCAGCGCTTCTGCCGTGACCAGTCGCGGATCGGAGGTGTCGACATGGCTGCGGATGAACAAGAGGCCCTGGGATACGGCAAGATCGCAGTAGCGCAATGCCCTCTCCACCAGTGCTTCCTTGGTCAGAAGCGGCCGCAATTCGCCCCAGAGCGCAATGCCTTCCAGAAGCGTTCCGGACACGTTCATGCGCGGCATGCCGAGCGAGAGCGTGGCATCCATGTGGAAATGCGGATCGCAGAAAGGCGGGCTGACCAGCCGCCCCGTGGCATCGAGTTCCTCGCGCGCTGTGGCATCGATGTGCTTCTCGATCGCCTTGATCGTGCCGCCCGTCAGGCCGATGTCGAAACCCTCCCGGCCATCCGGCAGGTTGGCGTTGCGAATGATGAGATCGAACATGGATTGTCCTCCGGTCAGCGCTCCCCGCGCCGATAGGGTTGCATGAGAGCCTGCGGAACGCGCGCGCGCCGCGCCATGACAGCGAGAGCGGCAATCGACAGGATATAGGGGATCATCAGAAACAGTTGATAGGGCACCGCACCGCCCAGCACCGTTTGCAGGCGAAGCTGGAAGCCATCGAAGAAGGCAAACAGAAGCGCACCCAAGAGCGCCCGCTCCGGCCGCCACGAGGCAAACACGACGAGCGCGATGCAGATCCAGCCACGCCCCTGCACCATGGTGGGAAAGAAGCTGTTGAAGGCCGACAGCGTCAGGAAGGCGCCGGCCATGGCCATCAACGCGCTGCCGGCCATCACTGCGCCATAGCGCACCACCATGGGGTTGATGCCCTGCGCTTCCGCCGCATGCGGGTTCTCGCCGGTCATGCGGATGGCAAGCCCGAGCGGCGTGCGGAAGACGAGGTAGGCCAGCACCAGCGCCAGAAGGATGGCCACATAAGTCGGGGGCGTCTGGGCGAAAAAGGCCGGACCGACAAAGGGCAGATCGCTGAGGCCCGGAATGGCAATCGGCTGGAACGGCTTGATGGTGGGCGGGGTGCCGGCCACCGGCACGGCCAGACGAAACACATAATAGCTGAAGCTTGATGCAAACAGCGTGACACCGAGACCGGACACATGCTGCGACAGGCCGAGCGTTACGGTGAGGACTGCATGCAGCAGGCCGAAAAGCGCACCCGCCAAAGCGGCAACCAGAAAGCCGGTCCAGAGATCCGCGCCATGATAGACGGAGAGCCAGCCGATCATGGCACCGAAGGTCATGATGCCCTCGATGCCGAGGTTCAAGACGCCGGACCTTTCGCTCAAAAGTGCACCCAGCGTGCCGAGAATGAGCGGTGTGGCGATACGCAGCACGGCAGCCCATAGACCGGCAGAGGCGATGATGTCAAGAACGGCGCTCATCGGCGGATCCTGTACTGGGTGAAGAAGACCGCGACCAGCATGGTCAGCAGCGACAGCGCCACGATGACATCGGCAATATAGCTCGGGATTCCCATGGCGCGGCTCATGCCATCGGCGCCCACGAACATGGTGGCGGTGAAGAGGCCCGTGAGCACCACGCCAAGCGGGTTGAGATTGGCAAGCATGGCCACCACAATGCCGGAATAGCCATAGCCCGGTGAAAGATCGGTGGTGACATAGCCTTTCACGCCCATGACTTCCACGGCACCGGCAAGCCCCGCAAGCCCCCCGGAGATGCAGGCAACAATGACCAGCGTGCGGCCCAGCGGCACGCCGGCAAATACTGCGCCCGTCGGGTTGAGACCCGCTGCCCTTGCCCGCATGCCAAACACCGTGCGCGACTGCACGAAGGCCAGCACCAGCGCCAGCACAATGGCGATGACCAGCCCGAGGTTAAGACGCGAGCGCGCCAGCAGCTTCGGCAGCATCGCCGCATCGGCAACCGATTGCGACTGCGGCCAGCCGAAGGCGGTCGGATCCTTCAACACGGTGTCGATGAGCATGGACACGAAGAGGACCGCGACGAAATTCAAAAGCAGCGTCGTCACCACCTCATCCACGGAGAAGCGCAGGCGCAGCCACAGAGGCACCAGCAGCAGCACCATGCCCGCCAGCGCCCCGAGAATGAGAAGAGCCGGAATCTGCAAGGCGGATGGCCAGGAGCCAATGAGGTGGGAACTTGCCCAGGCGACCATGATGGCGCCGAGATAAAGCTGCCCCTCGCCGCCGATGTTCCACAGACGCGCGCGGAAGGCGACCGCGGCGGCAAGGCCGGTCAGGATCAGCGGCGTGGCCCGTGTCAGGGTTTCCGTGGTGGAAAGGCGCGAGCCATAGGCGCCTTTCAGGATGCGCCAGTAGGCTTCGAGCGCCGGCGCGCCGGCAATGGCAATCAGGATGCCGGCAATCGCGAGCGCTGCCGCAACCGCGATCAGCGGCGTGGCGACGACCAGGGCCACCGGTCTGTGTTCGCGCCGTTCAAACCGCATGGGTCCCCTCTTCCTGCCGTGCTTCGCTGCCCGGCCATTCGCCTGATATCATCAGGCCAAGGCGGCGGGCCGACGCCTCTTCCGCCGCAATGGGCGGCGAAAGCCGGCCGCCGACAATCGCCTGAATGCGATCGGCAAGCGCCATCACCTCGTCCAGATCCTCGGAAATCAGAAGCACGGCCGTTCCCTGCCGGCGCGCTTCGAGAATGCGCTCATGCACGGCCGCCACCGCGCCTTCGTCCAGCCCGCGTGCCGGCTGTGCGGCAAGCAGGATTCGCGGCCGCTCGATCAGATTGCGGCCGAGGATGAGCTTCTGCATGTTGCCGCCGGAGAGCAGGCGCGTGCGGCTGCCGGGGGTTCCGCCGCGCACATCGAAGGCATCGATGATCTTCTGCGCAAAGGCCATGCCCCGTCTGCGATCAACCAGACCGTGACGGGAGAAGGCGCCAAGGCGCTCCAGAACCGCGTTTTCCCAGATCGCCATCTCGCCGATGGCGCCCTCCCTGTTGCGATCCTCCGGAACGCGCCCGATGCCGGCGGAGACCACATCGGCGACCGACAGGCTTTCGACCGGCTTGCCATAGAGCAGCAGGTCTCCGCTCGATCTGACAGCGGTGCCGGAGAGAAGCTGCGCGAGCACGGCCTGGCCATTGCCGGAAACGCCGATGATGCCGAGAATTTCGCCGGCCCGCAGGCGAAAATCCACCGCCTTCAGGCGATCGACGCCGCCGCTGCGCACCGTCACGGCCGCCGCTTCCAGCACAATGTCTCCGGGTGTCGAGGCATCGCGCACCGGGCGCTCGACCGTGCGCCCGACCATCAGTTCAGCGAGTTCGGCCTTGCTGGTTTCGGCAGCCTTGCGCTCGGCCACGTGGCGACCGCCGCGCAGCACGACCACGCGATCTGCGGTGGACATGACCTCATCCAGCTTGTGCGAAATGAAGATCAGCGAAAGCCCCTGGCGCGCCATGTCCTTCAGCGTGGCAAACAGATGTTCGGCCTCGATCTGTGTCAGGACGGCGGTCGGCTCATCAAGGACGAGGATACGCGCCTCGTTGTAGAGCGCCTTGAGAATTTCCACGCGCTGCTGCTCGCCGACCGAGAGGTCGCCAAGCCGCGCATCGGGATCGACCTTCAGACCGAAACGCTGCGAGATGGAGAGAAGCCTTGCGCGGGCCTCCGCGCGCTTGAGGCTGAGCGACCAGAGGCTTTCGGTGCCGGTCGTGACGTTTTCCAGAACCGTGAGATTGGGCGCGAGCGCAAAATGCTGATGCACCATGCCGATGCCGGCGCGGATGGCCGCACGCGGCTTGCCCGGCGGCAAGGCTTCGCCATCCACCAGCACGCGACCGGTATCGGGCACATAATGACCGAAGAGAATGCTCATCAGCGTCGTCTTGCCGGCGCCGTTTTCACCGAGCAGTGCCACGATCTCGCCCTTTGCCAGCGACAGCGAGATATTGTCGTTGGCAAGCGTCGTACCGAAGCGCTTGCTGACGCCCTCGATCTGAAGAACCGGTATGCTCATGCGGGCCATCCTGCAATCGGGAAACGATGCTGCCAGCGGCCATCCTGCTCCAGTTCGGCAGCCAGCCGCAACAGCAGAGCTTCTGCCCCCATAGGTGCCATCAGTTGTACCGGTAGCGGCAAACCCGCTGCATCCGCACCAAAGGGCAGCGCTTGCCAATGCCTCCGGCTTTCCGGCGCTCACGCTGCCCTTTGGTGCGGAT
>NZ_VJMG01000016.1 GCF_007004135.1 Affinirhizobium straminoryzae
TTCCAGGATTCGTCCGATGTGCTGGCGCACCCAGAACATCGGACGAATCCTGGAAAGCTTGCTGCGACCGCTCGCCGTAGACCTGAAGAAGCTGGGAGACGTAGACGCTTTCGCTCGACTGCATCTCGGTTGGAACGACACCTCGAGGCGCTCGTCCCGGATCCGCGTCGAACCATCCGACAAGGACACGCAGGCAATACGGGTCCGCGACGAGTCTCTCAGCATCGAGCCAGTCGACGTTCTTGAAGTCGAACTCGCGAATCTTCGCTTCGATCTCAGGAGTCAGCGGGACCGTGTCGTTGTCGACGAGCTTATCCGCGATATCCTCGCTCCAACGGTCGATCATTGCCGTGCGGAACCTCTCCGGGTGACTGACCAAGGCCTGCACGCCTCTGGCGACGCCTCGCGGCGCGACGAAGGTGTAGCGACGAGGCAGGGAGTATTCACCCGCGGCAGAATGTCTGAAGATTTTTCCCAGCTCCCGTAGCGCGCCGGGCAGCGAGAGGCGCTGCTTGAGCTGCTTGCACTGGAAGTTGTCCCATGGGCCTTCGTGACGATGGTCGGTCACATAGCCCACGACGTCCCTGCCCAGGTCGCCTGTCTGGCCCCATCGTTGCCATTGGCGATATTCGAGGACGCGGCTTTCTATCCAGTCCTTTACGAAATGCTCGAGATCCTTGTCATCCATCGCAAGGACTCGTGACTGATACTGGTGCTTCAAGATCGCCGTTCCGAGCTTCGCGAATCATGGCGTTCGCCTTAGCCGCATAGTTCGAATCCTAGTCGAGGTTGTCAACGAAAGCGTGCATGCGGCGTATAACCACAGCTCGGCGAGTGAGCGGCATGCAAAAGGGGTTGTAAGATGGAGCGATGCAGCGCGGAGCCAGAAACGTTCTAAGTCCTTTTCTATACAAGACCGCCGACTCTCATTTTCTACGCGAATGATGCGCAATAAGCGCACACTGAGGCAGCCAAAGCCTTGAGATGCACGTTTGAGGATACGTCTCGCCACGCGCCGTGAGCGCTTCATTTGGCGCCGACTGAAACAGTCTATCCTCAAAAGTCATTATATTACAGTAATTTAAATTGTTGACAACGGCTCCCCTATTTTTAACGAATTGTGCTGATGGGTGACTTGGGGATTGACAGGTAAAGCTATAAAATTTGCTGTGATGTTGCCAATTAGTACGTAGAGACACTGCTATAAGATGTCGCCTGTGAAGCTAACATTCTGATTTCCCGGTCCCCGCAAAGTATCCTCATTAACGCTCGAGAGTGCCTCCGTGGCATTCTGCCAAAAGAACGCCCAACCTCTGCGGGAAACGATGCTCGGATTGGAAGCCGCTTTCACAGTCTTATGGTTAGCAAACAGTTAAGGAAGTCATCGGGAACGTGCGCTTCGGAAGCTCATGCCAGTTTCGCTTCCATATGCCTTCGGAAGGGCATCATCAACGCGATGTCGGATTGGGGTGGAGTTGCGGATCGACCTCGCACTGAATCCACGGTTATGGGTTCACAGTCCACGCTTAGCGGTATCCAGTCCGCGCTTATGTGGCGATGCAGATCATCATGTAATGGCGCACCCGACAG
The DNA here is from genome assembly GCF_007004135.1 of Affinirhizobium straminoryzae. GTDB lineage: Bacteria > Pseudomonadota > Alphaproteobacteria > Rhizobiales > Rhizobiaceae > Neorhizobium > Neorhizobium straminoryzae. The sequence continues at coordinate 1,591 of NZ_VJMG01000016.1, forward strand.
GATTCGAACCTGTGACCTTTGGAATCGGAATCCAACACTCTATCCAGCTGAGCTACGGGTGCTTTCGAGAATCGCTGGAAGGCCAACGTTCTTGCCGGTGGAGGGTTCATAACAAAGGTCGGGGTCCGCATCAATCGGGAAAACGCGGAAAGTTGTGTGGGGGGCTCATCGTGCAGGAAGGCGCAGTGCCCGGTCGATCAGCATGTTCGCCAGCATCATGCGGCGCGTGGCCTGGTCGCGGAAGTCGGGATGGACGAGGTCCGGGTGGTTGAGCCGGGCGAAGCGGCGACGGCGCTCGGCCAGATCTTCGGCCGTGTCGTTGGGTGTCAGGGCCAGATCTTCGGCCACCTCGGCCTCCGAGAGGCGGGCGAGATGGGCCGGCATGACGGGCAGGGCGGGTGCTGACGGCGCAGTCAGTGGTGGTTCGGCTTCGCGGTCCCGGGAAAGATCGAAGCCAGCCAGCAGGTCGTGGCCAGCCTCGTCCGACAGGTCGGCGCCTGCTGTCTCCACGACGAAGCCAGCACCGAGGCCGGCAATGCGATAGGCCGGTGTTCTGGGCTCCGGCACCTCGTCCGGTTCCTCGGCATCGAGCCGGGTCAGGATGGTCTGGAACACGGACCGGCCAAACAGCATGTGCTCTCCTGCGGCAATTCGGTTGCGCGGACCGGACAGAGGTCCGCCGCCGCGCGGCTCCCGTGCGCCGTAATGAAGGAATGGATGCGCCCCGCACGAATGAGAAACCTTCGTGTGGCAACACCCGGATCAGGCGGAGAAGAGCATCCGGATATGGCGCAAGGCTTGCGCCATCGAATTCACCGACATGTTCCGGCCGCCGGGATTGCGCGGGCGTCGCGTCCGGTCAGCACATTCATCAGCGTGCCGTCCGGGTCGTTGCCAGCTGAGCATCAGCACTGGTGATGACGGCGCCGAAAATCAGGCCTGCGTTCGGCTCTGCTAGCGTCGCCGAATTCCCCGACCCGACAAGGCCTCCAGGTTCTACCCGGTCTCGCCCTGACCGAAGACGTCCGACCGGCTGCTCTGTTCACCACGGGATAAACATAAGCACATAATGCGTATCGCCAGAACGGTCAGGCCTGACCCTGGATCTGCCTGTATTGCAAAATTCTCCCTGAGAGACCCGGGCCGCCCGGTAACAAGCCGCCGTCGCCTCTGCCGAGGATGGGCAACGCCCGGCTCCCCATGGCGCGCCGGGACGAGCCTCAACGTCTGGCGCGCACGGGCGAAAGGCTCAGGCCTGTGTCTGGCTCTGTCCGCTCTCGCCCTGACTCTGGCTTTGTGCGCCGGCGGCTGCGACTGTCAGCGACACTTTCAGGTTTTCGCCGGCCGAGCCGATGCGCATGCCGGAGACCGGCGCTGCGTCGCGGTAGCAGAGGCCGGTTGCCACGCGCACATAGCGCTCGTCCGGGCAGATCTTGTTGGCGGCATCGAACCCCACCCAGCCGAGGCCGGGGATGTGCGCTTCCGCCCAGGCATGCGTTGCCACCTGCTCGATCTGGCCGTCCATCAGCAGATAGCCGGAAACATAGCGGGCCGGCAGATGCAGCTGGCGGGCGGCGGCAATGAAGATATGGGCATGGTCCTGGCACACGCCGGATTTCGCCTCCAGCGCCTGTTCGGCCGTGGTTTCGGAATCGGTGCTGCCGGGCTGGTAGGCCACCGTCTCGTGGATCGCCTCCATCAGCGCATGCATCTGCGCCAGCTCGCTGTCGCCCTTCACGCTGCGGGCCAGATCGCGCACCAGCTTGCCGGGTCTCGTGCGCGGTGTTTCCCTGAGATAGAGCCAGAGCGGCACGAAGCCGGTATGCGGGCCGACAATGCCCGTGCGGTCCACGGTTTCCACTTCGCCGCGCGCGGTGACGCGGATCAGGTGCTCGCCGCCCTCCACGGACACGAGTTCCACCCAGTTGTCGAACTGGTCGCGATAGCCGGCCTCCACCTTGGCGCCGTCCACTGCAACCGCCCAGTTGAGAACCGTCTGGCCAAGGCCGGGCAGCGGCGTCAATCTGAGGCGCTGCAGGGCATAGGCCACCGGCTCGTCGTAAAGATATTCGGTCGTATGCGTAATCTTCAAATGCATGACGGCTTGTCCGTTCCCCCGGGTCCGCTCACTGGTAGAAGCGGTAGCCTTCTGAAATGTCTGCGCTCAGCTGGTTGTTGCGGCTGATGAAATCCTCCAGGAACTCGTGCAGGCCCTGGTCCATGATGTCGGAGATCGAGCCGCGCTTGAGCATGGACTTGATGGCGGCCGCCGTATCATGCGCGCGGTGGCGCTGGCCGTAATCCTCCTCCAGATAATGCAGGTTGCTGACGATCTTCTCGTAGCAATAGGCGAGCGAGCGCGGCATGCGCACGTTGAGGATCAGGAAGTCGGCAATGTTGGAGGGGCGGTATTCCGCATCATAGACCCAGCCATAGGACCGGTGGGCGGAGACCGAGCGCAGGATCGATTCCCACTGGAAATTGTCGAGTGAGGAGCCGACCTGGCTGACAGCCGGCAACAGCACGTAATATTTCACGTCGAGAATGCGGCTGGTGTTATCGGCGCGTTCGATGAAGGTGCCGATGCGCGAGAAATTGTAGAGATCGTTGCGCAGCATGGAGCCGTGGAAGGCGCCGCGGATGAGGCCGGCCCGCCGCTTGATCGTGTCGATGGCCTCCGGCAGGTCGGCCGCCTTCACCTTGCGACCGAGCAACTGCTTCAGCTCGATCCAGCACTCGTTGGTGGCTTCCCAGGTTTCGCGTGTCAGCGCGGTGCGTACCATGCGGGCATTGTTGCGCCCCGCCTCGATGCAGGAGAGTACGCTGGAGGGGTTGGCGGTATCCCGCAGCAGGTAATCGATGGCATTGGCCGCCGTCACCGTGTCATGTACCTCGCCGAAGGCATCACGCACGCCCGCACTTTGCAGCACGCCGTCCCAGTCGCCATCGGTAGAGCCCGTGCGCGTCAGCGAGACGCGCAGGCCCGCATCCACCAGACGGGCGATGTTTTCGGCGCGCTCGATGTAACGGAACATCCAGTAGAGGCCGTTTGCAGTTCTTCCCAGCATTGCCTTACGCCCTCAATCTTCCAGTACCCAGGTGTCCTTGGTGCCGCCGCCCTGGCTGGAATTGACCACCAGCGAGCCCTGCTTCAGCGCCACGCGGGTCAGCCCGCCCGGAATGATCTTCACCTTGTCGGATACCAGCACATAGGGGCGCAGGTCCACGTGGCGCGGCGCGATGCCCTTGTTGACGAGGATCGGCACGGTGGAGAGCGATAGTGTGGGCTGGGCGATGTAGTTGGACGGTTTCGCCTTCAGCTTTTCGGCGAAATCGGCGCGCTCCTTCTTGGAGGCGGTGGGGCCGACCAGCATGCCATAGCCGCCGGAGCCGTGCACTTCCTTGACCACCAGCTCTTCCAGATGCTCCAGCACATATTTCAGGCTGTCGGCCTCGGAACAGCGCCAGGTCGGCACGTTTTCGAGGATCGGCTTGCGGCCGGTATAGAACTCGACGATCTCAGGCATGTAGGAATAGATCGCCTTGTCGTCGGAAATACCGGTGCCGGGCGCGTTGGCAATGGTGATGTTGCCGGAGCGGTAGACGTCCATGATGCCGGGAATGCCGAGCGCGGAATCCGGGCGGAAGGTGAGGGGGTCGAGGAAATCGTCATCGACGCGGCGGTAGAGCACGTCGATCGCCTCGTAGCCGCGGGTGGTGCGCATCTTCACCTTGCCGTCGATGACGCGCAGATCCGAGCCTTCCACCAGTTCCACGCCCATGGTGTCGGCGAGGAAGGAATGTTCGTAATAGGCGGAATTGTAGATGCCGGGGGTGAGCACAGCCACGCGTGGGCGACCCTTGCAGCCGGGCGGTGCGAGCGAGGCGAGCGACTGGCGCAGCAGATAGGGGTAATCCTCCACCCGCTGCACCTTGTTCATGGTGAAGAGTTCCGGGAACATCTGCATCATGGTTTCCCGGTTCTCCAGCATGTAGGAGACGCCGGAGGGGGTGCGGGCATTGTCTTCCAGCACGTAGAACTGGTCCTCGCCGGTGCGCACGATGTCGGTGCCGACGATATGGGTGTAGACGCCGCCCGGCGGCTTGAAGCCGATCATTTCCGGCAGGAAGGCATCGTTCTTCTCGATGAGTGCGCGGGGAATGCGCCCGGCCCGGATGATTTCCTGCTTGTGGTAGATGTCGTCGAGGAAGGCGTTGAGCGCCAGAACGCGCTGTTCGATGCCCTGGGCGAGCTTGCGCCATTCGCGGGCGGAAATGATGCGGGGAATGATGTCGAAGGGGATGAGCTTTTCCGAGGAATCGGCGTGACCGTAAACGGCGAAGGTAATGCCGGTCTTGCGGAAGATGTTCTCGGCGTCTCGGGATTTCTGGATCAGATGCGCCGGATCCTGGGCGTCATACCACTCCTGGTAGGTCTTGTAGGGTGGGCGCGGATGGTTGTCCGCAGTCAACATTTCATCAAATGCCAATGGTGTATTCCCCGTTTTCGACCATAAAAGTACAAGGTCTGGAGCATTGCAAGCACCCTGCGCAAGGAAGCGGCAATTTCTTTGGAAAGGCGGAATCGGCCTTCGCAGACGTCGGTGAAAAGCGCACAAAGCTTGTGCAAATGCTCGCAGGACGGGTCTTTTTCCTTTCCTTCCTTTTCAGGCGCTTGCTGTCAGTTTTTCTGTCCGAAGGCTTCAGTTTTTCTCCTTTGACTGAAATTCAGCCAGTCTTTACCGCTGCCTTGCCCGCTTGTGCGGCATCATTTACGGGGCCGAATTTTCCATGCTGTCTCGCTTCGCGCCTGCCATTTTCGTCATTTTGTGGTCGAGCGGCTGGATCGTTGCCAAGATCGCCGCCATGCATGCCGATCCGCTGACCTTCCTTGCCCTGCGGCATGCGCTGGCGGCACTTGCCTTCGCACTGGTTGCGCAAGGGGCAGGCGCCGCGTGGCCGGCCTCGCGGCGCCTGATGCTGCATGCCTTCATCTGCGGGGTGCTGCTGCACGGCCTTTATCTCGCCGGTCTGTGGTGGGCGATCGGACAGGGCGTGCCAGCCGGCCTCTCCGGCATCATCGCCGGACTGCAGCCGTTGCTGACCGCCCTGTTTGCGGCCTTGCTGCTCCGGGAGCGGTTGCGGCGGCTGCAGATCCTCGGGCTGCTGCTCGGCTTTATCGGCATTCTGCTGGCGATTTCACCGCAGTTTTCCGCCGTCCGCGAGACGGGCCTGAGCGGCAGCGCCCTGCCGCTGCTGATCAATCTGGCCGCCATGGTCTCCGCCACGCTCGGCACGCTGTATCAGAAGCGTCATCTCGGTGGGGGCGACCTGCGCACCATCGCCGTCTGGCAATATCTGGGAGCCGTTGCCGTCACGCTGCCGCTGGCAGTCGGTTTCGAAGCGCTGCGCTTCGATGCCACCTTGGCGGCCATTGCCTCGATGGCCTGGTCGGTGCTCGGCCTGTCGATGGGCGGCGTCGGGCTGATGCTCTATCTCATCCGCCGCGGCGAGGTGTCCCGCACAGCCTCGTTGCTCTACATGATGCCGCCGCTGGTGGCCGTCGAGGCGACGCTGGTGTTCGGCGAACCCATGACAGCACCGATGATCGCCGGCACGGTGATCGTGGTGGCGGGCGTCTATCTGGTGAACCGGTCGGCGTGACATGCAGGCCGGAGACAGAGGACGCTGTCCTCCTTGCGAGCCCGTTCATGACAGCTCAGGCTGCCGGAGAGCGTGCTGCCAACCCGGACAACAAAACACCCGCCTCCGTTGCCGGAAGCGGGTGTGAATGGTGTGAGCCTGGCCGATGATATCAGGCGCGGTCGCGGCGGCGCTGGCCGCCATTGTCGCTGCCGCCGAACTTCACCGGGCCGCCATTGGCGGGCTTTGCACCGCCACGATGGCCGGACGGCTTCGGGCCGTTGCGGTGGGTGCGCTGGGCACCGGCTTCATGGGCGCCCAGCGGGGCATGGCGGTTTTCGCCGCCATTGCCGCGCTTGCGGTTGTCGCCGGTCGCCGGCTTGGCGCCGAACGGCTTCTTGCGCGGCTGGCCGAGATCGGAGGTCGCGGCGATATCGCTGTCGAAGGCATCCTCGCGCGGACGTTGCGGGCGCGGAGCGGCACTACGGCGGGCGTTGCGGCCGCCATCGCGGTTGCCCCCGTCGCGCGCACCATGGTCTCGGGCGCCGCTTTCACGTGGCTGGCCATTGCCACGGCCCTGGCCGCCACGCGCCTTCTGCGGCCGCTCGGGGCTGCGCAGTTCGGACGGGCGTTCGCCGGAAGCGACCGTGATCTCGATGTTCATCAGGCGCTCGATGTCGCGCAGCAGGCGGGTTTCATCCGGTGCACAGAAGGCGATCGCGATGCCATCGCGGCCGGCACGCGCCGTGCGGCCGATGCGGTGCACATAGGCGTCTGCCACTTCCGGCAGGTCGTAGTTGAAGACATGCGTCACGCCCGGAATGTCGATGCCGCGGGCGGCGACGTCGGTGGCGACGAGAACGCGGATCTCGCCATCCCGGAAGGCCTTGAGCGCGCGTTCACGCTGGCCCTGGCTCTTGTTGCCATGGATGGAGGCCACCTTGAACTCGACCTGTTCGAGATGCTTGGAGAGCTTTTCGGCGCTGTGCTTGGTGCGCAGAAACACCATGGCGCGGCCATCCGGATTGGCGCGCAGCGATTCCTTCAAAAGCACAGTCTTGTCGTTCTTTCCGGCCACGAAATGCACATACTGCTCGATCTTGTCGGCGGCCTTGCCGGGCGGGGTCACTTCCACCTTCACCGGATCGGTGAGGTAGTCCTTGGCAAGTTCCGCGATCGCCTTCGGCATGGTGGCGGAGAACAGCAGCGTCTGGCGGTTCTTCGGAACCATCTTCGAGATCTTGCGCAGGTCATGCACGAAACCGAGGTCCAGCATCTGGTCGGCTTCGTCGAGCACGAGATAGCGAACGGTGGTCAGCCCGATCGCCTTGCGGCTGACGAGATCAAGCAGGCGTCCGGGGGTTGCGACCAGAATGTCGGTGCCCTTTTCCAGCATCTGCTGCTGCTTGTTGATCGAGGCGCCGCCGACGACGGAGTTGATCTTCAGCGGCGTGCCGCGCACGTAGCTCTTCAGGTTGACGGCGATCTGGTTCACCAGTTCGCGGGTCGGAGCGAGAATGAGGGTGCGCGTGGTGCGGTTGTCCGGACGCTTGGGGTCCTTCATCAGCATCTGGATCAGCGGCAGGCCGAAGGCAGCGGTCTTGCCGGTGCCGGTCTGGGCCAGGCCGATCATGTCGCGGCTCTGCAACAGAAGCGGAATGGCCTGGGACTGGATCGGGGTCGGCGTTTCGTAGCCGAGATTGGAGAGAGTGGCGACGATCTGCTTGTCGAGGCCGAGCTCGTGGAAATTCGTCAAGTCGAATACCTTTCGGGGGCGCCAGAGACCGCATCCTGACGACACCATGCCGTCCGGTCTGCCTGTGGCGTCAAGAACCCCGCGTGAATTGGGAACTTGCAAGTGGGAAACTGCTTTCGGCGCAGGCCTTGTCTGGCCGTGCTTTGTGTGCGCCTTTACGCCTTCCTTGCGATCCATTCTCGTCGCTCGGCCAGCTCACGCGGCGGCCGGAAGGTTGAAAGCTGTGATGCATGTGCTGCTTTGCACACAAAAAGTCAAGGGCCCGCATCGATTTCGAGGCGGGCCCTGCGAATCTGGCGGCCGGAAGCGGAGCCCGGCGCCTGTATTCAAACTTCAATAATCAGGGCAGACGCGGACACGGTAGGAATCGCCCCAGCTGTTTTCGCGCCATTCGAAATGGCAGCGCGGACGCGGCGGCGGCGCTTCCCGATAGTAGGTCCGCTCGTAGACGACGGTCGGCGGCGGCGGGGCCACGTCATAATAGCGGTGCTCGACATAACGGGGCCCGGACTGGTTGGCGATCGCCCCGCCGATGATGCCGCCCACGGCACCGGCTGCGACGCCAGCCCAGAAATGATCGCGCGCCTCTGCAACTGGCGCCGTTGCCACGAGAGCGCTCGTCATCGTGAGCGCGACAAGGCCTGCAGTGATGGATGTCTTCAGTACGGTCATGGCCTTCATCCTTTCACCCTTGAACTTCAGGGTACGGCATGAAGATGCTCGGTGAAGGCGGCAAAATAATGGAAAAACAAAAGGATAAGTCTGAACATCCGTTCATGTGGTGACAGCCCTGGATCGAAGGCAACGTGTGTGGCGGCACGACCAGGTGGTGATGTGGCGAAAATCCGGGAGATTTGTGGCGAAACGGCGGCGGAAGGCGTCTGATGCGCGGAAGGGTTCCGCCGCGTCTGGATGGACAGGGCAACGGCGCCGACATGAGGCGCCGTTGCCGAAGGGTGCTGGCTATGGCTGCGGCATTCCCTTCACGGGCACGCGAACCTGCGCGATATTGTTGTTGCGCAGGGTCAGATCCTTGACGCCGGCGCCGATCATGATGCCGATATCGGTCTGGCTGATGTCATTGTCTTCGACAAGAATACCCTGCAGAAGCGGTATCGTGGTTGCGTTGCCTGCAACACGCAGCATCACGTTCTGGGAGAGCGTGTTGCCGCGTACCACATTGCCGAGCGAAAGGATCGAGGTGTTCCCGTCGAACTGCTGGGCATAGACCGCCAGTTCGGTCTTGCCCGTCAGGTCGGGCTCGCGGATCGTGTTGTCGAGCAACTGGATGAAGAAGTTCGGCTGGGGATGCTGGTAGCGTCGCCCGGAGATCTGGATGCCGGCGCCCCGGGTCATCGTGTTGCCGGCGAAGACATGGCGATATCCCGTGCCGTAGATCTGCGCTGCGCCCACATCGGTGAAATCATTGTTGATGATAAGATATTCTTCCTGCATGGGCGTGATCGTCACTGTTGAGGCAGGATCGATCTTCTCCCCGATTGGCCGATCGACCGTCACGATATTGTCCTGCCTCGAAACGACGTTAACCACCAGACCGGTACCGCGACCTCCAAGGACGAAGAGGCCGGCATTGAGCCAGGAGCGATCCTTCATCCCCCCCAGTTCACCGATCATCTGAAAGGTGGTGGGCGATAGTATCTTCAGCGTTCCGAAATAGTAGCCGCCGGGGCCGTCGCTTGTCATGGCTTCCCGGTCGACGGACAAGAAGCGGGCAAAGGAATTGTTGCGCATCAGAACACCCTTCGACAGGGGGTATCCGCCGAGATTGCCGATCCCGCCGCCAGTCGACTGCATGTCCCCTCCGACGATCCGGTTGTTTTCAAACAGGATCCGTTGAGACCCGCCGATATGATACCAGCCGTTCCTGCCGTTTGTGAACGTGTTGCCTTCCAGACGAGCGTTTCTGGCTTCGTTGAGAACGAACGAACGATTTGAGGAGATTATGTCGCACCCTTCGACAAGGATATTGCTACCTCCCAGCCGAAGACCTGCGACGCCGTTACGCTCCTGCTGCGTGAGTGCCTTGTCGCGGCTTGCTGCGTCGTCGGCCTTGAGGTGCCCCATGAACGCCGAAGCCCTGACCAGCAGATTACGAAGTATGAAGTTGCCGCCCGTCCAGCTCTTGCCTTGTGCATCAAAGCCGCCCTTGATCACGTCGAAATGGCGCTGCGCATCGATCGTCAGGTCTTCGACGGCAAAATTGCGGTAACCTTCGATCAAGGCCGGCGGTGGCTGGTCCATGTCATTCCAGATCAGGTTGACCAGTTCGCGGGACTGGCCCTTCAGCGTGACGCCCTCCGGGATCGTGATGCCGCCGCTGAGATGGTAGATGCCGGATCGAAGGACGAGTGTTCCGCCGCCCTGATTGGCCAGTCCGGCAAGGGCTGCGTTGATGCGCGCCGTATCATCCAGCGCCGGGCCATCGACGGGATTGCTGCGCAGTTCCATCTTGCGCTGCGCAGGCACCGGCTTCGCCGTCACCGTGATCGATCCCAGGTCCTGCCAGGTCGAGGCGTCGCCATTGCCGTTCCACAGACGCGCCTGATAGGTGCCGGTCCTCATGTCCGCGGGAATGGCAAATCGGGCCGACCAGATGTCTGGCGCATCCGGATTGATGGTCGTGATCCGGCCATTTTCTGCGGTGAGTTCGAGACGTGCCGAAGCCGTGCGGGCAATGTTGCGCCCCTGGACGCGCAACCAGCCACCCGGCGTTGCGCTCTCGCCGGCATCGCCTTGCGTCCAGTAGATATCGGCGCTGTTGATGCGGGTGGTGATGCTTGTGCCGGAAGCGTCCAGCAGGGTAAGCGCATAGACACCATTGGCGAGCGTTGACGGGATCACATAGGTAAGGGTCTTGTCGGACTGAAGTGCGGGGGACACTGACTGAACCGGCTTCGACCCGGTTTTGTCCGCCGCGTCGTCCAGCCGGCTGATGGACGCCTGGCGGATCGTATCAAGGTCCATGCCTGTTATCTGGACTGTCTGGCCCGGCTTCACTGGATCGCTCGCCCAGAAAATCTCCGCAGCCTGTGTCACTGTACTCAGAAGTGAGATCGAGGCAGCGAGTATTGCGGTGCGAAAATGTGAGAGTGGCAAGACGTGTTGCGGCATCCAATGTCCTTTCGCGGGCCGACCACAGAACTTGGCGAGGATCGAACGAGCATGAGGCCAAAACAGGGCGGCACTTTCAGATTATGGATCTGTTCCTTGTCTTGTGGATGACGTATGAAATCGGTGATTTCAAAGCATGTTGAAGAACACTCAAAAATCGGTCGGCACGCCACCTTCCTGTTTGCGACGGGCAACGAAGGTGGACAGTTCTTCCTCTATGGCGGGGTCGATGGGCGGGCGTTCGTAGCTTGCGAGCTTTTCCTTGAAGATGCGGTTGGCGTGGTCGTAGGTGGTGGGGCGGCCGGCTTCGGTCCAGGTTTCGAAATTGCGCCAGTCGGACAGGATCGGCGCGTAAAAGGCGCTTTCGTAGCGGGCGAGCGTGTGGCCCGTGCCGAAGTAGTGGCCGCCGGGACCGACCTCGCGGATGGCGTCGAGCGCCAGTGCATCGGGGCTGACATCGAGCGGGGTCAGAAATTCCGCCACCATCTGCAGCATGTCGACGTCGAGGATGAATTTCTCGAAGGAGGCGGTCAGTCCGCCCTCTGTCCAGCCGGCGGCATGCAGCACGAAATTGCCGCCGCCTTGCGTCAGCGCCCAGAGCGACATCATGGATTCGTAGGCGGCCTGCGCATCCAGCGTGTTGGCGGCATTGGTGTTTGAGGTGCGGTAGGGAATGCCGTAGCGGCGCGCCAGCTGCCCGCCGGCCATCACCGCCTTCATGTATTCCGGCGTACCGAAGGCGGGCGCCCCTGTCTTCATGTCGACATTCGAGGTGAAGCCGCCATACATCACCGGCGCGCCGCGCCGCACCATCTGGGAAAAGGCAATGCCGCACAGAGCTTCCGCATTCTGCTGCACGAGCGCGCCCGCCACCGTGACCGGCGCCATGGCGCCGGCCAGCGTAAACGGCGTCATGATCACCACCTGGTTGCGCGAGGACATCTCGATGATGCCTTGCAGCATGGGGCCATCGAGGCGCAGTGGCGAGGAGGAGTTGATCACGGTAAACAGGGAGGGCTCCGCCTCCAACTGTTCGGCCGAAATGCCGCGGCCGATGCGCACGATCTCCAGCGCATCGAGATTGCGCTGCCGCCCCAGCGAATAGCAGTGAAACACCTTGTCGGTCAGCAGCACAAGATCGGCGAGACAGTCGAGGTGGCGGATCGAGGCATGGATATCGACGGGTTCCACCGGATAGCCGCCGGTGCAGTGGACGATATCATAGCATTGGGCAAGCTTGACGAGCTTGCGGTAATCCTCCTGGTTGCCGGCTCGCCGACCGCCCTCCCGATCGGCCACGAAGGGGGCAGAGGCGATCTGGGCAAAGACCAGATTGTTGCCACCGATCGCCAGATTCCGCTCCGGATTGCGCGCGTGCAGCGTGAATTGCGAGGGCACGGAGGCGATCATGTCGAGGATCAGCCCGCGGTCGAAGCGTACCCGGTCCGATCCCTCCTTCACGTCGGCACCGGCGGCCTTCATTCGGGCGCGGGCCTCCGGAAGCATGATGTCCATGCCGACCTCTTCCAGTACGGTGAGGGAGGCATCATGGATATGCTCCAGCGCCTCGGCATCCAGCACCTCGGTGCGGGCGAGCCGGTTGACGAGCCGGCGATAGCGGTCGCCGCCGGCTGGCTTGCGGGTCCGCTCGCCGCCGCGGCCGCCGCTGCGCCTCCGCCGTTCGGTGCCGGTGCTTTCGATCTCTGTGGCGGTCTCTGTCGTGATCTGGCTCATTTCTGTCCTCCCGGCGCCATCGGAAGTGTCTCAAAGGCTGATTTTCCCCGCTACACCCAAATGCGACGCGCAAACGCCTTTTCTGGAACAATGCCCGTGGCGGGCCGAGGTGAGGCGTTCCGTGCTTGCCGCAAGGACTTGTTAACCATAGCCATGGTGACATGCTTTTTGATGCGGCATCATACGAATCATGCGTGGTCCAATGCGCGATAGGGATCGGCCGGGGGATCTGTTGAGCAGCGATAGGGAACTTCTGCAGCGCGCCTGCGACAGGATAAACGATCTCGACGTTCCGGCTTTCATCAAGGATGGCAGCCTGCGGTATGTCGCGGTCAATGATGCCTATGCGCGCCGCTGCGGTGTCGGGCGGGAGGCGTTTGCCGGTCGCACGGCAGCAGACATGGCGCTTTCACTCGAAGACGACGCCAGCCTGGACAAGCAGCGTCGCTCGCTGGTGTTCGGCAGCGACGAGACGTCTCCCTGCCGCGACGAGACAGGTGTCTTGCGCCATGACATGCGCGTTGAGCGCTTCGTGACTGACGACGACCGGGCCTATCTGTTCGCCGTGTTCGAGCCGGTCGCCTGGCAGCCGGAAGCCATCCCGACCGAAGCAGGCAGCGACAGCCCGAGGGAAGAGGATGCGGCCGGCGGTCTGGCGCGCGGCCAGGTCAGCCTGCAGATGCTGGGCACGGCGCTCGATCTTCTCGATGCCGGGATCGGCATTTTCAGCGAAAGCGATGCACTGCTCTACTACAACGCCCAGCTTGATCAGTATTTTCAAAGCCTCGGCGCGCCGCTGCGCGTCCAGATGCCGTTGCGCGAACTCGTGGAGCAGGTCTATCGCTTCCAGCTACAGGACATGCCGGAAACCGACGAGATCCTCCGCCAGCGCGAGGAATGGATCGCGGAACGCATGGAGACCCTGCACGCCCGTCACTGGCAGGCCATGGAGCCGCTGGCAGACGGCCGCTGGATGCGCAGCGTCAACCGTCGGCTGGACAATGGGTGGCTGATCGTTCTCAGACTGGATGTGACGGAATACAAGGTCCAGGAAATGCGACTGGCCCGCAAGATCGAGGAATCGGAGATCTTTCGCGCAGCCTTCGAGGACCTGCCTGTGGCCGTCTTCCTGCGTGACAGCCAGCGCCGGTTGATCTACGCCAACGGCGCCTATGAGGCCATGGTGGGCGAAAGCCGCAGCAAGATCATGGGCCAGACGGAAGACATGATGTTCCCGGCGGCCGCCGAGCGTTTTCGCGAGGAGAACGAGCGACTTCTTGCCGAGGGCGGTGCGACGGAGAAGGCCGAGGATGTGCCTCTGGCGGATGGCCGCAGCATGGCTGCCATCACCCGTCTTGCGCGTATTTCCTCGCCCGCGGGCGAGCCTTACATCGTCGGCTCCATCACCGATGTGACCATGGTCCGCCGTGCCCAGCAGGAGGCGGAGCGTCTGCACCGCGAAGTGCAGGCCATCCTGGATTCGCTGACAGTCGGCGTGGTGATCCTCGATGATGCACGTCGCTTCGAATATGCCAACCGCACCTTTCGCCAGTTGTTCTGTGGCGAGCACGCGGATGCCGACCCTGAGGCCGGTGACAAGCGCGATTACAGCGCCTTTGTCCGCGCCATCTTCGAAATGGGCAGCGCTGATCCCGATGAGGCGCAGGGTGTGCTCGCACAACATATGCAGGCGCTCGATGCCGAGGGCGAGATGGCGCCGGTCGAGGTCCAGACGAACGACCAGCGGACCATCCTGATGGCGCGCCAGCATCTGGCGGACGCCAAGATGTTGCTGAGCTTCGTCGACATCACCACGGTGAAGAAGCGCGAGAAGGAAGTGCAGGAGGCGCGCGAGGCCCTCGAGCGGCACGGCGCCATTATGCACGATGCGACGAGTGTCATGTCGCAGGGCCTGCTGATCCTGCGTGAGGGAAGGATCGTCTTCTGCAACGAGGCGCTGTCGAGGATCCTGCAGGTGCCGCCGGGTCTTGTGCAGGCCGGCAAGCCCTGGCGGGCCGTGTTTGCCTATTGCGCTGCGCGCGGCGATTTCGGCTCGCCCGAACAGGCGGAGGAAACTTTCCATTACTGGCAAAGGATGGAAACCGAGGGCAAGGGCTTCTCGGCATCTCTGTGCATTGAGGATACCTCTTTCATCGACGCGGAAATGAACCTCAGCGCCAATGGCAACTGGCTGGCCGTGTTCGATGACGTGACGGACGTGCGCATGCGCGAGCGGGAATTGCAGCGCCTGCTCGGCCGTGCCGAAGCGGCGGACCGCGCCAAGTCCGAATTCCTGGCGAATATGAGCCACGAGATCCGCACCCCCATGAACGGCGTGCTCGGCATGGCGGAACTGCTGGCAAAATCCAATCTCGATACCCGCCAGAAGACGTTCACGGATATCATCGTGAAATCCGGCAATGCACTGCTCACCATCATCAACGACATCCTGGATTTCTCCAAGATCGATGCCGGCCAGATGACGTTGCGCCGTGCAGTTTTCGATCCCGTGGAGGCGGTCGAGGATGTGGCGACGCTCCTGTCGTCGTCCGCGTCGGAAAAGGATATTGAACTCCTGGTACGAGGTGCCTCGACCCATCACACGGTGATTGGCGATCCCGGTCGCTTCCGCCAGATTGTCACCAATCTCGTCGGCAATGCGGTGAAGTTCACCGAGCGCGGCCATGTGCTGATCGATGTGACCTCGGAGCCCGCCGGCGACGAAGGCGTCACGCTGACGATCCGCATCGAGGACACCGGCCTCGGCATTCCCGACGACAAGCTGAAGACGATTTTCGAGAAGTTTTCGCAGGTCGACACGTCGTCCACCCGCCGCTACGAGGGTACGGGGCTTGGCCTTGCGATCACGGCCGGGCTGGTCGATCTGTTCGGCGGCAGGATTGCCGTCGAAAGCCGTCTGGGCCAGGGCTCCGTCTTCACGGTGACGCTTCCCTTTGCGATGGCGAGTGCGCGCGCTGTCCGCGAGGCGCCGGTGGCGAACATTCGCGGCGCGCGCGTGGTGGTGATCGATGACAATTCCGTCAACCGCCGGATCCTCACCGAACAGCTTGCCATGTGGGATTTCGACTGTGTCGCAGTCGAGAGTGGCGAGGAAGGCCTGCGCCTGCTGCGGGCTGCTGCGGCGATGGGCGTCGAGGTCGATGCGCTGATCCTTGATTATCAGATGCCGGAGATGAGCGGCCTTGAGGTGGCAGCTGCCATGCGTAACGATCCGGCACTGACGCAGATTGCCATCATCTTCCTCACCTCGATGGATACTGCGAGCAGCGAGCAGGCCTTCGAGCAGTTGCAGATCGAGGCGCATCTGATGAAGCCGGCGCGTTCGAACCTGCTGCGTTCCACCATCGGTGACGTGATCCGCGCCAGTCGCCAGAAGCGCCGGCGTGGCGAGAGAGCGCCCGCCAGGATGGTGGAGGGACCGGTGGCGCGGCCGCCGGTCGACGTTCCGGCAGTGGCCGACCTGCCGTCCAGTCCGCTCGACGTTCTGGTGGCGGAGGACAACGAGGTCAACCAGATCGTCTTTACCCAGATCCTGCAGGCGACGGGCCTCAGGTTCCACATCGTGCCGAACGGCGAGGAAGCCGTGGCTGCCTGGCGCAACCAGCGGCCCTCGCTGATCCTGATGGATGTCTCGATGCCTGTCATGAACGGCCATCAGGCAACGCGACGCATTCGCGAAATCGAGGCGCAAGAGGGTAGACATGTGCCGATCGTCGGCGTGACGGCCCATGCGCTCGACAGCGACCGCGATCTTTGCCTTGCCGCCGGCATGGACGATTATCTGTCGAAGCCGATCAGCCCGGAAATCCTGGAGGCCAAGATCCGGCAGTGGCGCGTGGCGAATGCAAGAACCGGCGAGGCGTCACGCCCCTGAGGTCACGCCCCTTAGGTTACGCCCTTGCGGCCAAACAGCATTTCCCGCTTGCCGGCAAAACCCGGCCGACGGTTGACGGCAAAGCCAGCCGCCTGGAGATTGCGGCGCACGAAGCCGGCTGCGGCATAGGTGGCGAAGCTGCCGCCGTCTGCCGTATGGTCGAAGACGGCCTGCATCAGCGACAGCGACCACATGTCCGGATTTTTCGAAGGGGCAAAGCCATCGAGAAACCAGGCATCGGCCTGATGTTCCCAGGCTGGCACGTCCTGCTCGGCACGGCCGCAGACCACGGTCAGCGTGACATCGTCTGACAGCGACAGCGTGATCCGGCCCTCCCGCCTGTCCGGCCAATGGGCTGCGAGCGCCTGTCGTTCCCGGTCGATCTCCGGCCAGCGGGACAGCGCGCGGTCGATCTCGGCTGCCGCCATCGGAAAAAGCTCGAAGGAGGTCATATGCAGGTGTCCGGCGCGATCCGGGTGCGCGGCGCGCCACAGGCGCCATTGCCGCCATGTCTCGCAGAAATTCAGCCCCGTGCCGAAGCCGAGTTCACCGATGCGGAACATGCCGCCCGCGCCCCAGCGCTCCGGCAGGCCGTTGCCGTCAAGGAACACGTAACCGCATTCGAGACGGCCATCGGTCTGGCAATAAAAATGGTCGCCAAACTGGCTCGAGTAAGGCATATCGCCCTCGCGCCATTGGAGCGGGCTTGGCGCATGGTCAACGGAAACGTCAGGATCTGCCATTGGTATCTGTCATCGGCCAGCTTGGTTCATCCGCAGGCGATAGTGCTCAGCGCGTCTCCGGTCAATCCGCCTCGCTTCCCGCCCATGTCGATTTGCTGATCGTCGGCGGCGGCATCATGGGCCTTTGGGCGGCGGTGAAGGCGGAACGGCAGGGCATCCGCACGCTGTTGCTCGATGCCCTGCGTCCGGCGTCTGGCGCCAGCGGCGGCCTGCTCGGCGCGCTGATGCCACATATGCCCGACCGCTTCGGCGAGAAGAAGAAATTCCAGTTCGATGCGCTGATCGCGCTGGAGGACGAGGTGAAGAGGCTGGAGGCCGAAACGGGGCTCTCGTGCGGCTATCGCCGTTGCGGGCGCATCATTCCCCTGCCGAAGCCGCATCTGCGCCCGATTGCCGCACGCCACGGGCTGGATGCTGCCGAACACTGGCGGGCTGGCGAACGACAGTTTGCCTGGACCCTGCTCGATGCATCGCCTGATGCCGCCTGGATCCACCCGCAGACCGGTCCATCCGGCTTCGTGCACGATACGCTGGCAGCCCGCGTGTCGCCGCGTGCGCTCACCGCTGCGCTGCTCGCCTCGATCGAATCCAGCCGCCACGTGCAGCGGATCAATGGCCGAAGGGTGCTATCGCTGGAGGCGCAGGCCGCCGTGCTCGAAACCGGCGAACGCATCGGCTTCGGCCATGCCATCATCGCGGCAGGTACCGGCTCCTTCCCGCTGCTGGAACAGTTGGGCGGTGCCTGCGGCGAAGCGCTGGTCCGCCCGCTCGGCAGTGCCGTCAAGGGGCAGGCCGCCTTGCTCAAGGCCGATGTCGATCCCGCCCGTCCCGTGATCTTTCTCAACGGGCTTTACGTGGTCGCCCATGAGGGGGGGCATGTGGCGATCGGAAGCACCAGCGAGGACCAGTTCGAGGATGGTTTTTCCACCGACGGCCAGCTGGATGCGTTGATCGCGCGGGCGCGGGACATGTCACCGGATCTTCAGAATGCAGAGGTTGTCGAACGCTGGGCCGGGTTACGGCCGAAGGCGGTCGATCGAGATCCTATGGTCGGCCCGCACCCTGACCACGCCCAAGTGATTGCTTTGACTGGCGGCTTCAAGGTGAGCTTCGGTCTGGCGCATCGGCTGGCCGATGCCGCGCTTGCCGGCGTGAGCGGACAGCCCGCAGATATTCCCTCGTCATTTGCCCTGTCGCACCATCTTCAAGTTGCAGGAATGCGAGCGTAACTCCCATCCCGCGTCGTCAATCTGTCACGCAAATCACCTAGATGCTTGCCGCAAGAAGCTGTGCGGGGGCAAAGGCGAGAGAAAGGTGACGGATGCGCTACGCCATCAACTATACCCCATCGGCGGGTGATCCGCTGACGCTTGCCGCCGCCCAGTGGCTCGGCCGCAACCCCTTTTCCGGCGAGGCCATGGAGCCGCCGGCAACCCGCGACCTTGGCCTGCACGAAATTGCCTTCAACACCGCGGTGCCGCGCCGCTATGGTTTTCATGGCACGCTGAAGCCGCCGTTCCGGCTGGCCGATGGTATTGCCGAACCGCTTTTGCTGCGCAATCTCATGCATTTTGCCGGCCAGCACGAGCGCGTGCGACTGCCGAAGCTGGAGGTGGTGCGTCTCGGCAACCGGTTCGCGCTGGGGCCGTGCGAGCATTCCGAGGCGCTGCATCTCTTGGCCGGCGCCGTGGTGCAGCACTTCGATGCGTTTCGCGCGCCGTTGACGGAAGCGGAGCTGGAGCGCGCCGATCCCGGCCATCTTTCGGCTGCGCAGTTCGCCAATCTCTACCGCTTCGGCCATCCGCATGTGATGGACGAATTCCGTTTCCACATGACGCTGACCGGTCCGCTCGGCCCGCAGGAGATCGGCCGCTTCGAAAAGGTGCTGCGCCGCCATTTCGAACCGTTCCTGGAGCGGCCGCTGGAGATTGCCAACCTCGCGCTCTTCGTGGAAAACGAGCCGGGTGCTCCCTTCCTCGTGCATTCGCTGCATCCGCTCGGCAGCGTCATGTCGCGCAAGATCGCCTGAACCGATCCTGTTTGCACCGCAACGGAACGTCTCGACATTTGCGGCGTGAGTGCTACCGTCAGGACCTTGTTTCAGAAGGTGATTTTCGATGGTGGCAGACAATTATCCCCGCGATCTCGTCGGTTACGGCCGCAATATTCCCGATCCGAAGTGGCCGGGCGGCGCGCATGTGGCCGTGCAATTCGTCATCAATTACGAGGAAGGCGGCGAAAGCTGCATTCTGGATGGTGACCCGGCCTCGGAAAACCTGCTGTCGGAAATCGTCGGTGCCGCCGCCTGGCCCGGCCAGCGCAACCTCAACATGGAAAGCATCTATGAATATGGTTCGCGCGCCGGCTTCTGGCGCCTGCACCGGCTCTTCACAGGCCTCAACGTTCCCTGCACCGTCTACGGTGTGACACTTGCCATGCTGCGCAATCCGGAGGCGGTGGCCGCCATGAACGAGGCCGGCTGGGAGATCGCCAGCCACGGCTATCGCTGGCACGAATACAAGGACTATCCGGAGGAACTGGAGCGCCAGCATATTCTCGATGCCGTGCGCCTGCACACGGAGGTGGCCGGCGAGCGCCCCTACGGCATGTATCAGGGCAAGCCCTCGATCAACACGCTGCGGCTGGTGCAGGAAGAGGGCGGTTTCCTCTATTCCTCCGATGCCTATGCGGACGATCTGCCCTACTGGGTGAAGGGCGTCGACGGCAAGCCGTTCCTCATCATTCCCTATACCCTGGAAGTCAATGACATGCGTTTTGCAACGCCCCAGGGTTTCAATGCGGGCGACCAGTTCTATACTTACCTGAAGGACACGTTCGATACGCTCTACCAGGAAGGCCGGGAGGGCGCGCCGAAGATGATGTCCGTCGGCCTGCACTGCCGCCTTGTCGGGCGTCCGGGCCGTATCGCCGCGCTGAAGCGCTTCATGGAATATGTGCTTGGCCACGAAAAGGTGTGGATCCCGAAACGCATCGAGATCGCCCGTCACTGGCACGCGCATCACAAGCCGGATGTCATCTGACCATGCAAAGAGCCGAATTTGTCGACCGCTTCGGCGGCGTCTTCGAACACTCGCCCTTCATCGCCGAGCGCGCCTATGACGATGACCTCGTGCGTGGCGAGAACCTGACGGTGGACCGCGTGCATGCGGCCCTCGTCGCCGTCTTCCGGGTGGCATCCGAGGAGGAGCGGCTTGGCGTGCTGCGCGCTCATCCGGATCTCGCCGGACGCCTCGCCATTGCCGGCGAACTGACGGAAGACAGCCGAAAGGAGCAGGCGGGCGCCGGGCTCGACCGGCTGAGCCCCGAGGAACATGCCCGCTTCACCGAACTGAACACCAGCTACACGCAGAAATTCGGCTTTCCCTTCATCATTGCCGTGAAGGGGCTGACCAGGGAGGATATTCTCGCGGCCTTCGAGAAGCGCATCCACAACAGCCGCACCCAGGAATTCGCCACGGCCTGCGGACAGGTGGAGCGGATTGCGCTGTTGCGGCTGGAAAGCATGCTGCCGTCTGCGTGAGGATTGATTATGATCACGGGCGGTGCCGTGCGGACGCGCGCGGCCCGGATCGACAGGAGAGTGCCATGCGGCCATCGGACGTGCTGGATGAACATCGCGAGGCGATCCGCGCCCTTGTGGCGCAACATCGTCTTGCCAACCCGCGCATCTTCGGTTCCGTGGCGCGGGCGGAGGACCGCGAAGACAGCGATCTCGACATTCTCGTCGATACGCTGGACGAGACCACGCTCCTGGATCTCGGCGGTTTGCAGCATGATCTGGAGCATTTGCTGCATCTGCGCGTGGATATTGCCACCAGCAAGGGGCTGAGGCCGACCGTGAGAGACCGCATTCTGGCCGAGGCAATCGCTCTATGAGCCGCGATCTGGAACGTCTTCTGGATTCTCTTGATCAAATGAGGGAACTGGCCTTGGAGGTCGACGGCTTCCTGGAGGGCATAACGGCCGACAGGTTTCGGCGCGACCGCCTGACGCAGCGAGCCGTCGGCATGAACCTCGTTCTTCTCGGGGAGACGGTCTCCGAGATTCTGAAACGCTTTCCCGACTTTGCGGCCGATCATCCGGACATCGCATGGCGCGAACTCCTTGACCTTCGCCACCACATCGTGGCGGAGTTTGCGACGATCGATCCCGCGGCGCTCTGGACGGCTGCCACCCGAACGATCCCCCAACTCCTCTCCCAACTCAGCATGCTGCGCCAGATCCGCGCCCAAGGTGAATGATCCCATATGCCCAAAATCCTTCCCGTCCGCCCGTTGCGGCAAGAAACCTTCGCGCCCTTCGGTCATGTGATCGAAGCCGATCCGGCGCGCATGAGGCTGATCAATGGCGGCAATACCGAGCGCTTTCACGCGCTGGCCGAAGCCGAGGCAGCGGGCGAGGGTGCCCGCGTGATCCTCAACATCTTTCGCGGCCAGCCGCGCGCCTTTCCTTACCAATTGACGATGATGGAGCGGCACCCCTTCGGCAGCCAGAGCTTTTCGCCGCTGAACGGCAGGCCTTATCTGGTGGTTGTCTCCGAGGATGACGGTGGCCGGCCGGCGGAGCCGCAGGTCTTTCTGGCCGCGGGCAATCAGGGCGTGAACTATCGCCGCAATGTCTGGCACCATCCGCTGATGACACTCGACGCACCCTCCGATTTTCTGGTTGTCGATCGCGACGGGCCGGGCAACAATCTGGAGGAATTCTTCTTTGACGATCCTTTCCTCATCAGTGCACCCCTCATCAGCGAGTAGGCCATGACCGGATTGACCACCCATGTTCTCGACACCGCCCTCGGCAAACCCGCCGAGGGACTTGTGATCGATCTCTATCACCTGGAGGGGGAAGGCCGGTCGCATCTGAAGACGGTCACCACCAATGCCGATGGTCGTATCGACGGCGGGCCGATCCTGATCGGCGAGAGCTTTCGCAAGGGGATCTACGAACTGGTCTTCCATGCCGGCGATTACCTGCGCCGCACCGGTGCGGCCCTGGCGGAGCCGGCCTTTCTTGACGTGATCCCCATCCGCTTCGGCATTGCCGACGAGAGCGGCCACTACCACGTGCCGCTGCTGATCTCTCCCTACGGCTATTCCACCTATCGCGGGAGCTGAGGGACATGCGACTTGCCGCGATCGCCGACATACACGGAAATGCCGCGGCACTTGAAGCGGTGCTGGCGGATATTGCTGCCCAAGGCATTGCGCCGGACAGCATCGTCAATCTCGGCGATTGCCTCTCCGGGCCGCTGGAGGCCGGGCGCACGGCCGATATCCTCGTCCCGCTCGACCTGCCGACGGTGCGCGGCAATCATGACCGCTATCTGATCGAACACGAGGCGGGAAAAATGCATTCCTGGGAGGCCGATGCTTTTCGCCAGCTGACGCCCGCCCATCTCGACTGGCTGCGTGCGCTGCCCGTCTCGCGCGTCTGGCGCGAGGAGGTGTTTCTCTGCCACGCAACCCCTGCCGACGACCAGCTCTACTGGATGGAAAGGATCGAGCCGAACGGCGTTGTCGGCCTGAAACCGCGTGCCGAGATCGAAGAGCTCGCCGATGGCATTTCGCAATCGCTGATCCTCTGCGGCCATTCGCATCTGCCGCGCGCCGTGCGCCTCTCGGACGGGCGGCTGCTGGTCAATCCCGGCAGTGTCGGCTGCCCGGCCTATGATGACGATACGCCCTATTACCACCGGGTCGAGGCCGGCACGCCGATGGCGTCCTATGCGATCTGCGAGAGGCAGGGCGGCGACTGGTCCGTCAGCTTTCGCCTGGTGCCCTATGATCATATGAGCCAGTCACGGCTGGCCGGGCGGAATGGCCGCGCCAGCTGGGAGGCGGGGTTGGCGACGGGGTGGCTGGGGTAGGCCGGGCGAGAACCGTGTAAGCGCCCCCCTCATCCGCCCTTCAGGCACCTTCTCCCCAAGGGGAGAAGGGATGCATCGTGAGCGCCTCATGCATCTTCGAACGTGCACGCAGAGTTTGATCGATCGAACGCGAAAACGGCGATCTTTCAAGGTGGATAAGCTGTTCAGGATCTGCGCCGGCGGTGCCGCCCATCCCTTCTCCCCTCGGGGAGAAGGTGCCCGAAGGGCGGATGAGGGGGCTCTTCTCACGTCGGTATGTGAAGACGGATTGCCTCAATACGGGCAATGCGCGATCACGCTGCGGTCCACCGTGCGAATATCCCGCTTGCCGCAGAGCGCCATGGTGATGTCCATCTCCTTGGCGATGATGTTGAGCGCCAGTTCGACGCCCTCTTTGCCCATCGCGCCGAGGCCGTAGAGGAAGGGGCGGCCGATATAGGTGCCCTTGGCGCCCAGTGCCACGGCTTTCAGCACATCCTGGCCGGAGCGGATGCCGCCATCCAGATGCACCTCGATCCGGTCGCCGACGGCCTCGACGATCTTCGGCAGCATGCTGATCGAGGAGGGGGCGCCATCCAGCTGGCGGCCGCCATGGTTCGAGACGATGAGTGCATCAGCGCCGGTATCGGCGGCGGCGCGGGCATCCTCCTCGTCCAGAATGCCCTTGATGATCAGCTTGCCCTTCCAGCGCTCCTTGATCCAGGCGACATCCGACCAGGAGAGGCGCGGATCAAACTGTTCCGCCGTCCAGGCGCTGAGCGAAGAGAGATCCGAGACATTGGTGGCATGGCCGACGATATTGCCGAAGCCGTGCCGCTTGGTGCGGGCCATGCCGAGGCACCATTGCGGCCGCGTTGCCATCTGCCAGATATGCTTCGGCGTGAATTTCGGCGGGGCGGAGAGGCCGTTGCGTAGATCCTTGTGGCGCTGGCCGAGGATCTGCAGGTCTGCGGTGACGACGAGCGCCGAGCAGCCGGCCTTTTTCGCACGCTCGATCAGGCTTTCGATGAAGGCGCGGTCCTTCATCACGTAAAGCTGGAACCAGAAGGGCTTGGTCGTGACGGAGGCGACATCCTCGATCGAGCAGATGCTCATGGTAGAAAGCGTAAACGGCACGCCGAACTCTTCCGCCGCCTTGGCCGCCAGCATCTCGCCATCGGCATGCTGCATGCCGGTCAGCCCGGTCGGGGCCAGTGCCACCGGCATGGCCACCTTCTGGCCGATCATCTCGCTCTTCAGCGAACGGTCCGTCATGTCCACCAGCACGCGCTGCCTGAGCTTGATGCCGGCGAAATCCGCCTCGTTCGCCCGGTAGGTGCTTTCCGTCCACGCGCCGCTGTCGGCATAGTCGAAGAACATTTTCGGTACGCGCCGACGGGCAAGGGCTTTCAGGTCGGCAATCGTCAGCGGCTTGGACATGGGATAGGCTTTCCTCCGGATTATCACAAGAGGACTAGCATATCCGCGCCATGTCGCCAGTTAAAAACCACCAATATTGCGAGGGGTTTGTCACACCAACATCAGGGCTCTGACGACGCCTCGGATGTGTTTCGTCTACCTGCCGCTGATTATCACTTCGGCAGGGTGGAAGCCCTACGTGAAAGAGCGATGTCGCATCTTGGACGGTCAGGCGGCGTCTTTTGCAGAGCAAATTGGCTGGATCAAGACCTCTGCCGGAATATCGAATTCAGCATGCAGCCGGCGAATCATGTCCAAAGACAGAGGGTGTGTCCGATTGAGGATTTCGGCAACCCTCCCATGATTTCCCAGAATGGGAACGAGATCCTGTTGCGTCAGACCTTCCTGCTCCATTCGAAATAAAATCGCGTCGATGGGATCGGGCAAGTCAATCGGGTAATGGGCATTTTCATAGGCGTCGATCAATGTCACCAGCACATCAAGCCTGTCACCGTCCGGCGTACCGGCTTCCGCTCCCCACAACGTCTTGAGCAGCGTCATTGCCTTGTCGTAATCCTGTTCACTGCGAATAGGTTTCAAATCACTCATATTCCACCGTTGCCGCGTCGATATCGTTATAGTCGCGATGTGTACCAATCCACTTGATCCAAACCGTGCCCCGCTGGAAGTCCACTGCTGTGATCCGTCGATAGTCATTGCCTTTGATGTTGAAGACGACACGTTCCGAATTGACAATGCTTGCATGCGCATAACGCTTCTTGATGTCAGCGGATGAGAGCCAGTTGGCTTTGCTCACTTCGTGATACCAGGCGTCCAATCCCGCCTTCAGCGCAGCACCACCTTTTTACCCCTTGGGGCTTTCGACAAACGATCTCAATGCACGGCGGGAGACTATTCGCATTGAGAAAATATCACTCCCGCTGAGACGGTGCAACAAGCGTGCTTTTCCCTGCCTGCCCCGCCACATAGGTCTCCACCACGGCGCGGTCATCCCCCAATGTCTGAAGCAGGAAGAGTTCTTCCGGCAGCGTGCTGACGGTTTCCATGCGAAGCCGCATGGCCGGCGTGGCGGCGGCGTTCAACACCACCAGATCGGCATCCGTACCTTCCTCCAGAGTGCCGATGCGATCGACAAGAGAGAGGGCTTCGGCATTGCCGCGCGTCATCCGGTAGAAGCTTTCCAGCGGGTCGAGGCGTTCGCCGAGCAACTGCTGGATCTTGTAGGCCTCGTCCAGCGTCTTGAACATGGAATAGCTGGAGCCGCCGCCGATATCGGTGGCAACGCCGATCCGCACCGGCTTTTCCCGGCGCGCCAGCGCCTTCAGCGGAAACAGGCCGGAGCCGAGGAAAAGGTTTGAGGTCGGGCAGTGCACCGCGACCGATCCGGTCTCCGCCAGCACATCCGCCTCGCGTTCGGACAGATGGATGGCATGGCCGAGCAGCGTCTTCTTGCCGAGCAGGCCGTGGCGGGCATAGATGTCGGTATAGTCGGTGGCGTCGGGATAGAGTTCGCAGGTAAAGCGGATTTCCTCTTGATTTTCCGAAAGATGCGTCTGGATGTGCAGGTCCGGATATTCCTCTGCCAGCGCCTGCGCGGCGCGCATCTGCTCCGGCGTCGAGGTGATCGCGAAGCGCGGCGTGATGGCGACATGGTTGCGCCCCTTGCCGTGCCATTGCTCGATCACGGCGCGGGTTTCGTCATAGCCAAGCTGAGGGGTATCGAGCAGGCCCTGCGGCGCGTGGCGATCCATCATCACCTTGCCGCCCACCATCAGCATGTTGCGGCGCATGGCTTCCGCGAAGAAGGCATCGGCCGAGCTTTTGTGCACCGAGCAGTAGGCGACGGCGGTCGTCGTGCCCTGGCGCAGGAACTCGTCGTAGAAATGCGTGGCGATCCGCTCGGCATGTGCCGTTTCCACGAAGCGGCATTCCTCCGGGAAGGTATAGGTGTTCAGCCATTCGAGCAGATTGGCGGCATAGGAGGCGATCACCTGCATCTGCGGAAAATGCACGTGGGTATCGATCAGCCCCGGCAGGATCAGGTGCGGGCGATGGTCGACCTCCGTCACCTCTGCCGCCGCTGCCGCCTTTACCGCGGCATAGGGCCCCGCTTTCGCGATCCGCCCGTCCTCGATCAGCAGGCCGCCATCCTCCTCGTAGAGATAGCTTGCGGTATCGGCGAGGCTTTCCGGCGCGCGATGGAAGGAGAGAAGGCGACCGCGAAGAAGAAGGGATGTCATTTAGCGGGATGCTCCGGCGCTGCTGGTGGCGCTTTCATACCAGGCCGTCAGAAGCTTGCGCTCCTCCGGCGTGATGGCGGTGATGTTGCCGGGCGGCATGGCGTGGCTGCGCCCGGCCTGGACATAGATTTCGTGGGCGTGTTTGGCGATCTCCGCATCCGTTTCGAACTTCACGTTCTTCGGTGGAAAGGTGATGCCGTCCCAGGCGGGTTCGGCCGCATGGCACATGGCGCAGCGTCCCTGCACGACATCGCGCGCCGCGCCGAAATGCGCATCCGCCACGAACCGCTGCTGGATGGGCGAGAGGCTGGCGGTCTTTTCACCCGTCAGCACTTTCGGCACGGTGGAAAGCCACATGATCAGGATGAACAGGATCACCGTTACCAGCCAGGTCCAGGTGGGCTTTCCCTTGCGGGCATGGGTGGTGTTGAACCAGTGACGGATGGTGACGCCCATCAGGAACACCAGTGCGGCAATCACCCAGTTGAACTCGGTGCCGAAGGCCAGCGGATAATGGTTCGACAGCATGAAGAAGATGACGGGCAGCGTCAGATAGTTGTTGTGCAGCGAGCGCTGCTTGGCGATGCGGCCATATTTCGGGTCCGGCGTGCGCCCGGCGATCAGATCCGCCACCACGATCTTCTGGTTGGGGATGATGATGAAGAACACATTGGCCGACATGATGGTGGCGGTGAAGGCGCCGAGATGCAGGAAGGCCGCGCGGCCGGTAAAGACCTGCGTATAGCCCCAGGCCATGGCCACCAGCACCACGTAGAGCAGTGCCATCAGGCCCCAGGTATTGTTGCCGATCGGCGACTTGCAGAGCTGGTCATAGATGAGCCAGCCGACCGAGAGCGAAGCGAGCGACAGACAGATGGCCTGCCAGGGCTGCAATTCGAGAACGGAGTGATCGATCAGGAACAGGTCCGCCCCGCCGTAATAGACGATGGCGAGCATGAGGAAGCCGGACATCCAGGTGGCATAGCTTTCCCACTTGAACCAGGTGAGGTGCTCCGGCATCTGCGCGGGCGCCACCAGATATTTCTGGATGTGGTAGAAACCGCCGCCATGCACCTGCCATTCCTCGCCATAGGCGCCCGGCGGCAGATGCGGACGCTTCACCAGGCCGAGATCCAGCGCGATGAAATAGAACGACGATCCGATCCAGGCGATCGCGGTGATCACGTGCAGCCAGCGTGCGGCAAAGCTCAGCCATTCCCAGGCTATGGCATATTCATACATTCCTGCATTCCCTTCGCGTTCCCCGACTCGGCACATTGCGAAAAATTTGCAGCGAAGAAAAGAAAAAAGGGTGCGCCGCAGCACGCCGAAGCGGGAAAGCGGCGCCGTCTCCAGACTGGCGCGAGGCTGTCTCCCATCCCCATTTGTGCATCGCGAAAAATTGCCGTCGCCGAATTATGGCGTTCCGCTAATATGACAGACGCAAGACAGCCGGTGAAGGCGAGTACTGCGGGTTCACCGGGGTGAAGGCATTCATCAACGGAGAAGAAGCTCATGCGAAGCATTCTGACGATTGCGATGATTGCGTATGCGTTTGCGTTTCCCGCTGCCCTCAATGCTCACGAGGCGCAGTCGGGCTGGCAGTACGAAGCCTATTGCTGCAATGGAAACAATCATACCGGCGACTGCCAGATGATCTCGACGCGCAACGTCAAGGTCATCGCGGGCGGCTACGAGGTCATGCTGAAGCCGGGCGACCACCGGCTGGTGACCCGCTCGCATGACTTCAAGGTGCCGCAGAGTCAGGCGCGGCGCAGTCAGGATGCGGAATATCACCTCTGTCTGTATCCGAACGAAGATACGCTGCGCTGCTTCTACGCGCCCGACATGAGTTACTGAGCGGCGCCAGACGGAGCTAAGATCTGGGGCGGCAGGGCCTTCAGCAGCCACTGGCGGAAGGCCAGCACTTTGACCGATTGGCGGCGGCTTTTCGGGGAGATCAGCCAATAGCTCCGGTCGTCCTTCTTGAAGACGTCGAAGGGCATCATCAGGCGGCCGGCCTCCAGTTCTTCCTGGTGAAGAAACGGGCTCAGCAGCGCCACGCCGTGACCGGCAACGGCGGCGCTGCCTTCCAGATCCAGCGCACCGTCGGCATCGATCGTGATCGTGCCGGGCAGGGGTGTGTCGATGCCGTTCGACTGAAACCAGATTCCCCACCATTTGCTGCTGGCGCCGATCAGCGGCAGTTTCAGAAGATCCGACGGGGTCGTCACGCCGCCGATTGTTTCGGCCAGCTTCGGGTTGAGCATCGGCGCGAAATTGAGACGGAACAGTTCCTGGCTTTCCATGTTGGGCGGCGGTGCTTCACTGCGCAGAATGGAAATATCGGCGTGGTCGCTGAAGAAGTCGGCCGATCTGTTCATGCGGAGAATACGAATGGCCAAGCCCGGATGCTGCACCTGGAATGCGCCGATATGGCGGGCGAGCCAATGGGACGCGAAAGTGGGTGTGGAATGAATGGTCAGGATGCCGGCATCCTGGCCGCGAGCCTCGGTCACCGCCTCGGTCAGGAGACCGAATGCTTCCGTGACCTTGGGCAGCATCCGGTCGCCCGTCGATGTCAGCTCGATGCGCCGTGCCTGGCGCAGAAACAGCATCTCGCCGACATGTTCCTCCAGCAGCTTGACCTGATAGCTGACGGCCGTCTGCGTCATGCCCAGTTCCTCGCCGGCCTTGGTGAAACTGCGAAGTCGCGCAACCGTCTCGAAGACGCGCAGCGCATTCAGCGGCAATTGGCGCGACAGTTTCATCGATAAGTTCTCTTTCTGGATCGCTCGTCAGATTGAATTGGTATCTCGCCGCAAACCGGCGCATTTGTCGATCCGGAAACGACAAAAAAATCAACAGATGACGGAGGCCATCATGGCGGTCTGGACCACTGGT
The DNA here is from genome assembly GCF_007004135.1 of Affinirhizobium straminoryzae. Classification (GTDB taxonomy): domain Bacteria; phylum Pseudomonadota; class Alphaproteobacteria; order Rhizobiales; family Rhizobiaceae; genus Neorhizobium; species Neorhizobium straminoryzae. The sequence continues at coordinate 30,944 of NZ_VJMG01000016.1, forward strand.
TCTGCCCGGAACACAAACATGTTCTGGTGCTGGGTGAAGCGGCGGCTTTTGCGCCAGGGGCGGCCCGCGACGCCGCATGTGAAGGATATGCCGGACGCGCTGCGGAGGGATGTTCTTGCATCACCGGCTGGGCCGCCCGCTCGTCTGGACGATGTGTGGGAGCGCATCCGCACGGCAAGGCTGCCGCCGCTTTGAGTCAACCGGTCTTGCCGGTCGGATTCGTATCGAAACTCGGCAGCGTCTTCTTGAGGAACTCCCGGAAGGCGCGGATCTTGCCCACGTGGCGGCGGGTTTCGGGATAGGCCAGCCAGTAATGCGAGCCGTCCTCGCAGGTGAGAGGGAAGGGCTGGATCAGGCGGCCCATCGCCACGTCGTCCTGATAGAAATCCGGCCGCAGGATCGCTACCCCATGGCCGGCGATCGCGGCGGCGGCCTCCACGGCCTGTGAGCCGAGGCGGCTGCGCGAGGTGCTTTCCAGCGGCGCATCCGGGTGACCGGCCGCCGTAAACCAGATGCGCCACCAGGGATCGCTCGGATCGATGATCTTGAGCTTCACAAGGTCCAGCGGTTCGCGCACGCCGCCGATGGTCTCGGCCAGCGTCGGGCTCAGCATCGGGGTAAAATGGTTGCGCAGGACGAAATGCGATTTCAGGCCCGGCCATTCGCCGGTGCCGACGCGGATGGCCACATCCGCTTCCGTCTTGCTGAAATCGATCACCTGCTGCGAGGTTTCCAGCCGGACCGCAATGGTCGGATTGTCGAGCTGGAAGATGCCGAGATGACGCGCCAGCCAGTGGCTGGCAAAGGTGTGGGTGGAGTGGATGATCAGGGTTCCCTCGGCCACGCCCTGCATCTCGTTGACGGCGGCGCGGAGCAGTTCGAACCCCTCCGACACCTTGGGCGCCAGCCGGCTGCCGGCCTCCGTCAAATGGATCCTGCGCGGCTGGCGCAGGAACAGTGCTTCCCCCAGCATGTCTTCCAGCAGCTTCACCTGATAGCTGACCGCCGTCTGCGTCAGGCCGAGTTCCTCACCCGCCTTGGTGAAGCTCAGATGGCGCGACACCGCCTCGAACACCCGCAGGGCATTCAGCGGAAACTGCTTTGACATCTTCATGCATCAGGCCTCTTCATCCATGCAGACGAAGCTTCGATTGGATTGCCCCGCAAAATCCCTGCATGCTGCGATTAGATACTTCCTCGGGAAGGAACGCAACATGCAAAGATTACAGATGATTACCACGGGGTTTCTGGACGAGTGCGCTGCCTTTCTTGCGCGCCTGATGCGGCTTTCCAGGAGACGCGATGCCAGCAGATGCAGCAACAGGCTTGATGCTGAAGTCATGCCTGACCGGCTCAAGGCAGATATCGGCATGCAGGATGGACGCAGCGATCGCAGCCGTCGCCCATTGCCGACAGCCTTCGATGCGGCGCGTGATGTCTGGCAACGCCGCTCCCTGTAAAATGCCGCATTCAACGAAACCGAGCGGACGCCGTGTCGGGCGCGGTCCTCCGCCATCTTGCCGGCAAGATCCCTCGCAGGAGCGTCAGCTTTTGCCGCCGTGCGTGGTGGTTAATGCGCCAGAGCCGGCTAGCACGGTGATGAGTTCGGCGGCGACCAGCGCTGCGATGACCGCCGGGCGCTTGTCGCGTACCGCCGTTCCGCCGATCGGCAGCACCAGACGGTCAATGGATACAGTGCCGTCCGTTTCCCGCGCCAGCCAGTGGCGGAAAGTGGCGCGCTTGGTCGCCGAACCGATCATGCCGACATAGGCGAGATCGCCTCGGGCCAGGGCCGCGCGGGCAATGAGAAAATCCAGCGCATGGTCATGGGTAAGAATCACCACTGCGCTGCCGGCGGGCAGGGTGTCGACCACCGCTTCCGGCAGGGCGACCGCGCGGGCCGCAATACCCTCCGGCAGCCCCGCCAGCGCCTCGGGCCGCGTTTCGACGACGCTGACCCGCAACGGCAGCGGTGCAAGCGCCAGGGCCAGCGCCTGGCCCACATGGCCGGCGCCGAACAGCACAACGTGAGCAAAGCTCTCGCTTTCCGCCGTCATGCGGGCAATGAGCGCTGCCGCCACGTCCGGCGTGACCGTCTGGAAGGCAAGGCGCGTGCGCCCGCCGCAGCACTGGCCGATGTCCGGACCGAGCGGCACGTCCATCTCGGTCTTGCCTTTGCCGCCGAGCAGGGCGCGGGCATTCTCGATCGCCATGAATTCCAGCTGCCCGCCACCGATGGTGCCGAAGCATGCGGTGGCGGACACCAGCATGAATGCCCCTTCCTCCCGCGGCGTCGAACCCTTTGCCTCGGTGACGGTGACGAGGACGCAGTCTGCATTATGGGCAAGGAAGGCGGAGAGGGCGTTCATGACCGGCCTCGCGGGTTTGAGACCTGTCCTTTGCGGTTGCCCGCGTGATGGTTGGCAGTGTGCCCTGTGGCACCCCCCTCTGTCCTGCCGGACATGCTCCGCATTGGAAGTGTGCCCGGAGGTTGAATGTTCCAAAAGGTTGTTCTGGTTCGGGTTCGCCCCCTCACCCCGCCTCCGCTTTGCTCGGCGGACCTCTCCCCGAGGGGAGAGGGGAACCGCGAGCGCTGCGACTCTTCCTCTTCTCCCCAGCGGGGAGAAGGTGCCCGAAGGGCGGATGAGGGGGAATGCGCCCCGGTCGATAAACCCGCAGGCATTTTCGTCAGGCGTGCTCCTATCGTACAGGGACTGGCGTTGTGGATGCCTGATGCGAGGCGGTCAATGCATGGCATCACATCGCCTTCAACCGCTCCACCGCCATCAGCACGCGCTCCGGCGTCGCGGGCGCGTCGAGGCGCGGGCACACCGTGTAGTCGGCAATCGAGGCGACCGCCATGGAGAGAGCTTCCAGCACGGAGATGCCCAGCATGAAGGGCGGCTCGCCGACGGCCTTGGAACGGCCGATGGTCTGTTCGCGGTTCTCCGACCATTCGGCGAGCTTCACGTTGAAGATCTTCGGCCGGTCGGAGGCGAGCGGGATCTTGTAGGTGGAGGGGGCGTGCGTGCGCAGGCGCCCCTTGCCATCCCACCAGAGTTCCTCCGTCGTCAGCCAGCCCATGCCCTGCACGAAAGCGCCTTCCACCTGGCCGATGTCGATGACCGGGTTCAGCGAGCGGCCGACATCATGCAGAATGTCCGTGCGGTCCACCAGATATTCGCCGGTCAGCGTATCGATCGAGACTTCCGAGCAGGCGGCGCCATAGGCGAAGTAATAGAAGGGCCGGCCGCGGCCGGCGGCGCGGTCCCAGTGGATTTTCGGCGTCTTGTAGAAGCCGGCGGCGGAAAGCTGCACGCGGTCGAAATAGGCGGCCTTCACCAGCGCGTCGAAGGTCAGCGTGTCCGTGCCGACCCGCACCCGGTTTGGCAGGAATTCTACATCCGAAGCCGCCACCTGCCATTTGCGGCAGGCAAACTCGATCAGCCGCTCCTTGATCTGGCGGGCGGCATCGTAAGCCGCCATGCCGTTCAGATCCGAGCCGGAGGAGGCAGCGGTGGCAGAGGTGTTCGGCACCTTGCCGGTGGAGGTCGCGGTGATCTTCACACGCTCGATATCCACCTGGAAGGTATCCGCCACCACCTGCGCCACCTTGGTATACAGGCCCTGGCCCATTTCGGTGCCACCATGGTTCAGGTGTATCGAACCGTCGGAATAGACATGCACCAAGGCACCCGCCTGGTTGAAGGCGGTCATGGTGAAGGAGATGCCGAATTTGACGGGTGTCAGGGCGATGCCCTTGCGGATGACGGGGCTGTTGGCATTAAACTCCATGATCGCCTGACGCCGGGCGCGGTAATCGCTGGAGGTCTCCAGTTCCTCCACCAGCCGCAGCAGGATATTGTCCTCCACCTCCTGGTGGTAGGGCGTCAGCGTGCGGCCGGAGCCGGGCTCTCCGTAGAAATTCAGCTTGCGGATATCGAGCGGGTCCTTGCCGACCGCATAGGCGATTTCCTCGATGAAGCGTTCGCCGCCAACCATGCCCTGCGGACCGCCGAAACCGCGAAAGGCGGTGTTGGAGCAGGTATGCGTCTTCAACGGCTTCGAGGTCAGGTGCACATGCGGATAGAAATAGCTGGAATCCGCATGGAACAGCGCACGGTCCGTCACCGGGCCGGAGAGATCGGAGGAGAAGCCGCAGCGGGCGGCGAAAGTGGCATCCACCGCATGGATGCGGCCCTCGTCATCGAAGCCCAGTTCGTAATCGACGCGGAAATCATGCCGCTTGCCGGTCACCATCATGTCTTCGTCGCGGTCGGGGCGGAATTTGACGGCGCGGTTCAGCTTCTTGGCGGCGACCGCGGCGAGACAGGCGAAATGCGCGCCCTGCGTTTCCTTGCCGCCAAAGCCGCCGCCCATGCGGCGGGTGTTGACGGTGACGGCGTGGCTGGCGCAGGCCAAAACATGCGCCACCATGTGCTGCACTTCCGTCGGATGCTGGGTCGAGGACCAGACGGTGACGTCCTCATCCTCACCCGGAATGGCAAGCGCGATCTGGCTCTCCAGATAAAAATGCTCCTGCCCGCCGATATACATCTGGCCCGTCAGGCGGCGCGGGGCATTGCCCATTTCGGTTTCCGGTTCGCCGCGCTTCAGCGTCATCGGGCTGACGACCAGAGGCGCGCCGTTTTCCAGCGCGCCGTCGATATCGGTCCAGTGCGGCAGGTCCCGGTAGTCGATCCTTGCCAGACGCGCCGCGCGGCGGGCCTGGTCTCGCGTCTCGCCGATCACGACGAAGATCGGCTGGCCGTGGAACTCGACCTTGGTGGTGGCGAGCAGCGGCTCGTCATGGCTGCCGTTCGAGGAGACGTCGTTGACGCCCGGAATGTCGTCCGCCGTGATCACCGCCACCACGCCCGGCGCCGCCTTCACGGCCGAGAGATCGATGGCAAGAATGTCGGCATGGGCGCGCTCGGAGAGGCCAAGGGCCGCATGCAGCGTGCCGGCGGGCTCCGGCATGTCATCGATATATTCGGCGCTGCCGGTGACATGCTTGTGCGCGGAATCGTGCTTGAGCGAGGCGTGCATGGGGCCGGTGATCGTGCCCTTGGCTTCGAAGGTGGTGTTGTCCATCAGCGGGCTCCTTCGATGACGACATGTTTAGCAACCGGCTGGCGGCGATGACGCTGTCCGGCCAGGAAAAGACCCCCTCTGGCTACCGCCATCTCCCCCACAAGGGGGGAGAGGACTCGCGGCAATGCTTTCGCCAAATGTGAACGCTGAGGATGCGGTAGATTGAGCCCCTCCCTCTTGTGGGGAGGGGTTGGGGAGGGGTTTTTCTTCTTCAGACCTTCAATATAGATCATCATCCCTCACGCCTCCTCGGGCTCGAAGCGTGCCAGCTCCTGGCTCTGGCCGGCGGTTTCCAGGAAGAAGCGGGTCAGCAGGTTTCTGGCCGTGATGGCGCGGTATTCGGCGGTGGCGCGCCAGTCGGTCAGCGGCTGGTAGTCCTCGTCGAAGGCGTCGCGCACGGAGGCCACCGTGTTCCAGCTCCAGGGCCGGCCGGTCAGGGCCTCCTCCACGGCCTTGGCGCGCTTCGGTATGCCCGCCATGCCGCCGAAAGCGATGCGGCAGGTGTCGACGCAGCCTTCGCCATCGAGTGTCAGGTAGAAGGCGCCGCAAAGGGCGGAGATATCCTCGTCGCGGCGCTTCGAAATCTTGTAGACGGCGTAGAAGGCTTCGTCATCCGGCGGCGGCAGCGTCAGCTTTTCCACGAATTCGCCGGGCTGGCGGTCCTGCCTGCCATAGTCGATGAAGAAGTCCTCGAGCGGCAACGTGCGGCTGCCGGCGGTCGAACGCAGCGTGACGGTGGCACCGAGCGCGATCAGCGCCGGTGGCGTGTCGCCGATCGGCGAGCCGTTGGCGATATTGCCGCCGATCGTGCCCATGTTGCGCACCTGCTGGCCGCCGATACGGTCGATCAGTCGGCCAAGCGCCGGATGATAGGCCTCCAGCACCTCGAATGCCTGGGCATAGGTGACGCCGGCGCCGATCACGAGGCCCGTCTCGTCCTCGGTGATGGTCTGCAGGTCGGTCAGATGGTTGATGAACACGACGGGATTGATCGGCCGCATCTGCTTGGTGACCCAGAGGCCGACATCGGTAGCGCCGGCGACGATGGTCGCGCCGGGATTATCGGACAGCACCTCCGCCAGCGCCTGCAGCGTGCCGGGAATGATGGCCTGACGGTTGTCCTTTTCAACCCGGATCGTGTCGGAGGAGGTGCGGATGGTCCAGAGCTTTGCCATGATCTCGGCGCGGTCGCGCTCGATCGGGTCGAACAGGGCACTGGGTCTGGCGGCCGCCACCTGTTCGGCGGCCTTCACGATCGGCTCGTAACCGGTGCAGCGACAGAGATTGCCCTGCAGCGCGATCTCGATCTCGGCGCGGCTCGGATTTTCGTTGGCCATCCACAGCCCGTAGAGGGACATAACGAAGCCCGGCGTGCAGAAGCCGCATTGCGAGCCGTGACAGTCGACCATGGCCTGCTGGACGGGGTGGAGGCGGCCGTCCCTGGCCGCCAGATGCTCCACCGTCACCACATGCGTGCCGTGCAGCGATCCGACGAAGCGGATGCAGGCATTGACGCTTTCATAGCGCAGCGCGCCGCCGATCAGGCGACCGACGAGCACCGTGCAGGCGCCGCAATCGCCTTCCGCACAGCCTTCCTTGCTGCCGGTCAGCCGCCGTCTCAGCCTCAGATAATCCAGGAGCGTTTCCGTGGGAGCGAAGTCGCCGAGGGAAACCTCTTCACCGTTGAGGACAAAGCGGATGGCTGATGTCATGCGTGTTCCCTTGTGACCATTATTGAGCGGTCCAGCCGCCATCGATGGAGATATGTGTTCCGGTGATCTGTCGTGCTGCGTCGCTGGCGAGGAAGAGGGCGGTGGCGGCAACTTCCTCGATGGAGACGAACTCCTTCGTCGCCTGCAGGCGGAGCATGACCTCCGTCTTGACCGCCTCTTCCGAGATGCCACGTTCGCGCGCTGTGTCGGGGATCTGTCGTTCCACGAGCGGCGTCAACACGTAGCCGGGGCAGATGGCGTTCACCGTAATGCCGAATTCGGCCAATTCCAGTGCGGCCGTCTTGGTCAGACCCAAGACCCCATGCTTTGCAGCGACATAAGCCGATTTGAAGGGCGATGCAACAAGCGCATGCGCAGAGGCCACGTTGATGATGCGGCCATGGCCTGCCTTCTTCATCAGCGGAATGGTGTTGCGCATGGTGTGAAAGGCCGACGAGAGCAGGATGGCGATCAGCTGATCCCATTTTTCCGTCGGGAAATCCTCGATCTTTGCCACATGCTGGATGCCGGCATTGTTGACGAGCACATCGACTGTGCCGAAGCTCTTTTCGGCGAGCGCAATCAGGTCGGCGATCTCGTCGGGCTTCGTCATGTCGGCGCCGTGATAGAGCACTTTGCCGTCGCCGAGGCTGTCCAGATCGGCGCGGGCCGCCTCGATCTCGTCCGGTTTCCCGAAGCCGTTGATCACCACATTGGCGCCATCGGCGGCAAAGGCGCGGGCAATGCCGAGCCCGATGCCGCTGGTGGAGCCGGTGACGACGACGGTTCTTGCCATGTTTTTTCCTCCCTTGCAGGGCCGCCATGTTGCGGCGCCACAAGGGAGGTTATGCCCAAAGGGGCTTGGCTGGCAATGGTTTGTATCGCCGTCTCAGCGGCAGTTGCGAAGCGCCTGCAGGGCGGCCGAAACCCCCTTCAGCGAATAGGTATAGGCAGTGCTGGTGCCGCGGGCGGAGGTGGCCTTCAGCGTCATCTCGGCGCCGCCGCGCATGGCGGTGACGAGCGCCGGCTCGCGGGCGGGATCGCGCACCCAGGCGGCATTGTCCTTCGGCACCAGCGTGAAACTGTCATTGCCGATGGTCAGCGTGATGCGGGAATCCGCCTTCAGCGTATAGCCCATGATGGCCTGCGGCATCAGCGGTGAGGGGCCGGATTGCGGTGCGATCAGAAAATAGTTCTCGCCGTGGTTCACGCCGGCCGGCTGCTGGGCGACCGGGACCGACAGAACATAGCAGCTTCGGTTGCTGCCATTGCCATGCGCGTAGACGCCCCAGGCCTCGAACTGGTTGATGCGGGTCGGCTGCGCGCCGGCGGTGGCAGCGGATACGAGGACGGCGGAAACGGCTAGGGCGCATGTCTTGCGGGACATCGGGCTCTCCTGATCATGGCGGGTGGATACATCCCGTGCGCGAAACGGCGACGGGTGCGACAGCGCGCGATTGTTCTGGCAGAGAGTTACCGAAAGGTTAAGGCGGGGATCAACCCTTGGCGGCCCAGGCTCACAAAGGGTTGATGTGTCGGTGTCGTGCGGGGCAGGCTCAGGGCCGCGCCGGGATTTCCACGCCGCGCTGCACGCCGGGCCGCGCCATCATCCGGTCGAACCAGGCGGAAAGGTGGGGGCGGCTATCGTATTCGACGAGATCGCGCGCTTCATAGAAGCCGATCAGCGAGCGGATCCAGCCGACGATCGCGAAATCGGCGATCGTCACCGCATCGCCCATCATGAAGGCACGGCGATCCAGCCGCTGGTCGAGCACGCCGAGCAGGCGCTTGGTCTCGTTGAGGTAGCGGTCACGCGGGCGCTTGTCCTCGATCTCCTTGCCGGCGAACTTGTGGAAGAAGCCGAGCTGGCCGAACATCGGGCCGATGCCGCCCATCTGGAACATCACCCACTGGATCGTCTCGTAGCGGGCGGCGGCGTCCTTCGGCAGGAACTGCCCGGTCTTCTCCGCCAGATAGATCAGGATCGCGCCGGATTCGAACAGCGCCAGCGGCGTGCCGTCCGGGCCGTTCGGATCGAGGATGGCCGGGATCTTGCCGTTCGGGTTCAGCGAGAGAAATTCCTCGCCCCAGGTTTCGTTCTGGCCGATATTGATGAAATGCGGCTCATAGGCGAGCCCGGTTTCCTCCAGCATGATCGAAACCTTCACGCCGTTCGGCGTCGGGGTCGAATACAGTTGCAGGATGTCGGGATTGGCGGCGGGCCAGCGGCGGGTGATGGGGAAGGCGGAAAGATCGGCCATGGGGGTCCTCCTGTGGCAAATGCCGGCGGACTATAGCGCTCTCCCGTCGATGCGCCAGAGGGCGGCGGGGAAGGGGAGGCAGGCAGGCATCCCAGGTGGCGGGTGGCGCGAAAACCCTGAATCTTTTGGGAGGGATAGTCGCATTTGCTGATAGATTGAATCCATTTCCCCTTTAATTTCAGGGTATTTTTGCCCTTTCCTGTGTGGGGCTGATCTGCATCATCAGCGGATCAGTGTAAGTGTCAGGCAACGGATTCATATTAGCGATCGGCCATTATCCAGTTTTTCGAACAACCCCTTCGAAACTTTCCTGTTTATCGCGGACCTTTACCTCCCTATCTAGCGGGCTTGAACCACACGGAAGGATCGTCATGGAACTTGGCCTTTACACCTTTGCGGATGTCGATCCGAACATTGCAAGCGGCAGCCGCGGACAGGATGCCGCCACGCGCCTGCAGCATCTTCTGGAGGAGATCGAGCTGGCCGACCAAGTGGGCCTCGATGTGTTCGGTCTCGGCGAGCATCACCGGCCGGATTATGCCGTGTCCTCGCCTTCCACGGTGCTGGCGGCGGCGGCGGTAAAGACGAAGAACATCCGCCTGACGAGCGCCGTTTCGGTGCTGAGTTCGGATGATCCGATCCGCGTCTTCCAGCAGTTTTCCACCGTCGATCTTCTCTCCGGCGGCCGTGCGGAAATCATGGCCGGTCGCGGTTCCTTCATCGAGTCCTACCCGCTGTTCGGCTACGACCTCAACGATTACGACCGGCTGTTTTCGGAAAAGCTCGACCTTCTGCTGACGCTGCGCGACAACGAGATCGTCGAGTGGGAGGGTGAGCTGCGCGCGCCGATCAACCGTCGCGGCGTCTATCCGCGCCCGCTGCAGGACAAGCTGCCGGTGTGGATTGCCGTCGGTGGCACGCCGCAATCGGTGGCGCGCGCCGGCGCGCTGGGGCTGCCGCTGGCGGTCGCCATCATCGGCGGCGATTACGCCCGCTTTGCGCCTTTCTTCGATCTCTACCGCGAGGCCGCCCGCCGCTCCGGCCACGATCCGAAGACGCTGAAGACCAGCATCAATGTGCACGGTTTCGTTGCCGATACGACCGACAAGGCCGCGGACCAGTTCTACGGCCCGCAGGCGGCGGTGATGGACCGGCTGGGACGCGAGCGTGGCTGGCCGCCCACCAACCGTGCCCAGTTCGACCGTGCCCGCTCGGCCCCCGGCAATCTCTTCGTCGGCGATCCGGAAACGGTGGCGGAAAAGATCGTCGCGGCCCACAAGGTGTTTGGCAATGACCGCCTGCTGATCCAGATGGCGATCGGCCTGATGCCGCATGACCAGATCATGCGCGGCATCGAGCTTTTCGGCACCCGCGTCGCACCGCTCGTCAGAAAAGCGTTGACGCCTGCGAAGGATGGCGCGAAACCGGCCGCCTGAAAACGACCAGCCGGATTTCTGCCCATGATCATCACCTCGGACGACGAACTTCAGAAGCTGAAGGCCATCGGGCGCATCTGCGCCCAGGCCGTCGAGGTGATGGCAAAGGCGCTGGAACCGGGGATCACCACGCTCGAACTCGATGAGATCGGCCGTAGGGTGCTGGAGGAGAACGGCGCCCAGTCGGCGCCGGAATTCTGCTACCAGTTCCCGGGCGCCACCTGCATCAGCGTCAACGAGGAAGTGGCCCACGGCATTCCGGGCAGCCGGGTGATTGCGGCGGGCGACCTCGTGAACATCGATGTGTCGGCCGTCAAGGACGGCTTCTTCGGCGACACCGGCGCCTCGTTTGCCGTGCCGCCGGTGACGCGCGAGGTGGAAAAACTGCTGCGCGATGGGCGCCGGGCGCTGTGGACCGGGCTGCAGCAGGTGAAAACCGGCAAGCCGATCGCCGGCATCGGCAATGCCATCGGCGTTTTCGCCAAGAAGAACCGCTATACGCTGATCACCAATCTCGCCAGCCACGGCATCGGTCGCTCCCTGCACGAGGAGCCGACCGAGGTGCCGACCTGGCCGGATGCGGATGAGAGCCGCATCATGGAGGAGGGCCTCGTCTTCACCGTGGAGCCCTTCCTGTCGCTCGGCGGCGAATGGGCCGAGGACGGCGGCAATGGTGATCCCTGGACGCTCTACAGCGATCCACGCGCTCCGACCGTGCAGTTCGAACACACCATCGTGGTGACCCGCAACGGCCCGCTGATTCTCACGCTTGCGGAGTAGGGTCTGTTCGTCGATCGATAAGTTCGATGTGTGGGCGGCGCGGCGGACTTTCCGCCCATCGTCGCGCTGGCTTTTTGCGCGCAATTAAAGTGTACTTTTATATCAGTGTGCGCTAGATTTTCCGTGTACGGAAATTTCGATGAAAATCATCTATGACGAAGGCAAGCGGCTGTCCAATCTTGATACGCACGGTCTGGACTTTGCCGATCTGACAATCGAGTTTTTTGCCGCCTGCGTTGTCATTCCCGCAAAGTCGGGGCGCTTCATGGCGATCGGCGCGTTTTATGGTCGTATCATCATTGCGGTGGTGTTTCGCCCAGTCGGAGCCGAAGCCTTGTCAGTGATCTCGATGCGGCCCGCAAGTATTAGGGAACGGAGAGTGCTATGACGGCCAAGTTTTTAGCCGGGCGTCCGCTGACGCAGGACGAGGAAGCCGAGATCCAGCGGATGATCGCCTCCGATCCGGATGCGCCGGAGGCAAGCGAGGCGGAGATGGCTGAGGCACGTTCTTTCGCCGAGGTTTTTCCGGACGTGGCCGCGAGCATTGATCGGGAAATTGCCCGCCGCGGACGCGGCCGCCCGCCGGTGGAAGCGCCGAAGGTGGCCGTGACCATCCGTATCGAGCCGGAGGTGTTGCAGCGTTTTCAGGCCCAGGGCAGGGATTGGCGCAGCCGGATGACCGAGGCGCTGCGCAAGGCGGCAGGATTGTGAGCCGAGGTGAGACAATAGGGGGTCTGATTACGTCTGCCGAACGCAACGCCTGCATCACAAGTTCTGATGGGTTCCTTGACAAATCCTGCATTGTGCCGGCCCCGCTTTGCTGCGACGAAGGGAGCATGTCTCGGATTTTGCCCACGTCCTCGCCCTTGCGCATCGGCTTTGCCGGGGCTGTTGCCATGGCGGCGGCCATGGGCTTTGGACGTTTCTTCTTCACGCCGGTGCTGCCCGGCATGATGAGCGGCGTGCCGCTGTCGGCCTCTGAAGCGGGGCTGATTGCGGCTGGCAATTTTGCCGGTTATCTCGCCGGCGCTTTGCTCGCCAGCCAGTCCTGGGCGGCGGGACGGGAGCGGGGCCTGGCCCTCGGCGGTCTTCTGGCCACGGCGCTTTTGCTTCTGGCCATGGCGCTGACCGAAAGCCTGCCGCTCTTCATCCTCATCCGGAGCCTTGCAGGTCTCGCCAGTGCCTTTGCGATGATCTTCACCACCTCCATCGTGCTGCCGCACGCGCTTGGCCGCGATGGGGTGCAGGCCATCCATTTCGGCGGTGTCGGCGCGGGCATTGCCCTGTCTTCGGTCGTCGCCTTCCTTGTGCATCGCGCAGCCGGGGATGCGGCGCATGGATGGCGGATGGACTGGATCGTTGCCGCGGCGATCGTCCTCGTCGGGCTCATGTATGTGGCGCACCAGTTGCCGCGCCCGCCGGCTGGTCGAAAGGCGGAGGCCGAGCCGCCGATGCGCTGGACACGTCCGCTTGTGCTGCTGACGCTCTCCTATGGTCTGTTCGGCTTCGGTTATGTGGTGACCGCCACATTCCTCGTGGCCATCGTGCGGATGGCGGCCGCCGGGCCGGCGGTGGAGGCGGGGGCCTGGCTTGTCACCGGGCTTGCGGCCTGTGTGTCGCTGTTCCTCTGGCGGCCGTTTTCCGCCCGCATCGGGCTTGGATGGAGCACGCTGCTCTGCCTTCTGCTTGAGGCCTGCGGTGTCCTGGCCTCCGTGCTGATGCCGCCCGTCATCGGCGCTCTTCTGGGTGGCCTTCTTCTCGGCCTCACCTTCATGACGGTCACGGCGTATGGACTTCAGCTTGCCCGTGCTCTGACCCCGGCAAGCCAGCGGCGGGCGCTTGCCATGATGACGGCGGCCTTCGGCACGGGGCAGATTGTCGGACCGCTGGTCGCGGGCTGGGCCACACAGGCAAGTGGAAACTTCACCCTCGCCTCCGTCATGGCCGCCGTCGTCCTTGTGGTGGCAGCGATCTGCCTGCGCCCGGTGCTTGGCCGCACAGCACCGACATGATCTCCGCAGATGGCCGGTAGCCTTAACTTGCAATGAGGCAAGGCGGGGATGTGCCCGCGCCTTGCCTGGGATCGGGTCTCAGAGCCTGATCAGAATTCTGACCAGTTCTCTGTCGCCTGTGCGCGGGCGGCATTGGCGGAAAAGGCTGCGGCGAGCTTGCGGCCCAGCGCGCGGGCCGGTGACCGCACCGGCTGGGTTGCCACGGCCGGTGCCGCGACGGGCCGGCCCGGCTCGTTTCGCACAGCGGCCTCCGCAAGCCTGAACTGCGACAGCAACTGGTTCAGGGCTGCCACCTCGCGGGCAAGGCCATGGCTGGCCGCCGTGGTCTCTTCCACCATCGCGGCGTTCTTCTGGGTGTCCTGATCCATCTGGTTGACGGCCGTGTTGATCTGCTGCAGGCCGGAGGACTGTTCCTGCGCCGCCTCCACGATGGCGCTGACATGCTGGTTGATCTCGCGCACCTCCGCCACGATGCTTTCCAGCGCCCGGCCGGTATCACCGACCAGCTGCACGCCTTCGCGTACCTGGCCGTTGGAGGCGGAAATCAGGTTCTTGATTTCCTTGGCGGCGGTGGCGGAGCGCTGTGCGAGTTCACGCACCTCCTGCGCCACGACCGCAAAACCCTTGCCAGCTTCGCCGGCGCGTGCCGCTTCGACGCCGGCATTCAGTGCCAGCAGGTTGGTCTGGAAGGCGATTTCGTCGATGACGCCGATGATGTTGCCGATCTCGCCCGAGGAACTCTCGATCTTGCCCATGGCCGCAATGGCCTGACGCACGATCTCGCCGGACTGTTCGGCGCTGGCGCGGGTGCGGGCCACCAGTTGGCCGGCCTCCTGCGCACGACGGGTGGAATCCTTCACCGTCGTGGTGATTTCCTCCAGCGCCGCCGCTGTTTCCTCCACGGCTGCCGCCTGCTGTTCGGTGCGCTTGGCAAGGTCATTGGCCGCCGACTTGATCTCGTTGGCGCCGGCATCGATGCCCTGCGCGTTCCGGGATACGGCCAGCAATGCCGCCTGCAGCTTTTCGGCCGACTGGTTGAAGTCGTGGCGAACCTGGTCGAGGCTTTCGGTAAAGGGGGTAGCGATGCGATGCGAGACGTCTCCATCGGCCAACCGCGAAAGCGCATCGGCGAGGTTGTCGACTGCATGGCGCACATCGCCAGTGGCGCGGGCCGCCTCTGCCTCGCGCTGCAGGCGTTCCTGCTCGGACAGGCTGCGATTGGCCTCTGCCTCCTCCTCCAAACGGGTGCGTGCAATCGCATTGTCGCGGAACACCGCCACCGCCTGGGCCATGGCTCCAATTTCGTCACGTCGGTCAATGCCATCGACCTCCTGTCGCGTCTCGCCGGCAGCAAGCGCGGTCATGCGCGCCGAGAGCGTCTTGATTGGGCGTATCACGCCGTGCGACGCAACCAGCAGCGACAAGACGAAGACGCCGGCAAACAGAAGGCCGCCGGTGATCAGCACATAGCGGATCGTCGCATGGGCATTCCGCTGCATGGCCTGGGATTCCTTCTTCAGGCCATCGATGCGCTGACTGTTCCAGTCGCGGATATCCGCGCGCCAGGCAATCACCTGGGGATCGACGGTCGCAAGAATGGCTTCTGCTTCCTGCGAATGCCCCTCCGCGTCCGCGCGGATGGCGCGGCGGAATTCCGCCAGCAGCCCGCGTGCACGCTCGGCGAAGCGGTCGAGATCGGCCGCATATTCCGGCGTCAGCGATTTGGCCATCTCGAAGCGGCGGGCCATCAGCGCCTCTTCGTCCTGAAAGGACTTCAGCGGCTGGAGCCGCTGCTCGATGGCGGGATCGAACATCGCCACCTGGTAGGCCGCAGTCTGGGCCGCCACCATTGCGGTGGAGATGCGCGCCACTTCCACGGCGGCGAAGGTATCGGTGGAGACAAAATCGTCATAGGTCGCGACCGTGTCCCGGAAGCCGCCGCCCATGACTCCGATGCCGACCAGTCCGAGCAGGCCGATCACGGCAACGAGCGACACGATCTTGGTGCGAATTGTCACGTGCTTTAATAGAAACAAGGAAATACCTCATGTCCCATGACCCGGCCTTGAGGTTTGCAAGGCAGGAGCGGGCACTGAAATTGTTCGGGCAACATTGCGCAACAGGGGCCTGATCATCAGGCGACGTGGACCATAGGCGGTCCCGGGCAGTTATCATACCTGACAATGAGTCGGTTAATTTCCCGTTACATCGGCGCTGGTATTTCTGTTCTTCTATGCCGATCACGCCGCCGCGCCGTCCGGGACAGTTTTGTCCAGCAGATCTATTGGACAATATTACAATTGCTTAAGGCAAACCGGATGGGCATTGCCGCCCCCTGCCAACTAGCTTACCTTCGCCGCCCACACGCGCCGCTTTCGGCGCCGCATCGCAGCAAGGGAAACCGCCTTCCGTGTTCCATTCATTCTTTCCACGGCCCAAACTGTTTTTCACCTCCGCCGCGCTCTGGTCGCTGGTCTGCATCGTGGTGTGGTACACCGTTGGGCCGCAGATCGGCACCGCCATCGGCCTTCCGCCACTGCCGGCCGGGGAAAAGCCGCCGATCGGGCTTGCCTTCTTCTTCACCACGGACAATCTCTGGTTCTACATCTATTTCACGGTCTTCGTGCTGATCTTCGGTGGCACCTGGAAGCTGATCGAGCGCCATCATCGCTGGTCGAACTGGTCGATCTGGGGTTCCGCCTTCATCGTGTTCATCGCCTATTTCGCGGTGCAGATTTCGGTGGCCGTCAACAACTGGCGCGGGCCGTTCTGGGATCTCATCCAGAAGGCGATGTCGAAGGAGCCGGGCGTCACGACGAGCCTGCTCTACGAATATCAGCTGCGCTTCCTTGAAATCGGCGTGCTCAGCATCGTTCTCAACGTTGTCACGGCCTTCTTCACCAACCACTATGTGTTCCGCTGGCGCCAGGCGATGAACGACTACTACCTGTCCAAGTGGGACAGGCTGCGCCACATCGAAGGTGCCTCGCAGCGTATCCAGGAAGATACGATGCGCTTCGCCAATATTCTCGAAGGGCTGGGCGTCACGCTGATCAACTCGGTGATGACGCTCGTCGTCTTCCTGCCGCTGCTGTTTCGCATGTCCGACAATATCGGCGACCTGCCGATCATCGGGGCCGTGCCGCATGCGCTGTTCTGGCTGGCCATCGGCTGGTCGCTGTTCGGCACCGCGCTTCTGGCCTTTGCCGGCATCAAGCTGCCCGGCCTGCAGTTCCGCAACCAGCGCGTCGAAGCGGCCTTCCGCAAGGAACTCGTCTATGGCGAGGACAATCCGGACCGCGCCGATCCCGTGACGGTCGGCGAGCTGTTCGGCAATGTGCGCCGCAACTACTTCCGCATGTACTGGCACTATCTCTATTTCAACGTGGCCCGCTACACCTATGGCCAGCTGGACGCGATCTTCCTCACCACCATCCTGATCCCCACCTTCGTGGCCGGCAAGCTGACCATGGGCCTGTGGCAGCAGGTGGCGACCGCCTTCGGTCAGGTGAGCGACAGTTTCCAGTATCTCGTCAGCTACTGGTCGACGATCATCGAGCTTCTGTCGATCCACAAGCGCCTGAAGGCCTTCGAGGCGGCCATCGACGGCCAGCCGCTGCCGGAGATCGACCAGCGCTATCTGGAGCGCGAGGCCGAGGGCGGCGAACTGGCAGCCGACAAGCCCTACTGAAAAGGGGATTGATCCCAAACAGACAAAGGCCCCAGCGGACGCCTTCCGCTGCGGCCTTTGTCCTGTAATGCCGTGTGAGACGATCAGAGGCCGGAATCGGCCTCCGGCTTCGAAGGCGGCCGATCCTTCAGCGCCGCAATCGCCTCGCCATAGGTCACGCAGCCGACATCCGGCAGGCCGCAGACATCGGTTACCAGCCGCTCCATGGCCCGCCAGTAGGCGCCGCCATTCATCTCCACGAAGTGAAAGCCGACCTGCAGCGGAATGCGCTCGCCCGCATACTGCCGGTCGAAGGCGGCGCGGAAGGCGGCATAGGCACGCTCCTGGAATTCCGGCGCGCGGCTGGGGTTCTCGATGCCGGCGGAATGACGGATGAAGAGGTTGTAGTCCATCGCGATGATCTTGCGATTGTCAGGCCCTTCCGGGATCAGCGGCAGGCCGAAGTTCAGCACGCCGTCGCGGCTCTCCGGCAGCACCGGCCCCTTGCCGATGCCGCTGCCGTCATAGGTGAACCCTTCGGCATGCTCTGCCGCATTGAGCGGTTCTGACGTCGAGAGATAGGGCGCGCGAAACCCCTTGATGTCGGAAACGAAGGTCCGCCAGCCCGCCGGCTCGCTGCCCTCTGCGCCAAGGTCGGCCCAGGCATTCGTCAGCACCCGGCGAAAGCTCTGCATCTCCGTGCGCCAGTCGCTCTCCGTCCAGTCGCGGCCGTCGAAATGGCCGCAGGTGTGGCTGGCGATTTCGTGGCCTTCCTGATGCGCCTGCCAGATGTGGTCGAGCCGGGTCAGCGCCTCCTCGCGTGTCTGGGCAAAGCCGATATTGGAACGGCCGGCTTTCTGGTTCGGGGCCTGATAGGTTTTCGCCCGCGCCCGCTCGATCACCAGCGTACAGGACAGAAAATAGGTGAAGCGGGCATGGGCATTCTGCGCAATCTGGCGGCTCCTCGCCCAGAGCGCATTGCTGCCTGCGCCATCGAAGGAGATCAGCAGCAGTTGCTTCGGCTTCTCCTCGGCCTCTGCGGATGCACTACAGCAGAGAAGAGCGGCAACGAGGGCAGGAATGCAACGCAAGACGGATCCTGTCGATCTGAGTGTGTGTCGGGGCCTTGTCGCGACGGAATGCGGCAAAGCCGGGGCATGCGATGCGAAGGGCCGCGGCCCGGCCTCTCGCTGTGGCTCGAGGCGTTCGTTGCTCAAATCGATCCACTGGATCGATTTGACGGCCAAGCCGTCGCAACTCACCCCCTTACATCCCGGTCAAAATAGGTTAGAAGGCAGGCTTTCGAGGCAAGGGGCCGCCTTCTGGCCGGAGTTTGGCATGGTACATGATAACGACAGCTTTATCCGCGAGGTGAATGAGGAACTGCGTTCCGAGCAGATCAGCGGCGTCTGGCGCAGGTTTCGCTACTTCATCATCGGCGGGGCCGCGCTGATCGTTGTCGGCACGGCGGCCTATCGCGGTTATGAATACTGGCACTCGCACAATGCCTCGATCTATGGCGACCAGTTCCTGGCGGCCTTGAACCTTGCAAAGGATAAGCCGGACGAGGCGCTCGCCGCCCTCAAGACGCTTGAGGCCGATGGCAGCGGTGCATATCCGGTGCTGGCGCGTATGCGGGCCGCGACGCTTCTCGCCCAGAAGGGCGATGTCGCTGCTGCGGTTGCGGCCTTCAATGACGTCTCCAAGGACAAGGCGGTTCCGGAAGTCATGCGCGATGTCGCCAAGCTGCGCGCCGCCTTCCTGCTGATCGATACCGGCACCTATGACCAGGTTTCGGCAGAGGTCGAGGTGATGGCGGTTCCGGGCAATGCGCTGCGCAATTCCGCCCGCGAGGCGCTGGGTCTTGCCGCCTACAAGGCCGGTGACATGGCCAAGGCCAAGCAGTGGTTCCAGGATATCGCCGGCGATGCGACGGCGCCCCGCAATGTCGCCAACCGCGCGCAGATCATGCTCGATACCATTGCCGCATCCGGCAAGGCACCGTAATTTAGAGCATCTGACCAAAGACCGGAGACTGGTCTTCGGTCCGATGCGTGACCAAAAACCGGAGCATCCTGCCGTTTTCGCATGATGCTCTGGAACGAGAAGGCCAGAAAGGCACCAGATCCCATGAGCTTCACTGTCGCCATTGTCGGGCGTCCCAATGTCGGCAAGTCCACGCTGTTCAACCGTCTGGTGGGCAAGAAGCTCGCGCTGGTGGACGATACGCCGGGCGTGACGCGTGACCGTCGGCCGGGCGATGCCAAGCTGGTCGACCTGCGCTTCCGCATCATCGATACCGCCGGCCTGGAAGAGGCCGATCCCGAAACGCTTGAAGGCCGCATGCGCGCCCAGACGGAGATGGCGATCGACGAGGCGGATCTGTCGCTCTTCGTCGTGGATGCCAAGATGGGGCTCACTCCCGTCGACCAGACGCTGGCGGAAATGCTGCGCCGGCGCGGCAAGCCGGTGGTGCTGGTCGCCAACAAGTCGGAAGCGCGCGGTTCCGATGGCGGTTTCTACGATGCCTACACGCTGGGACTCGGCGAACCGGTGCCGATCTCGGCCGAACACGGCCAGGGCATGATCGACCTGCGCGACGCGATCGTCGAGGCGATCGGTCCCGAACGCGCCTTCGGTGACGACGAGGATGACGTTGCCGTCACCGATGTCGATGTCAGCGCGGCCGAGATCGAGGGCGGCGAGGACGAGGAGATCGAGCCCCTCTATGACGAGACGAAGCCGCTGCGCGTCGCAATCGTCGGCCGCCCGAATGCAGGCAAGTCCACGCTCATCAACCGCTTTCTCGGCGAGGACCGCCTGCTGACCGGCCCGGAAGCCGGCATCACCCGCGATTCCATCTCGGTGGAGTGGGAATGGCGCGGCCGCATGATCAAGATGTTCGATACCGCCGGCATGCGCCGCAAGGCGCGCGTGCAGGAAAAGCTGGAAAAGCTGTCGGTGGCCGATACGCTGCGCGCCATCCGCTTTGCCGAAACCGTGGTCATCGTCTTCGATGCCACCATTCCCTTCGAGAAGCAGGACCTGCAGATCGTCGATCTGGTGCTGCGCGAGGGCCGCGCCGCGGTGCTTGCCTTCAACAAGTGGGATCTGGTGGAAGAGCCGCAGGCAGTTCTGGCGGATCTGCGCGAAAAGACCGAACGGCTGCTGCCGCAGGCGCGCGGCATTCGCGCCGTCCCGATCTCCGGCCAGACGGGCTACAGCCTCGACAAGCTGATGCAGAACATCGTCGACACCGACAAGGTGTGGAACAAGCGCATCTCCACGGCCAAGCTGAACCGCTGGCTGGAAGCACAGCAGGTGCAGCATCCGCCACCGGCCGTCTCCGGCCGCCGCATCCGCCTGAAATACATGACGCAGGTCAAGGCGCGCCCGCCGGCCTTCATGATTTCCTGCACGCGCTCCGATGCGCTGCCGGAAAGCTATGTCCGCTATCTGATCAACGGCTTGCGCGCCGATTTCCAGATGCCGGGCGTTCCGATCCGCATCCATTTCAAGGCGGCGGAAAACCCCTACGAGAACAGACGCAAGAAGCGCTGATCCCTGTGGTCCCGACGACCGGTCCGCTGGGCCGGTCTCAGGAGGTCAGCGCGCGAAAGCTTCCCTTGCGGCCGGGCAGCGCCTTGCGCCCCTGCGCGATCAGCACATTGTTGAGGAACTGTTTCGAGGCCGCTTCCCAGGTGAAGTTGCGGGCAAGCCGGCGGGCATTGTCGCGCGGGCAGGAAAGCGCATCGAGACAGGCCTGGCGCAGGTCCTCGTTCAGCGCGCCAGCGCCAGCGCCATCCTCGAGAATGTCCACAGGACCGGTGACGGGGAAGGCGGCGACGGGCACACCGCTTGCCAAGGCTTCCAGAATGGTGTTGCCGAAGGTGTCGGTCTTCGACGGGAAGACGAACACGTCGGCCTGGGCATAGGCGCGCGCCAGATCCTCGCCGGTCTTCATGCCGGTAAACAGCACGTGCGGATAGCGGCGCTGCAACTCGGCCCGTTCCGGCCCGTCGCCCACCACCACTTTCGAACCCGGCAGATCGAGATCGAGAAAGGCCGGCAGGTTCTTTTCCACCGCAATGCGGCTTACCGTCATGAAGATCGGGCGGGGCAGGCCGAAGGGATTGTCTTCCAGCGGGCGCGGGTGAAACAGCGTCTGGTCGATGCCGCGGCTCCAGCGCAGCAGGTTCTTCAGGCCGAGCTTCGACAGTTCGCGTTCCAGGCTGGCGGTTGCCACCATGCAGCCATTGCCGGCATTGTGAAACCAGCGCACGAAGGCGCGCAGCCAGCGGATCGGCACGGGAAAGCGCGCGGCGACATATTCCGGAAAGCGGGTGTGATAGCTGGTCGAGAAAGGCAGCTTGTTCTTCAGGCACCAGCGGCGGGCCAGAAGTCCGAGCGGGCCTTCGGTTGCGATATGCACCGAGGTCGGGCCGAATTTCTCGATGGCGCGGGCAACCGCGCTGTAGCTTGCCACCGACAGGCGGATTTCCGGATAGGTGGGGCAGGGGACGCTGGAAAAATCCTGCGGCGTGATCATCGAGACCTCGATGCCCATCCGCGTCAGTTCGCGATTGGTGTTCTCGATCGACCGCACGACACCGTTGACCTGCGGATACCAGGCATCGGTGACGATGGTGATTCTGGTCATGCTGGCCTCGCCCCCTCTGCCATCGCGCAACCGACTCGCGCAGTCGCAGGTGACTTCCCGGCCCTTATCGAAGACTTCTGTGACAGGGGGATGTCAGGACGATGCCCGCATGGCGGGGCAGGGCGTCTAGTCCCCGTCTGTGCGTCACTCCGGCAACAGGGCGGGCTCGATCAGCGCACCGTGATGGCCGATCACGACGGAGGCGACGGCAGCGCCATGCGCGGCCGCCTCTGCCAGCGTTGCCCCCTGCATCAGGCGGGCAAGGAAGCCGCCGTTGAAGCTGTCGCCGGCGCTCGTTGTATCCACCAGCCGTTCCGGCGGCACGGCCGGCACGAAGATGGTCTGCCCGCCTTCGGCGACGGTCGCGCCCTGCGCACCGTTCTTGACGACAACCTTTTCCGCGCCGAGCGCCTGATAGCGCTCGATGGTGGCAGCGACATTGACATCGCCGAAATGCTGCGCCTCGTCGTCGAAACTCGGCAGCACGATGGAGGCGGCGCGGGCGCCGTCGCTAATCGTGTCCAGCATGCGCACCTTGTCGGCCCAGAGCCGAGGACGGATGTTCGGATCGAAGGCCACCGTCTTGCCGCTTGCACGGGCGCGACGCAGTTCGGCGAGCAGCGTGTCGCAGGCAATCGGCGAGAGGATCGCGAGCGTAATGCCCGAAAAATAGAGAAGATCGGCGCTTTCGATCGCTGCACGCAGATGGTCGCCATCGTCGGCCAGCAGGCGGGCGGCGGCGCTGTCGCGCCAGTAGCTGAAGGTGCGCTCGCCGTCCTTCAGGGTGATGAGGTAGAGGCCCGGCGTGCGGCCGGCGATGCGGCGGATGAAGCCGGTGCCGATGCCCGCCTTCTCCATGAAGGCCTGCATCTCGTCGGAGAGCGGATCGTCGCCGAGGCCGGTCAGGTAGTCCACCTGCCAGTCATCGGGCAGGGCGGCGCGCAGATACCAGGCGGTGTTGAAGGTGTCGCCGGCAAATCCCTTGCGCAGCAGGCCCTGACCCGCCTGCGACAGTTCCACCATGCACTCGCCGATCGAAAGAATGCGCCTTGCCATGAACGACCGTCCCCTCCGTCTCTCTGCCTGCTGGGCATAAGGTGAAGTGCCGGGCAAGGCAAGGCGCCGGCGCAAAAGCCCGCTATTTTCCGTGATCGGCTCGCATTTCTGTCATGATCTTCCTTTGTCTTTTGACGTCAGCTCACTAGGTTGGGCTGTGATTTGAATGACAGGGAGTAACGCAGAGATGGCAAGGGTAACGGCACAGAAGGGCGATCCGAACTGGTGGCGCGGCGCGGTGATCTATCAGGTCTATCCGCGCTCCTTCCAGGACACGACCGGCGACGGCATTGGCGATATCAGGGGCATCACCCAGCGCCTGCCGCACATCGCCTCGCTCGGTGTCGATGCCATCTGGCTGTCGCCCTTCTTCACCTCGCCGATGGCCGACATGGGCTATGACGTCTCCGATTACTGCAATGTCGATCCGATGTTCGGCACGCTTGCCGATTTCGATGCGATGATGGCCGAATGCGAGCGGCTCGGCCTCAAGGTGATCATCGACCAGGTGATCTCGCACACCTCCGACCGGCATCCATGGTTCGTGGAAAGCCGCGCCAGCCGCACGAATCCGCGCGCCGACTGGTATGTCTGGGCCGATCCCAAACCGGATGGCACGGCGCCCAACAACTGGCTGTCGATCTTCGGCGGGCCGGGCTGGGAATGGGATGGCGTGCGCAAGCAGTATTACATGCACAATTTCCTCGCCTCGCAGCCGGATCTCAACTTTCACAATCCGGATGTGCAGGATGCGGTGCTGGCCACGGTAAAGTTCTGGCTGGATCGCGGCGTGCACGGCTTCCGTCTGGACACCGTGAACTACTATTTCCACGACAAGCAGCTGCGCAACAATCCGCCGATGGTCTACGATCCGGATTCGACGGGGCTGGAAACCGACACCAATCCGTATTCGATGCAGAACCATCTCTATGACAAGAGCCAGCCGGAGAACATCGAGTTCCTGAAACGGCTGCGGTCGCTGCTCGACGACTATGACTGCCGCACGACAGTGGGAGAGGTGGGCGATGCGGACCGTTCGCTGACGACGCTCGCGATCTATACCAGCGGCAATGACAAGCTGCACATGTGCTACACCTTCGATCTGCTCAGCCCGCGCTTCACGGCCGAGCACATTCGAAGCGTCGTGTCCAAGTGCCAGGAGATCGTCACCAATGGCTGGGTCTGCTGGGCCTTTTCCAACCACGACGTCGTGCGCCATGTCAGCCGCTTCATGGAGACGCCGGACGAGCGCGAGGCGATCGCCCGGCTGGCGATCAGCGTGCTGAGCAGCCTGCGTGGCTCGATCTGCCTCTATCAGGGCGAAGAACTGGGTCTGCCGGAGGCGGAGCTTTCCTTCGAGGATCTGCGTGACCCCTACGGCATCCGTTTCTGGCCGGCCTTCAAGGGCCGGGACGGATGCCGCACGCCGATGGTGTGGGAGGCAGGCAAGCCGCTCGGCGGTTTCAGCGAAGGCCCCAAGGCCTGGCTTCCGGTGCCACCGGAGCATATGGCGCTTTCGGTCGATGCACAGGAGGCCGACGAGGGCTCGGTGCTCAACCACTATCGCCGCACGCTCGGCTTCCGCAAGGCGCATGCGGCGCTTCTGGATGGCGATCTGACCTTCCTCGACACGCAGGCCGACGTGCTGGCCTTCATCCGCGAAAAGGGCGGCGAACGGCTGCTCTTCGTCTTCAACCTGACCCGCGAGGCCAAGGATTTCCCGCTGACGGGCGCCTTTGCCGATGCACAGCCGATGCCGATGCCAGGTTATGCCCCGGCGGTCGAGGGCAAGGTGGTGAAGCTTTCGCCGCTCGATGCCTTCTGCGCTCGCCTCTGAGGGGCAGAAATCGCTCAGGCCGAGGCCGGCGCATAGGCCGCCGGCCCGGTTTTCAGGCGTGACACATCCTGGATCGGCGGCGCGCCGAACAGCCGCCGGTATTCCCGGCTGAACTGCGAGGGGCTGTCATAGCCCACCCGGTGAGCAGCGCTTGCCGCATCGAGCGCTTCGGAGAGGATGAGGCGCCGCGCCTCCTGCAGCCGCAGCTGTTTCTGGTATTGCAGCGGGCTCATCGCCGTCACTTCGCGAAAATGCTCGTGCAGCGAGGAGGTGCTCATGCGCGCCTCCTCTGCCACCCGGTCGATGCTGAACGGCTTGTCGTAATTCTGGCGGATCCAGGCAATGGCACGGTTCACCTGAGCCAGTCGGCTGTCCGGCATCAGCATGCGGCGCAGCTTTTCGCCCTGATCGCCGCGCAGCAGGCGATACAGAACTTCGCGTTCGGCCAGCGGCGCCAGGAAGGGAATGTCGTCCGGGTGGTCCAGCAGCCGGACAAGCCGCAACGCGGCCTCCAGCAGCTTCGGATCGGTGTTGCTGAGGCACAGCGCCTTGCCGCAGCTCTTGGTCGGCACCAGCGAGATCGGTTGCGGCCGGATTTCCAGCATCATGGCCCCCAGCACCGAAAGATCGAGATCGAGCTTCAGGCTGAGATAGGGCTCGTCCGGGCTTGCCCCCACCACCTGTCCGGTGATCGGCAGGTCGGCGGAGGCGATCAGGTGGCGCGCCGGGCCATATTCGAACATTTCGTCTGCCAGCAGCACCTGCTTGCGCCCTTGCGCAATGATGCAGAGCGCCGGCTGCTGCAGGCCCTGCATCGGTTCCGTCTGTTTCGACATGCGCACCAGTGAGAGGCGCGGAATGGCGGTTGCCAATACGCCGTCACCATCGGTGTGTCGTGCAATCATCTCTGCGAGGTTGGAAAGGTCCTGCATGATGGTCATTCTCTCCATCGGCTAAAAATGCCGCTATTTCCGATGTTTCTGTCCGTTTGTCTACCAGCGTTCCATCGAGGCTTCCAGCGCCTTGTCCGAACTTCCGGAATTTTGTGCAATCATCCCGGACTCCTGGTCTACCGCTCCGTGGTTTGCGGCCGCCATATTGGCCCGGCAAACGCAACGCACTGCCATCGGCGACAGAGATTTCAACGAAAGGAGACGGAGATGCAAAATTTCCAGCGGCTGCTCGAAAGCCCCGCAATGTGGTTCGTGGACGTGATGGACACGATCCGCCAACGCTATCGCAGATCCCTTTCCCGCCGGCGTGAGGCGGATCTGCGCCGTAGATATATGAACGGCTGACGCCGTTTCCAGAGGGCGGTCTCGTCCGCCCTCGCGTGACCTTTTCCCGTTTCAGATCGATTCGAAAGGATGCCCGCCATGGCTTCCCATCCCTATTCCGGCCTCTGGGTGACCCGGGACGGCTACATTCGCCACGAACTCCTGCCCAATGGCCGCTATGTCGAGGCCCGCGGCAACCGCGAACGCGCCTATCAGGGGCGCTATGAAGTGAAGGGCAATCACATCGACTACAAGGACGATACCGGCTTTACCGCCGATGGCGAGTTCCGCAACGATGTGCTCTACCATGCCGGGATGGTGCTGCTGCGCGCCTGATGTCCGGCAAGTCTTTCCGGTGCGTTAGTGATCACTTCCCGTCGCTTTTGCCCCGCGTGACACATTTTTGCCACGGAGTCCCATAACGTCGTGCACGGGCTTCACGAGGGCAGGTACGCATGACGGCTATGACATCGCGCGCGCTGACGAAGCGCAACAGGGACGGATTCGGTTTCATCCATCCCGCGCAGACTGTCATCCGGTTCTCCTTCGTCAGCCATTGGCGCGTCAGCTGTGCGTTGGTGTTGCTGGCGGTGGGGGCGAGCGCCCTTCTCGGGGAATGCATGGCCTTCTCGATTGCCAAGGCCCCCGTGCCGAAGCAGTCCGTGGTTCTGAGAACAGCTCGCCGCAAGCCGCAAAGCACGCCGAAGCAGGCGCGCGTCTGGATGCCGACCGTGGCTGCCGCAGCTCCGAAGCTCGATCTCATCGAGCGCATGAGCGATGGTTCCATGGCAAAATCCGCTTATTTCGATGTGTCGCTCGATCTTTCCTCCGACGAACAGGAAAGCAAGCCGGCTGGATCATCCACGCTCGCGGCCTATCAGGAGGATGAAGCGCCCTCCAGCGATCCCTTCAATCTGGTGCTGAGGCCCGGCGGCAGCCCGGATGCACCGGCGCCGCACGTGGCCAAGAGCGCCCGGCCTCTGCCGGTGCGCGGCGAGCCGATCAATGTCAGCGTTGCGCCGGCGCGACCCTCGGGTCACATTCGTCGCGTCGTCTCGCTGCCCGCCCGCGAGGAGCTGCTGCGCAACATCGAAGGCGCGGTGGATGTCTCCGAGTCGGATTTCGTCAACCTCGCCCGCGAATTGGGCGCCGACAGTGTAAAGCCCGGCGAGGAACTGGATATCCTGCTGGAGGAGCGGCCCGAGCGTCCGAACGCGCCGCAGATCGTGTTTGCCCGCCATGTGTCGCACCGCAAGGGGGAACGCTTTCTCGCGAGACTCGACAACGGCACCTTCCAGACGGTCACCGACCGCCATCTCTATGATCGCATGCTGGCCGAGGCGATTGCCGCCGAGGGAGCCTCCGGCGCCCGCGGCCGACTTACCCCGCAGGAAAGCCGCGATCTCAACCGTGCTGCGGGAGATTATCCGAAGCTGATCGCCCATCTCAAGCAGTCGAAGGTGCCGCCGCGCGTCTGTCTGCAGGTGGTGCAGCTGATGAAGACGAACGGCCTCGAATGGTCCTCGTCCGATGACCTGCCGCAGCTCGACGTGGTCTATCGCAAGACGGAAGACAATGCCGACGAACTGGTTTCCGTCACCGTCAATGACGGCGAGACCGAACGCCGCTTCTATCGCTACAGCACATCCGAGGATGGCCATGCCGAGTTCTACGACAATGGTGGCCATTCCGTTTCCAAGACACTGATGGAAAAGCCGGTGGCGGCCGGCAGGCTGGGCGACGGATTCGGCTGGCGCGTCCACCCGATCCTGAAGGTGCGCAAGTTCCACAATGGCGTGGATTTCGCTGCGCCGAAGGGCTCGCCCATCGTCGCCGCCGGTGATGGCGTGGTCGAAAAGATCTCCTGGGAAGGCGGCTACGGCAAGTTCATCCGCATTCGCCACGATGGCGGTTACGAAACCACCTATGCGCATATCGATGGCACGCCGAAGGATCTGAAGGTCGGCCAGCGTGTATCTCAGGGGCAGGTGATCGCCTATGTCGGCTCCACCGGCCTCTCCACCGGACCGCATCTCTATTACGAGCTGCGTGTCGGCGATCATTATGCCGATCCGACCAAGGCGCACATGTCGGCCGGCACCGTGCTGCGCGGCAAGGCGCTGGAGGAATTCAACCGCGAGAAGGAGCGTGTCGCGGCGATCTCCGATGCGATCCGCACCTCCGCCAGCAATGCCGCGCGTGCCGTTGCCCATGTGCTGAAGGCCGACGACGAGCCGGCCAGTCACGTTGAATAGCGCTGCCGTCAGTCGATGAGCCGGAACTGGTCGACATCGACCATGCCGCGGTCGGAAATCTTCAGGTGCGGAATGACAGGAAGCGGCAGAAAGGCGACCTGCAGGAAGGGTTCTGCCAGCGTCGTGCCCAGGGCATAGGCGGCCTTGCGCAGTTCCACCAGCGTGTCGCGCACGCGCTCATAGGGCTCGAGGCTCATCAGGCCGGCCACCGGCAGGGCAATCTCGCCGGTCACCCGTCCGTCTTCCACAACCACGAAACCGCCCTGGATCTCGGAAAGCCGGTTGACCGCGGCCGCCATGTCGTCTTCGCTGACGCCGACCACGCAGATATTGTGGCTGTCATGGCCGACGGTGGAGGCGATCGCGCCCTTCTTCAGGCCGAAGCCCTGCACGAAGCCGTTGGCATGGTTGCCGTTCTTGCCGTGCCGTTCGATGACGGCGACCTTGATGATGTCGTTTGCGAGATCGACGGTCGTCTGGTTGCCAGAGGAGGGCAGGCGGTAGCGCCGGTGCTCGGTGATGATTTTTCCCGGCAGCACGCCGATGACCGGCTGGTCCTCCGCCTTGACCGGCACCGCGAAATCCGCGGCCTTGACCAGGCGCGACCGGACGCTGTCGAGGCCGACCGGGGCGACCGGGCGGCGGGTCGCAAACAGTTCTGCCGTAACCTTCCGACCGGCGGCAAACACCATCTCGGCCTTGCAGTTTTCCAGGCTGTCGATGACGACGAGATCAGCCCGCCAGCCGGGTGCCACGAGGCCACGGTCGCGCAAGCCGAAGGCGCGGGCCGCCGAGATGGAGGCGGCGCGATAGATGGCGAGCGGTTCGACACAATGGGCAATCGCCGTGCGGATCATGAAATCCAGATGGCCTTCCTCGGCAATGTCGAGAGGATTGCGGTCATCCGTGCAAAGCGCCAGATGCGGCGACAGGCGCTCGGTGATGATCGGCATCAGTGCATGCAGGTCCTTGGAGACGGAGCCCTCGCGCACAAGAATGTGCATGCCCTTGCGGATCTTCTCCAAGGCCTCCGCTGCATTCGTCGCCTCGTGCTCGGTGCGGATGCCGGCGGAGAGATAGCCGTTGAGGCCGAGGCCGGAGAGAAGCGGTGCATGCCCGTCAATATGGCCACCCTGGAAGGCCTCGAGTTTCGCCATGCAGACGGGGTCCTTGTGGATGACGCCCGGAAAATTCATGAACTCGGCAAGCCCGATCACCTTCGGGTGGTGGCGGAAGGGCAGGAGACGCTCGATGGGCAGATCGGCGCCTGCCGTTTCCAGATGCGTGGCCGGTACGCAGGAGGAAAGCTGGACGCGGATATCCATGATGGTTTCCAGCGCCGAATCCAGAAAGAACTGGATACCCTCGGTGCCGATGACATTGGCGATCTCGTGCGGATCGCAGATCACGGTCGTCACGCCGTAGGGAAGCACGCAGCGATCGAATTCGTGCGGGGTGACCAGCGAGCTTTCGATGTGCAGATGGGTGTCGATGAAACCCGGCACGACGATGCGGCCGGAAATGTCGATCACCTGCTTGCCCTCATAGGCCTCGCCGGTACCGACAATGGTGTCGCCGCAGATGGCGATGTCGGAGGCGACAAGCTCGCCGGTCACGAGATCG
Organism: Affinirhizobium straminoryzae; assembly: GCF_007004135.1. Lineage (GTDB taxonomy): Bacteria > Pseudomonadota > Alphaproteobacteria > Rhizobiales > Rhizobiaceae > Neorhizobium > Neorhizobium straminoryzae. Next base: position 60,617 of record NZ_VJMG01000016.1, read on the forward strand.
AAGAAGCGCCCGCCCTTCAACACGATGTCGGCGGGTTCGCGGCCCGTTCCCTGGTCTATGCGGCTCTCAAGATCGCTCATCGTCTGCCTCGGTCTGATTCAATGGAAAGAGATTACCGGCACCGGTCGGGGGCGGGAAGGGGCAGGGCGGTATTTGGTTTTCGCATCGCAGCACGGCGAGGGCGGCCTCGCCTCGTTCCGGCGTGCTCTTGCAAGGGCCGCCATTGCAGCGAAGCGGTTACATCCCCATGTCAGGGTTATGCCCGACACGCCTGCCCGCAATACCATCGCCACGCCGGTCATCGTCTTCGACGGAGACTGCGTGCTGTGCTCGGCCAGCGCCCGCTTCGTGCTGCGCCATGATTACGGCAAACGCTTCCGGCTGGCGGCGATGCAAAGCCCGGCGGGCGCGGCGCTCTGCCGCCCGCATGGCATTGATCCCGATAATCCGCAGACGATCCTGCTCGTTCAGGGAGATGATGTCTTGCGCGACAGTCGCGCGATCCTGGCCATTGCCGCAGGGCTCGGCTTTCCCTGGAGCCTGCTTTGCTGTCTGCACCTTGTGCCGCGCGGCTTGCGCGACCGGGTCTATCGGCTTGTAGCGCGCAATCGCTACCGTTTGTTTGGACGGCGTGAGAACTGCTTCGTTGCGTCGCCGGAGGATCGTGAGCGCATTTTTTAGCCGGCTTCAGTTCGGCGGCGCCGTGATCTCGAAGGAAAAGCCGTCGCGGCTGCAGCGGCGCACCTCTTCCGGCCCGAGGCGTCGCGTGCCTTCGCCGACCCGATCCCAGGACATGCGGGTGGCGGTGCCGCAGTCAAAGCCGCTGTCCGGAAGTTTTGGGGGTGGGGTGATCGGTTCTGCCGATCTCTTGGGCATCTCGGCCTTTGGCAGTTCACCCTTGCCGGCCTTGCCCCAGTCGATCACTGCGGTGTCGCCCGCTGCGGCTGGCGTCGCACAGGCAAGGCTCAGGGCCAGAACGGTGAGCAGGGCTTTCACGGCAAGCGGGCTCCTCTCCCGCAGATGCACGATGTGGGGCGGCCGCATGACGCCGCCGCCCCCGTCGATCGTCAGATATTCGCGTTCAAAATCTCGCGCAGCTTGCCGAAAATCTCATCGATATGGTGCTTTTCGACGATCAGCGGCGGCGACATGGCGATGATGTCGCCGGTGGTACGGATCAACAGGCCGTTCTCATAGGCCTTCAGGAAGGCGGAGAAGGCGCGCTTGGTCGGTTCGCCGGCGATCGGATCGAGTTCGATCGCGCCGATCAGGCCGAGATTGCGGATGTCGATGACATTCTTGCAATCCTTCAGCGAATGCAGGCCGTCTTCCCAGTAGGAGGAGATGGCGGCGGCGCGCTCGAACAGGCCCTCTTCCTTGTAGGTGTCGAGCGTGGCAAGGGCTGCGGCAGAAGCGATCGGGTTGCCGGAATAGGTGTAGCCGTGGAAGAACTCGATCAGATGTTCCGGGCCGTTCATGAAGGCGTCGTGGATTTCGGCGGTCACGAAGACGGCGCCCATCGGGATCACGCCATTGGTCAGGCCCTTGGCGGTGACCATGATGTCCGGCTTGACGTCGAAATACTGCGAGGCGAAGGGGGTGCCGAGGCGGCCGTAACCGGTGATGACTTCATCGAAGATCAGCAGGATGCCATGCTTGGTGCAGATCTCGCGCAGCTTCTGCAAATACCCCTTCGGCGGGATGAGCACGCCGGTGGATCCGGCGACCGGTTCGACGATGACGGCGGCCACGGTGGAGGCGTCATGCAGCGTGACGATGCGCTCCAGTTCGGTCGCCAGATCGCCGCCCACTTCGGGCTCGCCGCGGGTGAACGCGTTCTTGCCGGGAAGATGCGTGTGCGGCATGTGGTCGACGCCGGTCAGCAGCGTGCCGAACATCTTGCGGTTGGCGACGATGCCACCAACGGAAATGCCGCCGAAATTGACGCCGTGATAGCCGCGCTCGCGGCCGATCAGGCGAAACTTTGCGCCATTGCCCTTGGCGCGATGATAGGCGATCGCGACCTTCAGGGCGGTATCGACCGATTCGGAGCCGGAATTGGTGTAGAGCACGTGCTCCAGACCCTCGGGCGCGATGTCGACCAGACGATTCGCAAGTTCGAACGCCTTGGGATGGCCCAGCTGGAAGGCGGGTGCATAATCCAGTTCGCCGGCCTGTTCGCGGATCGCCTCGGTGATCTTCGGGCGGCAATGGCCGGCATTCACGCACCACAGGCCCGCCGTCGCATCCAGAACCTGGCGGCCGTCATGCGTCGTATAGTGCATGTCCTTGGCAGACACGAACAGGCGCGGTTCTTTCTTGAACTGGCGATTGGCGGTGAAAGGCATCCAGAACGCCCGCAAGTCGTTCGGGGCGGTATTCAGGCGGTTCGACATCATGATCTCCATGGCCTTCTTTTCCATAACGGGGGCCATATCCCGGTCGTCGCCCGTTCCCCGGGGCGAGACATGCGAGGCAGGTTAGCAAGCGCGCGCGAGCCGTCAAGCGCTGTTCAGCGCCCTTGCATGGCTTTGCTGCGCCATGTCGCAGCCATCAAAAAGGCGCAGCCCGAGACGGGCGGCGCCTATCAATCATCGATCCCTCACATGCCTGAGGCTGCCCAACTCCCAGGGCATGTGCAGTCTTGAATTATCTCAACGCCATGTCAGCGCTGTCATCACGCTGCAGACTTGGCCTGCTCAGGCTCGCAATACAGCGTCTCCAGCGTTTCGAGAACCTTCATCACGGCCTCGGCGGAGCTGGAGTAGTAGATGGTCTGCGCATCGCGGCGCGTGTTAACAAGCTTCTGCGCACGCAGTTTGGAAAGGTGCTGAGAGAGAGCCGACTGGCTCAGCCCAACCTTCGTTGCCAGCGCACCAACGGCCACTTCGCCCTTGACCAGGCAACACAGAATCATCAGCCGCTTTGGATTGGCCATGGCAGACAGCAGATTGGCGGCTGCAGCTGAATGCTCAGTGAGTTGGGTCATCTCTAAATCCCTCGGTCATCCCCTAGCAATTGCTGACCGACCGCACGGTCGGTAACAATCTATCATAAATCTAGCAAGTTTCGGAAAGGATTGTATATCCCTAAATTTTACGTAGAGGTTATGTAGCGACCGATATTGTACGCACATAATCTTCAGCCGCCTGCGGCGTCGTGGCTGGCGAGCGAAACTCCCACCGAAACCCGCGATTGTCGCAGACGATGTCAAAACCTGCCGGATCCACGCCGCTGATACGGCAATTCGAATCATCGGGTGCGCCCGCGGCTTTCGCAAGGCGAGACGCATTCCGATACTTGATCATAATCGATTCTTCCGCCCTCTGCCAGCTGGCGGCGTCCTCTGTTCCGTCAAGCACAAGATCTTTGCCGTTCATCGTATAGGCTTTGCCAAAACCGCCATTCATGGCGGCCCGAATTGGCACAAGCCGGAGGAAACGGAAGTCGGGAAAATCCACGTAGAGGGCGGCCTTGGGGTGGCGGTTCAGAAAGCGTCGACGCAGTCGCTGGTGCAGCTCGCCTTCCCGCGTCACGGCTTGCGCCTCACAGAACACCGTGATGCGCGCATGGGCAAGCGGGTCTCCCTTGCCGGGTTCTCCGGCGAGGAAGGAGCAGCGAGCATCCGCGGCAAGCGCACGGGCATGTCCTGCCAGACCCGAGACAAGGATCACCGGCGTGCAGTCGAAATCGAAGCCGAGCAGAACGCGGCTGACGGCCGGAAACCCGGTCTCCGGCTCCAGCACGCTGAGAGGGACGTGACGTGCCGAGCGGATGAGCTTTCGGGCGTCGATCAGCGCCTCCTCGTCCGTTTCCCTGAGAAGGGAGCTCGGCTCTGTCGTCATGGGCTGTGAGCGTCCCTTCGCCTGTGCCGGGTCAGGCCGGCAATCACATCGTCAGCGCCAATGGTGCCGATGATGAGGCCGTTGTCAACAATGCCGATCTGGCCCGGCTGGCGGGCCATGGCGTCGAGAATGTCGGTCAGCGGCGTGTCGGCACGCGCCGTGGCCGTGACCGGCGTCGGCAGGGTCGAGGCGCCCGGACGCATGATGTCGCCGGCCGTCAGCATGTTGATCGGGTTCAGGTTCTGCACGAACTCGGCGACATACTGGTCTGCCGGCGCCTGGACGATCTGCTGCGGCGTACCGCACTGGACGATGCGGCCGCCTTCCATGATGGCGATGCGGTTGCCGATGCGGAAGGCCTCGTCCAGATCGTGGCTGACGAAGAGGATTGTCTTCTTCAGCCGGCTCTGGAACTCCAGAAGTTCGTCCTGCAGACGCGTGCGGATCAGAGGATCGAGCGCAGAGAAGGGCTCGTCCATCAGAAGGATCGGCGCGCCGGTGGCGAAGGCGCGGGCAAGGCCGACACGCTGCTGCATGCCGCCCGAGAGTTCGCCCACCTTGCGGTCCGCCCAGTTGGAGAGGTTCACCAGCGCGAGCTGTTCGGCCACCCGGTCCTTGCGGTCCTTTTCGCTGACGCCTGCGAGCTCGAGGCCGAAGCCGACATTTTCCGCCACGCTGCGCCAGGGCAGGAGGCCGAACTGCTGGAACACCATGGACACCGTGTGCATGCGCAGATCGCGCAGCATCTTCGGCGAGCACTTGTAGGGATCGACCGCGCCGGTCTTGGTCATGACGGTCACCGACCCGCGGACAACCGGAGCAAGCCCGTTGACGGCACGCAGCAGGGTGGATTTGCCGGAGCCGGACAGGCCCATCAGCACCAGGATCTCGCCTTCCTGAATGGAGAGCGAGGCCTTGGAAACGCCGAGCACCAGCCCGGTCTCCTTGCTGATCTCCTCGCGTGAACGTCCCTGGTCCATGAAGGGGAGCGCACGCTCCGGCCGGTCACCGAAGACGATGTCGACATTGCCGAAAATGATCGCGTCCGTCATGCGCCTTCTCCTTCATCGGTGCGGAACATGCGGTCGAGGATGATCGCGAGGATCACGATGCAGAGACCTGCCTCGAAGCCGCGCGCGATGTTGACGGTGTTGAGCGCGCGCACCACCGGCACGCCGAGGCCGCTGGCGCCAACCAGTGCCGCGATGACCACCATCGACAGCGACAGCATGATCGTCTGCGTGAGACCCGCCATGATCTGCGGCATGGCAAACGGCAGTTCCACCTTGCGCAACACCTGCGATGGTGTCGCGCCGAAGGCAATTGCCGCTTCCGTCAACGAATCCGGTGTCGAGATGATGCCGAGCCGTGTCAGCCGGATCGGAGCCGGAATGGCGAAGATCACGGTGGCGATCAGGCCGGGCACCATGCCGAGGCCGAATAGGATCAGCGCCGGGATCAGGTAGACGAAGGTCGGGATGGTCTGCATCAGGTCCAGCACCGGCCGCAGCCCCTCGTAGAGCCAGGGTCGGCGCGCCGCCGCAATGCCGACGGGAATGCCCACGGCCATGCTGACGGCGGTCGAGGCGATCACCAGCGCCAGCGTCTCCGTGGTTTCCTTCCAGTAGCCCTGGTTGATGATCAGCAGCAGCCCGAGACAGGTGAAGAGGGAAATGCCGATCGAGCGGCGCAGAAGCCAAGAGAGTACGGTAAAGGCTGCGACCACCGCCAGCGGATGGGGCCATTGCAGCACGAAGAGCAGCGCGTTGATGACGGCGGAGAGGACGGCGGAGAGCCAGTCGAAGAAGGCGGCGCCATTCAGCGTCAGCCAATCGACGAAGGTCTTGGCCCAGATGCCGATGGGAATGCGTTGTTCGGTGAGGAGTTCCAAGGACTTCTTCCCGTTCTGGTCAGGTTTCGGCAGGAGCGAAGGGCGCGCGAAATCGCGGGCGCGCGCCGGTCTCTCGGCGACATCGGCCTGGCCGGGGTCAGGCCCGCCGCGGCTGATGGACACAATCGGAAACGCCGCCCGCCGGTTCGTATGCCGTGGGCTTTCGCGAAGAAACCGGGGCAGGGGTGCCCCGGCCGGCTTGCGGGCGGCAGCAGAAGCCTCAGAGGCCAAGCTTCGCCTTGACGGCGGCAAGGCCGTCCTTGCCGTCGACGGTCGTCACGCCGGCAAGCCAGGGCGTAATGGCGGCGGGGTTGGCCTTCAGCCAGGCGCTCGCGGCCTTCTGCGGCTCCTCGCCATCGTTCAGGATCTTGCCCATGATCACGTTTTCCATGGGCAGCGTGAACTTGAGGTTGGTGATGAACTTGCCGACGTTCGGGCATTCGGTGGTGAAACCGGCGCGAATGTTGGTGAAGACTTCCGCGCCGCCGAAGTTCGGCCCGAAGACGTCGTCGCCGCCGGTCAGATAGGTCAGCTTGAAGTTGGTGTTCATCGGATGGGGTTCCCAGCCGAGGAAGACGACCGGCTTGCCGGAACGGTCGGCACGGGCAACTTGGGCCAGCATGCCCTGTTCGGAGGATTCCACCACCTCGAAGCCCTTGAGGCCGAAGGTGTCCTTGGAGACCATGTCGAGGATCAGGCGGTTGCCGTCATTGCCGGGCTCGATGCCGTAGATCTTGCCGTCGAGTTCGGCCTTGTGGGCAGCGATATCCTTGAAATCCTTGATGCCGAGTTCGGCGCCCTTGGCATTGGTGGCCAGCGTGTACTTGGCGCCGACAAGGTTGGGGCCGAAGGATTCAACCGACTTGTCGGTCAGGAAGGGCCGCACATCGGCTTCCTGCGTCGGCATCCAGTTGCCGAGATAGACGTCGATGTCCTTGTTCTTCAGCGACTGGTAGGTGACCGGCACCGACAGAACCTGGATGCTCGGCTTGTAGCCCAGGGCGTCCAGCAGCACGGCGGCGGTTGCGGTGGTTGCGGTAATGTCCGTCCAGCCCACATCCGAGAAACGGACCTTGGTACAGCTTGCAGGTTCGGCGGCCAGCGCCTGTGTCGTGACAAGCGCGGCGAGGCTGGCCGCGAGTGCGAATTTCAACGAGGTCGTTCCCGGCATGAGGTTGCTCCTTCTTTGTTCCCCGGTCATTATCAATATCTCCGACAGGCAAGCAAGCACGCCTATTCGCGCCGAAATGCAGGGGGTGTTTGCGACAATGTGTCCAGAATGCGGTTTGACCTCGGTCAAGACGGGGCAGCGATTCCTTGCGTAAAGCAGCGATCGAACCATGCATGCGGCCGTATCCACGGCCATCTGGAAGGAGCCTCTGACATGACACTGAAATCCGTTCTTGCCGCCAGCTTCCTCGCGCTCGGGCCGGCCCTTGCCGCACCGGCCGCCTTTGCCGCCGATATCGAGGTGAAGATGCTGAACAAGGGTGCCGATGGCGAGGCCATGGTGTTCGAGCCGGCGGCCATCCGTGCCGCTGTCGGCGATACCATCCACTTCGTGCCCGTCGACAAGGGCCATGATGCCGCGGCCGTCAAGGAACTGCTGCCGGAAGGCGTCGAGGAGTTCAAGGGCAAGATGAACCAGGAACTGGTCGTCACCGTGGCCAAGGAAGGCGCCTATGTCGTGAAGTGCTCGCCGCACTGGGGCATGGGCATGGTGGCACTTGTCGTGGTGGGCGAGGGCAAGCCGGCCAATCTCGATGCGGTGAAAGCCGCCAAGATGCCGAAGAAGACGCGCGATCGCCTGGATGCGGCGATTGCCCAGCTCGGCCTCTGATCCTGCCAGCATGCCGGAACGGGCACAGGCGCGCGCAGCGGGCCGGTGCCTCGCCGGCCATTCGGCAGATGTCTTGATCGGGTCGTGGAAAACGGACTGTCTCGTCAATTGAGGTCTGGTCTTCGGCCCTGGCATGCTACAGTGCCAGCCTGCCGGCAACGCGGCGCGGCGTGCAGGCGACGGAAGTCTGGAATGGAAGGGCGCGGGCATGGCAACAGGCGGCGAAAGGCAGCAGACGGCGGATCCGGGCGTGGCGATGGCCGAGGTCGGTCGGCAGCTGGAAAGCCTGCTGGCGCATCTGCAGTCTCAGAGATCACGCATCGCGGCAGGCCACCGTGCGGACCCGACCGAAGCCTCTGCCCAGGCGGCAGACCTTGTCGAGGTGGCGATCGATGCGCCGGATGCTGCGGAACAGGATCTGGCTGATCTTGGCGTGCGTTTCCGCGCCGCCGACAGTGCCCTTGCCCATCGCATTGCCGAGCTTGCCGCCGACATCCATCACCTCGGCACACCCTATCTGCAGCCCGCCGACGCAAGCCGCCGATCGGCCTTCCGACTGTTTCGGCTGTTTGGGGCGCGCTCGCGCGGCCACCGACAGAACGTCCCTGATCCGCTGTTCGGGGGACAGGCCGCAATCCTTCTGCGCCGCACGGAGACATTGACCGCCAGCCTTGAAGAGCAGCGTGCCGTTCTTGCCCGCCTTCTGTCAGCCTGCGAGGACTGGCTGGATGCGGGGCCGCGCCGGGAGCCGTCCGGGTCGGGTTCTGTTCAGCAAGCCGCTGAGGATGTGGCCGCTTCTGTGCAATCGCGCTGGCGCAGCCTGGGCTTTGATTTCGCCGATCTGCTGATCGACATGTCGAAAAGCGTGCATGTGCTGGCCAATCTGCTCTGCGTTGAAGCGGAAGCGCTGGTTCTTCTGGTCGGCGGCGTCGATCCCGTGCTGCTGAGTGTCCTTCAGCCGCAGCTGCCATGGCTTTCCCGACAGGCGCAGCGACGTGAACTCGGCCTCATCTCCGTGCGCGGCATCCGCACAAGGCGGGCGCATCTGCGCGATCTTTTCCATCAGCGCTATGCGGCTTCGCGGCAGGCGACATCTCGACAAGCGGCAGGCGCCTTCCTACCTCATGCCTCGCAACAGGAGGGTGCTTGATGGTTTCGGAGTTTTTCAGCCGGGTGCTTGCGGCGGCAGGGCGGGCCGTGCGTCTCGCTTTCGTTGCGATTGCCTGGCCCTTCATGGCCGCGCATGGCTGGTATCGCCAGCGGCATCTGATGGTGAAGCTGCCGATCCTCGCGGTGCTGGTGGTGCTTGGCGCCTTCTATGGCTATTTCATCTGGCAGACGCAGGTCTGGACCGGTTTTGATCCCAATTTCGTCGACCGTTACAAGCTTGCCGAGCGTCAGGCTGCCGGGCAGGAGCGGCCCGTTCCTGCGGCGGGTTCTGTGCCACAGGCGACCGGCACTGCCGCCGGTGCGAGCCCGGCAACCACGGCGGCTGCGGTTGTCCCGCGGCAGTGTCAGCCCTCGGCGATCGTGGAGGTGGCGGCCGATCTCACCGACCAGAACGTCAACCAGAACGCATGGATTTCCTCCATGCTGCTTTACCGCCTTGGCTTCTTCGGCATTGACTGGGATCACACCCTGTTCCTCGACAACAAGGCAAGCTTCCAGCGGGGCGTCAACCAGGCGGTCCGGCGGACTTCCGCGGAACTGGTCGATACGCTTGGCCGCGTGCGGGGCACGTCCGGCATCAACGGCGATCTGCAGGATGCGCGTGGCAATCTGCAATTCGATGAATTCTCGTGGTATTTCGGCCTCGATCCGTTCGGATTCAAGACGCCGACACCGGCCTATTATCGCGCTGCCATCAAGAGCCTGCACAAGTTCAACACCGATCTTGCCGCCTGCGCGGCCACCTTCGACGGTCGTGCCGACAATCTGGTGCAGTTCGTCGATCGCATTGCCAGTGACCTCGGCTCGACGGCGGCGATCCTGCGTGAACGCTCGGAGAACTATAATGGCGGCTGGTTCGACACGCGGGCCGATGACCGCTTCTGGTTCGCCTATGGTCAGCTTTACGGCTACTATGCCGTGCTCTCCGCCGCCCAGGCGGATTTCAGCCAGGTGGTCCGCGAGCGCAATCTGACCTCGCTCGTCAACGATACCCTTGCCCAGTTCCGCGCAGCGCTGCGCATCCAGCCGGCAATCATCTCCAATGGCCGCGAAGACGGCTGGATCATGCCGACGCATCTGGCGACGATGGGCTTTTACATCCTGCGGGTTCGATCCAATCTTGTCGAGATTCGCGCCGTGCTGGACCGCTGATGCTGATGGAGCCCAGCGGCCTCGCCGTCGGGGCGTTTTTTCAGAGCATGCAGGCGTCGGTTGGCCTGGTCATGGAAAATGCTGCAGATCGGTGGCCTGCTTCGGCATGTCGAAGACGACGCCGACGATTTCGCCGCCGGTGTCCGATTTCGCACGCCAGGTGCCAAGACAACAGATGAACTTGTAGGTGTTCCCGTGCTGGAGAACCCGGTGGATCTTCTGGAAGCTGCAGTGATCGACGGCTGCCAGTTCGTGGCTTTCCATCACCACGCCGAGATCCTCCGGGTGGATGCGGGCGCTGAATTCCATGAGGCCGATCGGGCCGTCCCGATAGTCGAAACCGTAGATCTCGGCGGTTCGCTCATCACAGAAGGAATGCCCGCTGTCGATGTCGATCCGCCAGAAACCGAGAGCGTTGAACGTGGAGAACAGCCGCACGAAATCCGGCAGCAGCATGCCGAATGTCTGTTCTCCGAATGCAATGTCGTCGCGTGTATTCTGTGTCTGAAGCAAAGCTTCACACTCCCCGGCGTTAAAAAACGCCCGAACCCAATCCGTTAGCTGATCAATCGCAAGCGTATGGCTTTCGCTACCAGCTGGGTTCGATTCACGCAATCGAGTTTCTTGATTGCCTTATTGAGATAAGCATTAACTGTGTGGTCTGAGAGCGACAGGATGCTGGCAATTTCGGAGGATGTCTTTCCCTGGGACGTCCAGCGTACAACTTCCAGTTCGCGCACGGTCAGCAGCTTCTGCTGCACCGGCTCCTGTCGGCGCAGCCGGTCGAACATGGTGAAGGCGTGCAGGAACAGCATGCCCACCTCGTTCAGTTCGGGCAGCGTCAGCATCGGTCGATCGCCGTCGAGCCGCATCATGAACACGGAGCCGTCCGCCGAATAGAGCGGCATGGCGACGCCTGTCGAGATCTCGTGGCGGCCGAGGAAGGCCAGGAGACGCGGCGAGAAGTTCAGGATTCGCCCTTCCTTGACGCTTTCATGGCAGCTCCAGCAAAGCGGCAGCACCATGTTCTTCATCATCGGTGCCAGCGGGCATTCCTTGAGAAGCTTCAGTTCGTCGAATTCCGTGACGAAATTGGCGGGAAAGGTTGTCTCGACGGCCAGGGGCGCGATCAGCGTATCGGTCGCAGCCGGCGAGTTCATCAGCGTGAAGTATTTGAAGCCGAATTGTGCCGGCAATCGTGCCATCGCACGCGCAAGCGCTTCGCGACTATCCGCGGTTGAGATCGACTGGCTGAGGAGCGAATGGCGTTCGAGCGTGATCATAATTTCGGGAGGTAAAAGTGTGACAAATACCGCTGCTGCAAGAAGTATATCAAACTGTGTCAGGAACCAACATAATTTTCGAAAGTCTGCACTTAAAGAATGGCGGTTCCCGGTAACGTTTCGTGAGACGCATGGCTGGTGCCCTCAAGATCCGTCATCGGCATGAAATGCAGATGATAGCGCTAACATCGAGCTGGATTCCGTATTCGCGTCTCATTCAATTGCACCTTGTGTGGCGTGACCTTTGCGCATGCGCAGTATCCCGTCCAGTGCTGCTGCACAGGTTCTGCCCCTGAATCTTCGGGGTTTTATACAAAATCATGACAATGTGTCGACTTGGTCACAAGTGTGATGTCGAATGATGCTCCTCGCCAAACATGATTAAATTTATCATGTTTAATCTTGACATAATAAATCATGTTTTTTAAGTGGCGGAAACCGGGCGAGGCTCTGGCCCGGTCATCGTCCATCTTGCCATCTCACGTCGGGCGCACGCGCTTCGGCGCGATCGCTCATGCCTTTCGAAAGGGGTTCGAATGCTTCGCCGTCTTCAACTTTCGCTTCTCGCCTGCTCGGCGCTGTCCGTTGCCGCACTGGCGGTGCAGGCGTCTGCCCAGGAGGCTGCCTCAGGGGAGACGGCCACCGTTTTGCCGCGTGTCGCCATCAAGGGCGAGCGGGTCACGGCTCCCAAGGGCAGCGCAACCGATACGCCATTGGCGACCGAAACCACCGCCCGTGAACTGGCCGACAAGCAGATCACCAATCTCGAGGACCTCGGCCGCGTGGCGGAGCCGGGGGTAAACGTCAACAAGACGACCGGTTCGGTGAATATCCGCGGTCTCGAAGGCAACCGTGTGCTGTCCACCATCGATGGCATTCCGGTTCCCTATTTCAACGATCCGACCCGCAGCGCGACGGGCGGCGTCGATACCTTCAGCTTCTCCTCGCTCTCCGCCGTCGACGTGATGCGCGGCGCCGATTCAAGCCGCGCTGGTGCCGGTGCGCTCGGCGGCGTTATCGCCTACCGCACGCTGGAGCCGGAGGATCTGATCGGCGAGGGACGTGACTGGGGGGCACTGGCGAAAACGACCTATGACAGCAGTGATCGCAGCTGGGAGGGGTCTGCCGCGATTGCCAAGCGGATCGAAAACACCTCGATCCTGTTCCAGGGCAGCTATCGCAAGGGCCATGAGCGCAAGACGGCCGGCGATGTCGGTGGCTATTCCACGACCCGTACCGAGGCGAACCCGTCCGATTACGATCAGCACAACCTGCTTTTCAAGCTGCGCCAGCAGCTGGAAGGCGGCCATACCATCGGCCTCACGGCGGAGCGCTATCGCAAGGATCGCGACACCGACATGAAGACCTCTCAGTCGACCACCGGCAACTATCGCCCGGGCGACTATATCGGCCACAAGGACAATGAGCGCGACCGCGTATCGCTCGACTACAAATTCGAAAGCGAGAGCGACGACAGCCTCTTCGACAATGCCTGGGCCTCGCTCTACTTTATGCGCACCCGCACCGCCGATGGCTACACCGGTTATCGCACCACATCGGTGATCGGCCCGATCGGCCGCGTCAACGACAACGAGGAACGCACCTTCGGCCTGATCGGTGCTGCGCAGCGCGAGGCGGAGATCGGCGGGTTCAACAACCGCTTCACCTTCGGCTTCGATCTCGCCACCAGCACCATCGAACAGTACTCGTCGGGCTATGACAACTGCGGTCCGAAGCCTTCCAGCGGCAGCTATACCGGTGCGCTCGCCGCCTGCAACAACCTGCACACCAACCAGGCCGATACACCAAAAGTCGACAGCCAGCGGATCGGACTTTACGTGGACGACGAGATTGCGCTTGGCGGAAGCGGCGTGCGCCTGACGCCCGGTGTTCGCTTCGACTGGGTAAAGCATGACCCGAAGATGACCGATGCCTTCGCCAGCAATGCCAGCAATCCGAGCCTGCCGGACGGCTTTGAGGATGCCGGTCTCTCGCCGAAACTGCGCCTGGCCTATGACGTCGCGCCGCAGGCGGAGCTGTTCGCCCAATGGTCCATGGCCTTCCGCGCCCCGACCGCCGGCGAACTCTACAGCTCCTTCGGCGCGCCGGGCACCTACCTGCGTCTCGGCAATGCGGATCTCGAATCGGAAACCAGCAATGGTGTCGAGGTGGGAGCAAATCTGGGCGACGAGGCCTTTGGCGGGCGCGTCAACCTCTTCTACAACCGCTATCGCAACTTCATTGACGTGCGCAGCCTGAGTGCCGCCGAGGCGACCGCGATGGGTTACAGTCTGGCCTCCTATCCGCAGGGCGGTATCACCCAGTACCGCAACATCGCGCGCGCCGAAATCTACGGCGTCGAACTCTCCGCTCACCGCACCTTCGACAACGGCATCCGCTTCGGCGGCGGCCTCGTTGCCTCGCTCGGCAAAAACCTCGACAATGACAAGTATCTGAAGTCGGTGGCGCCGGTAAAGGCCGTGGCGAGCATCGGTTACGATACCGAACACTGGGGCGTCGGGCTGGATTTCACCGCTGTTGCCGCCTCGCGCAATCAGAACGACGTCGACATCAGCACGGTGGCCGGACAGACCAGCTACTTCAGGACGCCCGGCTATGGGCTGACGGATCTCGTTGCCTGGTGGGAGCCGGAACAGGTGAAGGGCCTGCGCATCAATGCGGGCATCTACAACCTCTTCGACAAGAAGTATTATGACTACACGACGGTGCGCGACAATGCCGCAAGCCAGGCGCGTGCCTTCTATTCGGAGCCGGGCCGCAGCTTCAAGATTTCCCTGACGCAGCGCTTCTGATCTCCGGTTGCTGCGTGCGGAAAAGGCGGTGGGGGTTTCCTCGCCGCCTTTTCTGTTTGTCCCGGGCTTTGGCTGCGGGGCTCCATTTCCACACAGCCTTGCCATGGTCTATGAAAGGCAAAACAACTGCTGCGAGGAACATCATGGGAGCCGTGCCGTCCGATATCGAAATTGCCCGCGCCGCCAGGAAGCAACCGATCTTCGAGATCGGCGCGAAGCTCGGCATTCCCGCCGAAAGCCTCGTCCCCTACGGCCATGACAAGGCGAAGATCAGCCCGGATTTCATCGCGGCCCAGAAGGGGAGGCCGGACGGCAAGCTGATCCTCGTCACGGCGATCAACCCGACACCGGCCGGCGAGGGCAAGACCACCACGACGGTCGGCCTCGGCGATGGCCTGAACCGCATCGGCAAGCGGGCGATCATCTGCGTGCGCGAACCCTCGCTCGGCCCCTGTTTCGGCGTGAAGGGCGGGGCTGCCGGCGGTGGTTATGCGCAGGTGGTGCCGATGGAAGACATCAACCTGCACTTCACCGGCGATTTCCATGCCATCACCGCCGCGCACAATCTGCTCTCGGCGATGGTGGACAACCACATCTACTGGGGCAATGCGCTGGATCTCGATCTGCGCCGCATCACCTGGAAGCGGGTGATGGACATGAACGACCGGGCGCTGCGCCAGATCGTCGGCCCGCTCGGTGGTGTCTCCAACGGTTTTGCCCGCGAGACCGGCTTCGACATCACGGTCGCCTCCGAAATCATGGCGATCCTGTGCCTTGCCACCGACCTCAAGGATCTGGAAGCCCGGCTCGGCGCCATCATCGTCGGCTATCGCCGCGACCGCACGCCGGTCTTTGCCCGCGACCTGAAGGCCGATGGCGCCATGGCCGTGCTGCTGAAGGATGCCATGCAGCCGAACCTCGTGCAGACCCTGGAAAACAATCCGGCCTTCGTGCATGGCGGCCCCTTCGCCAACATCGCCCATGGCTGCAATTCGGTGGTGGCGACCCGGACGGCGCTGAAGCTTGCCGATTACGTGGTGACCGAAGCCGGCTTCGGTGCCGATCTCGGCGCCGAAAAATTCTTCGACATCAAGTGCCGCAAGGCCGGGCTTTCGCCCTCTGCCGCCGTCATCGTCGCGACTGTGCGCGCGCTGAAGATGAACGGCGGTGTCGCCAAGCCGGACCTGTCGCAGGAAAACGTCGAGGCGCTGCGCGCAGGCTGCGTCAACCTTGGCCGCCATATCGAGAACCTCCAGAAGTTCGGCGTGCCGGTCGTCGTCGCGATCAATCACTTCTCGTCCGATACCGAGGCCGAGGTGGCGGCGGTGAAGGCCTATGCGGCGGCGCTCGGCGTGGAGGCCATCCTCTGCCGCCACTGGGCGGACGGCTCGGCCGGCATCGAGGATCTGGCGCGGCGGGTGGCGCAGATTGCCGAGGACGGCACCGCGCGCTTCAAGCCGCTCTATGCTGACGATCTCTCCCTGTTTTCCAAGATCGAGAAGGTTGCCCGCGAGATCTACCGGGCCGGCGAGGTGACGGCCGAGCGCGCCGTGCTGGCGCAGCTGCGCAGCTTCGAGGAGCAGGGCTATGGCCACCTGCCGGTCTGCATTGCCAAGACGCAATACTCCTTCTCCACCAATCCGGACCTGCTCGGCGCACCGAGCGGCCATGTGGTGCCGGTGCGCGAGGTGCGGCTTTCTGCCGGCGCCGGCTTCGTGGTGGCGATAACAGGCGAAATCCGCACCATGCCCGGCCTGCCGCGTTCACCATCGGCCGAACGCATCCGGCTGAATGCCGAGGGTCATGTGGAAGGATTGTTCTGACGGACACTCCCGGTTCTGGTTGACACGCGTCTACCACCCGTTAACCGCTGCGGCAAAATCGGTGGCAGGCAAGGACACAAGGCGTGTGCGCTAAGGGGATTTCAAGGCTCGAATGGCAGGCTTCTGTCATTCGGAGACCCTGAATGACACACAGAATAGCCGGCGGCATTGATCCGCCACGATGGCCGGTCCTCAGATGGATCGGCAGCCTGGGCAGCGACGTCAGCGAGGAGATGCGCCATCGTCTTGGCGCGACCATCGCCAATTCGACGCATGCCATCGTCTGCGGCAGCGTCAACTCCATCTGCGTGACGCTGGTCGCCTATGCGCGTCTCGACCATCCGGTTCTCTTGGTTATCGCCGCTCTGGATCTTCTCTCGCTTTTGGCGCGGCTCGGTGTGATGCATGGCAGGTTCGCCCGGTTTGCCCCGGACGTCGTATTTGCCTGCGGTCTGCTGTGGGCCAGCCTGATTGCAGCGACGACGACGGTGGTGGGGTTCAGCGATGACATGCCGATGTTCATCATCGTGGTGGCGTCTGCGCTCGGCTCCTGTGCCGGCATCGTCTCGCGCAATTTTGCGGCCATGCGCTATGCGCTGATCCAGGTCGCAATCATCGATCTGTCCTACAAGGTGCCGTTTGCCCTGCGAAACCCGGATTTCGCCCCGCTGCTGGCCCTGCAGGGCCTGCTGTTCGTCATCGTCTGCATCGGCATCATGCGCCAGCAGCGTGCCACCACCGTGCGGGCCATTGCCGCCGAGATCGAAAGCCGCAAGCAGTCCTTCGCCGATCCGTTGACAGGACTTCTCAACCGCCGAGGTCTCGATGCGCAGGCACGTGAAATGCTGGCTGGCGGCATGGCCAATGCCCTGCTCTGTCTGGATCTCGATGGCTTCAAGTCCGTCAATGACCGGCTTGGCCATGTGGCGGGCGATGATCTGCTGTGTCAGGTCGCGGACCGGCTGCGGGAACAGGCGCCGTCCGGCTCCGCCATCTGTCGTCTGGGCGGGGACGAATTTCTGCTGCTGACGACCTGCGTCGGCGAGGAGGATGCCAAGGCGCTGGCCAGCCGCCTCATCCGGCGGCTCATGACGCCCTATCCAGTGGCTGGCAGTCTGTCGACAATCGGCGTCAGCATCGGCATCGGCCTGATCCCCGCCGATGCGACCGACCTCCGGCAGGCAACGCTCGATGCCGATCGGGCGCTCTACAGGGCCAAGGCCGCGGGCAAAGGCTGCTTCCGGATCGCTGCGCAGCCGGGACCGCTGTTCGGCGAAATGGCCGGCTGACCGCGGCTGGCGCTGAATGCGGTGTTTTGCCGGCCTGTGCCGCCGTTGCCCCATCGCTACCGGCAATAACGATAGCCGCCCTTTCGCTCCAGCACGTCGAGATGCAGGTGATCCTGATGGGTCGCGTCGCTGCCGGGCGGCAGCACGGTTGAAAAATGCAGGCAGGCCCCGGCGGTCGCAGTGCGCTGGAAGGCTCCCGTCAGCGTTGAATCCTCTTGTCGCGGGGTCATGGCAATCGTCTGCCTGTCGTCCAGCACGAAGCCGGTGATGTCGATGGCATTGCCGCGGGCATGCTCGGAAATCTTGCCCCGCTCGGCGCTGTTGCGGTTGCGACAGGAATAGGCGGCGGCATTCTTCACGGACGTGATCCGCCGGTCCGGAAAGGCGATGTGCAGGGCAGGATTGACCGTCTCCGCCATCCAGCGGGCCAGCGACAGCGCCGTCTCGCATCGCATCGGTGTTTCCTCTGAGAGGGGGACGTCCGGCAGGATCTCGCGCACGACGATCGGGCTGTCAATTCCGCAGCCGGGCTCCTCGCCGGTGATGGCGGGGCGTGTTTCGTAGCGCGTGCCGAGCCTGTCGAGATCCGCAAGGCAGGCCTTCAGCGCCACCGGATCCTCCTTTTCGACGGCGGGCGGAGGGGGCTCCGTTTCGGCGCCGCTCGCGCCCTTTTCCGTCTCTTCCCCATCTTTCGTCGGGGCAGCATTGGGGGCGGTGTTCGCAGCCGGTGCCGGTTCGGACGAAGCCTTGTCGGCGTCCTGTGGCGGTTCTGGCCTTGCCTCGGGAACGGGCGCGGTCGCCGGTGCCGTCCCGGCGGGCGCAGAGGCAGGCTCTGCGGCTTGCGGCCTTTCGGCGGGACGTGGCCCGGTCTCGGGCAGATCCATGCCGGTCGAGAGCAGCATGGCGGCTGCGGCAGCAAGAAAACGGGCGAACATGGCGCTTCCTTCCCTGTTGGTTCGGGAAGGAAACGCGCCAGACGCCATTTGGTGGCGTCCTCGCATGGCTTCTTGTGGTCGACCGGTGCCTCAGGCGGCGCGCGGTGCCATGGCCTGACCCGGCCGGTTGTCGTCACGGATGAACTGGCCGACGAGGCTGACCATCTCGCCCACCTCTTCGGTCAGCGAATGGGAGGCGGCATTCATTTCCTCCACCATCGCGGCGTTCTGCTGGGTGATCTGGTCCATCTGGTTGACGGAGGTATTGATCGCCTGCAGCACGTCGGACTGTTCGGAGGTGCTTTGGGAAATCGTCTCGATATCCGTGGCGATCGAGACGATGTCGCCCTCGATTTCCTGCAGCGACTGCCCCGTGCGGCTGACAAGATCGACGCCTCCGGCCACCTCGCGGTTGGAATGGGCAATCAGCGTGCTGATTTCCTGGGCGGCAGCAGCCGAGCGCTGGGCCAGCGCACGGACTTCCTGGGCCACAACGGCAAAGCCCTTGCCGGCCTCGCCGGCGCGGGCGGCCTCGACGCCGGCATTGAGAGCCAGAAGATTGGTCTGGAAGGCGATCTCGTCGATCACGCCGGTGATCGAGCCGATCTGCCGCGACGCCTCCTCGATGCGGCTCATGGCGGCAATCGCCTCGCGGACCACGCCGGCCGAGCGACCGACATTGTCGCGGGCATGGCTGCTCTTGACGCGGGTGGTGCGGGTCAGTTCGTTGGAGGAGGCAACCTTGGAGGTGATCTGGTCGAGGGCCGCCGCCGTTTCCTCGAGTGCGGCCGCCTGCTGTTCGGTGCGGCGGGCGAGATTGTCGGCGGAGCCGTCGAGGCTTTCGGCATTGGCGCGGATCTCGTCCGCCTTGCCCAGCACACGCCGCATCGTCTGCTGGAAGACGGCCAGCGAGCGGTTGAAATTCTGCCGCAGAACCTCGAACTCAGCCTGGAAGGGCTGGTCCAGTGTATCGTGGATGTTGAAGCGCGACAGCCGGTCGAGGCCCGCACCCAGTTCGCCGATCACCTTGTTCAGCGTCTCCGCCCGCTCGATCTCGGCGCTCAGCCGGTTGTTGCGTTCGGCGGCGGCCTGTTCGGCCTGGCGGCGCGCCTCTTCTTCAAGCGCCTGCTTTTCGAGAGCGGCTTTGCGGAAATGGGCGACGGCCTTGGCCATCTCGCCGACCTCGTCGCGTCGCTTAAGATGCGGCACCGCAGTCTGGTAGTCTCCACCGGCCAGCGCGGTCATGTAGCGGTCCATGTCGCGCATGGGGGTGATGGCCATGCGCCGGAACAGGAAGAGACCGCCGATCAACGCCAGAAACGCCAGCAGGCTTGCCGCATAGGCCGACAGGCGATAGGTGATGTCTGCCTTGCGTGCCCGCGCTTCCACGCTCTTCTGATAGGCCTCAGAGAGGGCGACCAGTTCGACCACGGCTGCGCGCTGCACCTGGAACTGGCGCCGCAGCGGGGCGAGATTGGTATCGCGTCCGTCATTCTTGGCAAGATTGAACTGCGGCACGATGCGACGGAACAGCAGGTCCCAGAAGGCTTCTGCCGCCGGCTTCACCTTGGTGTCCAGATGCGTGCGGATCTCGGGGGGCAGGTCCTTGCCGGCCCAGACGGCCATCCGCGTGTCATAATCCTGCCGGAGCTTCTTCAGGATCTCGATATTGGCATCGGTCTCATCCGGATGACGCGCCGTTTCCGTCGCCGTCAGATAAGCTTCCACCAGAAACATCGGTGGCGGCAGGATATCGGCAATGAGATCCTTGGCATCGACGACGCGTTCGTATTCCGGGCCGTCCACCTTCAGTTGCTGCAGAGAATAGAGCAGCACGCCGATGGCAAGCCCAAGGCTCAGCAGCAGCGTGAGGCCGAAGAGCCCCAGAAACCGCGAGATTGTGATGTTCATGCGAATGGCCCCCGGACCAGGCGTTGCCGGGCGAATGCCCGATCTTTCGCATTAACTAATACACACAAAAATTATTTAATCGCTAATTGTATTGCCTTGTCTATGTTCGCGTAAAAATGACACTCATTTCAGGACTTGCAGGCACCGGCCGGTCGCGCTATCACATCAGCATGAAAACGTCGATGATCATGGTTATCTGGTGGTGGGCTCGCTGACAGCGGCCTTGACCAGTCATGTCCTGAGACGAGACAAAGCCGCCCGAAACTCCCGAGGCGGCTTTTTTCGTGCAAAGCCTCCTCCAGAACCGGGTCCGAAGGGAAAGTGGAAGAGGTGACAGCATGGTAACCATCATCGAAGACGACGGTTCGGAAGTCTATGAGACCCGCGGCGGGATTACTGTTAGCCGCAAGCGTCGGCCAACCCCCTATGCCGATGCGGTGTCCAGCTATGTGGACAAGCTGGACGAACGCCGTGGCGCTGTCTTTTCCTCCAACTACGAATATCCGGGCCGCTATACCCGCTGGGATACGGCCATCGTCGACCCGCCGCTCGGTGTCTCGTCCTTTGGCCGCGCTGTCTGGATCGAGGCCTATAACGGCCGTGGCGAGGTGCTGCTCGATTTCATCGCAGAGCGCCTGTCGCGCGAGCCGGACCTGACGCTGGGCGCGCGCACCGCTCGCAGGCTGGATCTTTCCGTCAATGCCCCCACCCGCGCCTTTACCGAGGAAGAGCGCTCCAAGATGCCGACGGTGTTTACCGTGCTGCGCGCCATCGTCGATCTCTTCCATTCGGAAGCCGATAGTGCCATCGGCCTGTTCGGCGCCTTCGGTTACGATCTCGCCTTCCAGTTCGATTCCATCGACCTTTCGCTCACCCGTCCCGATGACCAGCGCGACATGGTGCTGTTCCTGCCGGATGAAATCCTCGTCGTGGACCATCATGCCGCCAAGGCCTGGATCGACCGCTACGACTTTTCCCGCGAGGACAGGACCACTGTCGGCAAGGCGGAGGAGATTGCGCCGGAACCCTTCCGCACCACGGACATGATCCCGCCGAAGGGCGATCACCGCCCCGGCGAATATGCCGAACTCGTCGTCAAGGCGAAGGAAAGCTTCCGTCGCGGGGACCTGTTCGAGGTGGTCCCCGGCCAGAAGTTCATGGAGCGCTGCGATTCGAAGCCTTCGCAGATCTCCAACCGGCTGAAGGCGATCAACCCGTCGCCCTATTCCTTCTTCATCAATCTCGGTCATCAGGAATATCTGGTCGGCGCCTCGCCGGAAATGTTCGTGCGCGTCTCCGGCCGCCGCATCGAGACCTGCCCGATTTCCGGTACGATCCGTCGCGGCGAGGATGCGATCTCCGACAGCGAGCAGATCCTGAAGCTGCTGAATTCCAAGAAGGACGAGTCTGAACTGACGATGTGCTCGGACGTCGACCGCAACGACAAGAGCCGCGTCTGCGAACCCGGTTCCGTCAAGGTGATCGGCCGCCGGCAGATCGAGATGTATTCGCGTCTCATCCACACGGTCGACCATATCGAGGGACGCCTGCGCCCGGATATGGATGCCTTCGATGGCTTCCTCTCCCACGCCTGGGCCGTCACCGTTACCGGTGCGCCAAAACTGTGGGCCATGCGCTTCATCGAGAAACACGAAAAGAGCCCGCGCGCCTGGTATGGCGGTGCGATCGGCATGGTCGGCTTCAACGGTGACATGAATACGGGTCTCACGTTGCGCACCATCCGCATCAAGGACGGCATTGCCGAGGTGCGCGCCGGCGCAACCCTGCTGAACGACAGCGATCCGCAGGAAGAAGAAGCCGAAACCGAACTGAAGGCCTCCGCCATGATTGCCGCCATCCGGGATGCCCGCACGGGCAATACCGCCAAGATCAGCCGCGATGTGCAGACGGTCGGGCAGGGGGTGAAGATCCTGCTCGTCGATCACGAGGACAGTTTCGTTCACACACTGGCCAACTATTTCCGCCAGACGGGGGCCGAGGTTTCCACGGTGCGTACGCCGGTGCCGGAAGAGATCTATGACCGGATCAAGCCGGACCTCGTGGTGCTCTCGCCCGGACCGGGCAATCCAAAGGACTTTGACTGCAAGACGACGATCCGGACGGCCCGCGCCAAGGGTCTGCCGATCTTCGGCGTGTGCCTTGGTCTCCAGGCGCTGGCGGAAGCCTATGGCGGCGAACTCCGCCATCTCGCGGTTCCCATGCACGGCAAGCCGTCGCGCATCCGCGTGCTGGAACCCGGCATCGTGTTTGCAGGCCTCGGCCGCGAGGTGACGGTGGGGCGCTATCACTCCATCTTTGCCGATCCGAAGACGCTGCACCCCGATTTCATCATCACCGCCGAAAGCGAGGATGGCACGATCATGGGCATCGAGCATGCCAGGGAGCCGGTGGCCGCCGTTCAGTTTCATCCGGAATCGATCATGACGCTCGGCGGCGATGCCGGCATGCGGATGATCGAGAACGTGGTGGCCAAGCTGTCGCGCCGCGCCAAGGAACAGGCGGCGTAAGATGGAGCCGATCGGCATCGAACCGATCCGGGAAGCGCATGTCGAGGGCTTTCATGCGGCCCTCGATACCGTCGCGCGCGAGCGTCGATATCTTTCCTTTCTGGAGGCGCCGCCGCTGGAAGGCACACGCGATTTCGTGCAGGACAATATCCGCAACGGCCATCCGCAATTCGTTGCGCTCGCTGAGGGGCGGGTTGTCGGCTGGTGTGATATTCGTCGCCATCCACGCGAGGTCCATGCCCATCGCGGTACGCTCGGCATGGGGATCATCCCCGGCTATCGCGAGCGCGGGCTCGGCCGCCGGCTGATCACCGCCACCATCGATGCGGCCCGGGCGCAGGGGCTGCACCGCATTGATCTCGATGTCCATGCAGACAACCTGCGCGCCCGGGCACTCTACGAAAAGGTCGGCTTCGTTGAGGAAGGCATCGCGCGCGATGGTGTGCGTATCGACGGCCGGTTCATCGATGTGGTCCAGATGGGGTTGCTGCTGAGCTGAGGCAGGGTTGACGTGCCGTAAGGCTCCGGACCGGTCAGCTTGGCAATCCCACCAGTTTCTCGAACTGCTCCCAGGTATCGTCCATGGCATAGACACCGGTGAAGGGAATGTTGAGATGCCCGAACAGCGGTGTCAGCTGCCATTCGGCTGTCTTTTCATCAACACCAGCGATCTGCTGCAGATACATGACGGAGGCAAGCCCCGTGCGGTCGGCGCCGCTCTTGCAGTGAACGAGGATCGGCCCCTCCGCGTTGCGCATCAGTGCCACCAGCGCAAAGCTCTGCGCGGGCGTCAGCTCCCGCTCGGCCGACATGGTAAAGTCC
The DNA here is from genome assembly GCF_007004135.1 of Affinirhizobium straminoryzae. Lineage (GTDB taxonomy): Bacteria > Pseudomonadota > Alphaproteobacteria > Rhizobiales > Rhizobiaceae > Neorhizobium > Neorhizobium straminoryzae. The sequence goes on from NZ_VJMG01000016.1 coordinate 83,919, forward strand.
ACGTGGTTCACCCCATGCGCTCTTGCCACGGCCAGTTCGTCCTCATACCAGCCTGCGCCGGGCTGGGCCCCCCGCAGGTTGATGACCGTGCGGATATGGTATGTCTCGATGTCCTGGCTGAGCGCCGTGCCGGAAAGCTGTGCGGAGCGGTAGAAGCGTCCGGGGATCACCTCATGGAAATTGCCCGTCCATTGCAGAGCGCACAGATAGGTGCCGAACGAGAGCGACAGCGCCAGAACCGTCTGGCCCGCACGCATGGCAATCCGTCTGTAGATCATCCGTCTGTTCCGCCCGAACCCGCTGCCCGAACCCGCTGAGGGTCCTCGGCCTGTGGCGCCAGCAAGGGTCGGAGTCGTGGCCTATTTATGGCATTCCGGCCCCGGTTGAGAAGCGCTTTGACTTTTTGCGCAATCCGAGCGATAGACGCCACGAAATCGAAACCGCCGGGCGCTACAAGAGCGCTTCGGCGGTTTCGCTGTTTCAGGCCTCTTGCAAATCATTCGCATGCGCACGGAAAGACGATGACCGACGACGAGAAACAACTGGTGCAGCGGCTGGCCCTGTGGGGGATTCCCCTGTCGGTCGGCGTCATGGCGCTGAAACTCCTGGCCTGGTGGGTCACCGGTTCGGTGGCGCTGCTTTCCGACGGCCTGGAATCCTCCGTCAATGTCACGGCTGCCGTGGTGGCCTATGGCGTGATCCGCTACGCGCAGCGTCCGGCCGACGAGGACCACCAGTTCGGCCACCACAAGGCGGAATATCTCTCGGCGGTGCTGGAGGGCGTTCTGATCGTGGTGGCCGCGCTTCTGATCGTCAAGGAAGCCTGGGGCGGGCTGATGGAGCCGCACCTGCCGGAGGCGCCGGTGCTCGGCCTTGCCATCAATGCGCTGGCCGGCGTCATCAATGCCGTCTGGGCAACGGTGCTGATCCGCATCGGCACCAGCCATCGCTCGCCCGCGTTGAAGGCCGATGGCCAGCACATTCTCTCCGATGTGGTCACCTCCATCGGTGTGCTGATCGGCCTCGTGCTGGCGCTGCTGACCGGCTATGCCATTCTCGACCCGGTCATGGCGATCATCGTTGCCCTCAACATTCTCTATCAGGGCTACAAGGTGATCACCTATTCGCTGGGCGCCCTCATGGACAAGGCGGTGGAGCCGGAAGAGGAAGAGGCGATCCGCGAGGCGATCCGGACCAATTCATCCGGCGTGCTTGGCGTGCATGATCTGCGCACCCGTCGCGCGGGAGCGGCCGCCTTCATCGATTTCCACCTCGTTGTTCCCGCCAACATGGCTGTCGGCGAGGCGCATGAAATCTGCGATCGCTTGGAAGATGCGATCAAGGAGGCTATTCCCGGCGCTTCTCTCGCCATTCATGTGGAGCCGGAGGGCGAACGCGCTCATGGGCTCAAGGTCAAGGTAGAAGGTCAGTAAGATGAGCATGACGGATGTCAGCGGGCTCTCGCAGCTCGGAAAGCAGGTGGATGCCCCCACCAGCCCGGAAACGGCGGTGCTGGAGCGTGTGCCGAACAGCAATGCCGGAACCGATTACGTGGTGCGCTTCACCGCCCCGGAATTTACTTCGCTCTGCCCGATGACGGGCCAGCCGGATTTCGCCCATATCGTCATCGATTACATCCCGGGCGAGTTTCTGGTGGAATCGAAGTCGCTGAAGCTGTTTTTGTTTTCCTTCCGCAACCACGGTGCCTTCCACGAGGATTGCTCCGTCTACATCGCCAAGCGTCTTGTCGATCTCCTGGCGCCGAAGTGGCTGCGGATCGGGGCCTACTGGTATCCGCGCGGCGGCATTCCGATCGACGTCTTCTGGCAGACGGGTGCGGCACCCGAGGGCGTGTGGCTTCCGGACCAGGGCGTGCCGACCTATCGCGGCCGCGGCTGATCCGGTCCACCTGATCAAATCCTGAATACGAAAAGGCCCGGTCTGCGCGAAGGAGGCCGGGCCTTTCGTGTGTGCGTTTGCTCAGGCGGCGTCTCGATCAGACGAAATCGCTGTCGTCGCTGCCATCGTCGGTATCGTCGGCGTTCCAGTCGGTATTGTCATCATAGCCTGCCTGCTGCAGGTTGTCGCCCACATCGGCCACCGTGGTCTGGCCCGCATCGCCGTAATAGTTGTTGATCACGGTTTCCTCGATCGGGCCGTGGCCAAAACCTTCCCCCAGAGGATTGCCGAGGCCCAGCCCCGACATGTGGTTGCCGAAAATGCCGCTGAGTGAATTGGCAAGCAGCATGCCGCCGGCAACACCGGCTGCCGTGCCGAGCGCACCTGTGAGAAAGCTGCTGCCGGCAGACGGCGCGCGGATGCCCTGCTGCGCCCAAGGGCCGGCAACCGGCTGTTGCTGCGGCGGCGCATAAGCCTGGGGTGCACCATAGGCCGGCTGCGTGCTTCCCCACGGGCCAGCGGAAGGGGCCGTCGAGGGAATGGGATTATAGGCGGGACGCTGCGCGGGGCGCGGCGGCTGGCCGGAGCCGAAGATGGAGCTCAGGAAGCCGCCACGCTGCTCCTCGGCAGGTGTGGCTGCCTGCGCTTCCAGGTCGCGCACGCGCGCTTCCAGTTCGTTGATGCGGCGAGAGGCGGCTTCCAGCCCCTTTTCCTGGACGATTACGGCCTGCGCCAGATAATAGGGCGCAGAAGGTTCGTTGCGCACCGCATCGGCAATCAGGCGCTCGGCCTCGCCATCCCGCGGTGTCGCGGTGGCGCTCCTGATGCGTTGGAACAGATCATTCAGCAGCTGGCGTTCTTCCGGTGACATGGCGATCTCCTGACGGGCGGATAGGTCCCCGTGCATGAGAATAAAATAGGGCCGGATTCCGGCTTTTTCAGCCGCCGCAATCTTAAATCTCGGTAAGCTTGAGAGGGCGTAAACGGGGCCGGCGAACCGGCCCCGAAAAAGCGGTCAGCCGCCGAAGACGAGCGACAGGCCGGCAAGTGCCGTCAGCGCCCCGACGATGCGGGCAACGACGGGCGTCACGCGCTGGGCAACGATGCCAAGGCCGATGCCGACGACATGCAGGAAGGCGGTGGAGAGGACGAAGCCGAGGCCGAATTCCAGCGCGCCGGCCTCGCCAATTTCCGTGCCGTGCGCATGGCCATGGAAGAGGGCAAAGACGGCAACGACTGCGGCGGAGGCGGCCACCGGCAGGCGAACCGCAACGGCGACCAGCAGGCCAAGGCCGATGACGGAAGCGAGGATTGCCGGCTCCACGAAGGGCAGGTGAACGCCGAGCACGGCGAGCAGGAAGCCGAAGGCCATGGTGGAGACAAAGGCGGCCGGCACGGCCCAGAGAGCGGCCCGCCGCTCCGGATCCCCGGCGATCTGCGCTGCCCAGAGGCCGACGGAAATCATCACCAGCACGTGGTCGGCGCCGAAGATCGGGTGCGAAAGGCCGGCGGCAAACGAGCCGTGTTCCAGCGGATCGAGATGGGCAAAGGCCGGTGCGGCGGCGGCGGCCAGCATGGCGGCGGTGAGCGAAAGGCGTTTCAACATGGTGGTTCCCCTGAAATGGCGGCGAGCGGATGCCGGGAGGCGGGCACCCATCGTCAGCCGCAAGATTAGGCAGTGCCCAAAAATCTGTCCATCCGCAAAATGACGAAGGCGGCATTCACCTTACTCGTGTTTCGCTCATTGTTTTACGTCGCCGAACGCATTATGTCCGAAGCTACGGAACTGAGATTGGAGAGCGCTCGATGCTTGATGAAAACGACGACGACAAGAGCAAGGAATTGCCGCTCGGCAAGGAAACGGAGGCGAACCTTTTCAAGTCGCGCTCGATCTTCATCTATGGCGGGATCACGCAGGAACTGGCGCAGAAGGTCTGCACCCAGCTGGTGGCTCTGGCCGCCGCCTCCGACGAAGACATTCGCATCTACGTGAACTCGCCCGGCGGCCACGTGGAATCGGGCGATTCGATTCATGACATGATCAAGTTCATCAAGCCGAAGGTCTGGATCATCGGCACGGGCTGGGTCGCATCGGCTGGCGCGCTGATCTACGTGTCGGTGCCGAAGGAACGCCGTATCTGCCTGCCGAACACCCGCTTCCTGCTGCATCAACCGTCCGGCGGCACCCGCGGCATGGCCTCCGACATCGAGATCCAGGCGCGCGAAATCATCAAGATGAACCAGCGTCTGATCAAGATCTTCTCCAAGGCCACCGGCCAGACGGAAGAGAAGATCGCCAAGGACATCGACCGCGACTACTGGCTGTCGGCCGAAGACGCCGTGGCCTATGGCCTGGTCTCGAAGATCGTCGAAAGCCAGTCCGAAATCGGCTGAGCCTTTCGCGGCAACCTGTTCGACATGCACCCCGCCGGAGCGATTCGGCGGGGTTTTCCGTATCGATGCACCCGACAGAGGCGGCGCCTTCCGCCCGTCCGGGACCCGTTCTGCAAGGCAAGATCCAGCGATGAGCATTCCGACCGTTCACCCCTATCCCTTCGATCCGACCTATGGCTACAGCCTGGAGGCGCTGCTGGCGCTGATGCCGCCCGAGGCGCCGGAGGGGTTCGATGCCTTCTGGGCGCGGCGTTACGAGCGGGCGCTGAAGGTGAAGCCGCAGCCGGAGCTTCTGCCCGGCGCCAGCGACCATGACGACTGGCATGTGCGCGAGATCCGCTTCACCTCCACCGACCGGGTGCGCATCGGCGGCTGGCTCTTGACGCCGAAGGGGCGCGAGGCACGGCGTGGCATCGTCGTCGGCCATGGCTATGGCGGACGCGATGCACCGGATTACGATTATCCCGTCAAGGATGCCGCACTTCTCTTTCCCTGCTTTCGCGGCATGTCGAAAAGCCCGCATCCGCCGATTTCCGGCAATGCCGTCTGGCATGTGCTGCACCACATCGACAAGCCGGAGCGCTATGTGATCGGCGGTTGCGTGGAGGATCTGTGGATCGCGGTCTCGGCGCTTTCCACCCTGTTTCCGAAGCTTGCCGGGCGCATCGGCTATAGCGGCATCAGTTTTGGCGGCGGCATCGGCGCGCTCGCCATGCCGTACGACCGGCGCATCGATCGCGGCTTTCTGGAAGTGCCGACCTTCGGCAACCGTCCGCTGTGGCTGACGCTGCCGAGCACCGGCAGTGCGGCCTCCGTGCAGGCCTACCGACGCACGCATCCGGAGGTGGACGAGATGCTGCGGCTCTTCGATTCGGCGACCGCTGCCACCCGCATCACCCAGCCGATGCTGGTGGCGGCGGCGCGCTTCGATCCGGCGGTGGCACCCCCCTGCCAGTTTTCGGTGGCCAATGCGCTTGCGAAATCAAAATTTAATGAAACCTTCATTCTCGACGCGGGGCACTTCGACTATCCTGACGCTGCGGTGCAGCATAACCTTCTCTCCGAGAAGGTCAGGCAGTTCTTCGGGGTGACATGATCCGGGAATATCTACGCTGGTACAGTCCACGGCTCCATCGCGACATGGAGCTTCTTGTTTTCGGTCATGCCGGCGCCAAGGTTCTGATGTTCCCAACCCGGGAGGGCCGCTTCTTCGAATATGAACAGCTCGGCGTGGTGGCGAGCCTTTCGGAAAAGGTGAGGGCGGGGCAGTTGCAGCTCTTCTGCATCGAGGGGCTGGCGGGGGAAACCTTCTACAGCCACTGGCGCCACCCCGCCGATCGCATCCGCCGCCACGCGCTCTTCGAGGACTATGTGCTGGAAGAAGTGCTGCCGCTGATGAATGCCCGCAACCCCCATGACTGCACCATCGTCCAGGGCTGCAGCCTCGGCGCCTTCCAGGCCGCCAGCCTCGCCTTCCGCCACCCGCATCTGTTCCGCAAGCTCGTTGCCTTTTCCGGCCGCTACGACCTCACCCTCAAGGTGGAACATTTCGACGATCTGCTGGGCGGCTATTATGACACCGACGTCTATTTCCGCACCCCGACCCACTTTCTCGCCAATCTTCCCGCCGGCCCGCAGCTCGACCACCTGCGCCGGATGGAAATCGTGCTGACGATCGGCGCCGAAGACCCGTTTCTCGACAACAACCGCCACCTCAGCCACCTGCTGCAGGAACACGGCGTGCAGCACCAGATGCACATCTGGCACGGCCGCGCCCACCGCGCCAGCGCCTGGCGAAGGATGGCCCCGCTTTATATTTGAGTGGGGCGGGTTGGGGGTCGCTCCAGGTGTTTCCCTAGAGGATCTGAAGTATGGCCTGCCAGGCTTTCCTGCCAAGCCTTGCGTCTGCTTCGTCATTGCCTCCATGGGCGTGTAACGCTGATCTCGGAGTGTCTTCGCCCGGCAGAAGAATGCGGTGCCCCGCCTCTGCATCCGTCAAAAGGAGCGTCAATCTGCTGTCATTGCGTCGTTGTGCGGATAGTTCCGTCGCAAAAACCTCCGATGGCCAGAGAGCATCATCGCAGCCGGCGATCAGGATCATGTCGGCGGGAGACTTTTCGATCAGGATACGAGCGGAGGCCACAGCGTGGCTGTTCTGCACCAGGCATTGTTGGAAAAACGAGCGATAGGAGATCAACTGCTCGCGGTATTCCGGTTGCCAATCAAGTATGGCGGGGACGAACGATAAGGGCTGACCACGGAACGACCACGAGGACCGTTCGGGCCATGCGATGCCATCGATGCCTGGTCCTATATTGCCCCACACGACAGAGCTTGGACTGATCGCGATCACAACGCGAATGCGGTGATCAAGTGTTGACGCCAACAGGGCCGCTTCTGCGCCCTTCGACGTTCCAATGAAAATTACTCGCTGACAGCCCTTTGAGATCAGGAAGTCGGTCGCATCCGTGAAGACTTCAAGCGGGATTTCACATATCCCCGCTGCCTGGTTGCGTCCGCCGAACCATTGCAGGGCGAGTGCGTGAACTCCCGTCCGTGCGAAAAGGTGCGCTCTGGGAACGTCAACCCTGCCACTGGAACCGCCGAGGACGACGATTCCAGTCCCGTTCGGCTTGAGGGCAGCGACGAAGGTGCCTCTGATCGGGCCGTCCAACTTCTCTTCAACGAACAATGACATCGCAGGAATCCGCTTTCGGCTTTCAAGCCTTTCAAAGGCTCTCTGAACGAACACGGTGTCAACTGCCGGTTTGGCGGGATGGGGTGCAAACAAAAACCCCGCCGAATTCCTCCAGCGGGGTCCCATCTCTTATCACATCTCTAACTTGGCTCAGAACGCCACGGCCCGATCACCATCCTCGTCCTGAATGCGCGTCGGCAGGCCGATCTTGTTGAGCAGGTTGATAAACGGCTTCGGCGGCAGTTCCTCGACGTTGGCCATCTTCTTCACGTCCCATTCGCCGGTTGCCACCAGCATGGCGGCGGCGACCGGGGGAACACCGGCGGTGTAGGAAATGCCCTGGCTGCCCACTTCGTTATAGGCTTCCTTGTGATCGGCGACGTTATACAGGAAGACGGTCTTTTCCTTGCCGTCCTTGAAACCCTTTACATAGTCGCCGATGCAGGTCTTGCCTTCGTAGTTGGGGGCAAGCGAGGCCGGGTCGGGCAGGCAGGCCTTCACCACCTTGAGCGGCACGACTTCGGACCCGTCGGCGAGCTTCACCGGCTGCTCGGAGAGAAGGCCGATCGATTTCAGCACGGTGAAGACGTTGATGTAGTGATCGCCAAAACCCATCCAGAAGCGCACATCGGCGCCGTCCATGTTCTTCGCCAATGAGTGCACTTCGTCATGGCCGCAGAGATAGGCGCGGCGGGTGCCGACGACTGGCAGGTCATAATCCTTGCCGATCTCGAACATCTTGTTCACCTGCCACTGGCCCTTCTGCCAGGAATAGACAACGCCGGTAAACTCGCGGAAATTGATTTCCGGGTCGAAATTGGTGGCGAAATATTTGCCGTGGCTGCCGGCATTGATGTCGACGATATCGACATCGGTCACCTTGTCGAGATACTCGTCCTTGGCGAGCCGCGCATAGGCGTTGACGACGCCCGGATCGAAGCCGGCGCCGAGAATGGCGGTGATGCCCTTTTCAGCGCATTCTTCCGCACGCTTCCACTCATAGTTTCCGTACCACGGCGGGGTCTCGCAAATCTTGTTCGGCTCTTCGTGGATGGCGGTGTCGATATAGGCGACGCCGGTGTCCATGCAGGCGCGCAGCACCGACATGTTGAGGAAGGCGGTGCCGACATTGATGACGATCTCAGTGCCCAGCCTGGTGATCAGGGCCTTGGTAGCTTCGATGTCGAGCGCGTCGAGCGCATGGGCTTCGAGAACGCCCGGCTGCTTCATCGCCTTCTTTTCGTGAACCGAGGCAATGATGGCGTCGCACTTGGCCTTGGTGCGCGAGGCAATGTGGATATCGCCCAGCACGTCGTTGTTCTGCGCACATTTGTGCGCCACGACCTGTGCCACGCCGCCCGCGCCGATGATGAGCACGTTCTTTTTCATGATGGGGACCAACTCCTTGTCCAATCGTCAGAAACCTTTGCCATGAGGAATTTCAGGAAAGGCTTTGTTCGTAGTCCGTGTATGAAAACTCGCGGACCGTCCTGAGGCTGCCATCCAGTTCGCGGATGGCGATTGCCGGCATTTTCACGCCGTTAAACCAGTTTTTCTTGACCATCGTGTAACCTGCGGCGTCCTGGATGGAGATCCGGTCGCCCACGTTCAGCTCGCTCGGAAAATCGAACTCGCCAAAAATGTCGCCGGCCAGGCAGGACTTGCCGCAGACCATGTAACGATGCGGTCCCTGGTTGGGGGAGACCTTCGCATTCTCACGATAGATCAGAAGATCCAGCATGTGCGCTTCGATGGATGAATCCACCACGACAAGGTCCTTGCCGTTGTAGAGCTTGTCGAGCACGGTGACTTCCAGCGTGGTCGATCGGGTGATCGAGGCTTCGCCCGGCTCGAGATAGACCTGCACGCCGTAGTCGCCGGCAAACCGCTTCAGCCGCTCGGCAAAGCGTTCGAGCGGATAGGCGTCGCCGGTGAAATGGATGCCGCCGCCGAGGCTCACCCATTCAGCCTTCTTCAGAAGGGGCGAAAATTTCTCCTCGATCTGGCCGAGCATGGTATCGAACAGGTCGAAATCGCCGTTTTCGCAATTGTTGTGGATCATGAAGCCGGAGATCAGATCCATCACCGGTTCGACCTGTTTGACATCCCATTCGCCAAGCCGCGAGAAGGGGCGGGCGGGGTCTGCCAGGTCGAAGGTAGAGGACGATACGCCGGGGTTCAGCCGCAGGCCGCGGATGATGCCGGCCGACTGTTTTTCGAAGCGCTGCAACTGGCCGATCGAGTTGAAGATGATCTTGTCGGCGTGCGAAACGACCTCGTCGATCTCGTAATCGGCATAGGCGACCGAATAGGCGTGCGTCTCCTTGCCGAAACGCTCGTGGCCAAGGCGCACTTCGTTGAGCGAGGACGAGGTGGTGCCGTCCATGTAGTCGCGCATGAAGTCGAACACGCCCCAGGTGGCAAAGCATTTCAGCGCCAGAAGCGCTTTGGCGCCGGAACGTTCGCGCAGCAACGCGATCTTCTCCATATTCCGGAGCAGCTTCGACTTGTCGATGAGATAATAGGGAGTCTGGATCAAGGCTTCATCCTTCGTGAACCCAGCCGTTTCCGGCGGAAGTGAACGGGACGCCCCGAATGCGTCGGAGGGGGTCCTATGCAAAAGGGGGGAGGAAGGCAAGAGCCTCCGCGGATGCGGCGTGGCTATACGGTTATTTTCCTGCTTCTCCGGCCTTTGCGCCGCGGTCTGCGTGTTCCGCTGCTACGCGTCGATGCGGGTCGCGACCATCTCGGGGCGCATCATCCGGCAAGGTTCCGGCGGCCGCGCAGGCGCGGCAAAATCTCTCTGTGCTGTCCCGCAAGCCGTCTGTCCTTGATCGAGAGGCGGGAAAATGAAGCGGTCATTTAGCCATATGTCACTTTTGTCGCTTATGGGGATGAAACGTGGTTGTTTCCGGAAGTTGTCATGCATCTTGATTTTGCGACCGTTCTTGTCCTGCATCCTCTGTCTCTGATCGTCGGTGCGATCTGTCTGCTTTACCTGCGCTGGCACGCCCCTCAGCATCGCGGACTGGGCAATATGGCGGCCGCCTTTCTCATCGTTGCGGCCGGGGCGCTTCTTGCGGGCATCAGCGAGCGGCATCAGTGGGGGAGTGGCATCTGGACGCTGTTCAGTTTCGCGAGCGTGCCATTCGCCTACACCCTGTTCTGGATCAGCCTGCGCAATCTCGTGCATGAGCGGCCGGCAGGCCGCTGGTTGCTGCTTCTTCTGTTGCCGGCAGTGTTGGTTCTTCTGGCTGCCTTGACCGGATTCTATCTGGTGGGCATCTATCGTGCCATCGCCTACATCTCCGTCATGTCCGGCTTTGCGCTGGCCGGTGCCTGGGTGGTGATGTCTGATCCGCTGGAGGAGAGTCTCTCCAGCCGCCATGCACTGGCGGTGGTGCTCTGCATCAAGCCGCTGATCGGGCTTGTCATGGCGATCGGTCTCATCAATCCGGATCTGGCGTTGATGACGATGGCCCAGACCTTTTCCGTTCTCATCCTCTGCCAGTTTGCCACCTCGATGTTCGTGGTGATCCTTGTCCAGGAACGCGTCGAACGTCGATTGATACGGTTGTCGGAGACCGATGCGCTGACGCGGGTCCACAATCGTCGCTGGCTGCATGACCGCCTGCCGCAGCGCGCCGTGCCGGGCGATGCCTTCGTGGTGATCGACATCGATCACTTCAAGGCGGTCAACGATCGCCATGGGCACGCCGCCGGCGATCATGTGCTGACGATGGTCGCGCAGACCATGGCCGGCCTTCTGTCCCGCGATGCGCTGTTTGCGCGCATGGGGGGCGAGGAGTTCGGGCTGTTCCTGCCGCGCCATGTGGATGTGAAGCCCGGCGTGATTGCGGAGACGCTGCGCCAGGCCGTGGCTGTGCTGCCCGTTGTCTTCCACGAAGAGCGCATTCCCGTGACGATCAGCCTCGGGCTCGGCATGGCCAGCCGGGATACCTCGCTGACCGCGCTGATGGCCAAGGCCGACGAAGCGCTTTATGCCGCCAAGCGGGGCGGGCGCAACCGCGTCGTCTGCTTCCGCAACGCCGTTTCCGGCGACGGCGCACCGCAGATGCCGGACGGCCAGGCGCCGGACCGGATGAGTGCCTGATAGACGCGCACCTCACCATGTCCCGCGAAAAATCTCCAGCTTGCCTGTGGTGAGGAACCGCAGTCGACGCCCTTTCGCCTTGCCAGCCGGCGGGGAATTTGCTTCGGCTCTCCGACCCATATTCAAATCAGCCGGACTGTGCCGATGCTCAGAGATTTTTCCATCCAAGCCATGGTCATGGGCCTGCTTGCGGCCTTTGTCGGCTTCGTCAGTTCCTTTGCCGTCATCATGCAGGGGCTGAGCGCCATGGGGGCCGGGCCGGACCAGGTGGCCTCCGCGCTGCTGGTGCTGTCGGTGCTGATGGGTGTGCTCGGCATCCTCCTGCCGCTCTGGCTTCGCATGCCGATCAGCGTGGCGTGGTCGACGCCGGGGGCGGCGCTTTTGAGCAGCGTCGGCATGATCGAGGGCGGATTTCCGGCGGCGGCTGGCGCCTTTGTTCTCTGCGGCGGGCTGATCGTGCTGTCGGGCCTGTTTTCGCCGCTCGGCCGCGCGATCCGGATGATCCCCGCGCCGCTGGCCAATGCCATGCTGTCAGGCATTCTCGTCAATCTGTGCCTCGCGCCGGTCAAGGCGGTTGCCTTCAATCCCTGGCTCGGCCTGCCGATCGTCGCGACCTGGATGCTGGTGGTGATCTGGAAGCGTCTCTGGGCCGTGCCGGCGGCACTGCTCGCCTTTGCGCTGGTGCTGGTGTTTGGCGTGGATCTGCCGCCGGATGTGCTGTCAAGGCTTGGCCAGTCCATTCATCCGCAGCTTCTTCTGGTGGTCCCCGTCTTTACCCTGCATGGCTTCATCTCGGTGGCCGTGCCGCTTTTCATCGTCACCATGGCTTCGCAGAACATTCCGGGCATCGCCATTCTCAAGGTGAACGGCTACGAGCCGCCGCCGAACCCGCTTTTCGTCGCCTCCGGCCTGTTTTCCGCCATTGGCGCGGCCTTCGGTGCCGTGCCGGTGAACCTTGCGGCGATCACGGCGGCAATGTGCGCCAGCGAAGAGGCGCATCACGATCCCAAGCGGCGCTACTGGTCGGCGATCGTTGCGGGCATCGCCTATATCTTCTTTGGCCTGCTCGCTTCCGGCATCATCGCTTTCGTCGCCCTGTCGCCGCCGATCCTGTTGCAGGCGGTGGCGGGGCTCGCCCTGATCGGCGCCTTTTCCAGCGCCGCACAGGCCGCCTTCCGCGACGCCGATACCCGCGAAGCCGCCGCCATCACCTTCCTTGTCACCGCCTCCGGCACCGCTTTTGCCGGCGTCTCCGGCGCCTTCTGGGGGCTGATTGCGGGGGCGGTCATGCTGGGGCTGAAGCGGATGGCGACGAAGGGTTGAACTTCTCGATTTCACCGCATGGTTGTGATTTGATGATGAGATGCAGTTCGAATTCGATCCAGCCAAAAGCGAGATGAACAGGGCGAAACACGGAATCGATTTCGTGGAGGCTCAGGCTTTGTGGTATGATCGATCGAAGAAGACGCTTCCGCTCTCCTTCGAGGGAGAGCCCCGGTTCATTTGCATCGGCAAAATCGGGCCTGCTCTGTGGGCCGGTATTTTTACCTGGCGCGGTCAGAGGATCCGAATCATCTCCGTGAGGCGGGTGCGTAAATCGGAAAGGTTGATCTATGAGCAAGATCTCGGCGGATGAATTCGACAGAAAATTCGATGATGGTGACGACATCGATGATTATCTCGATGGGGCCACGGCCAAGACAGGTGACATTGGGCGCGACCTGTTCCTCGTCAAATTGTCTGAAACGGCTGCCGTCGAAATGGCGGCGGAAGCGGGGCGGCTGGGGCTGGGTATCGACCGATTGATTGAACGGTGGGTCGAAGAGAGGCTGGCGCAACATCGCAAGGACGCCGCCGAATAACACCCTTGCGCTGCCATTCTTCTCGCGTTATGTCTCGGCCCATGAAGATTTCGGGCGAAACCATTTCTGCTTCATACGCCGCGGGCCGCATGGCTGACCGCGCGTCGTCGTTTGCCCTAAACTCGCTTCTTCTCCTCGGCCTTATCCGCGGTTGCCGGGTCCTTTGAGGAGCGCCCGGCGGCCGATAGAGCCTGCCGGCAAAAGCTCCTCGCACAAAATCCCCGTTTGAAGACCAAAAGCCTCGCATGAGGCCTTGATCCACCGTCATGGCGCTGTAACAGCCTTGGGCCACAAGCGCCGACGCTGGACGCGAAGGAGAAGAGACCATGGATGCCAAGATTTCCGCTGCCGAAGACACCGCTTCCGGCAAGAAGGGCATGCCCGATGCCGCCCGCAAGTACCGGGCCTATCCCACCATCAACATTCCGGATCGCACCTGGCCGTCCAAGGTGATCGACAAGGCGCCGATCTGGTGCTCGGTCGATCTGCGCGACGGCAACCAGTCGCTGGTCAACCCGATGGGGCATGACCGCAAGGCGCGCATGTTCAAGCTGCTGCTCGACATGGGCTTCAAGGAAATCGAGATCGGCTTTCCATCCGCCTCGCAGACCGATTTCGATTTTGCCCGCTGGTGCGTGGAAGAGGGGGGCGTGCCGGAGGATGTTTCCCTGCAGGTGCTGGTGCAGTGCCGGCCGGAGCTGATCACCCGCACGTTTGAATCGCTGGAAGGCGCGCACAAGCCGATCATCCATTTCTACAACTCCACGTCAGAACTGCAGCGCCGCGTGGTGTTTGCCAAGGATGTGCCGGGCATCAAGCAGATCGCCGTCGATGCGGCCAAGATGATCATGGACATGTCGCAAAAGGCTGGTGGCGGCTATCGCTTCGAATATTCGCCGGAAAGCTTTACCGGCACGGAACTCGAGGTGGCGCTGGAGATCTGCAATGCCGTGATTGCCGAAGTGAAGCCGACGGCCGAGAACAAGCTGATCCTCAACCTGCCGTCGACCGTGGAAATGGCGACGCCGAACATCTATGCCGACCAGATCGAATGGATGTGCCGCAACATCGACAACCGCGAGAACGTCATCATCTCGCTGCATCCGCACAATGACCGCGGCACCGGCATCGCCGCCACCGAACTCGGCCTGATGGCTGGTGCGGATCGCGTGGAAGGCACGCTGTTCGGCAATGGCGAGCGCACCGGCAATGTCGATGTGGTGACGCTGGCGCTCAACATGTTCACGCAAGGCGTCGATCCCGAACTGGACTGCACGGACATCGAGCGCATCAAGGCCGTCTACGAATATTCCAACGAGATGACCATTCCGGAGCGCCATCCGTATGTCGGCGAACTGGTCTACACGGCCTTTTCCGGCTCGCACCAGGATGCCATCAACAAGGGCATGAAGGCGATCAAGTCGGCGAACTCGCCGCTGTGGGAAGTGCCGTATCTGCCGATCGATCCGCAGGACGTGGGGCGCACCTACGAGGCGATCATCCGCATCAACTCGCAGTCCGGCAAGGGCGGCATCGCCTATATTCTGCAGCAGGATTACGGCATCAACCTGCCGCGGAACCTGCAGGTGGAATTCCGCGAGGACATCCAGCGCATTACCGATGAGGAAGGCAAGGAACTGCCCTCGAAGCGCATCTACGAGCGCTTCATCGAGCGCTACGTCGAGCAGCCGGAAGGCCGCATCAAGTTCGTCGATCACCACACCTATCCGGCCGGCATCGACCAGAAGGGCATCCGTATCGTCGCCGCCGAAATCACCGATAACGGCGAGACGAAGCGCATCGAAGGCAAGGGCACCGGACCGATCGACGGCTTCATCAATGCGCTGTCGATCTATCTCGGCGTCGATCTCTCCGTTGCCGACTATTCGGAGCATTCGCTGCAGCACGGTTCCAATGCCGCGGCCATTGCCTATGTCGAGGTCGAGCATGCCGGTGGAAAGCTGTTCGGCGCCGGCATCAACAAGAACATCGTGACGGCCTCGCTGGAGGCGATCGTCTCCGCCGCGAACCGGGTGCTGGCCGGCAAGTGAGACGGATGACGGGGCGGCCTTCGGGTCGCCCTTTTCGTTTGGGCAAACGAGGTGTGTTTCGCGTCAGATGATGCCGGCGACCGTGCGCGCAAGCGTATCGAGCGTGGCCTCGGAGGAGGGCCCGGTCAGGACGTAATTGGCCTGAAGACCCTGCCAGGTGATCAGGCCGATGTCGTCGCGGATGATCTGGCGCATCTGCGCGTCCGGTGCCTGTGGCGCAATGAGCTTGGTGAACGCGATCGCGATCACCTCGCCCTCGGTGTTGCGATAGAGAAGCTGGCCCACCGGCCGGCCGCCGGCAGAAAACAGCCGCGCGCCCATGAACTCCAGATTCTGTGCGGAAAGATCCGGAATCCGGAAGGAAACCCCGGTCGTTGCCATCAGCCATTCGACGATATGGGCCGATTCGTTGGCGGGGATTTCCACCAGATGGCGTGACTGGCGGGAATAGAGCCGGTAGTAGGAGGCAACATCGTCCAGCCAGGCCTTCGTCGGGTCGCCCGCCATGTCCGCGTAGGTCGTCATGTTCGGTCGCTCGGCGGCCATGTAGCCTGCGCCTGCGCCGAGGCCGAACATCAGCAGCGAGGTGACCATGGCGACACCGAAACTCGGCTGCGGCCGCCAGGAGGCGCGCGCCGGTTCGGGAAGGCTGATCGCGCGCCGTGGCGGGGCGGCAGTCTTGATCGAGCGCACGAGATCCAGCGAAACCGGCGCCTTCAGCATGGCATCGAAGGCATCGCGGCCGAGGCGGTCGGCACTCTCAAGGGTATCGCGCAGTGTACGGGCGTTGACATCTGCGATGAGAAGCGCCTCCACCTCCTGCCGCTCGGCTTCATTGAGTTCCTCGTCGATGAAGGCCGAAAGGCGCATGTCGAGGGGCGCGTTGCGCAGGCTGTCCATCGGCTTACGCTCTCCGTTCGCTGGTCTGGCTGTCCTCGGCGCCCAGTTCGCGCCGGGCCAGCAGCATGCGCACGGCAACGGCGTCGGGCGTGATGCCCATGATGCTTGCGGCTTGCGCATAGCTCAGACCTTCGACGCTGCACAGCAGGAACACCGGTGCGCTGCTGCGCGAGAGCGCATCGAGCACCGGCTTTCCGAGCGACATCCGCCCCGGTTCGGCGCGGCGGCCATTGTCGTCGCGCTCCGCCTGGTTCTTGCGCCGGCGTGTCTCTTCCGTCCACAGCACACGCATCAGGGTAAAGGCCCAGGGCAGCAGTTCCTGGCCGGGTTTCGGCTGGGCTGCCTTTTCGACAGCTGCCTCGCAGGTTCGCACCACCAGAGGATCGACACTGTTGGCATCGCGCACCAGCACGGCCGCAAAGCGGCGAAGCTGGGGCAGAAGCCCCACGAGGTCGCGTCGGATATCGGTCTGCGCAGGCATTTCGTTCATGAGAACAGTGCAACGTCCCTGGTGGTGATTCTGGGTGCGAATCAATCAGATCCGCAATGAGATCAGGTGGGGCTTTCGTCAGGCTGGCTCAGAATTGTGCCGCAATTGAGGGACGTTGCGCAAGTCCCGCTTCGGTGCCGTAAAATAGTTGCCGCTGTTCGAGCGCAATGGCATCGGCATCGGGGGTGAGGCCGTAGCGCTCGCACATCAGGTTCCAGGCGCCGGGTTCTCCCGATAGGGAAAAGAGGTTGTAGGCGGCGGGCGGCTTGTGGCCGCCCGGGCCCTGCGAGGCAGAGGCGATGCCTACCACCGGCACGTCGCCATGATGCGTCTTCAACGGATAGACCGTGTTGAGATGCGTGTGGCCGTGCAGCACGAGTTCGGCGCCGCCGAGCGAGAGGGCTGCGGCAAAGCGGCGGATGCCGATCATGCGCTTGTGCGAGGGGGCGGCGCCCCGGATCGGCGGATGGTGGATCATCACCACGCGAAACAGGCCTTCTTCTCCGGCGCGGCGCAGCAGGTTTGCCGTTTCGCGCGCCTGGCGGGCGCTGAAATAGCCGCCGGCCGAAAAGGGCGGCGTGGCATTGGAGGTGGAGCAGCCGATGATGGCAACCGGCCCGCGACGCCGATAGGTCGGGAAGACGTGTTCCTCGTCCGGCCAGTCGTCCGGGCTCTCGTCGCCGGCAATGAAGGGATACCACTGACGTACCGAGCGATCATGCGCGCCCGGCACATAGGCATCATGGTTGCCGGGCACCAGCGTCGTCTCGCGGGGATCGCCGACGCTTTCCAGCCACTCGCCGGCCAGCCGGATTTCAATGGACGTCGCAAGATTGACGAGATCGCCGGTGATCATCAGGTGGTCGGGCTGGCGCTGGCGCATGTCGCTCAGCAGAAGATCCAGCGTGTTGACCAGAAGATGCTTGCGGCGGTTGCGATGCCAGTTCACAAAGCCGGTAATGCGCTTCGAAGCCAGTTCGCGCAGCGTGAGGCGGGGAAGCGGCCCCAGATGGATGTCGGAAATATGCGCAAACGTGAACATGTCTGGAGACATAGAGCCAACACGGCCCGTGGGCAAGGCGCATTGCCGGAGTGGGACCGATGAGCGGCGAAAACCGGCCCGCAAGCCCTGCCGGTCGTGAGAGGGGCATTCCGGAAATTGCCGGTTTTCCCACCCGCGCCGTCGTCTTCCTCATGCACAAGGTGTTTGCCGTCACCCGCGGCATGACGCTTGGCGTGCGGGCGGCCTGCTTTGACGAAGAGGGCCGCATCTTCCTCGTTCGCCATTCCTATGTGCCCGGCTGGTACATGCCGGGCGGCGGCGTGGAGCGCGGCGAGACCGTGCAGGCGGCGCTTGCCAAGGAACTGCGGGAGGAGGGCAATCTGGAAATCATCGGCGAGCCGGAACTTTTTCACGTCTACCGCAACCTCAATGCCAGCCCCCGCGATCATGTGGTTTTCTACCGCGCCACCGTGCGCCAGACGGCGCCCCGCCTGCCGGATCGGGAGATTGTCGAGAGCGGCTTCTTTGCGCTCGATGCCCTTCCGGAGGCGGTGACGACCGCAACACTGAGGCGACTGGCGGAACTGTCCGGCGAAGCGGAGAAGCCCGCCAACTGGTGAGCGTGACGATCACGTGGTCGTGCCGAGCCGCTCGCGGCCATGCGGTGTGGTGAAATCGAGTTCGGGACCCAGCGGCACGACGCCGGTCGGATTGATGGTCTTGTGGCTGCGGTAGTAATGCTCCTTGATGTGACGCAGGTTCACAGTCTCCGCCACGCCCGCCACCTGATAAAGCTCGCGCAGATAAGCCGAGAGGTTCGGAAAGTCGGCGATGCGGCGGATGTTGCACTTGAAGTGGCCGACATAGACCGCATCGAAGCGCACCAGCGTGGTGAACAACCGCCAGTCCGCCTCCGTCAGCCGGTCGCCGACGAGATAACGCTGCCGGCCGAGGCGCGCTTCCAGCTCGTCCAGGGTCGCAAACAGCCGTGTGACGCTGTCGGAATAGGCTGCCTGCGTGGTGGCAAAGCCTGCCTTGTAGACGCCATTGTTGACGGTATCGTAGACATGCGCGTTGATCCGGTCGATCTCATCGATCAGCGCCGGCGGACAGAAATCATCCGTCGAGCCGGTCAGGCCGTTAAACGCGGTATTGAACATGCGGATGATGTCGGCCGATTCATTGGAGACGATGGTGTTCTCCCGCCTGTCCCACAGCACCGGCACGGTGACCCGGCCGCTGTAGTGCGGATCGGCCTTTACATAGATCTGCCAGAGCGTCGACGCGTCGAACAGATGGTCCGGCGTCGCATCGCGGTCGTCGTCAGGACGGAATTCCCAGCCGTTTTCCACCATCAGCGGATGAACGATCGACACACTGATCAGGTCCTCCAGCTTCTTCAGCGTGCGGAAGATCAGCGTACGATGCGCCCAGGGACAGGCAAGCGACACATAGAGATGATAGCGCCCGGCCTCCGCCTTGAAGCCGGCGCGCCCGCTCGGACCCGCCGCGCCATCGGCCGTCACCCAGTTGCGGAACTGCGATTCGGATCGCTTGAAATGCCCGCCCGTCGATGTCGTGTCGTACCAGACGTCCTGCCAGACGCCATCCACCAGCCTGCCCATGGCCTATCCTTCCCTGTCTTTTCTCTTGTCGACAATCTGGCATTCCGGATGCGGAATTTCGACCCCTCCTGCGGTAGACAGTGTGTTTTCGATGGACGGAATGGGGTTTTGTTGCTACTCGCTTGCGCCAATTGGGAAACAGCAAGACATGATCGAAACCCGGACGCTTCGACGACGCTGATCGAGCCTGACACGGTGCCTTGCCATGGGCGCCGCGCCGAACCGTTGTTCTGTCCGCCTTTCCGGTGTCTTCTCCTCATGCCCAGCCATGACCTCGTCTACCTGACCGAAGATGCGTCTCACGACGCGATCATCGACATCATCAATGCCGAAGCCTTCGGCCCCGGTCGGTTTGTCAAATCCTCCGCCCGTATCCGTGAGCAGGGGCCGCATGACCGGTCGCTGTCGTTCATCTGCGCCGACAGCGGCGAAACCATCGCTTCCGTGCGCATGACCCCCGTGCGGGCCGGCGATGTGGACGGTCATCTGCTCGGACCGCTTGCCGTTCGCCCCAGCCACAAGAACCGCGGTATCGGCCGTGAACTGGTGCGGATCGCCATCGAGGCGGCGCGCCGCAAGGGCTCCGAGGCCGTCATCCTGGTCGGCGACCCGCCCTATTACATGCCGCTCGGCTTCGAGAAGGTGGCCTATGGCGCTCTGACCTTCCCCGGCCCGGTCGATCCCGGTCGCGTGCTGGTGGTGCCGCTTACAGACGGCGTGCATGCGCGGCTGAAGGGCTCAATTGCCTGGCAGGACTGGCAGCCGCAGGCTCTGGCGGCGGCCGCCGAATAAGACGCGGGTTTCAAGCCTTCGTCCACTCCATCACATGCGCATAAGGCACGCGGTTATAGGCAGCCCGCGCTTCTGTCGGGCCGCCGATGGCCGGTGGTTCGTCGAAGCGCGTCAGTCTGAGGCCGGCCGCGAGAAGCAGCGTCATGTAGCGGCTCAGCGGCCGGTGGTGGTTGAGAATGCGGATGCCCCGCCAGGCCTGCCAGTCGGAATGCTCCTGCAGATAGCGATCGACCTTGACGAAGCGCTTGGCACCGGAATCGTCCTTCACCCAGGCGGTGCCGCCCGAGGCCGTGATGAACGGGTTGAGATTGGCGATCAGCAGCGTGCCTCCGGGTGCCGTCACGCGGGCCATTTCCGCAATGGCGCGTTCGATGTCGGGAATGTCGATCAGCGTCAGGTAGCTGACGGTGAGATCGAAGCGGTGATCCTCGAAGGGCAGGTTTTCTGCTGATGCCAGCCGATAATCGCCTGCGGGGTCCTTGGCGCGGGCAGTGGCAAGCAACGGTTCGGTGGGGTCGATGCCGGTCACGGCGACAATGCCGTGGCGTGCCTTCAGCCGTCTGCAGAAGCGGCCTTCGCCGCAGCCGACATCGAGCGCCGAGGCGAAGGAGCGGCCGGCAAGCCAGGCGTCGATGACGGGGTCCAGCACGAATTGCCGCGTGAAGTCGCCGTTCTCGCCCTGTGCGATGACCCAGGCCGATGCGGACATGTCCCAGCCGTTCTCATCGGTCATCGCCGTCTCCTTCCTTCGCAAAGCGTTTGCTGAGCCAGGTGATCGACATGCCGCCCGCCAGCGGCCCGTGTTCGCCGATCACCGTATAGCCGCATGCGAGATAGCTCCGCCGCGCCTTCGGGTTCATGGTGTCGAGATAGGCGCCGATGCAGCCGCGGCGGCGCGCTTCCTCTTCCGCAAGCGTCAGCAGGCGTGGGCCGAGCCCCTCGCCACGCGCGTTTTCGGGAATGAACAGCAGCCGCACATAGAGCCAGCCGCGCGCCGTATAGCCGATCAGTCCACCCTCGACCTTGCCGTCCGCATCGCGCAGCAGAATGGAGAGATCGCGCTTGCCGCTCTGGCCGAAGGTTTCGAGGTTGTAGGCGACAAGCGGCGCCTCGACAGCCTTCTCCTCCTCCGGCGAAATGCTGTCGGTGACGGTCAGTTCGTAACCCATGCCTGTCTCCTCTGTCTTGCCCCGGGGCTCTATCAGATGGGGCAGGCCGTGGCGAGGAGGAGGGGGTCAGCGCCCCTCGCGCCACCACATGGCGGAAATGGCGGCGAGCAGGGCGGCAAGACCCGCAAAGCCGGCAAACAGCGGCGTCGTGTCGATGCCCTTCAACACCGTCTCGTCGGTCATGCGGATGACCATGCGGCTCTGGTCGCTGATGCGCACCTCGCCGCGCACCGGCAGAAGGTCCGGCAGGCGGATGCCGCTGCCGCTTTCGACGCGGGCGACGAGGCCGCGCGTCCTGGCCGCATAGGGAGCAAGGGTGGCGGTGGTCGAAATCATCGCCTTGAATTCCGGCGCATCCACCGCGCCGATATGCACCAGCGTCGAGAACTGCCCGTTGCGCACCTCGAACAGGCCGGTTTCGTCCATCCGCTGCTCGATGCGGTAGAGACCGGGGCCGGCAGCGGTAAACGGCACCTGGGCGGTGCGGCCGGAGGGATAGCGGATGGTGGCCGGGCCCGGATCGTTGCCGATCGTCTGGCGGGTCGCCTCCAGCGTGCGGCCGACGGCGCGCGCCGTCAGTGCCTCTTCCTCCAGTTCCGGCTCCTTCATCAGCCAGTGGGCGATGCGGCGATAGAGCGCCACATGCGGGCCGCCACCTTCGAAGCCGCGGGCCCAGAGCCAGCCCTGGTCGGACAGGAACATGGCGACGCGGCCCTGGCCCTGCCGGTTGAGGATCAGCAACGGGCGTCCGCCATCGCCCTGCATCACGGTTTCGCCGCGCGCGGGGCCGACATCGATGGTGCGGAACCAGCGGCCCCAGGCCGGCGGCTCGCTTCCCGAACCGTCGAGGCCACGGGTCACGGGGTGTTTCTTGCCAAGCTCGGACAGGCGCGGGAAGAAGCCCGCCTGATGAATGTCGCCGGTCGGCGCTGCCGGCAGTACGGTCGCCAGCGGCGTCGAGGCAATGGAATCGGGGCCTGCATGTTCCGGGCCGGCGGCAATCAGCAAGGCACCGCCATTTTCCACATATTGCGCGATATAGTCGTAATAGAGGATCGGCAGCACGCCGCGATGCTGGTAGCGGTCGAAGATGATCAGGTCGAAATCGTTGATCTTCTCGACGAAGAGTTCGCGGGTGGGAAACGCGATCAGCGACAATTCATTGATCGGCGTGCCGTCCTGCTTTTCCGGCGGGCGCAGAATGGTGAAGTGGACGAGATCCACGGAGGCATCGGATTTCAACAGGTTGCGCCAGGCGCGCTCGCCGGCATGCGGCTCGCCGGACACCAGCAGAACCCGCAGGTTCTGGCGGATGCCGTCGATCACATGGACGGCGCGGTTGTTGGCGGTCGTCACCTCGCCCGGCAGCTCCGCTACCGAGAATTCCATGATGTTGTTGCCACCGCGCGGCACGGTGAAGCGGAAGGGTGTCGGGGCGCCAGGTGTCGCCTGCAGATTGGCAATCACCTCGCCGTTCATGCGCACCGTCACGGTTGCCGTGCCGCCCTGGGCGCGGCCGTCGTCGAAGACGCGCAGCGTCATGTCCTGCTCTTCGCCGACGATGCCGAAACGCGGCGCGCGCACCACTTCGACACGGCGGTCGAACTCGCCGGCATGGCCGGTTATCAGGCCGTGGATCGGCGCGTTGAAGCCCAGTTCCTGATTGATGCCGGGCAGATCGTGGATCTGACCGTCGGTGATGAAGATGGCCGCACCGATCCGGCTCGGCGGGACGTCGGAAATCGCCGAGGTCAGCGCTGAAAACAGGCGGGTGGAGGGCGTGTCGGAGCTGGCATCGTCGCGCACCTCGACAATGCGCGGTTCAAGTCGCGGGAAACGGGCCAGCCGGTCGCGCAGTTGCGCGAGTGCCGCATCGGTCTGGGCGCGCCGCTCGGCCGTGTCCTGGCTCTGCGAGCGGTCCACGACCACCGGCACGATGGTGGAGAGCGGCGCACGCTCTTCCTGCAGCAGCGTCGGGTTGGCGAGCGCCAGCAAAAGCGCGGCAAGGGCAAGCGCTCTGAGCAGCGCGCCGCGCAGCCCGCGCCACAGCGAGAAGACCACGAGACAGGCAGCAAGCAGGCCAAGCAGGGCCAGCACTTGCCAGGGCAGGAAGGGGGCGAACTGAATCTCCATCGGTCCTGCCTCCTACTGTCCGAGCCGTTCGAGAAGGGCCGGCACATGCACCTGGTCGGCCTTGTAGTTGCCGGTCAGCATGTACATCATGATGTTGACCCCGGCCCGGTAGGCATATTCGCGCTGCATCTCGTCCGGCGGAACGGTGGGCAGAACCGGTGCGCCATTGGCATCGATTGCCCAGGCGCCGGCGAAATCGTTGCCCGTGATCAGGATCGGCGTCACGCCGTCACCCGTAGACGAAAGATTGCTGCCGGAATTGCGCGAATCCTGCCGCGCCTCCACCCACAAAGGGCTTCCGGTGTAACGGCCGGGGAAGCTGGAGAGCAGGTAGAAGGTGCGGGTCAGCACATGGTTTTCCGGCGTCGGCTCGAGCGGCGGAATGTCGATATTGGCAAGAATTTCCTGCAGGCGCCGGCTGTTGGCGCTGGTGCCGCCGCCGGCGTCGAGCGCGGTAAACTGGTCGCGCGTATCGAACAGCACCGTGCCGCCATTGCGCATGTAGGCGTCGATGCGGGAAATCGCCGCCTGGGTCGGCATCGGCGCGCTGGCCGAAATCGGCCAGTAGATGATCGGGTAGAAGGAAAGCTCGTCCTTCGAAATGTCGAGGCCCACAGGGGCGCCGGGTTCCAGCGTCGTGCGATAGGTCAGAAACTGGCTGAGCCCTTCCAGCCCCTGTTCCGACAGCCTGTCCACATCCGCCTCGCCCGTCACGACATAGGCGAGATGGGTGGTGTCCAGCCGCTCCAGCGCCTGTTCGTCGCCGGGGCGGGCGTCCTGGCCCGGCGCCTGGGCGCGGCTTTCGCCGGGCGCAAGCGCAAAGGGCAAAAGCGCGATCATCAGCAGCGCCGCCGTCGCGCGGCCCGCACGCGGCAGACGCGAAAACGCGCCGTTCATGGCGAGCACGATCAGGCTGTCGAGCAGCAGCAGCAGGAAGGCGATCGTGAAGAGGGCAGGGCGCAGCGACCAGGCCTCGCGGCCGATCAGGCCTGCGCGCGTCACAGTGAGGTTTCCGGCAGCAGAAAGATCCACCGGGTTCAGCTCCGTGCCCGCCGGCAAGAGGTTCAGCGCCGTAAAGCCGTCCTCGCTGCCATAGAGGCCGGGCGGATGGTCGGGGCTGGCGCCCGGGGTCCGGCCGGCGGCAAGCGTCAGGGGTTTTGCCGTGCCGGTCTCGGTGGTCAGCGCGCCATCAGCCGTCAGAAGGCGGAAGGGCGGCAGAACCGTCTCAGCCGGGGCCGCACCGGCGACGGCGGCAGCGCCACCGGTTGCCGTCACCGCGCCGCCTGCCCGTGCCATCTGCACGAGACGGCGCAGCATCTCGACGAAGGTGCCTGATATCGGCAGGTTCGACCAGGTTGCTTCCGCGCTGACGTGGAAGAGGACGATGCGGCCGTTGTTGACCTGCCGTGTGGTGACGAGCGGCGTGCCATCGCCAAGGCTTGCCCAGGTCCGTTCCGCGAGATCGGGTGTCGGCTCGGCGAGCACCTGACGGTTCACGCGCACATCCTCGGCGCGCGGCATGCCGGCGAAGGGGCCGAAATTCGGGAAGTCGGCAAGTGGTTGCGGCTCGGCCCAGGAGAGCGCGCCGCCGAGCGTGCGTTCGCCGCGGCGCAGGATGACCGGCACCAGCGGATCATCGGCCGGGGCCGCCGCAAGGCGCGGGCCGGCAAAGCGGATCAGCGTGCCGCCGCGTGCGATCCATTGCTGCAACGGCTCATAGGTTTCCGCCGGAAGGCGGCCGATATCGGCCATGATGATGGCCGAGGGGTTCTGCTGCAGGATGTCCGGCAGGGAGGTGGAGAGGTCGGCACCACGCGGCTCGATCAGGTCGGCATAGGGCTGCAGCGCGCGGCTGATGTAATAGAGCGGCAGCAGCAGCGGCTGCATGTCATTGCCGCCGTCGCCCGCCAGCAATGCCACGCGCCGGCGCTTGAAGCCGTCATCCAGAAGATGCGCTGCCCCGGCCGTCGCCTTGCCGTCGATGGCGAGGCGGGCAAAATCGTTGCGCAGTTCGAAAGGCGCGGAAATATCGGCTCGCGCGGTCGCAGCCCCGGCGGCGAAGGTGAGATCGGCAGAGGCGAGCGAACGGCCCTGCTGGTCCAGCGCATTGACCTTCAGCGTTTCCGGATGCTCGCGGCTGAGGCGCGCGGCCGTCACCGTCATCGACGCGGCGGTGTTTACCGCGTCCGTCAGCGCCACCGCGCCATCGCCGTCGCCCTGGATCAGGTTGAGCTGCTGCGGCAAAAGGCCGGCAAGTCTGGTCATCATGGCTCCGTCGTCCGGCGTCGAGACACCGTCCGACAGAAATGCGACCGTACCGGGGCGCGTGCCGTTCAGCGCCGCGGCTACGGCGTCCACGGCGAGGGCCCGCTGGGGAACGAGCGGCTTCGGCCGCGCCGCGCGCAGTTTTTCGCGCGCACTGGAAGCGCTGCCGGGCACGGCATCGTGGGTGGCATCCGCCGTGAAGACGATCGAGACCGGCAGATCGGCCTGTTCGGCATCGCCGATCAGCTGGTCGGCCGTCTCCACCCTCCGTCCCCAGTCGGGCGCGGCCGACCAGCTGTTGTCGACGATCAGCACCAGCGGCCCGCCACCGGAAATCGCCGCGCTGCGCGGGTTCATCACAGGGCCGGCGATGGCGAGAATGACGGCCGCCGCTAAGGCCATGCGCAGCAGCGTCAGCCACCACGGGCTTTTCGAAGGCGTTTCCTGCCGCTTCAGAACCGTGGCCAGAATGGCGAGCGGCGGAAACACCTCTGCCTTCGGGCGCGGCGGGGTGAGCCGCAGCAGCCACCAGATGGCCGGAAGCGCGATCAGTCCGAACAGGATGGCGGGATTTGCGAAGGCAAGCAGACCCATCAGCGCGCCCCCGACAGCTGCGGCGGATTGCCGGAGAGATGGCCGTGCAGCGCGGCAAGTGCCTCCGAAGCAAGATGATCGGTGCGATGGAAGACGAAGCTCCAGCCCATGCGCCGGAGCGACTGGCCAAGGTGATCGCGCCGCGCCAGATAGGCGCGCTGGTAATCCTCGCGCAGCGTCTCGGCACGGCCGGAGACCAGCTTTTCGCCGGTTTCGGGATCGGTGAATTCGGTACGGCCGCTATAGGGGAACGTCTCTTCGGCCGGATCGGCGATCTCCACCACATGGCCGCGCAGGTTGCGGCGGGCAAGCGGCGCGATGCGCGCCATGATCCGGTCGGCATCGTCGAGAAAATCGCCGATCAGCACGATGTCGCTGGCGCCGCGGATCATCTGCGTATCCGGCAGGCCTTCCGGCGGTGGCGAGAGCATGATGGCGCTGGCCAGCCGTTCGGCGGCATTGCGGGCCGCGACCGGTTCCATGATGCCGGGGCAGCCGATGCGCTCGCCCGAGCGCGCCAGGATTTCCGCCAGCGCCAGCATCAGCACCAGCGCGCGGCTTTCCTTCGACACGGTGCCGAGGGTGGATTTGTACATCATGGAGGGCGACATGTCGGCCCACAGCCAGACGGTATGCGCCGCCTCCCATTCGCGGTCGCGCACATAGGTATGGTCGTCGCGGGCCGAGCGGCGCCAGTCGATGCGTGACAGGCTCTCGCCCTCGCTATAGGGGCGGAACTGCCAGAAGTTTTCGCCGATACCGCGCTTGCGGCGCCCGTGCCAGCCGGCAATCACCGTGTTGGCGATGCGGCGTGCCTCCACCATGCAATCGGGCACGAGAATGGCACGCTGCCTTGCGCGTGCCAGAACTTCGCTGCCGGGGGTCTGCGGAACGATCTGGCCGATGGATGCCACGCGATCACTCTTGCTCCTGTTGCCTTACGTCAGGACGCGCCGGTCAGCCGCGTGCCTGCTTCACCAGACCGGCGATCACGTCGCGGACGGTCATGCCTTCCGCGCGGGCCGAGAAGGTCAGCGCCATGCGGTGCTGCAGCACCGGCTCGGCCAGCGAATGCACGTCGTCGAGCGAAGGCGCGAGCCGTCCCTCGTAGAGCGCGCGCGCTCGGGCGCACAGCATCAGCGCCTGTCCGGCGCGCGGGCCGGGGCCCCAGGCCACATGCCGGTCGGTCATCGTGTTGCCCTGGCCGGGGCGGGCGGAGCGCACCAGCGCGAGGATCGCATCCACCACCGTGTCGCTGACCGGCATCTGGCGGATCAGCGCCTGGATGTCCTGCAGACGCGCCGCATCGATGACGCCGCTTGCCTTCGCCTCGGAGAGGCCGGTGGTTTCGAGCAGGATGCGCCGCTCGGCCTCGAGTTCGGGATAGAGCACGTCGACCTGCAACAGGAAGCGGTCCAGCTGCGCTTCCGGCAGCGGATAGGTGCCTTCCTGCTCCAGCGGGTTCTGGGTCGCCAGCACATGGAAGGGGGCCGGCAGGTCATAGCGTTGGCCGGCCACCGTGATGTGATATTCCTGCATGGATTGCAGCAGCGCCGACTGGGTGCGCGGCGAGGCACGGTTGATTTCGTCGGCCATCAGAAGCTGGGCGAAGACAGGCCCCTTGACGAAACGGAACGACCGGCGGCCGGTCTCGTCCTGGTCCATCACCTCGGTGCCGAGAATGTCCGACGGCATCAGGTCCGGCGTGAACTGGATGCGGCTCGCATCAAGGCCGAGCACGGTGCCGAGCGTCGAGACGAGCTTGGTCTTTGCCAGACCCGGCACGCCGACCAGAAGCGCATGACCGCCGGACAGCACGGCGATCAGCGTGTTTTCCACCACATGTTCCTGGCCGAAAATCACCTTGGAGACTTCGGCGCGGATGCCGGCGATATCGGCGAGCGCCCGTTCGGCGGCGGCGACAATCGCCTTTTCGTCAAGCGCTGCGTCGGTGGAAGTCATCAGGCCCATGCTGGTCTCCATCAGGCTCTCATGCCCGAAAGCGCCGGGCCGGGGAATCATCGTGGTTGCACGATCTGTCCATACTAACCAACTTATTCGCGCGGTGGCGGCTGACAAGCACGTTATGAATGACTATCTCGTGAGACAGGACGCATAAACCGGAAGCGTGACTTAAATTATGGCAGGCGAGACTTTTCATGCGGCCGGCGATGCCGCGGGCCTTGCGGCAATGATTGCCCGCGCGGCCGAGCAGACTGGTGGCCGAGCGAGGGGCCTGCCCCCGGTCGAGCGCTGGAATCCGCCCTTCTGCGGCGATCTGGACATGGAAATCCGCGCTGACGGCACCTGGTTCTACCTCGGCACGCCGATTGGTCGCCCGGCGCTGGTGCGCCTGTTTTCCACTGTTTTGCGCAAGGACGAGGACGGTCGCACCTATCTCGTCACGCCTGTGGAAAAAGTCGGCATCCGCGTCGAGGACGCGCCGTTCCTTGCCGTGGAGATGACGGTCGCGGAGCGGGAGGGGGAGCCGGTTCTCACCTTCCGCACCAATGTCGGCGATGTGGTCGAGGCGGGAGCGGACAACCCCTTGCGCTTCGTGACGGAAGGGGAGGAGGGGCAGCTCAAACCCTATCTCCTGGTGCGCGGACGGCTGGAGGCGCTTGTCTCGCGCGCCGTGATGTATGATCTGGTGGCTCTGGGCGAGAATGTTTCGGTCGAGGGGCGTGCCATGTTTGCGGTGCGCTCGGGCGGTGCGATCTTTCCCGTGATGCCCGCCGACGAACTGGACCGCCTCTCGCAATGACCGACCTTCTTCTCAATCCGGCCTTCTATTCCGCCGATGAATTTCGCCGTCGCGCCGGCCACCAGAACGGCGACCCCATCGAGATCGCCTCGGCCGACCATGGTGATCATCGGTTGAATCCCGGCATTCTCACCCATGTGCAGGGGTTGAGGTTGAAGGATGCGGCGGTGCTGGTGCCGGTGGTCGATGATGCCGATGGCGCCAAGGTGATCCTCACCCAGCGCACCGCGTCGCTGCGCAAGCATTCCGGCCAGATCGCCTTTCCGGGCGGCGGCGTCGATCCCGAGGATGGCAGCGTCGAAATGGCGGCGCTGCGCGAGGCGGAGGAGGAGATCGGGCTTGCGCGCCGCTTCGTCGAGCCGGTCGGCCGCCTGCCGGATTATTTTGCCGCAACCGGTTTCCGGATCACGCCGGTGCTGTCCGTCGTGCAGCGGGGTTTTGAACTGAAGCCTAATCCGGGCGAGGTGGCGGAGGTCTTCGAAGTGCCGCTCGCCTTTCTGATGGATCCCGCCAACCACGAGACCGGCAGTCGCGAATGGAACGGCACGGTGCGCCATTTCTACCGCATGCCCTATGGCGACTGGAACATCTGGGGCATCACGGCGGGCATTCTGCGCACGCTTTACGAAAGGTTGTATGCATGACGAGCCTTGCCGGCCAGAACTGGCTGACCGATCCGGTGACGCAACGGGTGTTTGCGCTCCTCAATGCCGAGGGCGGTGAAGGCCGCATCGTGGGCGGTGCAGTACGCAACGCGCTGATGGGCCATCCGATCAGCGATCTCGATTTCGCCACCACCAACCTGCCGCAGGTGGTGATCGCGCGCGCGAAGACCGCCGGCATCAAGGCGGTGCCGACCGGCATCGACCATGGCACGGTGACGCTGGTGGTGGAGGGCCGTCCCTTCGAGGTGACGACGCTGCGCCGCGACGTGGAGACAGACGGCCGCCGGGCGACGGTTGCCTTCGGGACCGATTGGCAGGTGGATGCCGACCGGCGGGATTTCACCATCAATGCGCTTTACGTGACGGCGGATGGAACGGTGATCGATCTGGTCGACGGTCTCCCCGACATCGAAAGCCGCAGCCTTCGCTTCATCGGCAATGCCGAAGCCCGCATTGCCGAGGATTATCTGCGCGTGCTGCGCTTCTTCCGTTTCTTTGCCTGGTATGGCAGCGGCCGGCCGGATGCCGAGGGGCTGAAGGCCGCGGCCCGCGCCAGGGACAGGCTCGCCACCCTGTCGGCCGAGCGCATCTGGGCGGAAATGAAGAAGCTTCTCTCGGCTCCCGATCCGTCGCGCGCGCTGTTGTGGATGCGCACTTCCGGC
The DNA here is from genome assembly GCF_007004135.1 of Affinirhizobium straminoryzae. Classification (GTDB taxonomy): domain Bacteria; phylum Pseudomonadota; class Alphaproteobacteria; order Rhizobiales; family Rhizobiaceae; genus Neorhizobium; species Neorhizobium straminoryzae. Next base: position 113,999 of record NZ_VJMG01000016.1, read on the forward strand.
GTGCTGGGCGCCGTTCTGCCGGAAAGCGAGAAATGGGGCATCGATGCCGTCCACGGCCTTGTCGCAACCGAGCAGGGGCTGGGCTGGACGCCCGATCCGCTGCTCAGGCTGGCCGCGATCGTGCCGCCGGATGTGGAACGTCTCGCGATGCTGGCCCGTCGCTGGCGTCTGTCGAATGCCGAAGCGGAACAGCTGGCGCAATGGGCACGCGTGCCGGAACCTTCCGCCGACCTCGCTCATACCGCACTTGACCGCATGCTCTACCGGGATGGAAAGAGCGGCATGATGATGCGGCTGCGCCTGTCGCTGGCGAGCGCGCGCCGTGCCGCCGAGGGAAGTCCCGAGGCCATGGCCAAGGCCGCCAGACTTTCGGCGCTGCTGGCCCGCGCGGAAGCTTTCGCCAGGCCCGTCTTTCCGCTGACCGGCGGCGACGTGATGGCGCTTGGAATATCCGCCGGACCGCGCGTCGGCCAGCTGTTGCACGATCTGGAAGCCTTCTGGCTTGAGCGGAATTTTGCGCCGGACAAGGCAGCGCTGACGGCCCGGCTCAAGGATCTCGCAGACAAACCGGCAGACTGACACGAGCGCCGTCTGCCGCCGCGTTTGCGCTGTCTCGGAACTGCATGACATGGGGTGCCCTGCAGTTTCAAGGTTTGATGCCTCTATGCTTTATACGGCTGAACGGCTCATGCCGTCTGACCGGCCGTGTGGTCGTCGCGGATGCGCGCCTTGATGTTATCGATCATGGTCTCGCGGATCACGGTTTCCCCGTGGACCGTGCGCATGTGGTCCACAGTCCGGCGCACCACTTCGGCATCCTCGCCGGCGCGCGTGTGCCAGTCACAACCGGGCACCAGCGTGCCGCACTCGAACAGTCTCATGGCATCCTCCATTCAAGGTTTGCGCCGGAAATGCGGTTCTTGCCGCATCCGGCCTGCCGTTTGAACGAAGTGGAAGGCCATGCCGTTCCATCTCTGCCATGCGAATGGCGATCCTCCTGTTCGCCATTCGCGCCCAGCCTCTCGCCGCAGACGAAAACAACATAACTGCCCTCGGGTCAGGAGCCGAAGGGTGTTCTACGGCAGCGGATGGCAGCTGCGGTAACGCCGCAGAAGAGCGCGGACTCCTATTCGGAAAGCGCCCAGGCGTGGAAGACCGACGGATGCGCTTCGCCCGCCCGCTTCTTCCACGATGCGGAATCGGGTGCGGCAGCCGCTACAGTCTGCTTGCGACCGGCCAGCTGGCCACGCACCTGCGCCACATAGAACGAATGCGGCAGGTCCGTGTCGCTGCGGGCACGAAGCTCCGCTGCCATGCGGTCGATCATTTCGGCTGTGTCGAGATTGCGGGCGTCTTCGGCCTTCTGGGGTACTGCTACGCTCTTTGATATGATCATGACGATCCTCCTCCGATGCAGTCCTGCCATATCTGGCATCAGCAGCATGAAGCCACGCGCGTATTTGTCAATTCCTGAATGTATCCTAAACGCAGCTGTGATGTGTTTTGCCGCAGGCACAACCGAAGGGAGGCCCCGTTTGCCCCGCTCCGCCTCGAAATGGTGGCGTCCGCCAGCGCCGGCTCAGGGCCAGCGCACCATCGGCGGCAGGGAGGACAGAATCGATTCCACATTACCGCCCGTCTTCAGCCCGAAGATGGTGCCGCGGTCGTACAGAAGATTGAACTCCACATAGCGTCCGCGGCGCACCAGCTGTTCCTCGCGGTCAGCCTCGCTCCAGGGCGTGTTGAAATTGGCGCGCACCAGTTTCGGATAGATCGCGCGGAAGGCCCGGCCGACATCCTGCACGAAGGCGAAGTTCGCCTCCCAGCCGCCCTTGTCCGCCTGCGGGTAGAGCCAGTCGAAGAAGATGCCGCCGATACCGCGCGCCTCGTTGCGGTGCTTCAGGAAGAAATACTCGTCGCACCAGGCCTTGTATCGTGCGTAGTCGGCAACGCCGGCATGGGTCCGGCACGGCTCTTCCATGGCCCCGTGAAAGGCCTGCGTATCCGGATCCTCCTGCGTGCGGCGCCGATCGAGTACGGGTGTCAGGTCCGCCCCGCCGCCGAACCACTGGCTGGAGGTGACCACCATGCGGGTGTTCATGTGCACGGCCGGCACATTGGGATTGACGGGGTGGGCGATCAGCGAAATGCCGGAGGCCCAGAAGCGCGGATCGTCGGAAGCACCCGGCATCTGCTTGCGGAATTCCTCGGAAAACTCGCCATGCACGGTCGAGGTGTGGACGCCGACCTTTTCGAACACGCGTCCGCTCATCATCGACATGCGTCCGCCGCCGCCGTGTCCCTCCTCGCGCAGCCAGTCCTTCGGCTGGAAGCGTCCGGGCGTGCGATCCGACAGGGGGCCGGTCAGTTCGTCCTCGAGCGCCTCGAAATCGGAACAGATGCCGTCGCGCAGCGCCTCGAACCACTGGCGGGCCTTGTCCTTCTTCTCCTCGATGCCATCCGGCAGGCCGGCGGGGATCTGCGGTCTTTCCATGGCGTTGGTGCCTCCTCGGGTCGCTTCGGCGCATGTCGCGGCCTGCATCTTGCGACTTACCCCTCCGTTCTGCCGCAGGCAACCGTGCAAATGCCGCGACGTGACGGCAGGCGAGGCAGCGCCGCCGATGGCGCACCGCAAGAATCGACTCGCCATCTGCGCTTGCGCGGCTTACCTTGGTTCCACGGAGGGTGAACGCATGGCGAAATTCACATCCCCGCCGCTCGACGGCTTGAAGCGCAGGATCAGCCGGCACCGCGCCGAAACCGCGGCCGGCCGCGACCAGCAGGGCCATTTCATCCGCGAAACCTATTGTCTCAGCCGCGAGGACGCGCGCCGGAAGGCCCGTGAATGGTTCGATACCTTCCCGAAAGCCGCCTACTGGACCGAGGTGGAGAGCTGGCGCCCCTTGGAGGGCGACCGGATCGAGTTCACCATGCGTCGCCTGCCCACCGCCGACTGAGCGGATATTTGCAATTTTGCGTATGCTAAAATTCTAAGTTTCCGTTAAACGCGACGGCAAGACCTCTTGCTTTATTCGTAGCAGGCATCGGGAACCGGCAAGGTCCCCGGACGAAGAACGGATAGCGGAGATCTGATGTTTTCCACCTCTCTCAACCCCACGGCGTCGTCGGCGCTTTCGCTTCTGGGCGGCACAAGCCGGGCCGTGACGGACACCGCAAGCCGCGTGGCGTCGGGCCGCGAGGTGCAGAAGGCCGCCGACAATGCTGCCTACTGGTCTATCGCCACCACGATGAAGTCCAGCAATCTGTCGCTGTCGAGCGCCGAGGATGCGCAGGCCTTTTCCGCGGCGATTGCCGACACCGCATCCGTCGGCATGCAGGCGGCCACTGACATCATGTCCGAGATCCAGTCCAAGCTGATCCTGGCGAAGAGCCCCGGTGTCGACAAGTCGGTCGTCAACAAGGAGATCAGCCAGTTGAAGGAACAACTGAACACGGTCGTCGACAGCAGTTCCTTCAACGGCCAGAACTGGCTGAAGACGGGTGCGGGCGAAACGCCGAAGGTGCAGTCCATGGTTGGCTCCGTCACCAGCGACAAGAGCGGCGACGTATCGATCAACGTCATCGATTTCGACAAGGGCAAGTCGACGCTCGTCGCCAAGGGCAATGCGGCCGACGGCGTTCTGACACGCACCTATTCCGGCATCACCCAGTCCGGCGCTGCCTATGACTACTACCTGCTGAATGCCGGCTCCACGACGCCGAACGGTCCCGGCGCCAAGGAGATCGCGCTGTCCTCGACCACGACCAACGAGGAGATCGACGGTATGATCTCCTCGATGAACAGCATGATGTCGCGCATGATCGATGGCGGAGCGGAGATCGGCTCCACCAGCCGCCGCATCGCCTCGAACACCGACTTTCTGCAGAAGCTTCAGGATGTGACCCAGACCGGCATCGGTCGCCTGGTGGATGCCAACATGGGGGAAGAGGCGGCGCGCCTGTCTTCGCAGTCCGCCCAGCAGCAGTTGCAGACCATTGGTCTCAACATCACCAATGCGTCCATGGGGCAATCGCTGGCGCTCTTCCTCTGAGCGGCCGTGCTGCCGCAACGGTGTGAAGATAAAGAACAACGCACCTGCAAAAGACCGCAGGCGCAAACCGCTTCAGGACGATGACGTCGGGAACTGTCCCCTTGTCGGTTTCACCTCGTCCGTCCGAAGGAAAGTGCCGATGGCTTCCGCCGCCATCGGCACTTTTACGTTTTGCAGATGTGTTGCGCGGCCCACCGTCGTGACCGGCGTGACGCCGCGCTGGATTCATGCCTCAGCGGCATGCGATCATGTCAGCCCTTGCGACCGCGGCCCGTCTTGCGAGGTGCGGCGCGGCCGGTAGGCCTGCCGGCTGCGCGTGCTGGAGCGGGGGCAGGGGGCGGGCTGTCCGGTTCAGGTTCCGCCACCGGTTCGACGGCTGCGACGGCCTCCAGTTCGACGGGATCGGCCGCAATCGGTTCCGCGTCGGCAATCGGCGCCTCTTCCGGTGCAGACACGGCCTCAAGGGTCTGGCTCCCGGCTTCCAACTCCGCCGCGAGGGGCCGTGTGGTCATCGCGTCTGTTTCGGGCGTTGCTTCCGCTGCAGCAGACTCGGTGTTTTCCGCCGGGAGGGTGGGCGTGGCAATCTCCGGCGCGGGCTCTTCGGGTGCGGCGACAGCCTGCGCCTCGACAGCCGGTTCCTCCGCAGGGGTTTCTTCGCGGACGGGCAGGGCAGGCATGGTCTCTGCTACCGCCTCCGGTTCCGCAAGGCTCGTTTCCAGCGCGGGCGCAGCGGCCGCAATCCTGAAGGGTAGCGGCAGGATGGTGGCATCGATCTGGGGGCGAGGTTCGGCGGGGCTGAGCCCGACGATCTTTCGGATCACCTCGGTGACCGGCAGATGGTTCGGCAGTTCGGTATTGGTGTGATGCCCTGCCTGCGGCACGATCTCGTCGGATTCGATGCTGTGGCGGGAATTGATCTCGCCGAACCAGTCCCATTCGCCCATCACGTCGACAATGTTGCGGAAGGGGCGCGGCATGGCGATGCGGGCGCTCAGCGTGATGATCCGCATGGTCCTGGCCAGTGCCTCGGCCGTCGACAGATCGCTATGGGCGATAGCGTAGAGCGCTTCCGAGATGACCAGGTTGCCCTTGGAATGGCCGACGACAAGGTTGAACGAGAGACGCGGATCGGTCAGCAGCGCCTTGACCGTCTGCATGTCGAGGCTCGCCTCCAGCAGCTTTTCCGCACTGAGCTTGGGTGCCACGCCGAATTGCGGGCGTCCGAAGAACTCGTCCAGCCGTTCGAAAGTATGGCGGAACCCGTTGAGATAGCCGAACAGGAAATGACCGCCGAGCGCTTCCGTCACCACGTCGGCGAGGCCATAGCCGGAGACCACAACGGCCACGGGCTTGCCCAGCGCATCGGCAATGTTGCGGGCAAGTGCTGCCGAGCCGAGAGCGGAGCTGCCGACACCGGCCACGGCCAGCGTATCGACGCCAGCGCCACCGCCGAACACGAAATCATCAATGGTGTCGCAGAGCGTCAGTGGCTGGCCGCCGCTCGGGTGCACGATCAGGATCGCGCCTTCAGCCGCCAGACAACTGCTGATATAGAAGGCCTCCTCGGCGGAAATGGATTTTACGTCGTAGAAAAGCGAGTCCAGCGTGGTGTTGCGCTGCCGAAAGCCTTCCAGCGTGAGATTGCGCAGAGGGGAGTGCTGCACGCGCTCGGGAAGGCTGAGAGTCCTGGCAAACTGGGTGATGCTGTGCGTGAATGCGGTGGGGAACATGTGATGTCTCTCCAAGGCTGGCGACCGATTATACTGTTCATTATGAGCATTCTCTGTAACAGCCTCTCACAAACCGGTCTCGCCGCCAATACCACTACGGGCTGTGGTTCCCGCTCCAGGCGATTTGCCGCATGGCCTCTCCCGCAATCATGGCAGCGGAGACCGCGACATTGATGGAGCGTTGCCCGTCGACCATCGGAATGATCACGCGGTGATCGGCCGTCTCGTGCACCGAATCGGGAACTCCCGCGCTTTCCCGGCCGAACAGCAGGATGTCGCCATCCGCGAAGCGGAAATCCGTGTAGCGTTCTGCGGCCCTGGTGGAGGCGAGCACGAGGCGGCGGCCTTCTGCCCGCCGCCAGTCCTCGAACTGCTGCCAGTTGACATGGCGGGTCATGGTGACGCTTGCCAGATAGTCCATGCCGGCGCGTCGCAGGTTCTTGTCCGAGAGCACGAAGCCAGCCGGCTCGATGATGTCGACCTGAAGGCCGAGACAGGCGACGAGCCGCAGAATCGTGCCGGTATTGCCGGGAATGTCGGGCTGGTAGAGGGCGATGCGCAGCGTCGTCATGGTCTTCCGTCTCTGATGGGCGGGGTTCATCCACAGGCTGTGTTACGCAACCGTCACAGCCGCCGAACCATCCGGGCAGATGTCGGATTTCGGCTTTCCAAGCCCGCCCTTTGCTGCTACAGGCATTTCATCTTCAACGCCAGCCAAAGGAGGCAGACATGGACATGACCGTGATGACACGCCTCCCAGCTTGGATTGTCCGAGCCTAGGCAAACGGCGTTCGCGGTTTCCGCAAACCCTCTTCCCCATTCCCATTTTGCGGCCGGTTCCCGGCCTCAGCGTTTGAATTTCGTCGTGCCCTGACCATCTTAACCCGCGCAGTGCGTGCGGTGGGCCGCGACCGAGCCGATTGACGGAGCCAATTCATGTTTGCCTGGTTCGAATCCCGTGTGAACCCCTATCCCGCCGGCGAGCCGGAACTGCCGCCCAAGGGGCTGGTCTCCTTCTGCTGGTACTATACAAAGCCTGTCTGGCCGTGGCTTCTGGTGCTGGGCCTCTGCTCGATGGGCATCGCGGTCATCGAGGTGTTCCTTTACCAGTTCCTCGGCAATATCGTGGACTGGCTGAGCCATGCCGACCCCGCCACCTTCCTGCAGCAGGAGAGTGGCCGGCTGATCGGCATGGCCGCTCTCCTGCTGGTTGGCCTGCCGGTGATCGGGCTTTTCCATACGCTGACCATGCACCAGGTGCTGGCCGGCAGCTTTCCGATGATTGCGCGCTGGCAGATGCACCGTTTCCTGCTGCGCCACTCAATGACATTCTTCGCCAACGAGTTTGCCGGTCGTGTCTCGACCAAGGTCATGCAGACGGCGCTTGCCGTGCGCGATGCGGCCATGAAGATCATCGACGTCTTCGTCTATGCCGCCAGCTTCTTCATCTCGATGCTGGCGCTGGTGGCGGCCATCGACTGGCGTCTTGGCTTGCCGCTGCTCGTCTGGCTGATCATCTACCTGCTGATTCTCCGCCACTTCATTCCGAAGCTGCGCACGCTCTCCAGCGAGCAGGCGGATGCCCGGTCGCTGATGACCGGCCGCATCGTGGATAGCTATACCAATATCGCCACCGTCAAGCTGTTTTCCCATGCGGGGCGCGAGGAGCGCTATGCCCGGGAGGGCATGGACCAGTTTCTCGGCACGGTGAACCGGCAGATGCGTCAGATCACGCTGCTGAATGTCGCCGTCGACCTCAACAATGTGCTGGTGCAGTTTTCTGTGGCGGCGCTCGGCATCTGGTTCTGGCTGGGTGGCAGCGTCAGCATCGGCGCGCTGGCGGTCGCGATCGGCCTGTCCATGCGCGTCAACGGCATGTCCAACTGGATCATGTGGGAAGTGGCAGCCCTCTTCGAAAGCATCGGCACGGTCTATGACGGCATGGGCATGATGACCAAGCCGCACGACATCATCGACCGTCCTTCCGCACAGGCGCTCACCGCGCCGAAGGGCGAGATCGTCTATGACGATGTGCGCTTCCATTACGGCAAGCAGAAGGGCGTGATCGACAATTTCTCGCTCACCATCAAGGCGGGGGAAAAGGTCGGCCTCGTCGGTCGCTCAGGCGCCGGCAAGACCACGCTGATGAACCTCTTGTTGCGCTTCTACGATGTGGAGAAGGGCCGCATCCTGATCGATGGCCAGGATATCTCGCAGGTCTCGCAGGACAGTCTGCGGGCGCTGGTCGGCGTGGTGACGCAGGATACCTCGCTTCTGCATCGCTCGATCCGCGACAACATCGCCTATGGTCGTCCGGAGGCAAGCGATGCCGAGGTGATCGAGGCGGCCAAGCGCGCAAATGCCTGGGAGTTCATCCAGAGCCTTGCCGACCAGCAGGGGCGTACCGGCCTTGATGCGCATGTGGGCGAGCGCGGCGTCAAGCTGTCCGGTGGCCAGCGGCAGCGTATCGCGATTGCGCGTGTGTTCCTGAAGGATGCGCCGGTCCTGATCCTCGATGAGGCGACCTCCGCGCTCGATTCCGAAGTGGAAGCGGCCATCCAGGAAAGCCTGTTCAAGCTGATCGAGAACAAGACGGTGATCGCGATCGCCCACCGCCTCTCGACGTTGACGCAGATGGACCGGCTGATCGTACTCGACAAGGGGCGGATCGTCGAGCAGGGCACGCATGGTGAACTGGTCGGTCAAGGCGGCATCTATGCCGACCTGTGGACGCGCCAGTCCGGCGGCTTCCTCGCCGATCAGGTGACACAGGAAACGGAGGCGGCGGCGGAATAGCCGCCGCCTCTCATCACGCAGGATGCGCCTGCAGCCCGCATTTTAGCAAACGCTTTTAAACTCCTGGAACGGTTTTGCGCCTATGCTCTGGACCATGCTGGTCTGGGAGAATGCCGCAATGCCGATGATCCCGCAGATGCCGCCAGAGGTGACGAGTCCCGGTCATCACGCCGTGACCATGCTGACGCGCCTTGGCCTCGACCTCACGCCGGTCAATTTCGAACTGATGACGCTGCTGCTGGACGGACGGCGCGCCGACCTGCGGCTTGCCTTTGCCGCCCTCAAGCGACCCATCGCCGCCGAGGATTGGGAGGGGCTTGCCCGCCAGTTCCTGCCGCAGCATTTCGTCGCGGCCGCCGACCTGCAGGCGGGGCTTTCCTTGTTGCGCTCCCTGCAGGACGTGTGTGCTGCGCTGAGCCGCGCCGAGACAGCCTTCGCGGAGGACGGGCGCGCGCTTGAAAAGAGCAAGACGCTGCTCGCTGCCAGTGCCGGCATGTCGCAGGCGCAGCTGGCCCATGTGGCGGTCGGAATGGTCGGCGTCAACAGCCGGGCCGGCGAGCGGCTGACGGACCTTCTCAAAACGCTGGCCCGCTGGCTGGCGGTGTCGAAGCCGGATGTCGCAGATACCCCGTCCGCCGACGGCGTTGCGCCTGGCGCATCGCAAGTGGCAACGTCGGAAACGCCGGGCGCCTCCATGCCGGCCGCGGCCTTAGTTGGGGGCGCCGTTTCCAGCCCTGTGACGCTGCACGGTCTTGCCGAGCGTTCGGTGCTGATGGGCCGCCTGCAGGACCTGCATACCGGCGGGCAGAAGCTCGATGGTTCCAGTCTGATGCTCTGCCATCTGAAGGGGCTCGACGGTTATCGCGGGCCGGACATGCTGAAGGCCCGTGATTTCGTGTTGGACACGCTTGGTCACCAGACACAACGGCTGATGGGAGAGGGGGATCTTGCCTGCTGGATGTCGCCGGAGGAACTCGGCCTGCTGCTGGATGCCAACAATGATCTGCTGCTGACCGACATCAGCCAGAAGCTCCGGCGTATTGTGACGGGATCCGTACGGCATGCACGCCGCACTGTCTCGGGCCTGCCGGACCTTCGCTGCCACATCGGTTGCGCCAGCGCCTTCGGGCCCGTGTCGCCCGGCCAGCTTTACAGCAGCGCCAAGCTGGCGTTGCAGCGTGCGGAATTTGCCGATGACGATCGGCTTGTCATCAACGACCTCTCAGGCCCGCTGAAAGTCGACCGTCGCTATGACGCGCTCTATGGCAGGCGCATGCAGTAACGGGTCCTGCACTCGTCAGGACCAGCCGGCTGCCCTGCCGACCGTAGCCGCGCGGCCGAAGATTGCCAAGATTTAACGCAGAGGCAGCCTTGTTGCGCCCGCGAAAGAGCCTATACCCAAGGGCATGATCGACGCCCTGTTCCGCTTCTTCGAAACCCGTATCGACCCCTTCGCCGCCCGGCGGGATCTGCGCCCGCCGAATGGCACGATCGCCTTCATCTGGTTCTATGTGCGCCAGGCGAGAGCCCCCTTCTTCGCCATGCTGGTGCTGGGCGGCCTGACGGCAGCCATCGAGGCGGCGCTCTTCTGGTTTGTCGGCCGGCTCGTCGATATCCTTGCCTCGGTCGAGCGGGCGGCCGGCTGGTCCGGACTGCTGGCGGCACATGGCTGGGAACTCGCCGGCATGCTGGTGCTGATCGGCCTCGTGCGCTTTCTCGTCACCATGGCGACTGCCCTCATCGACCAGCAGGTGATCACGCCCGGCTTCTACAATCTGGTGCGCTGGCAATCCTACCAGCACGTGGCGCGCCAATCGATTTCCTTCTTCCAGAACGATTTCGCCGGTCGCATCGTCACAAAAGTCTGGTCCGGCGGCCAGGCCGCGGGCGACCTCGTGACCTCGCTGATGGAAAGCGTGTGGTTCGTCGCCGTCTATTCCATCTCCATGATGGCACTGATCGGCGGGCTGGACTGGCGCCTCGCCCTTGTCGTGCTCGTCTGGGTCGTCATCTTCTCCTTCCTCGCCCGCTTCTTCGTGCCGCGCATCCGCTATCACTCCCGCGAAACGGCGGAAGCCGCCTCGATGCTGAGCGGACGCATGGTGGATGCCTACAGCAACATCCAGACGCTGCGCCTGTTCGGCCGCGACGATGTCAACGACCGCTACATGCGGGAAGGGTTCGACATCTTCCAGTCGGCCACCATGATGTTCACCCGCTTCATCACCGGGGTCCGGGCCTCGCTGGCGCTGTTGTCCGGCGTGATGATCACCACCATGGCGGCGCTCTGCATTCATCTTTGGCTGTCCGGCCGCATCAGCGCAGGCGCGGTGGCCTTCACGCTGGCGCTGGTGCTGCGGCTGAACTTCCTGCTCGGCCGCCTGATGACCCAGTTCAACGGCATCATGCGCAATTTCGGCACGGTGCAGAACGCCGCCGAGCTGATCTCGCAGCCGATCGGCCTCGTGGACCGCCCGAACGCACCGGCACTGACCATCAATGCACCGGAAATCCGCTTCGAGGATGTCAGCTTCCACTATGGTCGGGACAAGGGCGTCATCGATCACCTTTCGCTGACGATCCGACCGGGCGAGAAGGTCGGTATCGTCGGCCGGTCCGGCGCCGGGAAATCCACGCTCGTCAATCTCCTGCTGCGCTTTTACGATGTAGAAGGCGGCCGTATTCTGATCGACGGGCAGGATATTGCCGGCGTGACGCAGGAATCGCTGCGCGGCCAGATCGGCATGGTTACGCAGGATACCTCGCTGCTGCATCGCTCGATCCGCGACAACATCCTGTTCGGCCGGCAGGACGCCAGCGATGCGCAGTTGCTGCTGGCGGCCGAGCGCGCCGAGGCGGACGGGTTCATTCAGGCGCTGGAGGACCAGCGCGGCCGCAAGGGGTTCGACGCCCATGTCGGCGAGCGCGGCGTAAAACTCTCCGGCGGCCAGCGTCAGCGCATCGCGATTGCCCGCGTGATGCTGAAGGATGCGCCGATCCTCGTGCTGGACGAGGCGACCTCGGCGCTGGATTCCGAGGTGGAGGCGGCGATCCAGTCCAATCTCGATGTCCTGATGCAGGGCAAGACGGTGCTGGCCATTGCCCACCGCCTCTCCACCATCGCAGCGCTTGACCGGCTGATCGTGATGGATCGAGGTCGCATCGTGCAGCAGGGCACCCATGCCGAGCTGATTGCGAAAGGCGGGCTTTACGCAGAACTCTGGTCGCGCCAGTCCGGCGGCTTCATCGCCGTGGACGACCCTGCCTGAGGCATCACGGCGCCGGTGGCAGGATCAAGTCGCCGATCAGGCCGTAATGGTTCGATCCGTGCGCATCCGCGATGCGCGTCACCTGTTTGATGCCGATCGGTGCCTTCACATAGATGTGGTCGATCGGCACGCCCCAGTCGCCAGCGCCCACCGGCCAGGTTCCGGGCTGGAAGGCGGCATGGCGCAGGCCGGTATTGCGCAGGAAATCCTGCATGTCCGGGCCGATGCTGGAGGCGTTGAAGTCGCCCGAGACGATAAAGGGGCCCTGGATACGGTTAAAGAACTGCGTTGCAATCTGCAATTCCTCCGCGTGGTAGCTGTCGAAATAGGGCTTGGTCGTGTGGATGGCCACAACGGTGACAGGGCCGGATGGAAGTGCGGCCTTGGCGACGATGAGACGTTGCTGCGACATTATCCCCATGCCGGCGACAATTCCGTCCAGGGGATATTTCGACACCATCATGAGGTCACAGCCCTTGGTTTTTTCCCCGCAGCCGATTCGGTAGGGATAGGTCGCAAGCAGCCGCGGCAGTTCCGGCAAGACGGCCGGAGCCTCCATGATGTTGGCGACATCCGCGCCGGAGGCGACGATTTCATCGACGAGCGATGACGCATTGGCGGTGTTTGTGCTCATCACATTGAAGGACAGAAGTCTGAAAGGCTGTCCCTGCTGCGGTGCAAAATCCTGCGCGAAACGTTCCGACAGCCCGAAGCCGTGCAGGAACAGTGCCGTCGCCATGCCGAGGACCGCCACGCCGAATATGTTGAAGCGAATGACGAGGGCAATCCCAGCAACGACGATGCCGATTGCGGAGAGATGAAGCTGCAGATTGTGGAAGATGGCAAACAGGAAGCTGTCGGTGAAGAAACGCGTGGCAACAAGGGCGAGAACCACTGCCGTGAGCAGGGACAGACCGAAGGAAAGATAAGGACGCATGGAATCCTGAACTGCTCATCTGGGGGCCGTTACTCTATCACGCACCCTTGTGCGCCGCAACAAAGGCCGGCGTGCAGGACTGCATTCCGGCTGCAATCGCCGGGTTCGTCCCGGTGTCTTCAAACGATCCTGTCGAACGGAATTCGGCTGTGAAGACAAGGCAATATTCTTGCCGAATGGCAGGTCCGCGACAATCTGCCCGTATCCAGTGTGCCACTCTGGACTTATCCTGCGATCATGACTAGAAATTTGCGTGGGGGAAATAGAGTCCAATTGTGTCCGAATTGGATTTCGAGAGGGGTGAGGGGGCATGCAGTATCATCACATTTCTGTGCAGAGGGTAGCTAGACCGTGAGCGAGCACGACACGACGAGCGGAACCGTGGGCGAGCCTACGCGCCGCGATTTCCTATACCTGACGACGGGCATGGCGGGCGCTGTCGGCGCCGTTGCCGTCGCATGGCCCTTCATTGATCAGATGCGGCCCGACGCCTCCACGCTGGCGCTGGCTTCCATCGAAGTGGATGTCTCCGGTGTTCAGCCGGGCATGTCTCTCACCGTGAAGTGGCGCGGCAAGCCGATCTTCATCCGCAACCGCACCCCGAAGGAAGTCGAGGAGGCAAATGCCGTCCAGCTGACCGACCTCAAGGACCCGGTGGCCCGCAACGCCAATATCGCGGCGGATGCCAAGGCGACGGACATCGACCGTTCGGCCGGTAAGGGCAAGGAAAACTGGATCGTCATGATCGGCTCCTGCACCCATCTCGGCTGCGTGCCGCTCGGCCAGTCCGGCGATTTCGGCGGATGGTTCTGTCCCTGCCATGGCTCGCACTACGATACGGCGGGCCGCATTCGCAAAGGCCCGGCGCCGCAGAACCTGGCCATCCCGACATTTACGTTTACGACCGATACCGTGATCCGGATCGGGTGAGGGGACTTCAAGAATGAGTGGGCATTCCAGTTATCAGCCTTCGACCGGCATCGAGAAGTGGATCGACGCACGGCTTCCCCTGCCGCGATTGGTCTATGACAGCTTCGTGGCCTTTCCGGTGCCACGCAACCTCAATTACGCCTACACCTTCGGCGGCATGCTGGCGATCATGCTGGTGGTGCAGATCCTGACGGGGGTCGTGCTGGCGATGCATTACGCGGCGGACACGTTTGTCGCCTTCAACTCCGTCGAAAAGATCATGCGCGACGTCAACCACGGTTGGCTGCTGCGCTACATGCATGCCAATGGCGCCTCGTTCTTCTTCATCGCCGTCTATCTGCACATCGCCCGCGGCCTTTATTACGGCTCCTACAAGGCGCCGCGCGAAATCCTCTGGATCCTCGGCGTCGTAATCTTCCTCCTGATGATGGCGACCGCCTTCATGGGCTATGTGCTGCCCTGGGGCCAGATGTCCTTCTGGGGCGCCACCGTCATCACCGGCTTCTTCACCGCCTTTCCGCTGGTGGGCGAATGGATCCAGCAGTTCCTGCTTGGCGGCTTTGCCGTCGACCAGCCGACGCTGAACCGCTTCTTCGCGCTGCATTATCTGCTGCCCTTCATGATTGCGGGCGTCGTCATCCTGCATATCTGGGCGCTGCACGTGACCGGCCAGACCAACCCGACCGGCGTCGAGATCAAGACCAAGACCGATACCGTTCCCTTCACGCCCTATGCGACGCTGAAGGATGCGCTTGGCCTCTCCGTCTTCCTGCTGGTCTATGCCTGGTTCGTCTTCTACATGCCGAACTATCTCGGCCATCCCGACAACTACATCATGGCCGACGCCCTGAAGACGCCGGCGCATATCGTGCCGGAATGGTACTTCCTGCCCTTCTACGCCATGCTGCGCGCCATCACCTTCAACATCGGCCCCATCGATTCCAAGCTCGGCGGCGTTCTCGTGATGTTCGGCTCGATCATCGTGCTGTTCTTCCTGCCCTGGCTCGATACCTCGAAGGTTCGTTCGGCGGTCTACCGTCCCTGGTACAAGCTGTTCTTCTGGGTCTTCGTTGCCGACTGCATCATGCTGGGCTGGCTCGGCTCGCGTCAGCCGTCGGACCTCTACACCCAGATGGCGCTGTTCGGCACGATCTACTACTTCGCCTTCTTCCTGGTGATCATGCCGCTGCTCGGCCTCTTCGAGACGCCGCGTCGCATTCCCAACTCGATCACGGAAGCCGTGCTTGAGAAGAACGGCAAGTCTGCCGCGGTTCAGGCCTGAGAGCGAAGAGGAACGAGATCCATGAAAAAGCTTGTCACAAGCCTCGCCCTCGTCGCCGCCACGACCGTGTTCGGAGCGACGCTCGGCCATGCCGCAGAGCCGCATGACCTGGCGGCCGAGACCGAGCATGCCATTCAGGCCGGGCATTTCCCCGTCCTGAAGCCGAAGAACGTCGACTGGTCCTTCGGCGGACCGTTCGGCAAGTATGACAAGGGTCAGCTGCAGCGCGGCCTGAAGATCTACAAGGAAGTCTGTTCCGCCTGCCATTCGATGAATCTGGTGTCCTTCCGCACGCTGGAGGACCTCGGTTACTCCGACGGGCAGATCAAGGCCTTTGCCGCGGAATATGAAGTGCAGGATGGCCCGAATGCCGAGGGGGAAATGTACACCCGCAAGGCCGTGCCGTCAGACCATTTCCCGTCGCCTTTCCCGAACAAGGAAGCGGCAGCTGCGGCCAATGGCGGCGCTGCGCCGCCCGACATGTCGCTGCTGGCCAAGGCGCGTGGCGTGGAGCGCGGTTTCCCGCTCTTCATCCTCGACATCTTCACCCAGTATCAGCAGGGTGGTCCGGATTACATCTATTCGCTACTGACCGGCTATCACGAGCCGCCGCAGGGGATCGAGGTGGCCGAAGGTACCCACTTCAATCCCTATTTCGCCAGCGCCGTGGCGCTGAAGATGGCGCCGCCCCTCTCTGACGGTCAGGTGACCTATGACGACGGCGCGCCGCAGACGCTCGACCAGTATTCGAAGGACGTCTCCGCCTTCCTGATGTGGGCAGCAGAGCCGCATCTGGAAGAGCGCAAGCGCACCGGCTTCATGGTGATGATGTTCCTGGCGATCTTCACGATCCTGATCTACCTGACGAAGAAGTCCGTCTACGCCAACAAGGAGCATTGAGCCCGGCGTGCGGTGCGGTTAAGAAGGCGGCTTTCGGGCCGCCTTTTTCATGTGGTGAAAGCGATCCGGTCCCCAACCTGTCCAGCCCAGCGGAAGATCCCATGTCCGACATTGCCAATTCGCTCGCCGCCTCCATTCGTGCCATTCACGATTATCCGAAGCCGGGCATCATCTTCCGCGACATCACCACGCTGCTGGGCAATGCCAAGGCGTTCCGTCAGGCCGTCGATGAACTGGTGCGGCCGTATCAGTCGCTGTCGGTCGATCAGGTGGCCGGCATCGAGGCGCGCGGCTTCATCCTGGGCGGCGCCATGGCGCACCAGCTGTCCTCCGGCTTCGTGCCGATCCGCAAGAAGGGCAAGCTGCCGCATCAGACGGTGCGCATGGCCTATAGTCTGGAATACGGCACGGACGAGATGGAAATGCATGTCGATGCGGTGAAGCCCGGAGACAAGGTGATCCTCTGCGACGACCTGATCGCCACCGGCGGCACGGCCGAAGGCGCCGTCAAGCTGTTGCGGCAGCTGGGCGCCGACGTGGTGTCGGCCTGTTTCGTGATCGACCTGCCAGAACTCGGCGGTCGCAGGAAGCTGGAAGCACTCGGCGTGGAAGTGCGCACGCTGGTCGCCTTCGAAGGCCACTGATCGTCCCGGTCGGAGGGCCTTGCCGGCGGGCAGTCGCGGGCGTAGCCTCGTTCCCGACGATAAAAACAAGGGAACGATCATGGAACTATCCACGCTGGTCGCCTTCGGGGCGACCTTCTTCGTGTTTGCCGCAAGCCCCGGCCCGGACAACATGACGATCCTCGCCCGCACCGTGCAGGGCGGGCCCCTGTCCGGCCTCGCCTATGGGCTTGGCACCGTTACCGGCATTCTCGTCTTTCTCGCGCTGGCCTGTTTCGGTTTGTCGGCGATCGCCGCCGAAATGGGCACGGGGATGGCCATCCTGCGCTATGCGGGGGCGGCCTATCTCGTCTGGATGGGGATCCGCCTGTGGATGGCGCCGGCCGTGGTGCCTGAGGCGCGCGCGACAATCGATGCCGGCGACCTCAGGCGCGGTTTCGTGACGGGCATCCTGCTCAATCTCGGTAATCCCAAAATGCCGCTGTTCTACGTGGCGCTTCTGCCGAATGTCGTCGGGCCGAACCTGACAGTTGGCGATCTGGCAAGTCTTGCCACCGTCATCCTGCTGGTGGAGGCCGTCGTGATCGGTGGCCATGTGCTGCTGGCCAGCCGGGCACGCGGCCTGTTGCGCAGCCCGCGCGTGGTGCGGCGCGTCAACCGGGCTGCCGGCGCCGTGATGGTGGGGGCCGGAGCGGCGGTGATCGCCGCCCGCTGGGGATGGCCGCAAACCGTCTGACGGCTCAGGCGAATTCCAGCACGTTGCTTTCGAAGCGGATCACGAGATCGCCGTTCTGGTTGACGCCTTCGTTCAGCGTGGTGTTCAGCCAGGTGCCGGGGCGGGAGGCCAGTTCGCGGCTGGCCTGCAGCGTGGCATAATAGGTAATGCGGTCGCCGGCATAGACAGGCCGCAGCCATTGCAGCCTGCGGAAGCCGGGTGAGGGGCCCATGTCGGGCGGGGCGATGCCGGCCGCCTGCAGGCGCGCGCTTTCCGCCGCCCAATAGGCCAGGAACATCTTCATCCAGCCGGCTGCGGTATGCCAGCCGGAGGCGCACAGGCCACCGAACACGAAGTCCTTTGCCGCCTCCGGATCGAGATGGAAGGGCTGCGGATCGAATTTTTCCGCAAAGCGGACGATGTCCTCGGCGGAAAATTCCAGCGTGCCCGTCTCGATGCGGGTGCCGATCGCCATCAGTTCGGCAAATCTCATGCCCTGTTCTCCCCGCTCTCGCGCATGCGGAACATGATCGATTGCTCGGCGATGCAGACGGTCTCGGCGCGCTGGTTGCGAAGTTCGGTGCGCATGCGCACGATTCCGATGCCGGGGCGGGATTTGAGCGGTCGTGCCTCCAGCACCACGCCGAACCCTTTCAGCGTGTCGCCGGCCAGCACCGGCTTCTTCCAGTCCATCTGCTCCACGCCGGGTGCGCCCTGGCAGGTGGAGCGGCCGATGAAGCTGTCGACGATCATCCGCATCATCATCGCGCAGGTATGCCAGCCGGAGGCGGCCAGCCCGCCGAGAATGCTGGCCTTGCCGGCGGCCTCGGAGAGATGCATCGGCTGCGGATCGAATTCAGCGGCAAATTCGATGATCTCCTTGGCCGAAACGATCTTGGGTCCAAGGGGAAACTGGCGTTCGGGGACAAAATCCTCGAAATGAAGTGTTGCGTCCGACATGCTGTCCGTCATCCTGCCGATCCTTCTGCTGACCCGTCTTATGCCCCGGAAACAGCGGCGGGTCCATGGTCCGTTGCCGCAGCCGGCATCGTGAGGACCACCGGTCGAGAATGGCCGGAAACGACACTGCCGCCCCTCGGGAGAAGGGCGGCAGGAAGAACGAATGCCCGTTCGCGCCGATCAGGTGTTGAAGCGGAAGTGGATCACGTCGCCATCCTGCACGACATATTCCTTGCCTTCGTCGCGGCCCTTGCCGGCTTCCTTGGCGCCCACTTCGCCCTTGTAGGCGACGTAATCGTCATAGGAAATGGTGAAGGCGCGGATGAAGCCGCGTTCGAAATCGGTGTGGATCACGCCGGCGGCCTGCGGCGCCTTGGTGCCGCGCACGATCGTCCAGGCGCGGCATTCCTTCGGGCCGACTGTGAAATAGGTGATGAGGTCCAGCAGGTGGTAACCAGCGCGGATCAGGCGGTCGAGACCGGCTTCTTCAAGGCCGAGCGCGGAGAGGAATTCGGTGGCTTCCTCCTCCGGAAGCTGGGCCACTTCGGCTTCGATGGCGGCGGAAATGATCACGCATTCCGCTCCTTGCGCCTTGGCCATGGCGGCCACGGCTTCGGTATGCTTGTTGCCCGTCGAGGCGTCCCCCTCCGCGACATTGCAGACATAGAGTACCGGATGCGAGGTCAGAAGGTTCAGGCCCTTGAGGATCTCGATCTCGTCGGCTGCCAGCGTCTTGAGGAGAAGGCGCGCCGGCTTGCCTTCGTTCAGAAGCTTCACGACGGCTTCCATGACCGGAAGCTGCGCCATGGAATCCTTGTCCTTGCCGGTCGCGCGCTTGCGGGTCTGCTCGACGCGGCGCTCGAGGCTTTCGAGATCGGCAAGCATCAGCTCGGTCTCGATTGTCTCGGCATCGCCGACCGGGTTGATGCGGCCTTCGACATGGGTGATGTCGTCATCCTCGAAGCAGCGCAGCACATGCACCACGGCATCCACTTCGCGGATATTGGCGAGGAACTTGTTGCCGAGGCCTTCCCCCTTGGAGGCGCCACGCACCAGACCGGCAATGTCCACGAAGGAGATGCGGGTGGGGATGATCTCCCTGGAGCCGGCAATGCCCGCCAGGATCTTCATGCGCGGATCCGGCACCGCCACTTCGCCGGTGTTCGGCTCGATGGTGCAGAAGGGATAGTTGGCTGCCTGCGCTGCGGCCGTCTTGGTCAGCGCGTTGAAGAGGGTCGACTTGCCGACATTCGGCAGGCCGACGATACCGCATTTGAAGCCCATCAGGGTTCACCCGTCTCACGTGTTCGATCTTGCTGTGGCTATGGGGGAAAGCGGCCAGACGGTCAAGGGTCGGCGCGCCTTTCCGATGCCGGCCATTGGCTGAGCCGCCTTTGCACACTATCTTTCATGTCATTGGCACAGGAATCGGACATGGCTTTCGCCATCGACCGCAAAGGCGTGGATGCGTTGCCATGCGGCAGGGACGGGGCGAAAGGGACAGGGATCAGGCAAGCGCATGGCAAATCAGGTCGATCTTTCGCCAAAGACAGTGACGAAGCCGAAGGTCGAGCGCCCGCGGCTCTACAAGGTGCTGCTGCACAACGACGATTATACGCCGCGCGAGTTCGTTGTGCTGGTGCTGAAGGTGGTATTCCGCATGGGCGCGGAAACCAGCCAGCGCGTGATGATGACCGCGCACCGTATGGGCTCCTGCGTGGTGGTGGTCTGCACCAAGGATGTCGCCGAAACCAAGGTGAAGGAGGCGATGGACCTCGCCAAGGAGGCGGCGTTTCCGCTGCTGTTTACGGCAGAACCGGAGGAGTGATTATTGGATAACCATCAGCAACATCCATTAGCAACTGATACCTTGTTGCAGCAAGATGTTCGACTTTATGTCGATGATAGCGGAAAACCAGACCATTCACCCGTATTAGTCCTTGCGGGCTATCTTTCAACTAGTGACCGATGGGACGCGTGTACTGCTGAGTGGAGAGATATTTTAGGAAGCTACCAGATATCCGCCTTCCACATGAGTGAAGCATGGAGACTGGCTGGGAATTACAATAAAATTGGGCCTATCAGGCGTAATAACCTTATTATTCAGCTAGTTGAGTGCATCAAGCGACACGTTTTGCATGCTTTTGTGGTTGCAATTCGTGACCTTCTCCCCTGGAATG
>NZ_VJMG01000017.1 GCF_007004135.1 Affinirhizobium straminoryzae
GACCGGCACGCGACCTTGAAACTCGGCGAGATCCAGTTCCACCGCTTGCGGCAGGCGCGAGAGATTGGCGACGCAAAGAATGGTCTCACCATCATGTTCGCGCAGATAGGCGAGGATCTTGCGGTTGCCCGGTGTGAGGAAACGCAGCGAGCCGCGGCCAAACGCCGGGTGCCGGCCACGCAGCGCGAGCATCCGGCGCGTCCAGTTGAGGAGCGAATGGGTGTCGACGCTCTGCGCCTCGACATTCAGTGCCTCATAGCCATAGAGCGGATCCATCACCGGTGGCAGCACCAGCCGGGCTGGGTCGGCGCGCGAAAAGCCGCCATTGCGGTCCGGTGACCATTGCATTGGCGTCCGTACGCCGTCGCGGTCGCCGAGATAGATGTTGTCGCCCATGCCGATCTCGTCGCCATAATAGATGACCGGCGTGCCGGGCATGGACAGCAGCAGCCCGTTCATCAGTTCCACGCGGCGGCGATCGCGCTCCATCAGGGGCGCCAGACGTCGGCGGATGCCGAGATTGATGCGGGCGCGGCGATCGGCGGCATAGATCGTCCAGAGGTAGTCGCGCTCCTCGTCGGTCACCATTTCCAGCGTCAGTTCGTCGTGATTGCGCAGGAAGATCGCCCACTGGCAGTTTTCCGGGATTTCTGGCGTCTGGCGCATGATGTCGGTGATCGGGAAGCGGTCTTCCTTGGCAATCGCCATGTACATGCGCGGCATCAGCGGGAAGTGGAAGGCCATGTGGCATTCGTCGCCGGCACCGAAATATTCGGAGGTGTCCTCCGGCCACTGGTTTGCTTCGGCGAGAAGCATCTTGCCGGGATGGGTGGCGTCGAGTGCGGCGCGGATCTTTTTCAGGATGTCGTGCGTCTCGGGCAGGTTCTCGTTGATCGTGCCTTCGCGCTCCACCAGATAGGGGATGGCGTCCAGACGGAAGCCGTCGATGCCTGTTTCCAGCCAGAAGCGCATGACGTTCAGAAGCTCGTCCAGCACCTGCGGATTGTCGAAATTCAGGTCTGGCTGGTGGGAGTAGAAGCGGTGCCAGTAATAGGCGCCTGCCACCGGGTCCCAGGTCCAGTTGGACTTTTCCGTGTCGAGGAAGATGATCCGGGTTTCCGGAAATTTCTGGTCGGTATCCGACCAGACATAAAAATCCCGCTCCGGCGAGCCGGGGGGCGCATTGCGGGCGCGTTGGAACCAGGGGTGCTGGTCGGAGGTGTGGTTGATGACGAGTTCGATGATCACGCGGATATTGCGCTGGTGTGCAGCCTCCACGAAGGCGCGGAACTCGTCCAGCGTACCGTAATCCGGGCTGACATTGCCGTAATCGGCGATGTCATAGCCGTCGTCGCGGCGCGGCGAGGGGAAGAAGGGCAAAAGCCAGATCGCAGTTGCGCCGAGTGAGGCGATATGGTCGATCTTTTCCGTCAATCCTGCAAAATCGCCGATGCCATCGCCATTGGCATCGTAGAACGACTTCACATGCAGCTGGTAGATGATCGAATCCTTGTACCATTGCAGGTTCGGATCGCTCTGCTGCGCCTTCGGGCTTTGTGTGACGTCCATGGTTTTCTCCTCCCGTTACCGCACGCGCCAGATCGAAAAGGGCCGGTCCGGCTCCAGCCTCAGCCGTCGCCACTTGCCGGTCGTCACAAAGGTCTGGCCCGTGACGAGGTCTTCCAGGGTAAGTGCGCCATGGTCCGGGAGGTTCCATGCGAAGAGCGGGATCTCGACATCGGCTTCCTGGGCATTGTGTGGATCAAGACTGACGCCGATCAGCAGAACGTTCTCGCGGCCGGGACTGGCCTTCTCGTAGAACATGATGTTGTCGTTCCAGGCGATCAGTTGCCGGAGGCCCAGATGCGAATGCAAAGCCGGGTTTTCGCGGCGGATGCGATTCAAGAGGGCGATCTCGGCCTTGATGTTGCCGGGGCGGTCGTAATCCCAGGCGCGGATCTCGTACTTTTCCGAGTCTGCATATTCCTTGCGCTTGGCGTCCGGCCGGCCCTCGCAAAGCTCGAAGCCGTTATAGACGCCCCAGAGGCCGGAGAGTGTCGCGGCAAGAGCCGCGCGAATGAGATAGGCCGAGCGCGGCGCGTTTTGCAGGAAGTCCGGGTTGATATCGTGGGTGTTGACGAAGAAGTGCGGCCGGAAGAAATCCTTGGGCGCCTCCGTCGTGATCTCGCGCATATAGCTTTCCAGTTCTCCCTTGGTGTTGCGCCATGTGAAGTAGGTGTAGGACTGTGAGAAGCCGATCTTGGCGAGCCTGTACATCACCTTGGGCCGCGTGAAGGCCTCCGACAGGAAGACGACGTCGGGATGCCGGTTGCGGATATCGGCGATCAGCCATTCCCAGAAGGGAAAGGGTTTCGTGTGCGGGTTGTCGACGCGAAACAGTTTGACACCGTTGTCGATCCACAGCTGCACGATGTCGCGCAGTTCGAGCCAGAGAGCTGGTACCGCATCGCTCGCGTAGAAATCGACATTGACGATGTCTTCGTATTTCTTCGGCGGATTTTCCGCATAGCGCACGGTTCCATCCGGCCGCCAGTCGAACCAGCCGGGGTGATCCTTCAGCCAGGGGTGATCGGGTGACGCCTGGATCGCGAGATCGAGTGCGAGCTCAAGACCGTGCTGACCGGCTGCCGCAACCAGACGGCGGAAATCCTCGAAGGTGCCGAGTTCGGGGTGGATGGCGTCATGGCCGCCCGCGTCCGAGCCGATGCCATAGGGGCTGCCGGGATCGTTGGGGCCGGCGGTCAGCGCATTGTTGCGCCCCTTGCGGTTCGTCTTGCCGATCGGGTGGATCGGTGGAAAGTAGAGGACATCGAACCCCATCTCGCGAATGGCGGGCAGGCGGGCGATCACGTCGTCGAACGTGCCGTGACGGTTCGGATCGCCGCTCTGGGAGCGCGGAAAGATCTGGTACCAGCTGGCAAAGCCTGCCTCGCGCCGCTCCGCATCGAGTGGCATCGGCCGGGAGCGGACACGGTGAGGCCGCCGGTCGGCGGTCGCCATCAGGGCAAAGGTCTCGGGAGCGGAGAGAAGAGCGATGCGGTCGGCCTGCTGGGCTTCGTCCAGCTGTTGCAGAAGCGACTGCAGCCGCTGCGCCGTCTCGCCATCTGCCGTCTCTGTCGCAACGCGGACCAGGCGGGTACCCTCCTGAATTTCGAGCGTGAGATCGAGGCGCGCCTCATGCTTCTTGTCGAATTCGTAGCGGAAGATGCGGAAGGGGTTGCGCCAGGTCTCGACCGCAAACTCATGTCGACCCATGCGGCGGGGGGTAAACGAGCCGCGCCAGTGGTCGTTTTCGATGAGACGCATCGGCACCTCGGTCCACTCCTCCTCGTCGGCAGCACGCCAGAACAGCGCGGCCGAGATCGGATCATGACCATCGCCGAACAGGTCGGCTTCGACCACGACCGTTTCGCCGATGATGCGCTTGACGGGAAAGCGGCCGCCATCCACAGCTGGTGTGATCGCTTCGATCGCGAGACGCGGCGCGTTGACCGCCTCGTTGATGTCCGGAGCCGGTACGGCATTTTCGATAGCCGGCGAGGCCACTCCTTCCAGCAGGCGCAACTCGCCCGGTTGAAGTCGGGGCACAAGCGCGCCTTCCTCCGAAGGCGGGTCGCCCGAGGGATTGCGGCGTCTCAGCGGCAGAAAGCCGGATGCGGCTTCGCGCAACGCATTCACGGGCGCCGGTGCCGTCCGGCGCAAATCCCGGTTGATGACGACGAGCCTCACATGTCCGGCGCGGCGGGTATTCTCGCTGTCGCTCTGCATCAGGGCCAGCGCCCGGCTTTGCGGGCTGGAAATGAGCTGCAGCGGCTGGCGCAGAAACATGTCGTCGGCGCGCTTTGCCTGGTGATGGCCGGCGCGGATCTCTGCCGAGAGATCATAGGTCCCGCGCTCTGCCAGCGCGCGCAAGCCCCCGCCATCCCCGTAGGTCGGATCGAGCGGCGCCGTTGCCCCGTATTCGAAGCCCATCGGTATCATCAGCCCCTGGCCCAGCGATTGCGACAGATGCAGGGCCTGGCGCGCGCGGCGCGTACGGATCTCGGTGCTGTCTGTCCCGTGGGCGAGACGTCGGGCAAAGGGCGCCTCCGGAAAGGTGATCTGCCAGCGGAAGCGGCGCTGGATGTCGTATTCCTCCACGAACCAGCGGCTCTCCAGGTCCCACCAGGCGAGCGAGGAGAAGCAGCCGTCAAAGCCGAGATCGGGAAGGCGGCGGCGCAGCGCAAAGGGTGTGCCGGGCGTCCAGGCGAGGAAGGAAGCGTCGGGTGATGCGGCGCGACCGGCGGCGATCAGGCCTTGCCAGATCTCGGCCGGCATGCGGTCGAGACCGAGGCATCGGAACCCGCCAATGCCTGCGTCGAGCATTCGCCTGATCCGCGCGCGCCATGCGCTGTCGTGCTGGCGCAAGGCAGCTGTGTCGTCCAGCGGAATGGGACGGCTTCCGGCGCGGTCTGGCGAGAGACGGGGATCAGCGGGAGGGGAGATCTGTGTGTCACCGTCTGCGATCGCCTGACGATCGATGACCAGATCCATCATCAGGGTAATGCCGTGTCGGCGGGCAAGCGTGCAAAGCCGTGACAGTCCCTCCTCCAGCGCCTCGCCAAGACCCAGTTCCGGGGCGAGGCGGTCCGGATCCACCGTGACGAAGACGCTGGCGCCAGGAGCGCGGACGGCAAGCGGTGCCGTGAGAACCGTATCAAAGCCGAGGTTTGCGGCATGCTTGAACACCGCCTCCCAGGCATCTTCCCCGCGGAGGGCCAGCGGGTGGACGAAATAGATCCGCGGGCCGGCAAGGGCATGCTCCGCGGTGGTCGCATCGGTCGATACACGTGTCATGGGCCGCCTGTTCCTGCGCTATATCCCGGACTGTCTCCGGGCCTAACGCGATCAGGCGGGGCTTGTTCCTGTTCTTCCCGTGCCGGTATTCACCTCAGTGCGCCGGGCTTCCGCCACGGCTGCGGCAAAACAGGCCGGTGCCTCCTCGCTGCCCTTGCCGCTATCCAGGGCCGCTACCCGGGGCCGCAAGACAGGGCCGCAAGACAGGCAAGCTGCACCTCGGCACAAGCGCGATCTCTCGACCCGCGGCCGGCGGACATCACGAAAGGGCAGGCCTTGAGGGCAGTCGCCGATGCTGTCGCGCATGATCCGGACGGACACCTGCCCATGGATTGCTTTTGCATATGCTGTCTGTTCACGAGTGATCGGCCTCATCAGGGAGGGACACGACCGTGCAGGTGGCCCATCGCCTTTGGGTGGGTCGCCTTGTCCGCGCGAGGTTCCATCGAGGCACCGGGTTGCGGAGTTCAGGCGCGGCGTGCGGCGCCGTGGTCGGTGGCCTTGCCGTTGCCGGACAGGATCATCACCCGGTTGCGCTGTTCCTTGGCAGCGTACAGTGCCTGATCCGCAGCCTCGATGATGCCCGGCGAACCGGTGTCTTTCCCCATCTCTGTCTCCCACTCGGCCACGCCGATGCTGATGGTTGCATAGCCCCAGGGATGATTGCGGTCATGCGGGATGCGAAGGCCCGCAACCCGCTTGCGGATCTTTTCGGCGACAAGCCGGGCGCTCGTCTGGTCGATCCCCTCAATCATCACGGCAAATTCCTCGCCGCCATAGCGCGCGGCGAAATCGGTTTTGCGGAGCGATTGGGAAATTGCCGAGGCGATGCGCTTCAGACATGCGTCGCCCGCGGCATGCCCGTAGCTGTCGTTATAGAGCTTGAACCGGTCGACATCGATCATCAGCAGGGCAAACGTCTTGCCCGTCGCCACAGCCGCGCTTGCCAGCATTTCAAGCCGCAGATCGAAGGACCGGCGATTGGCAAGCCCTGTCAGTCCGTCCATGTGCGCAAGCGCATCCAGTTGGTCGGCATGCTGCTTGTGCGCTGTCACGTCGCGGGTAATGGCGACCATGCCTGTCCCGTCGCCATGGCTGTCATGCAGACGGCTGATGGAGGTTTCGAGCCAGCTTTCCCTCCCGTCCGGCCGCAGATAGCGGACCACTACCCGCTCGGTGGCGGCGCGACGCCGCAGGTTTTCGAGGACCTGCCGCGCCTGCGCCCGCTCCTCCGGCTGCAGATGGTCCAGGATGCTGGTGCCAACCAGTTCGTCAGGCGCAAGGCCCAGGATGTGTTGGGAGGCGGGCGATACATATTCGCGCACGCCCTGCAGGCTGAGCTTTTCGATCATGTCTGCGGAAGCATCGGCCAGCAGCCGGAATTCCTCCTTGGTCTGCTTCAGCAGGCGCAGGCTTTCATGATGCAGGGTCACCCGGTGCCACCAGCGTAGCGTCAGAATCAGGCCCATGCCGATCAGAAGGCCGCCTATGATCAGCCGTGAGCAGGCATCCGCCAGCCAGGTCCACAGCAATTCCTCATCGTCCACGGCGGCGATGACGGTGATGGCCGGGTGATCGAAATGGGCCGCTGCCATATGCCGCCGGCGCTCATCGTTCGGCCATACCGTGTCGGTAACGGTGCCCGGCGCGGAAAGCGCCAGGGGCGCAATGATCTCCGACCAGGGCATGCGGTAATCCGCGGGGAGAGGCGTGGAAGACGCAAGGGCGATCGGCGTTCCGTCATTGCGCAGAACGGCGCCCATGCCACCCGGTTTTGAGGCAAGCCGGCTGAACAGCTGGCTGAACACCTCCGGCGGCATTTCCACCGCAAGCACACCCGCGAAGTTCTGCTGGGCATCCTCCACGCGGATGCTGACGGGAATCACCGGCTCACCAGTGACAAAGCTTGCCGTTGGTGCCCCGAGATAAGGGTCGGTTGACCCGTTTTCGCGGTGATGCCGGAAATAGGCAAGATCTGCGCCGAGACGTGTCTGTTCGCTGCCGGGAGCAAGGCTCGCTGTGCCGTTGCCCAGCCGGTCAAGAAACACGATGCGCTCGATGTGGCGGGCATGGCCTGCCATGTCACCCATCTGGTCATCAAGCAGCGCCTGCATGCCGCTCATGTCGGGCTGCCGGGCGAGCGTGGCGCGGGCCATGGCGAGCGTCAACTCGGCGACCTCGATCATGTCGGCTGCGTGCTGGCCGAGCGAAAGGGAGGATTGGTGCAGCGCCTCGCGAACCTGAGCCACCTGCGCGCGGCGTGCCGTTTCCTCCAGCCAGAGGCCGAACAGCACGAGACCCAGCAGGCCGGCCAGCATGGCGGCAAAGGTTCCAACGGGCCGGCGGTCAACACGGAGCATCACGTTTCGTCTCGGACGGGGCAGGGGGGCGGACATCTGACGGGATGCTAAAGTGCAGAGGTTAGAAACTGTTGAATCGGGCCAATAGAGATTCGTCTCGGCCACCGTGGTCTCTGCCGATGCCTTGCTTTTTCGGTGCTGTCATCAGCAGGCAACGATGAAAGGGTAAAAACGCTGTAAATTTTCCGATGAAAACTCTTTGGAAACCTCCCCTGATCATGATGCGGCGCATCAGGATGGGACAGATATGGCAAAAGCAGCATCATCCCGCCGTCGAAGGGGCGGCAAGAAGAAGTCGGTCATCGGCACGCGGCTCTGGATTGCGGCGCTGGTGGTCGTTGCCGGCGGCATCGTACTGCATGACAACGGGCCCGTGCGGAACTGGTTGAATGCGCATCTTCCGGACCCGATGAAGACCGCATCCGCGCGCCATGCCGGTTCGCCGTCTGTGGGCGCCACCGGTTCCGGCGCGCGCGCGGCATCACCGGAGATGGCGCGCGCAGCACCGGCGCCGCAGCCACGTCCTCCCATGCCGGTCGCCACCGTGCAGACGGCGGCGCTCTCCGGCCAGGAAAGCCTGCTCGGAAAAGCCTATTCCGGCACCTTCTATTTCTGTGGCCAGTCGGGCCTCGACAACTGCGTCGCAGGCGGTGACCTGTTCTGGTTCAAGAAACAGGCAATACGCCTGGCGGATATCCGTGCGCCCCAGACCGACGGGGCACGCTGCGATGCCGAGCGGCAGAGGGGCTTTGCCGCCAAGGTGCGCCTGCGGACTCTCCTCAACCAGGGGCAGTTCGAACTGGTGGACTGGCCAAACGCGGATGGAGACGGGGGTGGTCGCAAGTGGCGTGTCGTCTTGCGCAACGGCCAGTCGATCGGCCAGCAGCTGATCCGCGAAGGTCTGGCGCATGGCGTGTCCGAGGCGTCAAAGTCCTGGTGCTGAAGGATTATTGCCCTTCGGCGGGGTGTCCCGGCGTGGGAACGGAAACGACTTCTTTCGATTCCGTTTAGGATTTGGGAACCACTTCAGGCGATTGTTCGAGACGTTGAGTCGATTCGATGCGTGCGTATGAGGAGATATTATGGCGCTTGCACATTTTCCCGCCGACCGGCGCAGGGCAGACATCCAGCGCTGCGCGCAAGCCCTTCTCACCCTCAATGGCGAGGACGCCAACCGCTTCTGGCGCGACGAGATGAAAAGCCTCGCCGCAACGCTCGGCCGGCAGGGTGCCTCCGCCCTCGACATTTCCCATCAGGCCGCGCTGTTCATGAATGCCGTGCAGCTGGAGCTGCAGCATCTTTTCGCGCAAGATGAAGAGCAGGCGCTCGACATTCGCGCCTGATCCCTGATCCATCGCCAGTCACGTTCGTTTCACGGGCGGCCGCAGCCATGCGCCGCCCAAACTGTTTTCTGAAACCTGGCGACGATCTTGGCCCGGTGGCCGGATGCAGGCCCTCCAACGCTCCACCTTCCGCAGAAACCAGACCTCAGGCCACCGACCGTGCAAGAGGAGATATGCCGTCGCGCTCCATCGCAGAGGCGGCTCCGTGACCGAGGGATTGCGTGAGACGGGCGTTAAAGATGCCGGCCAAGCCGTGACTTTGCGTCGCCTCCACACGACCTCCACACTTCCTCGATCAAAACGCAACGCTGACCGATCACTGAGGGGCAGGCAAAGCGCAGCAACCGCGAAAAAGAAGGGTGCGAGATGTTCTGAGTTCCCTGCAGTCTCTGTGATCGTTCACAAAATCAATCTGACCTGCGTAAACCCTCACGATGGAGCGTATGGGGATGCCACCTCTCACCGCGCAAAGACCCGCAATCAAGTACCCGCTACCGATCCGCTGTCTGCACTGGCTGCGCGCCGTTCTGGTGATCGGACTTCTCGCTTCCGGCTGGTACATGACGCGGCTGCCTGAAAGCGACATGTCGACCGCTTCATTGCTCTATCCAAACCACAAGCAGTTTGGCGTTCTCGTCTGGCTGCTGGCCCTCGTCCACATCACGCTTCGCTGGCGCTACAGCAAGATCATGCCCTCGACGCCACCGCAACTCAGTCCTTGGGAGAGACATCTGTCGCACGCAGTGCACCGCGCTCTGCTTCTCCTGACGTTTCTCGTGCCGCTCCTCGGATACTCTCTCTCCAGCAGTTTCTCCGAGAGCGACGGGATTCCATTCTTCGTCATCTCTCATCTCCCGGAAGTGCTTCCCAAAAATGACAGCGCCTTTGTCGTTTTCCAGACGCTCCATCGATATGGCGCCTATTGTCTGCTGGGATTGATCCTCCTGCATGGGCTGGGTTCGCTGAAGCACCGGGTGATGGATAAGGGCGGTCCGACAGACGTCATTCCCCGGATGTTCTGAGGTCGGTCAGCCTTCGGCTCTATCCGGGCCCCCATCTCATCATGGCAGCGGCGGTAAGGAGCCTCGCCCCGACGGCAAGGGCGCCGCCCGCGTTGGCACACGGCGAGAAAGGCATCGGGGGAAGGCCGGGCGGCGCGGCTTCCACGTGAATGCGGCCATAGAAAAGCGGTCGGTAGCCGGCAAATATTTTTGCGACAAGCGCCGTGAATCCGCGCAAATGCTTGATGTCACGCGTCATGCATCGGCAAACTTGGTGGCTCAGCAGGCTTTGTTCCGGCCCGTCTGCGACGGCTCTGCCAATTTCTCGTCAGGTCGCGGGGCGGCGAAAGCTATTGTCCGCACAGGGCGACATAGCACCCGAAGCTCATTATAGCCCGTCTGGCATTCACGTGAGGCTTTTTTCCACACTCAAGTCTCACAACCGATGTGTCAGCGGACTGTTGTAAATCTTGGATTTGTCTACAGATTTTTGGTGGGTGATGTAGGGCTCGAACCTACGACCCGCTGATTAAGAGTTATGCATGTATAATTAAATATCAGAGCCTTGCATCAATGTAGATGTGAGGCTTTTGCTATTTTCAACGGGCGCGATCAGCTTAGGGGACCTTGCCGATCGCCCACTTGATCGCGCCTGCTATTGTTGACCAGCTGCCATAAATCCAGCCGGCGGCACCCAGCACGAATGATCCCAGCAAAAGAAGTTTCTGGCCCAGCCATCCGGCACCTTCCGCTTTTTTGCGCAGGTCCTGATACTGCGACAATGTCAGCGCCTGGCCGGACACGCTCTCCTCGAGCGAAGCAAAACGATGGGCCAGGAGAGCGATCTGCGTATCCTGGGCATTGAGCTTTTCCCAGATGCGGCGGCCGCGCTCCGATCCCGCCTCGTCGATCGTGTCGAGGCGGCGGTTCATCATCTCCAGCTGGCGCAGAATGATCTGGGTTCCGTCCAATGGCTCATTCTCCTGGGCACGTACACATGATGTTGGGGCGTCACGACACCCGCAGATTGCCTGCCAGCACGTAGTCGCGGATCACCTTGCCGATTTCGATATGCGCCCATGTGCTGTCATGAGCGGCATCAATTGCAGCAACAAATGTAATTTCGTAGGCGTCGCCCACGGCTGGCGTTGCAGACCAGCCAGCATCGACGTTTATGGTGCCATCCGCTCGCGTATAAAAGATAACACCAGCCGCTGTGTTCGCAGCGGCTCCGGTCGTAAACCGGATGGAATAGCCTTTGTACAGGTCAGCCACCCAGCCAGCCTTGCTGCTGTCAATGAATTCATACTTGGCAGTGACACCCGTCAGAGTACCGGTAATGCTTGGCCGGGCGGCCGGCACGATGACATAGCCACCATCCAATGTCTTGACATTGGAGGCATTGACCTCGACAGCACTGCATGTTTCGATAACGCCGGTCAGATCAAAATATCCGCTCTCCTGACGAAATCCGCTCGGTCCCGTATCGCGCAGCCATGCATTGATTTGCAGACGGGTGGCCTCGGTCGAGACTTTTGTCTGACCGGCTACAGTGGTCCATGCGTCGGTGGTGTTTGTCGACGGCGGCAGCGTCATCTGATGCCACTTGATGCCGCGCGGCGCATACCAGCTAACGGCCTTTAGCAGATTGGCCCGAAACGTCGAGAAGCCCAAACCTTTGTCGTTGTTGCCGTAGTTGGAAATGATGTTGTTTGCCAGTTCGGCAAGCCGGTTCCGGGTGCGATCGCGCACAGAGCTGGCGAGCGAATTGACGAAATCATCCAGCTTTTCACCGCCGAGACCCATGGGTATATAGCCGCACAGCGGTGTCGTCTGGTCCTGCATTTTGAGGTCCAGCCTATTCGTGATGCCACGAACGATAAAGCCGCCCTCACCGTAGCCGACACCTCCATCTCCGGTGCCAGCCCCCTTGCTGTCCGCAACGATAGCAACCGACGCACACGGACGCTTGGGGCGGCCAAGAATTGTAAGCGGGGTATAGATGTTATTGGGCGATGCCGACACATCTAGCGTGGCGCCGGGGATAGTGCGGTCACCGAGACTGGCGACCTCCCCGACATCGCGGATACCTCCGCCCGATGCACGCCCTGCCGCGCCGCCGATCAGCCGCGTGCGAGCGCCAGCGGTCTGCTCTCGAATGATCGTTTTCGGTTGCCCGATTGCGGCAAGCCCCTCTTGGCACGCCTTGGCATAAGCTGCCTGTACGCCAGTTGTCGCATTGCGCGATCCGATGCAAACGCGGTACGCAATGGCACCGGGATAAGCCGCTGGCGACGTGACGGTGATGGAGCCGGTGCTGGCTCCAGCCGGGATAGTCGCCACCGATCCTGCCGACAGAAGGCTCTCGCTTCCGTCTGCAAAAATGTAGCAGACTGAAATCAGATAGCTGGCACCAGCCGCCAGCGCCCCACCCGTACCAGAGGCCGATACAGCAGGCGCATCCGGCGCTGGGACGGCAAACGTGTCGCTGGCCGTTTTGGTATAGAAACGCTCTCCTTTGGAGAGAGGCAGGAAAACCGGGTCAGAAAAAAGCACGCAACCGGGATCGACACGTGCACGCCGCGACCCGTTGAACGCGACCGGCACCGTGTGGCCGTCATTGGCAGTCTCAGTGCTGCCAAGCTTGTCCATCGCAGCGGTCACATTGATGGGGCTATATCCAGCCTCCATGATGCCGGGAGACGCCGTGCCGTAATTGGCATACACGAGGATGAAGTTGCTGCAGTCAACCGCAAGCGTGTGCTTCTTGCGATATGATACCTGATTGATCTGAGTGCTTTGCGGAGAGTTGTTGCTGCTGAGGGCAGTCCCTCCCGACGCGACAGGCTGATATCCAGCCTGTCGAAGTGCATCTATTGAAGCCAGCCCACTGGCGGCCAGCGCCTCGACAACATCCGCAACCTCGACCGCGTCATATTGAGCGTCTTCCGGATTTATTTCGATCTTTGCCATTACGATGCTGCCTTTGTGAAAACGATGTATTTGCCGGCAAAAGCCAGCGCGGATCCGGCAAAAGCCAGAGCGCCATTGGGGGCACCACCACCCTTCCAAAGGGTGGAAACACTCGTCTGCCCGAACCGCAGGCTGGTCTGCCCGCGCGCGAGGCTGGTTTGCGGCAGGGTCTGTGTGCTCATTCCACGGCCACCCATGCATCGGGAGAGGTGGCGCCCGTCAGCTTCACGACGATCGTGCCGCTGGTCTGGAACACCACCTGCTTCACAGCATCGCCATTGTCGTCAACAGTGGCCGCTGTCAGCTTTGCATCCGCGAGCGGCGTCTCGATCGGGTCCTGTCCGATCGCCGGCACCTCGGCCGTCAGCGAGTGGATCGAAAGGGTACCGCCCCCCAGGGAGCCGGAATATTTCATCGTGCGGTAGCCGGCCTCGCACTGGCCGGCAAGGCCGGTGTTCCAGACCGCGTTGGCAGTAAACTGTCTCAAAGCCATTTCATTTCCCCTTCCGGCAGCCGTCGTCTTTCCCGCATTGCAGATTGTGCGCGACCACCTGGCGGGCGAAGGCCTGGTCGTGCTTGAGGATGAAGGCGCGCGTGGCGGAGGCGGGCATCAGCAGCGCATAGCCCGCACCGTCACTGGCACGTCCCGTCGCGCCACACCCCGCCAAGACCAGCGCAAAGATCGGAAACAGACATGCGGTTGACCTGGTCATCGATAAGGCTCCTGTCCTTGATCTGCTCGGTCAGCGCGCGCGCATTGGCGGCCGCCGTGGCCGCCTGCTCCTGTCGCTGTCCCTGGTGATAGGTGGCGGCCAGCACGAGGCCTATGGCGAGGATGATGCCGGCGGCGATGACAATCCGGGTCATCGCGACCACCCGAAGCGCCGCGCCAGCGCGTAATAGATTTCCGTGGCAGCACCCATGCCGGCGCCGATCGCGATCTGCGCCACGGCCGCCAGGTCCTGGTCTGTGGAGATCCCGGCGGCGGTGTCGATGTCGAGCAGGCCGCGCGCCACCAGCGCGCCGGCGGCATAGCGCAGAAGAATGCGGGCGAATACGGCGCTCATGCCTTCTTGCCTCCGAAGATGCCGGCAAGCGCCATCAGCAGCTGCGGCAGCCAGCCGCCGGAAACCGGCCTGCGCTCGATCGAGACTGCCGGCGACACAATCGCGCCAGCGGAGGGTGCCGGCGCGGCGGGGGCAGGAGAGGGCGCCGGGGCATAGCCGGCCGCGCGCAAGGCCTGCTCGAAGGCGCGGGCATAATCCGCAACCGTGCCCGCCATGTCCTGGCCGTTGATGATGCGCCGCGCGCCGAGATAGTCGGGCGCTGCGCCGTCGAGATAGGTGGAAAGCGCCTTGCCGGTGAAGCGGCCATGGCTCATCCCGTCGAGCAGAATGTGCACGGCGGTTTCGGGCTCGAGCGCCTTGTCGGGCTCGCCCTCGATGCCATAGGTGCGATAGTTGGCGCGGCCGGTGATCTGCGCCAGCCCGCGGCCGCGAAACCGCCAGCCGTCGCCGCTGGCCTCGTTGCCATTGTCCATGCGGTTCGCATAGGCGCGGTTCGCAATCTTCTGCGGGTTGCGCTGATAGGCGCTGGCCTGTTCTCGTGAAAAATACTTCGGGAAAACCTTCAGCAGGCCCGCAGCGCTGTAGTTCAGGTTTTCTTCCACGGGGCGCATGGCCGTGCCCGTTTCGTGCCAGGCCGTGGCCAGCACATAGGCCAGATGCGTCAGCGCCATTCCGCTGCTGGCGGCGGTGTCAATGATCAGCAGCGTGCCATTGCGCTGCGCCGTGCTGAACAGGCCGGACTTCAAGGCGGCCTGCGCCCGGTCGAAAAAAATGCCGCGATCCATGAAAAGGCTCCAGCCGGTGAAAACTGGAGCCGAGTTTAAGCGTCAGGGGATGCCGTCAAATGCGGGCGCCCGTCACGGCGCGGGTTCGGCCGGGCGCGGAACGCCGATCCACTCGGATCCGCTCCAGGTCCAGTCGATATATTCCGTGGTGGGCATCGGCTTCAGCGGCACCTGCACGGTGCCCGGCGGATAGGCCGCCCGCGTCTCGTCGTCCGGCCACGAAATGCTCTGCCAGTAGCCAATCCCAGGGCAGAACCATCCAAATTCTTCCATCACTTCATCTCCGACCACAGTGAAATCGACGCCGGACCATCCAGCCCGTAATAGCCGCCGGGCGGCACGGCAAACGTGACAGTCGTGGAATAGTTGCCGGCCGCCCCGGTGATGCCGACAGGGGCAGCAGACCCGATGGAAGCGCCACATTTGACGCGGGTCGTTCCTCCGGAAGAGGCGGAGGATATGCACACATCGATCGATCTGGACCCGCTGTTCTGATACCAGGTGGCCGCCGCGCGCGATGCCGTCACGTCCTGCCATGTCTGGCCAACGCCGAACAGCTGCGATGTCGCCGCCTTGTTGCCAAGAATGGTCGACAGCCAGTCCCCCAGCACCGTCGCATTGATGTTTCCATCCTGCCCAATCCGGAGAACCTGGGTGTTGTTGTAGTAGAAGGAGAGCGTGGTGCTGTCGTAGCGAATGTCCCAGGGCAGTGTGCCGTTGGCCAGCGCCAGCCGGATCTGCGCGGTCGCCTTGTGGATGGCGAGGTTGCCCGTCATCACCCCCCCAGCCAGCGCCAGCTTTGCCGCAAGCGCATCGGCCAGGCCGCTGACCTGCGCAATTGCCAGCACATCCAGTATCCAGGCCGATCCGCTGGATTGCAGCACCTTTCCGGCATTGCCGGCCCCTGCGGGAGAGGGCAGGGCGATGGATGCCGCAGAGGCAGCGGCCGCCGCGGCGGCAGCCAGCGCCTGGTTTGCCGCCGCCAATGCATCGGCGGCCGCCGCAATCGCATCCTCCGCATAGCCCTGCGCAGCACTGATCTGGTCGCTGCTCGGGCCTGCCTCCAGGCGCAGGCCGTTCTTGATCAGCACGGACCCATCGGGCACGCTGAGATCGATCGTCGGCGCCGTCTCGCCATAGGAGGCCTTCACGGCGCGGTCGATTTCCCGCTTCAGCTCCTGCTGGATCAGCCGGTTGCGATCGAGCTCGTCATCGGTGGCGCGGCTTGAAAACCGTCCGTTCAGCACGATGCTGGTCAACCGTTCCAGCACCGCCAGCCCCAGGATCAGGATCCGCTCTCCGCCCGTGCGCCCGGCCGTGAAGGTCAGCGTGCCACCGGAAGGGTTGCCGGCACCCGTCACCGTATAGCCGGCATCGTCGATCTCCACCCATTCGCCGGCGTCTTCCTCGAACGCCTTCACATCGCCGGCGGATTGGAACGGAAAAGCCACGGCAAATGCCGTCTGGCCGGCAGATGCCGTGATGATGCGATATCGCGGATCATCTTCGATCGGAAAGACAGCGCTCATGCAGAACCCCATGTGTTCGATGGGGGCCAGTTTTTCACGCGCGCGGTCGGGTCAACCGTTATTTCCGCAGATAGCCGCGCTCTGCCAGGCAGGCGTCGAAAATGGTGTTGAGGTTGAAAGTATGAGCGTAGAGGTTTTTCTCGGTCGATTGCAGGGCGGCCTTTGAGGCTTCCCCGTCGCAGATGACACGGTCCTTTTGAAACGCGGCGGCGATCTGCGGATTGGCATCGACACGCAATCCATCGGAAATACGATGGAACGATCCTTGTGGCTGATGAACGCAACCGACCAGGCCAAAGGTGAGAAACAGTAATCGATATTTCTTCATGCATGCCCCCACTGCAGAAATAGCTTTACAACCAAAGCATGCTTTTGGCAGCGGGGAAAGATGCGGGTCACCGTGGCGAAGGAACTGCTCCGAGTGCAGCGCCAATATTGGGGGCGCGCTGGGGTGCGGTGCGACCTGGCGCCCACCAGAACTGCTGGCCAAACTCCTTGGCAAAGAAGCGCTGGCGTTGCTTGAATGCCTTGTCTGCTTCCGGATCGACGAGGAACTGTAACTGATCCATCAGGAT
Organism: Affinirhizobium straminoryzae; assembly: GCF_007004135.1. Lineage (GTDB taxonomy): Bacteria > Pseudomonadota > Alphaproteobacteria > Rhizobiales > Rhizobiaceae > Neorhizobium > Neorhizobium straminoryzae. The sequence goes on from NZ_VJMG01000017.1 coordinate 16,491, forward strand.
ACGCTCCCAGGCCAGGCGTGTGTACCAGATGGTTCCGCCCGGCGTACTGCCTTTCATGAACTTGACGAGCTCGCGTCCGAAATGAGTTTTCTCGCCGCTGGCCAGCTGGACGACGTTTCCGGCGGTGAGGTTCCAGAGATCGTTAGCGCGCTGGATGACGGGGCCGCCAAGGGTGGTTGCAAATCCGTCGCCTTGACGATTGATGTTCGAGAACAGAAAGTCGCCATAGATGCCCAGGCCGCCGCCTTGCAGGATGGCGGCTCCCCAGAACGCCTTGTTACGCATATCCTGCGGATCTCGGCCCTGAGCAAGGCCTTTCAGCTGCAGGGAAAGGGCGCCGAACAGTGTGGTCGAGATGAGCAGCGATCCCGCATAGGCAGCGCCCTTTGCCGTCTGTCCGGCCTGCAGGAGCTGGTGCATGCGTCGGCCGTGCAGAATGAGGAAGACGGCACCAAAACTCTTGAACTGGGCAAAACTGCGAACAACCTCGCCAAGGAATGTGCCCGGCCGGTTCTGGTCCACCAGAGCAACCTTTGAGCGCTGCGAGCCATTGGGCACGGCATATTCGGTTTCGGACTGGATCATCTCGAGGAACCGCTCGGCAAGCTTGTCGTCGATCCGCTCGGCGATTTCCTGCGGGCGCAGGATCTTTACGCCACTGCCCATGTCATGCAGCGGCATGCGCCGCATGCGGTCCCAGTCTGCGGGGCGGATACCGTAACGGGCAAACGTGGCGCGAAAGGCATCAGGCAGCTGATCGAAGCTCTTGACGGCATTCTCTGCCGCCGTGCGCATGAAGGCGAGGCCGAAAGCGTGCCGCGCGCTTTGCGTCCAGGGCGTAAGTCCGGACAGGGTGAGCACTCGATCGGCCAGGAAGCTGGACCAGCCCGGCCCGTCGATTGTGCCAATGTATCGGGCCTGAGCATGGAAGACGTGCATGGCGTTATCGAGGATAAGCCCGGCCGCCACGGCCTCGCGGCGGGTGGAACTGCTCATGGCTTGAACGATGTCTCGCATGGCACCCTGGGCGCCAATGCCGGCAAAGGAGCGGGCAACCATCGTTGTGCCGATGTCCGATGGCGAAGAAAGCATTGCGGAGCCAAGAACAGAGGCCGTGATCAGCGAACGTACCGACGCAAAACCGGCCGCCCATGTGCTGTTCACAGGCGTCTCGAGCGTCCCTCGAATACTGCCCCAGAGGCTGTCAAGCTTTCGCTCGGCGCTGGCCGCGAGATCATTCGCCTTTGCGGCATCGCCCGCCAGCACGCTTTTCTGGCCGGCCGCTTTCTGCATGGCCTGTTTACGGATCGCCTGCTTCATCCATTCTATGGTGCCGGAGGGATTGGGACCGAGCACTTCCATGGCAGCGATGTCTTTTGCCATCGCGTTGATGTGACCCATCATCGAGGCGAATATGTCGCCTCCGCTGCCAAAGTCGCGCTGATAGGCAAGCCAGCTATCGGCATTCCGGAAAATCAGGAAACGGTGGTCGGCGCGCTGGTTGGCAAGGGCGCCGCGGCCGAACGCTTGGCGCGACGGCTCCTTCTTTGCCCAGCCTTCTGTTGCGACGTTGGTCCAGATCTCGGTCAGAATATCGTCGAGCTCGCCGGGATCGACCGCCCTGCCGGTCAGGGGATGCTTCATCCTGCTGACATCCAGCAGCGGCCGGATCGCATCTTTCCAGGTTTGCAGTCCTGCTTTGCGGAGCGCGCGCGCGTCGTGGTGCTGTGGAAGGCCCCAGCGTTCAAGCTTGCCGATCGCGCCGCCGGCGCCGTTGAACCGCTGGCGAAGCCATTCGTGGGTGTCTTCCCACACTTTGGCGAAATGCTTTGCCGACGCGTCGCCGGTGTTCTGTCCGAAGGCTTCCCTGAGAACATTGTCGAGATCTGCCTTGTTGTGGCGAACAAGGTCGCCGGCAATTGCTGAACGGCGAAAATGGTAAAGGGCATCTTCCATGCGAGCATGCGCCATGCCGACGATTGCCTTGCGGCGACCTTCGACCGAAGGGAAGGGGGCCGTTCCAAAATGCTCCAGCGTATCGATCGCAGCGGCTGCGATATCATGCTCGCCCTTTGCGTTCTTGTAGGAGGAGAGGGCAGCAGAGATCCTCTGGATAGACTGAAGGGAAAGTTTGGCTTTGCGCTTCTGATGCGCGCTCTCCGCCTTCAGCAGTTCCGTCAGTGCCTTTTTTGCCTCCGCGTCGGCCATCGCCTCGCTGTTGTTGGCAAAGCGGTCGCGAAACCGTCTGAAGTCGCGCTCGAGGCGCTTGGCGTCTTCCGCGTTCAATTCGCCGCCTTCGACGGCGTTGCGCAGGCAATCGGCAAAACTCATAGGCGGCAAGCCTCCACAACAGCAGTCAGGTGATCGAGGCGCTCGATCTCGTCGAGGATGACGGCACCCGTCACAGGGCGGTCGTCATCGAAAAATGGGATTTCGAAATCGTCATCAAGGCCGATAATGTCACGGCGGCTGAAGGACATTTCGTCGGGAAAGCCGAGCGGGTCGTCAAGTCCGCCCGTTCTGTCCGCCGGGTTCCATCCGGCCGCCGCCTCGTCTTCGGCCGCAAAGCGCTGAGCGTCGTCGGCGATAAGCACGCGGTCGAGCGCTTCGGCCGGCGGCAGGTTTTCCGCGTTGGCGAGCTCTGCCGCTTTGAGGATGAGATGATCATCGACGGCAGGGCCGGCCCTCGCGGCGATGTCATAGACCAGGCTTTCCGCATAGGCGCGGCCGCCGTCATCGGCACGAATGGCGGTGCTGTCGCGTGAGGCTGTATCGAGCGCATCAAGCAGATCGGCAATGGTGGATTTCTCCATGGCATTTTCCGCTGTGCCATAGAGGTCGTTGAAATAGCCGGCTTCTGCCGCCCGAAGCCGCGCCTGGTCCAGCGGCATACCGCCTTCGCGCACAAGTTTGCCGACGAACCGCTCGGATCGGTTTTCCAGGCCAAGCGCTTTCAGTTCTCCCTTGTAGTCCTGTACGCCTCCGGCGCGCATCAGGAAACGGTCAATGGTATCAGCTGCGCCGGTCTTGCTCGTAGTCGATGGCGGTATCAGCTGGTCGACAATGCGGGCGATTTGCTCCGGGGCAGGGTCGTGGAAAAATGCGGTGCTGGTTTGCGCGGCTGCGATGGCGCGTGTGCTGGCGCTGTCGTGCAGGGCAGCAGAAGCGGAAGCCGGCTTTGCATCTGCCGTCATGCGGTCAATGTCAATGGCCGCAAGCGCACCCCGCGCTTCGGCAGGAAGGTCTGCGCGAATGGGCGTCAGAAGATCTGCCGCAGCCTTGGTGTCGCCAGACACTGCAGCGCGCAATTCCGGCGATGCCGTGGGCGCTTCCGCAAGCGCGCGAACGGCGGCTTCCGGATCGATCGATCGCAATGCCCGGGATATCCCTTCGCCCGCTGCCTGAAAGCTTCCTCCCAGCGCGCCGCCAAGAAGGCCGGCGATCGCAACGTTTTGCATTGCCTCTGCGGGTCCGTTGGGCAAGCCGGCCTGCTTTCGCCAGGCCTGGATCTGCGGCTGTTGGATCGCTTCGGTCAAGCCGTTGACGGCGGCTTCGGAGATGACCGTCTGCAGGATCCGGCCGGCCGCCGTGCGTGCGCCACCTGGTCCGCCACCAATGATCCAGGTGCCAACCTGCATCGGATCATAGCCGGAGCCAACCATCCCGCCCGCAATCAGTGCACCCCATTTCCTCAAGCCGTCGCGGCTGGCCAGTGCCTTTCCAAGGCGCTGGTCGGCCTGTCTTGCCAACGCTTCGGCGTCGCGCTCGACGGGGCGATCGGCGCCGATGATCGCTGCCTTTTCCGGGTATCGATTTGCGATCTCCGTAAGGCGTGCGCTGAATTCATCGGCTTTCTGCTGCGCCAGTTCCGGAGCGGCGTCGCGCATGAAAACGGTGCTGCCGGCCGTCAGTTCGGTGTATTGCCGATCGGCGCTCGACGTTGCCTGCCGCATCGGGTTTGGCAAGCTTTCGCCGGTCGCGTCCTGGATCGCCTTGATGCGTTCGTCGTAAGCACGCGTCAGCGCCTCGACTGCCGAAGTCTGGTTGTCCACCAGCCGCATCTGGTCCGTGGCGGCGGAGTATATCTCTCCCAGGCTCGCTTCGCCACGCGCGATGGACGTGGGGCGTTCAGTGCTTGTGTCGGAATACCAGAAGCTCATCGGCCGGGCTGCCATCCGAAGGGGTTGAAGTTGGTGTCGCTGAAGCCGAGGCTAGGCTTGTTTTCTGCGGCAATGGCTTCCAGCGCCCGGATATCAAGGCGCCAATAGGTGCCGTCCGGGCGCACCAGATATTTCGGGTCCTCCGAGAGCGGATCGCCAAGGGAGACGCGATAAAGTCCGTCTCCATCGGATACGAGGTTTGCTCCGCGAATTGCGGAGATGGGCAGTGGGTAGTCTCCGCTGTCGATTGGCGGCAACTTGGCAAGCTGGTCTTTGGTCAGGTTGCGCAAAAGCTGTTGCGGGCGATCCTTGGGCATGTCGGCCGGAACAACGATTGGAGCGCCGTTGACGTCGCTGATACCGCCATAGGCCACACCGCCGATCGTGCGACCGCCGGCGGCGCGATCCAGTGCGCGCGAAAATGCCGCTTGGGCTATGCTGCCAGACGTCTTGATTTCGGCTGGATCGAAATTCTGTGCGTTCGCGGCCTGTTCGAACAGAATAGTGGCCGTCTGCAACACGGCGCTTTGTGTGCGGGGATCGGCGACAAAGGCGCCACCGATCTGCGTGGAGGCAAACTTGGTGATCTCTCCCGGCGTCGGCATCTTTGCGGTAAATAGTTTTTCACGCTTCATGCCGAGCGCGTTGGCTACGTCCGCGGCAACGCTGTTGTCGCCGGTCGCCAGTGATAGGCCAGCCGCGTGTGCAATGACCGGGGCGTCTTCAGCGATTTCGCCGATGACGCGTGGCGCGTCGTTGCCATACACCTTTCGCACGGTGAAGGCAAAAACCGGTAGCGCCTCCGGATTGGTCTGCAGGGCTGCGGTCAGCATCTCCTTTTCGCCGGGGCGGAACACGGGCACGCTCTGCCCGTAAAGGCCAGCGACGGCCGTTTGCGCCTGGCGCCGTTCGGTCAGCGTGGCTGCGAGGGTGTCAGCGCTGCTGGGGTCGATGGCGGTGACGGATACCACACCGGCGCGTGCGGCCTGGCCAAGCGGATCAGTTTGTCGTTCCTTCAGAACATCCTGCGCGCGCTTCTGCGCAAGTTGATAGACGTCGAGGGCCTCTGCATACCCTGGCGTGCCGGCCTTGGGCTGGATAAGCTCGAGGCGGTCGCGAATATCGGCGGCCGACTGCGCCTCCATGCCATTCGTGGCGTCGTAAATGCGACCAGCTCTTTCACGGGCGGCTTGCCATTGCTGCAGGCCCTGTTCTCCGGAAAGCTGCAACACGCGCTCGGGCGTCAACCCGGTGGATGGATCAAGACCTTTTCCAGTTGTCTGGATTGACGCGACGTCATCATCAGCAAGGGTTGCCAGGCGCGACGCTTCTGCCTTGTTTGCCGCTTGCCGCTGGTTGATTTCGGCTCGGGCATCGCGGCGGAAAAGCTCTGATCGCGCCTTCACTGTGTCATAGGGCAGCCGCGCCAACGGCCCCTTGCCGGCGCGCCATTCGTCCAGCATCTGCAGCGCAAACTGCTCTTTCTGTTCCGGCGTCGGCAGCGCTTCATAAACACCTTGCACCCGGCCAAAGGCTGCCGTTTCGGCAAGGTCGGCCTTGTATTTCGCGGCCTGCAGCGGCGTGATCGTGCCAAGTGCGGCCGCCCGGTCGATCTGCATGGTCACACGCCCGACCTGCTGACCGATAATCGTATCGCCCTCCGGGTTGGCGCCCAGCAGCTGCGCCTGCCGCTCGATGTCCACGCGCTGCGCGTCGAAACCATCGGCAAAGGCGGAAAGCTGCTCCTGCCGCATCCGCTTGTCGGCCTGCGCCTGCACATTGCGCACATAGGCTTCCGACTGCTGGGAGAAGCTGCGGTTGAATGCTTCCTTCAGAAGGGGGTCGGAAAGGTTCGGGTCCGCCTCATATTTGGCGCGCACGTCGGCAAGCGCTGCCGCGAACTTTTCCGGGTCGTCGGAATATTGCTGCTGAATGGCAAACAGGTCCGTCGAAACGCCCTGCTGCATCCGCCAGGTATAGGCCGACATCACGGCATTGTCGTAGGCCTCGCCATAGATCGTGCCGTCGCGCCGAAGCGCAAGCGGCGCGGTCGGCAGCACCTGCGGCGGCCTGTCCGCGGCGGGCAAGGCGCCGGCCGCAGATCCGCCTGCCTTGCGGATCCAGAGGTTGGCAAATTCGCCAGCCGTCATGCCGGGCGTTCCGCCATTCAGCCGCACCGCGTCGGCGCCCACAAGGCTTTCCGCCGGCACGTCCGGGTTGGTCAGCAGCTTGGCCGCGCCGCCGGCGCCCTGCTGGTGTGCAAGATAAAGCTCACCGGCAGTCGGCTCGCGCCCCAGCGATTTGCGCAGTGCGGCCGTATTGTCCTTGTAAAGTCGGGCGGCAGCATCCGATGCCTGGGTCGCATCGAAGCGATCGGCAAGGCCGTATTGCTGGGCCGTGCCATCGACGAACTGGAACAGACCTCCGGCGCTGGAATTCGGGTTTTTGGCCTGCGGGTTATAGCCGCTTTCCAGCCCCGCCACCTGGAGAAGCCCGGCCGGGTCCACGCCATGGCGCGCCGCCGCGTCCGAGATCGTCTTGCGGATCTCTTCTGGCGCTGGCGGCACCTGTCCGGCGGCAGAGGCTGCGGCGGCCCGGCTGTTGGCCGCGTCGATCGTCGCCTGTCCGGCCGCCTGCCCAACGGGCAATCCCGCGGTCAATGCCTCGCGCTGCAGCGCCTTGTCGGCCATGTCGCCCAGCTGGCGGGAAAGGTGGCCGGCCACATTCGCCAGCGCCTCCCAACCCTGCCCGGTGTTGACGGCGGCAGATGGCACGTCGCGCGAAATCTGTCCTTCGCCGGTCAGCTGCTGGATCTGTCCCGGTTTTCTGGATTGCAGGTTAACCATCAGGCGCTTCCTCTGCCCGCAAGCTGAATTCCAAAATCAGCGGCCGTGCCAAGGGCACCCAGAAGAGCGCCGCCACTTTGGGTGCTGGCGCGCTGGCGGTACCCGATGGCGCGCTGGCGATACATCGCGCGCCGGAATTCCGTGTCGCGCTGGTCGATGCTGATTTCCGTCTGCGCCTGTTGCCGTGCGGTCTGCGCCTGGCTCTGGGCAATGCCGCCGGAAAGATCGATGCCGGCAGCCGCATAGGTCACGTCGTTCTGCCCCAGCACGCGGCCCAGCTCCTGGCGAATGCGGTTCTGCCGCTGTTGGCCCGCCAGCTGCTCCTGTCCGGCCTGCAGGTCGGCTTCCACTGCCAGCTGCCGGCTTTCGCTGGCGGCGGCCGCGCCCGCGCCGATCGTGCCGAGAACTTTGAGCACGCTACCCAACCCCTGCAGCGCGGTCAGCGCGCCGGACGATGCGGCGGCTGCGCCTGTGGCTGCAGCGGCACCTGTCGCCGCTGTACCAGCGGCCGCGCCTGCGGCCGAGCCAAGGCCAAGCCCGCCCAGAACCTTGCCGATTGCCGTCACGGCCAATTCCATCTCAACCCTCCTAAAGCGCAGTCTCGACGGTAATCGAGCGGATGTTCAGTCTACCGGGGCGAAGCTGGGAGATCCGCACGAAGGGTTCGTCGGCATAGCCGCGCAGGCCGCCGATCTTGATCACGCCGGAAAAGCCCTGGTTGAGCTCGGGCACGTCCGCCAGCACCCCGAAGCGGAACAGGTCCACTTCCTTCAGCGCGCCGCCATTGGTGGAAATCGCAAGGCTGGTCGTGTCGTCCAGCGCCAGGTGCACGGTGTGAATGCGCGCCTTGCGCTTCAGCACCGTGTTGGGGCCCACATCGCGCGGCGGCGGCAGCGTGTCGATGATCGGCGGCTTCCAGGTGCCGGCCGTCACGGCTGAAACGGCCTTTGGCAGCACCACCTGGCCGCTTGCCACGGTATAGGGGCCAAACACATCGCCATCGCCAATCACCCAGATTTCCCGTCCATTGTAACGGGAAAGGCCGGTCACGGTTTTCGAGGCGGGAGAAACCGTCAGGTCGATCGCCTCGTCGAGCAGCAGCCCGGTTTCCATCCGCTCCAGCGTGCGCGTGCCGGCGCGGTCCATGATGAAGGAGAGCTGGTTGCGGCCGTTGCGGGAAACCCGCTTGAAAAGCCCCTGGCTGGTGCGGCGGGCATAGGCGGTCACCTCCTGTTCGCGCAGCAGCGAAACCAGCCGGGCCTCGCCGCTGTCGAGAACGATGGCCTGAAGATTGCAGCTGATCGTTTCCGTCGTGCGGCGCACCGCCATGTCACGCACATTGCGCAGCAGGTGCGGCGCCAGCAGGGAAATATCGGTGGCAATGAAATTTCCCTCGGCATCGGTATAGCGCAGTTCGCCGATCGTCGAGCGGTTCTTGTGGCACCAGATGGCCGCACCTTCGTTCTCGGTCACGGGCAGGCCGCGATTGCTGCCGTGCCGGCTGGCCTGCACATGGTTCGGCGCTTCCGTGCGCGAAAGCGCCCGCTCGGCAATCCAGTATTCTGCCTGCGAAGTAAAGATCAGCAGGTTCAACGACGGCACGATGGCCTCGATCGTTTCCCCGCCGGCAATGTCCATCGGCACCAGTGCCGGTCCGTTGGCATCGGTGAACCGCTCGTTGAACTCGAAATAGTCGCCGGTGCGCGACATGAGCCAGGCATTGGGCAGGCCTTTCATGCCGCCCACCAGCAATCGCTGCTGCCAGAAGGCGCCGCACTGGGGCCAACCGCGCGTGCTGGAAATCACAGCCTCGCCCGGTTTTACGCCAACAGTGGTTTTCGAGGCCACGATGGCCGCATCCGCCTTGTTGACGATCTCGCCGGAAACGGCCCAGCCGTCGCCCTCGTTGCCGGCGCCCGAAAACGTGATGGTGACGATGTTCGCGCTGGGGCTGGCCACCACGAAACCGGCCGCCACGTTGGGCAGGTCGGCAATCGCGGCCTGGATCGCGCTCACCAGCGTCGCCATGGTGCTGTTGTAGGTGATCGAGAAGGTTTCCTGCTGCGAAATGGTCAGCGTGAAAATCGATGTGCCGCTGTCCAGTCCCACGAATTCCAGTCGCCAGACGGCCGGCACGCCGTTGGAATAGGTGGCGCCGTAATCATAGCGCGGAATATTGGCATAGGGCAGGTCATCCACCACCCAGCCGCTCGTCGTCAGGCGAATGCGCTTGGATTGCAGGTCGCGGTGAAACAGCAACATGGTGTCGAAGCGCTGCGCAAATGTCATTTCCGGCAGCAGTCCGGAAATGCCGGAAACGGTAAAGCTGGCGGAAAGGCTGGTCGCGCCCCAGGCCTGGCAGGTGGTGCCCGCAAACACCAGGTCGTAGCTTGTGCCGTTGGATGCATCGAAGGGAAAGATCCTGTCGGCGCCGGAAGGCAGGTTGCCCACCAGCCGCAGGCCATCGGAAACGCGCATGCCGCCCTGCGGGGTGATGACCACGTTTTCGGCATGCTTCAGCCCGGTGGAAAAATACTTCAGCTGGGTTCGGTCATGCAGCAGCGGGTCCAGTTCGCCGGCAGTGAAGGCCGCTTGCGTGCGTCCGGGGCGGGCAACCATCAGGATCTCCAGGCAATGGTGAGCGGATTGTTGTCAGCCTTGATCTCCCGGGCCGGATTGGCAAAAGCGTCCTCGTTCAATGCCGTGCGCATCATCCCGCCGCGAAAATTCTCCTGCGGGGTGCCATAGGCCAGCGTCAGCAGGTCGGATCGCTGGCCGCGATCGGACGCAATGGCGAAGGCAAGATGCCCGGCAAGCGCGGTAATGGTGGCGCTACGGAAGGTCGGCGTCCATCGGTGCGGATCGGGGCGGAATTTCACCATGGCGTAAAGCGGATTGTCGGCCGCGTGCACCTGGTTTGCCGTCAGGATGAAGCTGGTATAGCGCCGGTTCGGGTCGCTGGGGTCGTCGGTCAGGTAAACGGGCGGGCCGATTGCCGGCTGCGGCACCTCGAAAACATGGCTGAACCCGGTAAAGGGTGCTGCGACCGAGAGCTTGGAAAGCTGGCGAACCTCGCGGGCGAAGAAAAAGCCGGAAGGCTGCAGGCCGAGATTGAAATCGACGGTTTCCTCGTAGATCAGCAGCGCGCTCTGCCCGCCGCCCAGGTCGTCGTCAAAGTCCTGCACCGGCTCCTCGCCGATCCGCGCACAGGCGGCGTTGATGATGTCGGCATAGGTGGTCAGCGCCATGGCGGTATCCCTTCAAAAGCATGCCGCCGCCGGGGCGTGATCCGGCGGCGGCGCGCGTGGGCAGATCGTCAGGCGACGTTCTGCGCCGCGACCGTGACGCCGGAAGAGGTGGATGCGGTCACGATGTAGTTTCGCCGCATCACCGTGGCGTCGAGATCGAGCGTCATGTCGATGTGGTCGCCCTTCTTCAGGCGGCGCCAGATCGAGTTGAAGTAGCCGGACGTCTGGACGGCGGACGTGTCGTCATTGGTCACATACTTGTGCACGTTCAGGTTTGCGCCGGCCTCGCCGGACGGGTTGGGCATCCAGTCAACGGTGCGAAAGCCCTTGATGTCGAAAGCCATGATGTCAGTCTCCGATGGAAGGTTGAGAAAGGCGGGCGTTGCCGTCCGCCTGGCTGCGCGTCAGACGATGGCGATCGCCGAGTTGGTGGAGGTGGTGAAGCGACGGATGCCCTTGCCTTCCTGCAGGTCCTTGGCGGCGCCCTTGGCCTTCATGTTGACGGTCCAGACGTCTTCGCGGTTGTCCCAGTCGACCTTGACCTGCAGATCGGTATGCGCCCCCCAGCCCATGGCGGACTGATGCCAGATGAACAGGTCCTGCTTGTTGGAGGCGGGGACGGGATAGAGATCCTGGGCATCTTCCTCGACGAAGAGGAACCAGTTGACGCCGTTCCAGAAGCGGGTGTCAGTCGCCTTCACGAAGGGGACATCCGGACCGACATGATCGGAAGAGTTGACCACCTTGTTGGCCAGGAACTGGTTCCACTGCAAGGGCGGCAGGCCGCAATAGACCTTGCCATCCCACGGCACCTGGTCGGTCTGCAGCCGTGCGCAGAGATCGAGCGCATTCGCGGCCGAGAAGGCGCCGCCGGAATAGTCCACGTCGGCCGAGGTCTTCACCGCCGCCATCTTCTGGTAGATCTCGATGTCGGTGGCGCGGCCAAGCGCCATGGCGCCGGACTGGTAGACGACCTCCTTTTCGTCGACCGTCATGCGGTCCAGGTCCCATTCCTCGATTTCGTCAAAGGCGGTCCAGGTTTCGAGGGCAACCTCGAACTTCTTGCGGGCAGCGTTCGAGGGCGTGTTGCGCTGGCGGCGGTCCTTCTTTACCGCCTTGGACTTGCCGGCCAGCCAGAACACGGCCTTTTCGGAACCGACGAAGCGCGTGGCGGGGGTGACGGTCGGACGCAGGCGGTTGCCTTCGTTCTGGTAGATGTGCATGGCCCGGGCAGCGTACTGCGTGGTGAACCAGTTGTTTGCTTCAAGCGTCATTGGGGAAAATCTCCGATGAATTTTGGGAAAGACACCGGGGAGGAGAGGCCGCTTGAGCCGCCCGGGTCCGGTCAGGCCGGAGAGGCCGGGGCTTTTGCAGGTCCACCCGTTGCTAGCCTCGACGATACGGCGTGGCCGATCGGGTCAACCGGGCATGCAAAAGGCCGGGCTTGCGGCCCGGCCTTTCAAAAATGGCGGCGGATCGATCACTTGCGGGGGTTGAGCTTGCGGTAGGCCTCGTCATAGCGCTGGCGAAGCTGCTCATCATAGCGCTGGTTCGGGTCCTTGTGGTCGCGATTGCGCGGATCGATGCGCGGGTCGCTGTCCAGCCGCTTCAGGTCTGCGGCCGTCATCTCGCCGGCCTGGCCGCCATCGCCGGAGATCCGGATGCCGATATCGTTGAAGCGTGCGGAGAACGCTGCCAGCAGCGCATTGCCCACCGCCGTATCGGTCAGCGCCATCAGCTGGGCCTGCGCATCGGATTTCAGGCTGTCCGGCAGTTGCAGCTGCTCGGAAATACCCCTCGCAAACACCATGTTCGCCTCGAGCGCTGTGGATGCCGCCTTGGCATCCAGCCCCGTCGCCTTCATGTAGCCCTGCACTTCGGCCTTCGGGTCGTAGGGCTTGATCAGCAGGCCTTCCTTGGCCAGCGGGCCGAAGGTCTCGGAAATGAAACCGGCAAACTGGTCCTGGCTCATGCCGTACTTGTGCGCCGCCTGCCGTGCGGATGCAAAGACAGGATCCTTGGAGAGGTCGCCGAAATAGTCCTTCAGGTCCTCGCCGGGCTCGAAGGCATACTGGTCCGGCTTTTGGGGCGCGGCCGGCAGCTTGGAGATCTTCTCGCGCAAGCCGGCGGCGCGCTTGTCCAGTTCGCCATAGGCGCTCAGCAGCTTGCCCAGCGTCTCGTCGGCCGTGCCGCCGATCAGCTCGGGCGGAATGCCGTCCGGAGCCTTCCAGGAGGTGCCGTCATTCTGGCCGCCGGCTCCGCCGCTCTGCTGGTCGCCGCCGTCACCGTTGCCCGGGCCGTCGCCGCCGGCGCCACCCATTCCGCCATCGTTCAAAAGCCGCTCGAAACGGCGCATCAGGAATTCATGCATGGTTCACGCCTTTCTTCAGGTTTCGCGGGGCGTCACCGCCTCCGCATTGCCCAGGCCGATCTGGCGGGCAATCTCGTAGGCAACCGCATTCTGGCCCTCACGGAAGGCGCCGAAGGTTGCCATGGATTGGGCATCGAGCCCCAGTTGCACGAAGAACACGGTGCGCCGCAGCGTCGTGTCGAACAGGCGTTCCAGCGCCTTGCGGCCGGCAGGCGTCGCGGCAAAGTCCGCCCAGGCGCCGGAAATCGCCCGGGCATCCTCGGCGTCCTTCTCTTGCTGCACGTCGATCGCCGAACGCAGCTTCGCATCGACCTGGTCGAACCATTCGTGACCGCCACTGGCGGCGCGGGAAATCATCTCTTCAAAGCTTTGGGGTTGCATTACATGGCTCCTTGTGGCGCACCGCCGGCCGCCAGCGCGGCCTGCGCGGCAAGCGCGGCCGCTTCCTGCTTGTCCATCTCTTGGCGCTCGCCGGGCGTGACGATGTAGTTGCGCGGAACGCCCAGCTGGCCGCCGATATCGGCAAGCGCCACCTCCACATGCGCGACGCGGTTGGACCGCTCGGCCATGATCATGATGACCATTTGCAGCCACTGGACGATCTTCTCCACGCGCTGCGCTTCGCGGGCGATTGCCAGCGGGCTCTTCACGCGGATTTTCACCAGCAGCTGGTCGATCGCCACATCCTGGCTGATCAGGCCCTTGGCATAGGCCAGTTCGATCACCCGCTTGACGGCCGGAATGGTGACTTCCTTGACGAGGCGGCCGTAGGCGCCAAGATGGTCCGATGCCAGGCGCTTGACGCGCTCGAGGATTTCGGTTGCCGATCGCACGGCGGCGCCGTCCGGCGGCAGGGACTGGTCCATCATGGTGGCCTTCACGCCCATGCGCAGCTCGTTCAGCACCATGTTGGAAAGATCGAGGCGCGGATCGGGAAAGCGGGTGATCGAAGGCCCCATGGCGCCGCCATTGCGGGCCACTTTCCAGAACTTGCCGGGGCGGACTTCCGCCAGATCCGGATTGAACACCCCGTCATCCACAGCGGTATAGATGCCCAGCATGGCAATGGCGGCTGCCTGCAGCTGCAGGCGGGCGGCGGTGTTCAGCGTTTTCGTCGTGGGCATGGCCAGCATGGCGGGCCCGCGGCCGTAGGTTTCGCCGGGCACACGGAAATAGCGCGGCGTCAGCCACGGGCAGGTGCGGCTCTGGGTCTTGTAGATGATCTTGTCATGCTTGTCGCACCACACGATCATGTTCCAGCGCCGGTCCTTGCCGACCCAGATCGTATCGACATGCACCTCCACTTCCGTGTCGGGCTTCTGCTTCTGCATATCCTTGAGGATTTGCGGATATTTGCCTTCAGGCCAGGTATCCATCATCACCTGGATCGTCATCTTGCGATCCCAGAAGATGCCGGCGATCTTGTTGTTGGGGCCGCTTTCCAGCAACAGCTCCTCGGTCGGAACGGAGATCGGCTCCCAAAGCACCTCTGGCTCCTGCGAAGGGTTCATCAGGATGGCGCCGGTACCGGCGCAGAGATCAAGCGCCATTTCGTGGAAGGCAAGGTCCCAGTCGCCATCCTCGAAAAAGGCGCTGCAAACCTTGGAAATCGGCTCGAGCTCGCGCTTGAGCGCATCGACCTGGTTCTCGGGAACGATGGGGCCTGGCTCGATCGAGAAATTGTCCTGTCCGGCCGGCCAGAAATCCTGCTGCATCTTGCCGGCAAACCGGAAGGCGCTGTCGATTGCGGTATGATCGAACACCTGGTCGACGCGCTTTTCTGCCGGACCCGTGTCCCGCGTCGATTTGCGGAAGGGGATCGCATAGCGGTAGACGTCGTCGAGCAGGGGCTTGAAGCTGTCGCGCTCGCGGCGGGCCACATTGCGCCTGGCGTTGAGGGCGGTGATGCTGGTCATCATGCACCGCCCAGGGTGTCGATCCCGTCGCCCGAAAGGAAGGTCAGCATCTGGCCGCCAACATTGCGGCGGCCGGTTTTTGCGGATGCCGCCTGGTCGGTTTCGGCCTGCTGGCGGGCAAGGTCAGCCAGCTGTCGCCGCTGCTGCGCCTGCGCCTGCTGCTGCTGGAGTGCCAGGGCCTTCTTCTGCGACCCCCCGCCGATCAGATTTCCCATATCGCCAGATTTCCCTTTGCTCGAAATGGGCGGCGAACTGGAAACCGCAGAGCGCGGCAATGCGCCGGCCGGCTTCCGTCTCGCAGAACACCACGATTTCAGGGTAATCAAGGGAGGCTAGGGTCAACCGGATCTGGCGGCACAGGAACAGCATGTGGCGGGAAGCGGCCGGCCGCACGGCAAACCATGCTTCCGCGCCTTTTTCGTCACCATAGGTGCCGAAGACGCCGATGAGATCGCCATCGATGCGCAGCGACCAGGTGCGGCCGTTGCGCCGCATTTCGCGGCAGATATCCCAGACCAGCGGCGACATGCACCCGTGAATGTCGGCGATGTCGAGCAGCGTTGCGGGGCTGTCGATCTCGATTGTCATCACCAGGTGGCCTTGTGCACGTCGAAACCACCCTGACCCCAGGGCGAGGTGCTGCGATCGCGGCGCCGGCGGCGTTCCTCGCCGTCACCGTCATTGCCAGATTTTGCGTCGCCGGCCGCACGAAGAATGGCGGTGCGGCCGCGAATGCCGCCGATCAGATACTGCAGGGCGTCGTGCAGGTCAGACCAGGGATGTTTCTTTTCCGGCGTTTCCTCGTATTCGTTCGAGGCATGCTCCGGCCGTTTCTTGTAGCGGTATTTGCCATCGAAACCCTCGATCAGCTGGGGGCATCCCTCCGGATCGATCAGCAGATGCGTGTCGGCCTCCAGATAGCCGCGCAATTCCATCTTCACCCCGTCAAGGCGCATGCCGATTTCGTTGGAGCCGTTGAAGGGAATGAGAACCGGCAGGCCGAGGATCACCGACAGCGTCTCGATGGCGCTCAGCTGGCCACCCTCCTTGTCGGCGCCATATTCCGCCGCCGGGTCGATCCAGATCCGCACGCTTCCCGCATTCGAGAAATGTTCGGACAGCGTCATTTTCAGCCCTTCACCGAAGCGCGCCGTGCCGACCCCGTGCCCTTTGTAGAGCTCGCGCAACACCGCGATCCGCCCGGGATTGTGCACCTGTCCGAAGACGGCCGCCGGAGACAGGGCATGCATGGAGGTATCGACGCCGATGCCCAGCTGCAGGCGCGGGTTCAGGATGATGCGGGAGCGCGCGACGTGGCGATCGCGGCGGAAGCTTTCATAGACCGGCTTGCCGTGGCGGGAATAGCCAAACTCGTTATCGACCATCCGCTTGATGAAATGCTCCTCCTGGTTCCGGATGATCTTGTCGTAATAGTCCGGCTCCAGGTTGAAGCGGTTCTCGGCCTCGGGCGATCGGCCCGACGGCTGGCG
Organism: Affinirhizobium straminoryzae; assembly: GCF_007004135.1. Lineage (GTDB taxonomy): Bacteria > Pseudomonadota > Alphaproteobacteria > Rhizobiales > Rhizobiaceae > Neorhizobium > Neorhizobium straminoryzae. The sequence goes on from NZ_VJMG01000017.1 coordinate 32,522, forward strand.
GAACAGGTGACGATCCGGCGTCTGCTTCTTGACGAACTTTTCGTAGACGTGGTTGTCCAGCGTCGGCGCATTGAGGTCGCCGATGACCTGCGCCCTGCGGCGGCCGTTGACCAGCTTGCGCCCCATGGTGCGCTCGAGCGCCAGGAGCTCATCCTCGGAAAGCAGGATCTTGGCGGATGGATAGCGGCCGACACGCTGTTCGGCGTCATCGAGGGCGCCGGCGGCGTGGGTGTCCGCTTCGTTCAGCCAGGCGCCGGAATACTCGCGCCCCTTCATCAGGGTTTCGATCGAGTTTTCGCCCAGGCCGGCGAACTCGGTCACCACCTCGATCGTGATGCCGTCCTGCCCCATGAAGCGCAGCGTGTGGATCGCCGGCCGATCATTGCCGCCCGACCAGGAGGAGCCCGGATAGGTTTTCGGAAACCATTGTTTCCAGCTTTCGAGAACGGTTTTTTCCGCCGATCGGAAGGTGTCGCGCAACACGATCCAGCGACACATGCGGGTTGGCTTGCCTGTTTCCGGGTGCCAGGCGATCGGCGCCAGCGTGGCCGCGTAAATGCGCTTGAAGGCGCAGGCCGTCGTCTTGCCGCCGCCCAGCGGCCCCATCAGGAACGCCGTCGTCAGTTCCGACAGGATGAACGCCTGGGCGACCGGCCCCGGCGGCGTGTAGTTGAACGGGTTGAAATCCTCGTAGCGCTCGAGCTTCGCCACGAGGTCGCGCATTTCCGCGTCGTTGTACGTCTTGATGTCGTCGCGATTGACGATATCGACCAGATGCTGGCTCATCGCGCGGCCCTCTTGCCGCGCGGAAGTGCCGGCGCGCGCATCAGCGCAGGCGCGCCGGCTCCGCTGAAGTCACCTGCAGCCCGCAGGGCGGAAGGTGTCCGCTCGAACAACTCCTCCGGCAGGAGCAGGATAGACGGAGGATCGCCGAAAGAGCCGGCGGCAATTGCCACTGGCGCGGCGAGCCCACCACCACAGACCAGAACCCCGACCCCGGCAGAAGCGGGAAGGACCGCGCGGCCCGTCGCAACCGCTTGGACCAGCTTCGCATGCCGTTCCTCCCGAACCCCGACCCGGGGCAGGTTGAGCAAGTCCGGCGCATCCAGCCCCGGGTCGGGCTCCCCGGCCGGGGTATAGGCCCCTTGCCGGAAATTGGATCGGTGCGCGTGCGCCCCTCCCTCAACTAGGGGGGGTACCCCCTTCGGGGGAAGGCCGGCCGCCCCCCGGGGGGGTGTCGAGCCATGCAGGGGGGGCATGGGTGCCGCCGCCGGCTGGACCGGGGCAGGCCGATCGCCCGAAACAGGCCGGTCCCCCTCGCGGGCCGCCTGTCCAAGTGACTGACATGTGATCAGCGAGATTGCGTCGTAAGCCATTGTTATTCCTCGCTCTTGCTATCCGTGAGGCTGACGCCCGCAAAAGCCTCACGGCTCGCACCAGCTAAGCCATTGATTTTGCTTGCGTCGATGGTCAGCGGTTGGCCGACCGACAAGCCCCGCGCCTGGGCGACCTGCTGGGCCTGATCCAGCTGGTTTGTGCCCAGGTTGAGGATCAGCACCGGCAGGCGCTGGTCCGGATCGTCCTCGCGCACCTTGGCCTTGCCGTGCAGGTATGGCGCCAGGTCGCGGGCGCAGGCCATCTGCTCCTTCACGATGTCGATCAGGGCAGGGACCGCCAGCCCGACCTGTTTGCCGATCGCCTTCAGCGTCCGCTCATGCTCGGCAAACCACGCCTGGAGCGCCACCGGATCGGCCGTCAGGAACTGCGCCTGCGCCTCGAGCGGATCCTTGAAGCCCTGCTCGGCGTACCAGTCCGCAAATGCCGCCGTCTTGCGGTTGCCTGCCCCCTTCGGCCGTCCGCGCCGCCGCTCGGCCTTCGCCGGATCATGCCGCCCCAGGCTCGCCTCGGCATCCGAGCGCCAGTCGAGCGCCTCGCCCGATCCCCCGCCGGCGCGCTCCTGGAAATCCTTTTCCGCATCGTGGGCCAATATTTAATTCCTCGCTCCGGCTGGAAACTGTCTAGGGCCTGTCTAGGCGCTGTCTTTTCTGTTTTTCTATATATATCAACAACTTACATATATATTTAGACGATAAGACAATTAGACAATTACACTCCTCGTATACGTGCGCGCGCCTGTGCATATGTGAGCGTTTCGCCTGTCTTATTGTCTAATTGTCTTGCGCTGGAAATTTGTTGAGGCTTTTCAGTGCCTTGCCTGAATTCACCCGCTAGACGATCCGCTAGACAAAAAGACAGACGCCCCGCCACCATTGCGACCGTGGATAGACCCTACACCCGCCCGCAAAACGTCAACCACGCGGTTCCGCGCAGCGCGAAGGGTCGGGGTGTGGGTTCTCGGCCGCAAAAGCGCGCAAAATGGCGGGCCTGTGCTCTTGAGAGTTGCGGTCATGTCACGCGGTCCAGTCGAAATAGGCCTTGAGGTTCACGAATTGGCACCGCGTCTGGCGGCCGGCCACGGTCACGCGGTTCTCTGTCATGCCGGCCTTCACCTGCTCCGGCTGCAGGATGATCTCGGGCGGCCCCCGTCGCAGGGCGAACTTCCACGGGCCATTGCCGTTCCTGGCGCCGAAGGGCGTGTCGAGCAGCGCCTTGCCGATCGTGCGGCTGCTGTTGGGTATGCAGAGGATCGGCTCTTCCGTCGTGCCCATCACCGCGAGATCTGCGGCCGCCAGCTTGGCGCGGGCTTCCTTGATCTCCTCGTCCGGCATGGTCGGCTTGATGCGGGCCAGTTCCTGCGCCACCGTGCGCCGCTGGCCGCCGCTGAAGGCCTCGATATGGCTGGTCATGATGGCGTCCAGCGCCTGCTTCCAGGCCGGCTCCGTTCCCTCGAGCTCGGGCAGGGAGGAAGGCTTCAGCATTGCGCCCCACTGGTGGCGCTCGTCGCAGGGCAGGCCGAGCTCCCGCAGCCCGCGATCGCCGATCATCACATCGGCCAGCGCCAGGAAGGCGCCGAACGTCTTCTGGCCGCGGCTGTTGTGGCCAGCCTCCCGCAGAATGGCGTAGTAATCGTCGAGCCGGTAATCGAGCTCTTCCCAGTTATCAGCCAGAATGCGCAGCAGCCGCGGGCCCACTGTCTCGGCCGCCTTCAGCGTCGGCGCCTTGTTGCTGGTCACCTGCAGCGGCCGCAGCTGGATGATGGCCATGCGGGTGAGTGATGCCGGGGGCAGGGGTGGCGGGTTGATGCCGGAGAAGAGGAAGCTGCTCTGCGCCTCGAATTCCACGCCCTTGTGGTTCTGGCCGCCGCGGATCCTTACGGAACCGCTGGCCGCGTCGCGCGCCATCTTGATGATCTTCTGTGTCTGCTCCGGGGCCTCGTCGCCTTCCATCTCGTCGATGGCGATCGGCAGGCTGTCATGGCCCACCAGCTGATAAAGGCCCGCCTCGCTGGCATTGGTGGTCGAGATCATCATGCGCCCCAGAATGGCGCGAAACAGCCCATGTCGGCCGATGAGCTCGGATTTACCCGTGCCGGCGTCGCCAGTGATGAAGATCGAGGGTCGCCATTCCAGCGCGCCGCCCAGCATGGCAATGCCGATCCACCCCAGCAGGATCATGGCGTCCAGGTCGCCGCGCTCGAAATTCCAGGTCCGCAGCATGCGGAAAATCTCGGGCGCCGGGTTGTCCTGGTCCTCCACCTTGTGCGCCCAGGGTGCCAGGCTCGGCGGCCGCCGGGCGTAGAAAAATCCGTCGCGCTCGCCCGTGTCGTCGATGTCGCCATCGACCCACAGATGATCGCCGCAATGCAGGATCAGCTTGCCCCGGGTATCGCGCCAGGCGCCGCGCCCGCGCACCATGTCGGTCATCGTCCAGGCGCCGCGCTCCCGGCAGGCGGAAAACAGGTCGCGCCGCACCCGCTCGGCCTTGAAGCCGGGGTCCACGCGCATCTTTTTCGGCTCCTTGGCCGGCCATGCCCAGTAAAGAAAGTCCTCGTGCCCGGCAAAAAGCTTCTGGATCCGCTCCACGCCGAGCGCCCCATCGCCGGTATTGAACACCTGGCCCATCGTGTCCTCGAAGAAGAAATTCTCGCCGTCATAGCCCAGCGGCCGCACCGGGCAGTTTTCCGGCAGATATCCGGTGGCATCCACGCGCCCCGCCTCGCGCCACTCGCCGGGCATGATGCCGTCCAGCGCGCTGCCGGGGGCAGGATAGGGGGCGGCGCGACGCCGCTCCGCCAGGCGCACGCGGTTATGCGCCCCCGCAATCAAACCGCTCACCTTCCGCGTTCCGCCCTGTGGTTCCTGGCTCGTCATAATTTTTTTTCATCCCCTGCCGGAAAGCGGGCCAAAACCCGCCTTCCGGTTGACTTTTCGGATACCGATTTTAGTTCGCTGATTTGGCCCTGGCCGGCTTTTTGCCGCCCGTGGCCGTCGTCGTGGCGTCCTCGGCCGGGGCGATCACCGCCCCAGCGCCATCATCGCCCTGCAGCGTTTCCGGCGACCCTGCTTCGCCAGCCGCAGAAACACCTGCGACGTGTGCTTGAGCATCAGCCTCGGTCGATCCTGCATCACCGCCAGCGCAAACAGCCGGCGGTGTCGCCGCAGCTGCCGTGCCCGGATTGCCCGCTGCCTGTCCCGCATCTGCAGCTTCTTCTTCATGCTCGCTCTCCTTCTGCTGGGTCATCGCCTGGCCGATCGCGATCGCGGCCGCCATGGCCACCACGTCGCCGGGGTTGGGTGCCGGCCGGATCTCCTGCCATTCGCCCAAGGGCGCCGGCCTGTTCTGCACCTCGATCTCCCGCGCCGCCCGCTCGGCCGCCTCGAGCAGATACTGCCGCTGGTAGGGCTCCTGGTCCCCCAGCGAGCCGTGCGGCTCGAAAATGCTGTCTTCCAGCTTCAGGGGCTTGGCGCTTTCCTGCTGCGCGGCAATTGCCGCCGCATCCGCCAGCCGCTTGCGCTCGTCGCGGATCAGCCCGAAGGCATGCTTCGCTGTCACCGTGAACAGATCATAGGCCCAGCCCCGGGCGCGCTCGGCGTCCAGGCTGGCATCCACGGTGCTGATGCCCTGCAGTTCCGCGAAGGTCATCAGCTGGCCGGGCACCAGGTCGCGGCCGCAGGCATAATCCCCCAGCGTCAGCGCCGCATGCTGAATGGCCTCGATGTCCTTCTGGTCGATCTCCGGGGAAATCCAGCAATCGCCATCCTGCAGAATGGCGAAGAACTGCCCGGCGGCCATATGGCCGACGGCGGCGGCAATCTCGATCGCGTCGATGTCGTGGATGTTCATGCGGCACCTGCCGCCAGCTGGCACTTGAGGCGGTAGCCTTCGAACGCCCAGATCTTGTTCCGGGCGTTCTCTCTGGCGATCTTGCGGCCGATCTCCTCGTCGAAGTTTTCCGGGCTGGCGGCGGCACTTTCGCCAGTCACGTTGAAGCCGTTCTGCAGCGTCAGGCAGCAGACCGTCAGCGTGGTTTCGGCGAACACATGATACTGCTCGGAGCGAATGGCAGCATCGATGTCTGCCGGCGTCAGCCTGGGCGCCGTCAGACCCTTCCGCTGGATTTCGCGCTCAATTTCGGTTTCCGAATTCATCACCATTCTCCTGAATTGATCGCGTCGTTGAGGTCTTTTCCCCAGGCGGCCGGCACCGCGATCACTTCCACCGGCTTCCCGAAGCTCTTGAGACGGGCGATCGCGCGGTTAAACAGCGCGGTCGCCTGGGGCTTGCCCCAGTCGTTGTCCTTGAAAACGATCCATGAACTGATGGCCGCGTGGTCAGGCACGGTCAGCAGGCCGGAAAGGCTGCCGGCCGCCCAGAAGCGCAGCGCCGGCTCGGCAATGGCGCCGGTCAATCCGTCCTCGATGCCTTCCGTCACGCCGGCAGGCCCGCGAATGCCGGCGCTCACCGCCTGTTCCGGCGAAAGCCCGCTCGGCCCGTTGGTGAGGCGGATGACGAGGCCGGACGTTTCCGGAAACATCATCTTTGCCTTTTCCACGGGTGCCTTGCCGCGCCCGTCCGCCGCCAGGAACGTGTAATGGTTGGCGCCGGGCTTGCCCTGATGATCCACCATGGCGGAGATCATCGCGGGGAATGTCGGTCTGGCCTCCTCCCGCCAGTATTCGCAGGCCGGATGAAACCGGATCGAGCGCCCCAGCGCCGGCACCAGGTCCAGCGACACGCCCCGGCTGGCGAGATAGGCTTCCACCGGGGTTCCCTGCAGCTGCTCCTGGCACGAATAGAAAAACTTCCGCGACCGATCGCGCGCCTTCTCCCGCCGCCTGTCATCGCGTGCCTGGGCGGCCGCCCGGCGGCTTTTCGCCTCCGCAGCGGCCTTCTCCCGCATCTTCGGGTCCATCTGCTTCAGGCCGTAGCGATCCTCGATCCAGGCCAGCGCCGTCATGCGGCTGTCGTCGGACACGATGCCCGTCAGCGCAAAGGCCACGAGATCGATGGCATCGCCCTTTTCGCCGGAAACAAAATCCTTCCAGCCGCCGCGCCGGTCGCCGCGCACCCACACCACCATCTGGCTCTCGCGCGATTTGGCGCGGTATGGGTTGCGCACACCCCAGGTGCCCCCCTTCAGGTGTCGGCGTGAAGCATGCAGCAGCTCCTCGACGATGCTTTCGAGATCGGAAACGACACGGTCCTTGGCGACGGAAAACCGGCTCATTCAGGCACCGGCAGGGCGTAAAGTTGCCCCCCCCCGTCAAGTTCTGAAAACAGGTCGTCGCGGCGCGATACCACCAGCCCGGCAGCAATCAGCATGCGGCCGGCGCTCGGCGCCACCGCGCGGCCGTCGGGATGCGTGGTGTAAAGATAGCCCCCGCCATTCACCGCCTCCGGCGCCTGGGAGGACTGGCGCATCAGCAGCACGCCCTTGCGGCGCATGCGCTCCAGCACCGCCGCCGCGCGCTTTCCGATCCTCGGGCCAGCCTTGGGACCATTTTGGAAATCTGTCTTGCGCCTGCCCATCTCACTCTCCCAGAATGGCGCGCTCGATCCTGCTCAGCGCGGCGTCGAAATCGGGGTTGTCGCGGCGCTCCTCGGCGGCCGCCAGCAGCTTGGAAACATTCTGCTTCGTGCAGGCCGCCACCTCCGCCGCCAGCACCTGGGGCACATTGCACCCGGTCACCAGCAGATAGAGCTCGGCCGCGCGCCGGTCGGCGTGCCGGATAGCCGAGGCTTCCACCGCCGCCCGGATGCCCTTCAGCGCAATGCGCGCGGCCTCTCGCATTTTCGCGCCCGTCATGCCTCGCTCCCGTCGAACAGGCGCTCGGCATTGCGCAGCCGCTGCTCGGCCGTGCGCAGGCCATAGCGCAGCGCTTGGAGCTTCGATTGAAAGGCGAGGCCGGAGGCGCGCATGCCGTAATAGGTCGAGCGCGCAATGCCGGCGGCGATGTACAGATCCTCATGGGAAATCTTCAGCTCGAGGCGCTTTGCCTCGATGCGCGAAAGCTCGGCCGATACCTCGATGCGATAGGTCCGTTTCGACATGCTGTTCCTGCTGGTCTGATAGGGGCGGCCGGTACAACGGACAGATCCGGCCGCGATCGAAGGCGCCGCCGGCACGATGCCGGCAGCCATGGCAAGCGTCAGGCGTCGATCTCGTCGGTGCCCGGCAGATGGGCCGCAATGGCCCGCAGCGTCGCCAGCACATTCAGCGCCTCTGTTGTGCGCACCGGGTAGCCGTTCTGCTGCGGCGCCCGCATCGTGAAAAGCACATGGTCCAGATGCTCGATGCCCAGCAGGAAGCCCCGCGTGCGCAAGCGCGAACGGATGGCAAACTCATAGGTCAGCAGCTTGGAAAGCGGGCAGGTCAGCAGCCATTCCGCACACTCCTGGTGCGTGCGGCAATTGTGCAACTGCTCGATCTCCTCGACGAGGGCGTTGCTCATGCCGCACCGCCTTTTGCAGCCGGAACGCAGTCCGCCGCGATGATGTTCTGATACATGGAGAGAAAGCCGAACCTGTAGCCCGAGAGCGTCACGCGGCACGTGGCGCCAATTTTGATGCCGCTGTAGACGGTCATCGCAATGAAATGCCCGTTCCAGAGGCTGTCCTCGACGACATAAACCTCGTCGTCCGAGTAAACGAAATTCTTGAACGTGGTCGATGTCTTGCGATCGCTGTCGGATGTGACCTTTGTCAGCCGCTCTTTGCCCTGCACGCGGATGGTCTTCTGTTCGATATGCGTCTGGATCGCGTAGCTGGCGCCAAGCAAAGCGACCACCAGCATCGGGACAACGGCAACGCCTATGATTTTCGCGATCATGCCGCACCGCCTTCCTTGGCACTGCGCGCCTCGGCACGATCGATGCATTCGATTGCGGCGATCAGCAGTGCTGCAGCCCGCACAAGGTTTTCCCGGTGGGACTTGCTTTTGAACCATTTCATGGGCCAGGCCCAAACTGCGGAGAACCACCACAGAGGCCCTTGGGGCTGGCACTTGTAGAGCGCATAGGAGGCAGCAGCCCGCTCAAGCTCGCCGTGCTGATAACGATCGTCGTGATCCGGAGAGAATTTCTCGTCCTGCACCTGCCGCCGCCGTTCGAGCAGAACGTCAAGCGCGGCCTTGCTCTGCCCTTCCGTCGCATTCAGGCGGCGGGCAATCTCGTCTGCAACTTTGTCTGGCTGCGCTACCCAATCAGTCAGCTGCAGCACCGGAAACGTCATGCTGACGGCTTTCCTGCCATCCGGAAGCGTTTTCCCCTTGGGCGCCGGGTCGTAGCGCAAAATCTGCGGCGGATAGTAATTCTGGTTGCTTTCTGCAGTCCAAAGGGCGTCGCTCATGCCTTCACCCCGATCGTGATCTGGTTGGTCTGCAGGCCCTTGTTGTAGATTTCGGTCAGGGCCTTCGCGAGCGCCAGCGGGGCATCGCCGCCGCCCATCTTGCGCAGGGCTTCCGCATCTGCCGTCAGGATCTTGCGATCCTTGCCGATCAGCTTCGTCACCATCCGTTCTTCGGAAATGATCTCGCGATTGTTGCGATAGAGCCGGGCGAGCGCCTGGATCATCGTTCCGTTCAGCGCGCCGTTGTCCTTCTGCCAGGCGCTGCGCAGCGTGCGGCAGGCGGCCGTCACTGCCGCATCGCCATAGCTTTCCAGCGCGCGCCCAATGGCGCCGATCGACGAGGTCCGATTTGGCGCGGGCGATTTCGTGCCCGGCGGCACCACCTCGCAACCGGCCTCCTCCAGCACGGCGCAAATGCGCATCATCGCCTCGTCGCCTGCTTCGATCCCCGCCCAGTATTTCTCCACGGTGGAAATGGCGCTGCGGTTGATGTTCACACCCAGAAAATGCTGCGCCTCTTCATAGGCGGCCTCGAGCTCGACGATGACGGCCGGCACCCCGGCAATGTGTGGGTGCTTCTTCGCCGCTTCGAGCCGATGCTGGCCGTCATAGACGGTGTAACCTCCCTCCGGCTGGCGAACCAGCATCAGAGCGCCGAACTGCGCCCAGGTGAAATCGCGCAGGATCTGCGCCACCCGCTTCGGCTTCAGCGGCCGCTGATAGCTCGCATCGACGCGGATCTCGGACAGGGGAACGATCGCCATCTCGGGCGGCTCGCCAACGTCCAGGTTGATCAAGGGCATTGCATTCATCACGCCACCTGCCTTTCCTCTTCGCGGCGCTGCCGCTGCTCGTCGTGAAATGCGCGTAACCCCTCCAGCGAAAGCGTGCCGTCATCGGCCGGCTCGATCTCGATCAGCACATGGCCGCCGGCGCGCCGGTACCCGGCAAAGCGCGCGCCCGGCCAGCCGCGCCGGCCGATCTCGGCCGTAAGGTCGTCGAGGAGGGTCTGGTGAAACGCCGTGTTGGCGGCAGGCTCCAAAGGCCCGCGTCCGCCATAGGCAATCAGAATGTCATCCGCCGCGCCGGCCATCACAGAGCCACCGCCAGCGAACCAAACACGACGACAAGCACGGCAAAGATGGCCGCGCCCGTCCAGTTGCTCACCTGCATCAGCACATCGCTGCAGGGCTCCATCAGCACCAGTACGGTGCGGCAGAAAAAAAACGAGCATGGCCCAGCACAGCAGGCCCAGCAAAAGATTGATGGCCATCTTCATTGCATCCCCCTTGAAGCTTCATCCAGCGCGGCGCGGCGTTCTGCGATGAGTTCGTCGAGGGCGGTGCGCAGCTTTGCGAGCGTGCGCTCGCTCACGGTGCGGCGGCCGTTGCGGCGTGCCGCATAGGTCGTCTGGTGCACGCCGGCGCGTCGGCAAAGCTCGCTCGCGCTGACGCCGGCGAGCACGCGCTGCTTCTCAATCTCAGCAAACATCCGCAAATCACCTTGTCCAATTCACTGCACAATGGCATAAGCGAAATTGCTGATTATGCAAGGTGTATTTTAGTGACTGCGTTAGCACTTGCACAGATTAGTTTTGCGCGCATGGCTTATGATCAGCGCGAAACGAAGGAATGGCTCCGGGCGGTGGCGCGACACTTCAATGTGTCGCCCTCGCAATTGGCGTTGAATTCCGGCATCGCGGCATCCACGCTGACGCGCTATCTCAACGACACCACCAACACGGTCGGCATCAGCCAGTCATCGCTGGAGAAGGTGTCGCATTATTCCGGCTTCCGCCCGGGCCAGGTGCCGGGCCGCTCGCGCGGCCTGTCGGAACCGGATGTCCTGCCCTATGCGCAGGATGATGACCACAAGCCCAAATGGGTCGAAGCCGCCGTCGAGGCGGCCCGGGCGGGCAAGAATGGCGTGGAAGCCTGGGTCATGAAGGGCGCCGCGCTCGATGGATTGGGCGTCATGCCCGGCGATATCGCCATCGTCGACCAGAACCGCAGGGCAAAGGCGGGCGATATCGTCCTCGCCCAGATCGTCGATCACACGCTCGGCGCGGCCGAAACCGTGTTGCGGCTCTATCAGACGCCGTTCCTTGTCACCCACAGCATGCGCCTTGGCCCGCAGCGGCCCGAGCAGGTGGATGATGACCGGGTGTCGATCGCCGGCGTCGTCATAGCGACCATCCGCCTGCAGCACTGAATTTCCTCCCCATCGCCGTCATGAATGCACCCGTCCGCCGTGCGCTGTCGGGTGCATTTTCGCGCATGGATATCATGATGGCGACTTAGGACATTTTTAACATGAACGCACGCTAATGTGCGTGATCAGCATAATGTGCAAATTGTGCTTGCTGAAATAAGCAAAGATGCTTATCAATATGCAGCAGGATGATTTGCAGAGGATGCTGTCATGCAACTGGAACAGAAGCTGGTCGGCTTGCCCGAGATCTGCGCCGCCTTCGGCGTATCGGAAGCCTGGGTGCGTCGCCACCATCGCCGCCTGTCGCGCGAGAAGGGCATGCCCGAAAAATGCTCCATGGGCTGGGTCTGGCCGCGCAAGCGGTTCGAGGATTGGATCGACGGCGCCTATGGCCGCGCCGCGATCGAGGAGGCGGAAGAGCCCGCCGCCCGCGTGCCCACCATGATCGCCAACCAGAACCAGCGCCTGCGTGCTCGCTATGCGAGGGCAGGGGCATGACGGAAGATAAGTTCTGGTACGTCTACCATCCGCACGGCAACGCTCCCAAGTTCCGGCATTTGACCTACACCAGCGCCCGTGAAGAAGCGCATCGCCTGGCGAGGGAAAATCCGGGCTGTGAGTTTTTGGTCTTGGAGGCCGTGTATGCGGCCATCCGATGCGACGTGCAAGGTCGCGTTCTTCGGCCAGTCGATGATGGCATTCCGTTCTAGAAGGGGCAGCAAGATGACTGACAATCAGCAGGATCTTTCCGTCATCGTCCGTGCGCTCAGCCAGCACCAGCGCGGATGCTTGGAGGCGGTTGATCATTTCAAATTCCAGAAGATGACCGCTCGCGGCGGCTGGGCCGTGGGCGCGCAGCGTTACACGCTCGAAACCATCCGGGTGCTGCGGCGCCACGGCCTGCTGATCGTGCATGGCGGCCGCCTGCAGCTGACCCAGTCGGGCAAGCTGGCGCTGGATCGCATCCGGGAGAAGCAGCCATGAAGCCGCGCGACCTGATCCACCGGCTGGAGCAGCTGGGCGAGGATATGACCGATCTGCAGCGCCGTCTGCTGGATGACCTGAAATCCTATGCCACGGCCTCGGAAGAGTATTTGTCGGCCGTCGAACGGCAGATTGAACGCGCAGCGCTTGCCAATGCCTCTGTCGTGGCGGAGGCGGCCTGGGTGCTGCACGAGGCGGAGGCGGATGCCGCCGCCACCCTGCGGGCCCGCCTGTCGCGCTCGGCCGCCGTGGCCTCCGGCTATCGGGGGTGCCTGCAATGAGCCCGATGAGCGCCCTGCAGATCGCCATGATTGTCGTGCCGCTGATCGCCGGCCAGGCGCTGGTGCTGGTCGCGATCGCCGCCATCAACCGTTTCTGGCAGCGGAAAACCCCGCCCGTCTGCCGGAAAGGCGGGCCGGACGACGCCTGAAGGCGTCGGGCGGATCTCCGGCCCGCCATCCCTTTTCCCCGTTCCCCCGGGCTGACGCCTCCTCCCTGGTCAGCCCCATCTTCCCCGGCGGCGCATGTTCTGCGTATCGCGCCGCCGGGGGCTTTTGTCTTCTGCCAACCCAAGCAAGGAGCATGTCATGACCAAGACCCCGCATCCCGATGATGTCATCGTCGGCGCCAACCTGCGCCAGCTGCGCATGCGCAAGGGCGCCAGCCAGGAGAAGCTGGCCGAAAATCTCGGCATCACCTTCCAGCAGGTCCAGAAATACGAGAAGGGCACCAACCGCGTGTCGAGCTCGCGCCTGGTCGCCATCGCCCGCTTCCTGGGCTGCACGCTGGAAGATCTGTTTGCCGGCACGGGCACCGATGCCGCATTGGGCAGCGCGCCCGCTTCGCCGCACCACAGCGCCCAGGCGCTGCGCCTCGTCACCGCTTTTGACCGCATCGAGGACGCCGCCACCCGCCGTCACGTCGTCGGCCTGGTCGAAGCGCTGGCGCCGTCCTTCTCCCTGCCGCTCGACACCCAGATCGGCGGCGGCATCAATCACCAGATCTGGGGCGCGGCATGATCCTGCATGTCTACCTCGACGATGAAACGGTACTGCGCCTGCGCATGCTGGCGCGGGAAATGGATCGCACCATCGCGAGCCTGGTGGAAAGTGCCGCCGCGGAGGCAGCGCTTGCGGCCTTCCGTCATCGGCAGGATGATCCGGCGCGCAGGCAGGAAGGTCACTGATCATGGCAAAGACCACCACCCCCAAAATCCGTCACGTCGCATGGCGCGAGGGCCGGCCGCGCTTTGTGCCGGCCAAAACCCTGCGCGAGCAGGGCTTCAAGGGCAAGGATCTTCGTCATGATGATGGCCGCTGGTTTTCAGAAGGGGAAGCGCTCGATTGGTCGCGCGCCTTCTCCCGCTCGCTCGAGGAAGATCAGAAGCGGGGCGAGCAGGGGAAGACGGCCGCGCCGCGCAAGCCTGCGCATCCGCAGCCGGCGACGCCGGTGGTGCGGCGCACCGTCTATCCGTTGTCGCGCCTGTTTGAGGATTGGTTGCAAAGCCCGCGCGTTCGGGCCAAGGCGCCGGCCACGATCAAGGATTACCGCCAGAAGAGCCGGGTGATCGAAACGCATGATCCGGATCTCTGGGCCTGCGAAGTGGCGGCGCTCGATCGTCCCATCTGCTATGGGCTCTATGAGGATCTGTGGCGCGAGCGCGGCCTCGCCACCGCCCGGGGCGTGCTGACGGTGCTCGGCATCGCCATCAAGTGGGGCCTCAATTCCGGCCGCATCCGGGGGCTGGCCTTCAATCCGGCGCGCGATCTGGATATGAAGCAGCCGCCGCCCCGCGCGCGCTTCCTCACCAAGACGGAGTTTCTGGCCCTTGTCGAGGCGGCCGAGCGCCTTGGCCGGCCGGATATGGCCGATGTGTTTTACACCGGCGTATGGACCGCCCAGCGCCAGGCCGATCGGCTGGCGCTGAAACTGTCGGCCGTGCGCAACGGCCGCTTCATCGTCAGGCAACAAAAAACCGGCGCGATCGTCAACGCGCCGGTTGCTCCGGAATTGAAAAAGCGCTGGGACCAGGCGGCCGAACGGCGGCGCGGCCGCGATATCCGCTCTGTCTTCGTGCACCTTAACGAGGCCACCTGGGCGCCGTGGAACACCTACACCTATCGCAACCTCTTCGCCGAGATCCGCGAGGAGGCGGCCCGTCAGGTGCCGTCCGTCGCCACGGTCCAGGAAAAGGATTTCCGCTCCACCGGCGTCACCTGGATGGCGCTTGCCAAGCTCACCCTGCCGGAAATCTGCGCCGTCTCCGGCCACTCCCTGCAGGGCGCCACGCTCATCCTTCGCCACTATCTGGCACTGCACCCCGAAATGGCCACCACCGCCATCGGCCAGCTGGTCGAATGGTACGAGGCGGGCGGCAACGCGGAGCTAGCGGTGTGAGGCTGGAACGGCACCAGAACGGAAAAGCCTCACGTGAGGCTTTTTCCAGCCTCAAGCCTCACAACCGATGTGTCAGCGGATTGTTGCAAGTCTTGGATTTCTCTAGATATTTTTGGTGGGTGATGTAGGGCTCGAACCTACGACCCGCTGATTAAGAGTCAGCTGCTCTACCAACTGAGCTAATCACCCATCCCCGTTTCAGCGCCTCGTTTCCGGCGGCGCCGTCGGTGTGAGGGGGCGTATAAAGGGGAAGTTTGGGGTTGTCCAGCGCCCTTTTCAAAAAATCTTCGTCTTGGATTGCGAAAATTATGCACCGCACACCAAAACGCCCGGAAAACAAGGCGTTTTGGCAATCGAAAAAAAACGCATGCGTTTTGAGGAACTCCGAGGCTAGGCTGGCGACTTGATGAGATGTCCATCATGACAGGGAGGATGAGGGGTGATGACCATTCAGGACGACATTGCGCGGGTGCAGGAGCAAGAAAAGATTCTGCGTTTTGACCGCTTCGATCTCGACAGCGCCTGGTCGGTCTGCGCGGATCTGCGCCGGATGGCGATGGAGCGCGGTTACGTGCTCTCGGCGGATCTTCGCATCAACGGCATGCAGGCGGTCTATTTCGCGCTGCCGGGAGCCAAGCCTGATTTCGAATACTGGATCTACCGCAAGCGCAACCTCGTACACCGCTTCCAGCGCTCTAGTTACGGCATCGGCCTCGAGCTGAAGGCCGAGGAAACGACGCTGGAGGCGAAGTGGGGGCTTGCGACGACGGAATATGCCTCGCATGGCGGCGGCTTTCCGATCCATGTCAATGGTGTTGGCTGCATCGGTACCGTCGTCGTGTCCGGGCTGCCGCAGCGCGAGGACCATAATCTGGTTGTCGAGGCGCTGGCCCGCCATCTGGGGCTTGACGACAGCGGACTGCGGCTGCCGTGAGGGCATTCGGATGGCAGGCCGGTTGGACGGAGCAACCGGTCTGCCGTCCTGTGGTGTCTATCGGCGGATGAGGCGACCGAGTGCAATAAGGATGCAGGCGCCGATGAAGCCTGCAATCAGATAGCCGAGCCAGCCGCCCAGCATGATGCCGAAGGCGCCGAGAATGGCATTGGCGACGATGGCGCCGACGATGCCGAGCAGGATGTTCATCAGCACACCCATGTTGCTTTTCATGAACTGCTCTGCGAGCCAGCCGGCAATGCCGCCGATGATGATGGCTGCGAGCCAGCCGATCCCTGCCTGTTCCATGACCTTACCCTCCGGTTGGACGTTGCGTGTTCCTTGGCGTTCGGTGAACGTGCGGGAAACGCCAATGTTCCGGAACGGGCATCGGTCATAGTTCTGCCCATCCGGGCGATTGAAAGGAAAGGCTCGCCGAATCATGGCCGGCGGCGCTTTTCTTTCGGCCCCGTTGAATTTATGGACTGGTCCTCACCAGCACGAGGTTTGCCCGTTGATGCGATCTGCCTTCCCGTCCCTGTCCGGTGCCCTTCGCCTTTTCCTCGTTCTTCTGCCGTTCATGGCAGCGGGGGCAGGCGCGCAGGAACAGCAGCCCGTGGTCTCGACGCCGCCTGCCGCGGCCATGACGCCTGCGGGAGTTGCGAACGGCGCGGCCGCCGCGCCGTCGGCGAAGCCTGAGGAGGGGTCGCTCGGCAATCCGGATTCCCGATCGGTGGCCATGCAAGCGGCCATCGAGAAGGCGCGCGCGCAGCTTGCGGCGCTCAGCGAGGAAAAGTCGCGCGATGCGGAGGAGGATTTCCAGCTCGCGGAGCTGAAGCTGAAGGCGGATGATCTGGCCGCCCAGCTTGCCCAGCACATGGCCGATATCCGCGACAGGCTGGGGCAGATCCAGGCCCGCATCACCGAGATCGGCGAGGCGCCGCGTGCCGGCCAGCCTGCGGAAGCGCCGGCGGTCACCGTCGAGCGCAACCGGTTGATTGCAGAACGCAACGAACTCAACGCCGTCTCCAGCGGCGCAAGCGAGATTGCGGCTGCCACTGGAAAGCTCTCCGCCAGCATCACGGAAATGCGTCGTCGGCTTTTTGCCGAGCATTTGCTCAAGCACACGGACCTGTCGCTGGATGTGTTCGTAGACGCGGGCACCGCCTTCCTCGATGAGGTGCATACCTTCCGGGATGCGCTCTCCGGTTGGCTGAGCTTTGCCTGGAAGTTCAAGAAGCTGCAGTTCCTGTCGGCCGTGGTGCTGTCTCTCGGCGCCGCCCTCGTCTTCCTGGTCGGCGGCTATCGCCTGTTTGGTCGCATGGTCAACCGCAACCTTCAGATGGAGGATCCGCCCTATATCACGCGGCTCTCCTTCGCCTTCTGGTCGCTGATGGTGCAGACGGCCTCCCTGACGGCCTTTTTCATCTCCAGCTTCTTTTTCATGATGAGCTTCAATGTTCTGCGTCTGGATGTGGCGCCGATCATCGGGGCCTTCTTCGGCTTTCTCTGGCTCGTCTTCTTCGTTGCGCGTCTCAGCGCGCTGGTCTTTGCGCCTGATTATCCGAACTGGCGGCTGGCGCGGGTCACCAATCATGGCGCACGCCAGCTCTACTGGCTGATCGTCAGCATGGCTGTGATCAACGGACTGGATTATCTGCTCGGCCAGATCAGCGAGTCGCTCAACTCGCCGGTGGTGCTCGCTATCGTCAAGAGCCTGACGGCCTCCGTTCTGATCGGCCTGATCCTGATCGTGATGTCTTTCCTCAAGCCGCTTCTGCCGGAGGACCGGCAGATGGACGGTCAGGGGCGTCCCTTTCCGCGCGGCATCCCTGCGCTGCTGCGCCTCGCCGGCCTTGGCCTCATTCTGTGCGTGCTCAGCGGTTATCTCGGCGTGGCGCGCTTTGCCGCAACCCAGATGGTGCTGTCCGGCGCCATGCTGGTGACCATGTATATCGGCATTCTCTCGGGGCGCGCCGTCGGCAAGCAGGGCGGTTTCGCCAAGACGGCCTTCGGGCGCTATCTCGCCGAGCGCTTCAGGCTGGGCGAGGTGGCTCTTGACCAGATCGGCCTTGGTGCCGGGCTCAGCATCAATGGCCTTGCGCTTTTGTTCGGCGTGCCGTTGATCCTGCTCACCTGGGGCTTCCAGATCCAGGATATCCAGAGCGCTGCCTTCCGGCTGTTCACGAAGATTTCGATTGGCAGCATCTCCATCTCGCTGGTCGGTATTCTCGGCGGCATCCTGCTGTTTTTTGCGGGCTATGCCACCACCCGCTGGGCACAGAGCTGGATCGATCGCAACGTGATGGCGCGCAGCCATGTGGATGCGGGCGTGCGCAACTCGGTGAAGACCGGCATCGGCTATCTCGGTGTGGGCCTTGCGGTGGTGATCGGCGTCTCGGCGGCCGGCATCGATCTCTCCAGCCTTGCGCTGGTCGCCTCCGCCCTCTCTGTCGGTATCGGTTTCGGCCTGCAGAACATCGTGTCGAATTTCGTCTCTGGCCTGATCCTGCTGGTCGAGCGGCCGTTCAAGGTGGGCGACCACATCGTCACGGGTACGACGGAGGGAATCGTCAAGCGCATTTCCGTCCGCGCCACCGAGATCGAGACCTTCCGCAAGCAGTCGATCATCGTGCCGAATTCTGAGTTGATCAACGCATCCGTCGGCAACTGGACGCATCGCAACCGCGTCCAGCGCGCTGAAATCCCGGTGGGCGTCGCCTATGAGGCCGATCCGCAACGGGTGATCGACATTCTCATGGAAACGGCGCTTGCCATGCCCGGCGTACTGCGCAATCCGGAGCCGCACGTGGATTTCCTGGGCTTTGGGCCGTCCTCGCTGAATTTCGAACTGCGCTTCTTCCTGTCCGACATGAGCGAGGGCATCGGCGTGCGCAACAAGGTGCGCATGGACATCCTGAAGCGCTTCCGCGAGGAGGGGATCGACATTCCCTATCCGCACCAGGATGTGAAGATCCTGGGCACAGTCACCACACGGCCGGAAGGACGCGGCGGCCAGCCATTGCAGCCCGCGTCGCAGGTGGACAAGGAGACGCCCGGGGAAGGGGCAATCGAAGGCAAGGCCTGACGTGTCCAAGCCCTTGCAGTTTTGTCGCTTGTCAAATTTGGTCTCGTCGCGGCAAGCCGTGCGCATGTCGTAAACAGGCGTTTGGCCAAACCCGCGGAACTGCATAGTCCGCTCGAAAAGCTATGCATGGGCGCCGGCCAGCCGCGCCCGTTTCGTCCAGAGGGGATTTTGCTTCATGAAGACACAGGCACGGGCGGTGGTGATCGGTGGCGGGGTGGTCGGTGTTTCGACCCTCTATCACCTGGCGAAGAAGGGCTGGAGCGACGTCGTCCTCATCGAGCGCAAGGAACTGACTTCCGGTTCCACCTGGCATGCAGCCGGCCTTTTGCCGCTGTTCAACCTGTCCTACTCGGTTGGTCAGCTGCATAAATATTCTGTCCGCTTCTACGAGGAGCTGCAGGAAGAAACCGGCATGAATGTCGGCTTCTCCAAGGTCTCCAACATCCGTCTCGCCCGCACCAAAGACCGCTGGGACGAATACATGTACTATGCCGGCATCGCAGAGACGATCGGCGTGAAGGTGAATGTCCTGACGCCGGATCAGGTCAAGGAAATCTGGCCGCTCTGCGAAACGGACGGCCTGCTCGGCGCCATCCAGCATCCGGACGACGGCTATATCCAGCCGGCCGACCTCACTCAGGCGCTGGCCAAGGGCGCGCGCGACCGTGGCGCTACCATTTACCGCAACACCACGGTGACCGGCATCGAGCAGCTGGCCGATGGCCAGTGGAAGGTGACGACCGACAAGGGCGAGATTGTCGCCGAGCACATCATTTCCTGCACCGGTTCCTTTGCCCGCAAGACCGGCGAGATGGTCGGCCTCAACATCCCGGTCATTCCGGTCGAGCACCAGTATATCGTCACCGAGCCGCATCCGGCGATCCAGGAACGCCGCAGACAGGGTCTGCCTGAAATGGGCGTGCTGCGCGAATCGGATTCGGCCTGGTACATGCGCGAGGAAGCCGGCGGCCTCATTCTGGGTCCCTATGAAGTCGGTGCGCCGGTCTGTTATGTCGATGGTCCGTCCGACGAGAGCGAGTACGAACTGTTCCAGGAGGATCTCGACCGTCTGATGCCGCATATCGAGACGGCAATTGCCCGCGTGCCGGCCTTCGGCGAAGTCGGCATCAAGAAGGTCTATAACGGCGCGATCGCCTATACGCCGGATGGCAATCCGATCGTCGGTCCGGCGCCGGGCCTGAAAAACTTCTGGCTGAACGAAGGTCATTCCTTCGGCATCACCGCCGCCGGCGGTGCCGGATGGCAGCTGGCAGAATGGATCGTCGACGGCGAGCCGACCGTCGATCTGATGGGCGTCGATCCGCGCCGCTTCGGTCCTTATGCGACGGAAGGCTATCTCATCGCCAAGAACGAGGAGGCCTATGCCAATGTCTTCACCATGCATTATCCCGACGAGGAGCGTGCTGCCGCCCGTCCGCTGAAGACCACGCCGATCTATGACCGCCTCAAGAAACTCGGTGGCGTCTTCGGCTCGCTCTATGGCTGGGAGCGTGCCAACTGGTATGCGCCGGAAGGCTATGAACTGCCGGAAACGGAAAAGGGTGTTGGCGCCGACGTCATCACCAATCACAATTACGCCGCCCCTCTCGAAGACGGCCGTTACGTCGAGAAGTGGTCGTTCCGCCGTTCCAACTATTTCGAGCATGTCGGCAACGAGGTGAAGAACGTTCACGAGAATGTCGGCGTTCTCGACATGTCGCCCTTTGCCAAGATGGAAGTGACCGGCCCCGGTGCGCGCGACTGGCTGGACAGCATTTTTGCCAATGTGATCCCGAAGAAGCGCGGCCGCATCGCGCTCTGCCATGTGCCGACGCCGGCCGGCGGCGTGAAGGCGGAATTCACCGTCTACGAATGGGCGCCGGGCCGCTTCTATCTCGTCTCGGCCGGCGGTCTGGAAGCCCATGACCATGACCTGCTCTGGCGCCTTGCCCCGAAGGACGGGTCGGTCACCCTGCAGCCGATCACCCAGAAATACGGCGTGCTGGTTCTTGCCGGCCCGAAGTCGCGCGCGGTGCTGAAGAAGCTCACCCGCACCAGCCTCGAGAACAAGGATTTCCCGTGGCTGACGGGCAAGCCGATCTCCGTCGGTGTCGCGAGCGCCCATGCGCTGCGCGTCAACTTCATCGGCGAACTCGGCTGGGAACTGCATCACCCGATTGAAATGCAGGCCTACATCTTCGATCGGCTGATGGAAGCCGGCGCCGAATTCGGCATCAAGCCCTTCGGTATCCGCGCCATGGTGTCGATGGCCGTGGAGAAGTCCTATCGCAACATGGGCCGCGAGCTTTCCATCGAATACAACGCTTTCGAATCCGGTCTCGACCGCTTCATCCGCCCGGAAAAGAACTTCATTGGCCGTGACGCGATGCTGGCCGCCCGTGACAAGGGCCTGCGCTGGAACTTCGTGACGCTGACGCTGGAGGGCAATACGGATGTGGATGCGCGCGGCTCCGAGGCGATCTATGACGAGACGGGCGCACTTGCCGGCCGCGTCACGAGCGGTGGCTACGGCTGGCGCATCGGCAAGTCGGTGGCGCTGGCCATGGTCAAGCCTGCCTATGCGGTGGATGGAACGCGGCTGAAGGTGCGCATCCTCGGTTCGCTCTACGACGCGACGGTGGTTCCGGAAAGCCCATTCGACCCGGACAATGCCGCCATTCGCGCCTGAGGCGAAATTTCGCAACAGCTTAAAAGAGTTGATTGACCATGATTGCAAGGCGGCCTTCCGGGGCCGCCTTTTTCGCTTGATTTCACCCGTTCCGCTTGTCGCGCTTAAGGGTTCGGCAAGCGCCGATGCCTATTGTCAAGTCATCGCGAATATAAAGAAGGCGGGCCATGACATACTTGGGTTTATCGGGAATGCATTACTCGGGCGAACAGTTTCCGGATGCCCGCATCATCGTGGCAGAGGATTCCAACGTCTTCACCTCGATGATCCGTCAGCGGCTCAAGGAAATCTTCGGCATCGAGGTCGAGATCTGCCGGACCTATGAAGACCTGATGATGGCCAATGAACTGTCGGAAGAGCCGGTGACCCTGGCGATTTCCAACATCAACCTTCCCGGTGCCGAAAATGGCGAGGCCCTCGAATACCTGCTTGATCTGAACATCCCGACGATCGTTTTCACCGGCACCTTCCAGGAGCAGACCCGCGAAAAGCTGCTGGCCAAGGACATCGTCGACTACATTCTGAAGGACAGCATCTTCGCGGTGGAAATGCTGGTCGAATCGGTCTGCCGCTTCCTCACCAACCATCGCCACCATGTGCTGATCGTCGATGACAGCCCGACGGCGCGTGCGCTGCTCTCCACCCGCCTGAAGCGCTACAATTTCCGCGTCAGTGTCGCCGAAAGCGGTGCCAAGGCCATCGATCTTCTCAAGAAGAATGCCGATATCGGCCTTGTCGTGACCGATTACAACATGCCCGATATCGACGGATTCGAGCTGACGCGGCGAATCCGCTCGGTGCGCGGCTCGCATGAGCTGCGCGTGATCGGGGTATCCTCCTCCACAGACCGGCTTCTGTCGGCACGCTTCCTGAAGGCCGGCGGCAATGATTTCATGCTGCGCCCCTTCATCGACGAGGAATTCTACTGCCGCGTCAACCAGAACCTCGACACCCTGGTGCAGATCAAGTCCATGCAGGCCCAGCGTAACGCACGCGTCGCGTGAGGCGAGGGGCAGGCCAAGCCAAGCTGCGAGACAAAACGTTTCTCCCCGCGATCCGCCGCGTGCTGCAAGGCTGCGGCGGATTTGCGTTGACGGGGGCTTGCCGTCAGACCACGACGCCGGTGCGTGACGTGTTCAGCGTCAGCTTGCGCTCGGCGCGTTCCTGTTGCGGCGAGCGGTTATAGACCTCGCGATAGCACTTGGAGAAGTGCGAGGCCGAGACGAAGCCGCAGGCGACCGCCACCTCCACCACCGGCATCGAGGATTGCACCAGCAGATGGCGGGCGCGGTCCAGCCGGATTTCCAGATAGTAGCGGGCCGGCGAGCGGCCCATTTCCTGGCGGAACAGGCGCTCGATCTGGCGGCGCGACAGGCCGACATCATCGGCGATCTCGATCAGCGACATGGGTTCGGCAAGGTTGCTTTCCATCAGTTCGATGATCTGCAGCACCTTGCCGTTCTGCACGCCGAGGCGCGCCCTGAGCGGCAGCCGCTGGCGGTCATGCGGGTTGCGCACGCGGTCTGTCAGTTGTTGCTCGCAGACGCGGTTCACCAGTGTCTCGCCGAAATCCTGGCCGATCAGGTTCAGCATCATGTCGAGCGAGGCGGTGCCGCCGGCGCAGGTGTAGAGGTTGCTGTCCACCTCGTAGAGATCGGCATAGACCTCCGCCTGCGGAAAGGCTTCGGAAAAGCCCGGCAGGTTTTCCCAATGGATCGCGCAGCGCTTGCCGTTCAGGAGTCCTGCCTGGGCCAGCACATGCGCGCCCGTACAGAGGCTGCCGACGGCCACACCGCGATTATAGGTCTCGCGCAGAAAGGCGTTCACCGACTTGTTGTTGAATTCTTCCACGTAGATGCCGGAACAGATCAGCACCATGTTGGGCCGGTGTTCGCCGCCGAGATGTCGGCGTTCATCGGCAAGCGAGGTGTTGACGTCAATGGCGATGCCGCTCGACGAATAGACCTTCTGTCCGTCGACAGAGGCAATGCGCCAGTCGTAGGCAGGATAGCCGAGCATGCGATTGGCGATGCGGAGCGTTTCCACGGCGGCGGAAAAGGGAAGCATGGTAAAGTGCGGAATGAGAAAGAAGACGAGCGTTCGTTTTTTCGGTTGGGGCTTGTTCATCGCGAGGGCTCCGTGGCGGCCTGCTATTCCTCGCGTGAAAATATAGCCTCTTAATGTTCGATATGCGACATCGAGATCGGTATTCACGTCGCGGATACAAAAGTTCTCGCGGCTGATCTTGCATTTTTGTGACTGCCTAAAAGCTTTGCCTGGAGAAAGTTCAATTGGCTAAAGTTTGGGCCAGGTTGTATCAGTAACGAATAAAATAGAAATCCCGCATCCATGGCTGTCACGGATGCGGGAAAAGGCCATGTCGCAATCGGGCATGTCAGTTGCGCTCCGGCTTCTGCATGTCGCTGGCCGGCCAGCCGAGGTCCTTGCGCAGGTCGAAGGGCAGGGCTTCCAGCATCCGTTCCGTCTGACGCCGTCGGTAGGCGCGCTGCTGGCTGCTGATCCAGTGGCCGAGTGCCGAAAGGCTGGTGGAAAGCCATGTCTGAACCGGACCTCTCGCCTGCCGGCCGGAGATCTCGGTAGCGAACCAGCGGCTGGTCCGCCGGACCGGCCGGTGATCGATGATGATCGTCATGTCTCGTATCCTTCTTTGTTGCTCACACCCGGGAAAGGCCCGGGCGGATCAGTCATGCGCGCATCCAATCCTTCAATCAATCGAATGGATTTTATATGTGCCATGACATTTTGTGGTGTTCCTTGATCCACGCTGGCAGGATGCAGGGTGATTGACGATCAATCAAACGAAATGATATGGTGCTTATGTTCAGCTAATTTGAAAGATGAGCCGATGAACCTGCCCTTCCGCCCGTCCCTGCCGCTGCTCGACAACGACGTGCTGCGCACCTTCGTCGCGATCGCCGATACCGGCAATTTCTCCACCGCCGCGGAAGCCGTGCTGCGGACGCCGTCCGCTGTCTCCATGCAGATCAAGAAACTGGAGGAGCAACTCAGAGTGACGCTGTTTCTGCGCGACGCGCGATCGGTGACGTTGACACCGCATGGCGAGATGCTCCTCTCCTATGCGCGACGCATGATCGCGCTGTCGAACGAGGCGGTGTCGCGCTTCCTGATGCCGGAACTCTCCGGCATCGTGCGCCTTGGTGCGGCGGACGACATTGCCGAACGCCTGCTGCCGAGCATCCTCAAGGATTTTGCCGGAAAGTTTCCGGGCATCATGGTGGATGTGACGGTGGACATGAGCATGCGCCTTCGCCGGCGCATCGATGAGCAGCGGCTGGATCTGGCGCTGATCAACTATTCGCAGCGTCCGCATGCGGCGGTCGGCGAACTCGTGTACAAGGACAAGCTGGTCTGGGCCGGTGCCCGTTGCGGCACGGCGCATCTGCGCGATCCGCTGCCGATTTCGATCTGGGAAGATGGCTGCATCTGGCGGCAGGTGGCGGTGGCCGGGCTCGAAACCATGAAGCGGCCCTATCGCATCGCCTATCTCAGTGCCAACACCATGGCGCAGCGCGCGGCTGTCGTATCCGATCTCGCGATCGCACCGTTCCCGCGTTCCTACATCACCGATGACATGGCGATCCTCGGGGTCAAGGAAGGTCTGCCTGACCTGATGAGTTTCGATGTGCGGCTGCTGTCGTCCGGTGACCTCTCGGTGCCGGCCAAGGCGGTGGCGCAAAGCATCCGCGAGGCCTATAGCGAGATGGAGCGGGAGGCAGCCTAACGCGTCTTCGGCATCCGCACGGGTGCTTAATCGCGGCTGCGGCGGCGCCTGCGGCCGCAAGCCTCGCCTTCGCCGCTCTCGGCCTTGCGCTCCGGCAGGCGGACAACTTTTGACAGATGCGGGAAGGCGTCCACCTTGTTGGGCAGCGCCATGGCATCCACGAAATGCTGCTGGAAGCTCGGCTCCAGCGCGGTTTCGATCTTTTCGATGCGTCCGACCAATGCCTCGATCTCGCGGCGGTGATCGCGGTTGAGCAGGCACATGCGCGCGCCAGTTCCCGCCGCATTGCCGACAGCCTTGACCCGCCCCAGATCGCAATCCGGAATGAGGCCGAGAACCATGGCATAGGTGGGATCGATGAAGGTTCCGAACGCGCCGGCGAGACCGATCCGGTCGACCGTCGCCACACCCTGGCGGTCCATCAGCAGCTTCACGCCGGCATAGAGCGCTGCCTTGGCAAGCTGGATGGCGCGGATATCGTTCTGCGTCACCGTGATGCGCGGCTCGCCGTCAGAGAGCAGATAGGAAAAGGTGCGCCCGTTCGCCACGATGCGCGGGCTTCTCCCGGCAAGCGTACCGTCGATCACGCCGTCCTCGGAGAGAATGCCGGCGAGGTAAAGTTCCGCCACCACCTCGATGATGCCGGAGCCGCAGATGCCGGTCACCTTGATCGTCTCGGCGGCCTCGGCAAAGCCCGGCTCGTCTGACCAGGGCTCGATACCGATCACGCGAAAGCGCGGTTCGAGCGTGACGGGATCGATGCGCACCCGCTCGATGGCACCGGGGGCTGCGCGCTGGCCGCCGGAGATTTCCGCCCCCTCGAAGGCGGGGCCTGTGGGAGAGGAAGCCGCGACGATGCGGCCGGAATGGCCGAGCACGATTTCTGCATTGGTGCCGATATCGACCAGCAGCATCATGTCGTCCTGCCGGTGTGGTCCCTCGGCCAGCGTCGCCGCGGCCGCATCCGCGCCCACATGGCCGGCAATGCAGGGCAGGAGATAGCTGCGGGTGCCGTCGTTCATCGCAAGCCCGAGGTCGCTGGCGCGCGCCTGAACCGCGCGCGAGACGGCGAGCGCAAACGGCGCCCCGCCTAGTTCGGTCGGATCGATGCCGAGGAACAGATGGTGCATGATCGGATTGCCGACGAAGACGCTGTCCAGAATATCGCTGCGGGCAATGCCGCCGTCCGCGGAGACGCGGTCGATCAGCCCGTTCAGCGCCTCGCGCACGGCATTCGTCATCGCGGCGCGGCCGTCCGGATTCATCATCACGTAGGAGACGCGGCTCATCAGGTCTTCGCCGAAGCGGATCTGCGGGTTCGGTGTACCGGCGGACGCAATCGTGCGGCCGGAAAGCAGCGAGGACAGGTGCATGGCAATCGTCGTCGAGCCGATGTCGCAGGCAATGCCATAGGCCTCGTTCTTCAGGCCGGGATAGAGCGCGATGAGGTGAGCGCGGTCCGCAGACGGATCCTGATGAATGGCGGCCGTTACCTTCCAGCCGCCCTTGCGCAGGATGGATTGCACCTGTGAAAGCAGGTGGGTGTCCACCGCGAGATCGTCAAAATGCCAGTCGCGGGCGAGCGACGCCTTCAGCCGGTCGAGATCGCCGAGCGGCTTTTCCATGTCCGGCTCGTCCACCTCGACATAGCACATGCGGATGGCGGGGTTGCGCTGAATGATGCGGTCGTCGGCGCTCTTGCGCACCAGTTGCGCGTTCACCACCGTATCCTGCGGCACATCGATCACGAGATCGCCGAGAATGGTGGCGGAGCAGGAGAGGCGGCGTCCCGCCGGCAGGCCGCGCACCTCGTCATAACGCGCCTCGCGGGCACCGGGCGGGGACAGATGGTCGAGCGAGGAGGTGATCTGGTGCTTGGCGAACTGGCCTTCCTGCACGGAAATCTGGCAACGTCCGCAGGTGGCGCGTCCGCCGCACACGCTTTCCACATAGACGCCAAGCTGGCGCGCTGCCTCCAGCACAGGCGTGCCCACGGCGAAGCGGCCCCGCTTGCCGGAGGGCATGAAGAGCACGAGCGGATCGGTGTCGGCCATGTCTGTCGCTCGCCTTGTTCTTCGGCGCCGCGGGCGCCATCCGTTTCGTCTCGTCCGGGAGGCCGCTCGCGGCTTCCCCTGTCAGGGAACCCCGCACCGGCCAGAACGCCGTCGATGCGGGGCGCATGGGTTTTACAGGAACTTTACAAATCCGACGGCCGTCAGCGCCGTCAGGGACGCGACAACAAAGCCGAAGCGAAAGAACATGCGGCGGCGGTGCTCCGCCCCGGTCCAGTCATACTGCATGATGCGGCCTTTCTGTCGCCGTGGCCCGGCTCCTCATGAACGGGCGGGGGACGAAGGCAGATTGGCATTCCACCTGTCGCAATCCTGTCACGGTCGGCCTGCGCGAGGCTGGCCACGACGATGCAGCAGGCGTGACGGGCGGCAACCGCAAGAGCGTCATTCCAGGCGCGCCCCGGCGCCGGCGCGGGCGGCCCGTCCGCCACGCCGTCCCCCGGCTGCGGGCGGCGGCGCCACCGGCGCTGCGGCAGCGCCGGGCTCTGCCGGCTTATGGTCGCGATAGGTCATGATCCAGTTGGCGCAGTTGGCATCCGTGCCGTTCAGAACATTGGCGGCGCGCACGGCTTCCATCTCTTGCGGGCGGCAGGGGTTCATGATGGCGGATGTCATGCCGGCCCCGATCACCATGGGAATGAAGCCGGCATTGATGCCGTGCCGGTGCGGCAGGCCGAAGGAGATGTTGGACAGTCCGCATGTGGTGTTGACCTTCAACTCGTCCCGCAGGCGCCGCAGCAGCTGGAACACCTGCCGGCCGGCATCGCCGAGCGCCCCGATCGGCATCACCAGCGGATCGACCACCACGTCTTCCGGCTTGATGCCGTGATCCATGGCGCGTTCGACGATCTTCTTCGCCACCGCAAACCGCACGTCGGGATCCATCGAAATGCCGGTCTCGTCGTTGGAGATCGCCACCACCGGTACGTCATATTTGCGGCAGAGCGGCAGGATGGCCTCCAGTTTCTCTTCCTCGCCGGTCACGGAATTGATCAGCGGCCGCCCCTTCGCCACCTTCAGTGCCGCCTCGATGGCGGCCGTCACCGAACTGTCGATGGAGAGTGGCACGTCCACGAGGTTTTGGACGATCTCCAGCGTCTGGACGAGGAGGGCGGGTTCGGTCTCGTTGGGATTGACGGAGGTGACGCCGGCATTGACGTCCAGCATGGTGGCGCCTGCCGCCACCTGCTCCAGCGCATCCCTGATCACCGTCTCGAAATTGCCCTCGATCATTTCCGCCGCAAGCTTCTTGCGCCCGGTCGGGTTGATCCGCTCGCCGATCACGCAGAAGGGCTGATCGAAGCCGATGACGATTTCGCGGCTGGCGGATGCGACGATGGTTCTGGTCATGTCAAGCCTTGCCTCCGGATGGGGTCGACCGGGTGTTCCCGCGCCGGCCGCCTTGATGCCTCACGCGGGTTCGCGTCCGCCTGCCTTCACAAGCGCCACGAGCCTCTCCTGATCGTATGTACCTTCCAGATCCGCCGCGGCGCGGTCCGCTTCCGCTTGCAGATCGTCGGAAACGGGCATGGGGTCGCCCTTGCGCCACTCGGCCAGATAGGCGTCGGTTTCGGCTGCACCGCTGCGCATGGCGCACAGGTCGATCGCCTCGGTGAAGCGGAGGGACAGTTCGCGCTTTGCTGTCTTGCGGCCCTGGCGGATGATCACCTGGGCCGGTATGTCACGCCAGTAGACAATGATCCGATCGGCCATGCGCTTCATCCTCCCTCATGGGCCAGAATGCATGGGCTGGAGCGGTGGGACTGCGCTCGGCGCGACGCGTGGTGGCGCAAACACGCACACGCCGTCGCTCACGGGCCTACCAGATGCCGCGCGTGAGGCCGTGACGGAGATAGGTCCAGACCGGCGGCGGGAACCGGAGTTCGGAGCGTCCCGCGGGGCGCCGCGGCTGCAACGTGCCGTTGATCGCATCCTCGATTGCCTGGGCGGCAATGCCTGTGCCGGCCGCCGTCAAGAGCAGCGGATAGGTGGAGATCGTATCGCGGGGGGAGGGCTTTACCCGCACCTCGTAAAGGGTATCACCGGTATCGATGCCGATATCGACCAGATGGACTGTCGCGCCGAAATTCTCCTCGTCGCGCTCCACCCGCGACCAGTATCCGCCCATCTGGCCGCGATAGGTGGGGTTGATCCCGGCATGAAAATTCAGGAGGGGACAACGGATTGCCGCCAGCGTGCCGCGCGATAGCGGACGACAGGAAATCAGGAATACCACGTCAGGCTGCAGTCGCTGGATCAGCGCTTGTGTATCCTTGCTGTTCAGTGTCTCCACACGCGTCACCGGAACACCTTTGCTCTCGCCGGCCCAGAGCTTGTATTCCTCGAGGATTTCCTCCGTGCGGCGGATGGCAAGGTTCTTGCCGACACGGGACAGGCTCATCGTGGCGAGCTGCCCGAGGGCGGTCAGTCGTCCAAGCCTGCGCACGCGGCGCCGGTAGATTTCGCGCTTTGTCTCGTAGTTCTCCTGGATCACGTGCAGTTTCGGGAACTGTCGCGCCAAGGCGTTGATCATGATCTGCGGGTTCAGCCCGCCCGATGTCATCAGGATTACTTTTGCGTTGCGCGTGTCCGGCATCGTGTTCCGCTCGTCTCGATTGGCGGAACATATAGGCGAGGCCGCGGAAAAAACAGTTAAATGAAAGCGATCGCTTTTATAAGATCACCAAATCCTGTGAATCGGTATTCATAGGCGAGACCCAGCCGCTCGGCGGCTTGTTTTGCCTTTGCCTGCAACGCTTCGTCTTCCTCCTGCGCCAGATAGACCAGGGTACGATAATTGCCGAAATAGATGTCGCGCAGTTCCGGGTGCCGGTCGAGCCCCAGCGGCTCGATGACGAAGGCGTCAAACTGGCGGGCCAGAAAATCGGTGAGAAAGAAGGCGCTCAGGTCCTCCTCGGCGCGTGCGGCAAACAGCGCGTTGCCCGAAAAGAAGGAATAGCAATGGGGCCCTTCGATGCGGCGAATGCCTTCCCGTTCGCAGAGCCGGTCGATATCACCGCCCGTGCCGCAATCGGCATAGGCAAAGAAGATCTCCTCGAAGCCGGCGGCCCTTGCCTCCGCCACAGCCAGTTCCAGCCCCGGAACGATCTTCTCGGGATAGGCATGCCAGATGGCGGGCAGGCAATGCAGGTCGATATGCTCCAGTCCCTGCTGCCGCATCACGGCCAGAATTTCACGTGCAATCGCGCCGCACGCAATCACGTGAACCTTTTTGCCTCTGGAACGTTGCAGAGGCGGAAATGCTGTTTCCGACACAATCCTGTCCCATTCCACTGGAGTTCATCATCATGACGGCCAAGACCTTCACTGTAATCGCCGCCCTTTTCGCCACCATGCTTTCGCTCTCGTCCTGCGGCAACACGATCCGCGGCATGGGCCAGGATGCAGCCAACACCGTGAATGCCACGCAGGACGCCGGCCGCCGCGTCGAACGCGCCGCCAACTGATCGTCAGCGCTGAACCGTCCGCAAACGGCGAGGGGAGCCGGCCGCAGGGCCGGCTTTTCGGTTTCAGCCGGCCGCCAGCTGATTGTGCTTGCGGCGAATGAACTCCTTCGCGGTTTCGACCGCGACGGCCGCATCCCGGCAATAGGCATCGGCACCGATTGCCTTGCCGAATTCCTCGTTCAGCGGCGCACCGCCCACCATCACGATATAGTCGTCGCGAATACCCTTTTCCTTCAGCGTATCGATCACGACCTTCATGTAGGGCATGGTGGTGGTCAGCAGCGCCGACATGCCGAGGATGTCGGGCTTCTCGCGTTCCAGCGCATCGAGATAGTTCTCGACCGGGTTGTTGATGCCAAGATCGACCACATCGAAGCCGGCCCCCTCCATCATCATGCCGACAAGGTTCTTGCCGATGTCGTGAATGTCACCCTTGACGGTGCCGATCACCATCTTGCCGAGTTTCGGTGCACCGGTTTCGACGAGAAGCGGCCGAAGAATCGTCATGCCGGCCTTCATCGCATTGGCGGAGAGCAGAACCTCCGGCACGAACAGAATCCCGTCGCGAAAGTCGATGCCGACGATCCGCATGCCCTCGACCAGCGCCTTGGTCAGCACGTCATAGGGCGTCCAGCCGCGGTCGAGCAGAATATGCGTGGCTTCCTCGATCTCTTCCTTCAGCCCGTCATAGAGATCGTCGTGCATCTGCTGCACAAGCTCTTCGTCGGACAGTTCGGACAGAATGATCTCATCATCGGACATGGTCAGCTCCACAGGTTGGAGATCGCGATGCAGGTCGCGGGCAGAGGCTCCTCCAGACTGCCCGCAGATGCAGTGTAACGTCATGCCGTCTCGAATTTGAAGCGTGAATGCGACGGCACACCCATCATTCGCGACGCAATTGGAATGGTCGATGTCCGTTCTCAACCATGCGGTGCCGCAGATGGACCATTGTTTGCGGGGCGCTGGCCTACCATGGCATCATCGCCGAGCCCGAGGAAGCCTGTGAGGAGGAGCCAGCATGGACGCAAACAATCAGACCGACGAGGGCCAGGGGGGGCGTCGGGGGCGCGGCGAACGCGGATCGGCCGCACGGCGCGCAGCGCGCGGCGGCAGCGGCCCGTCTCCTTCGATGCCGTTCATCATGCGGCGCATCGGTGTCTACGAGGTGCTGGACGAGGAGGGGCTGTCGCTGATCGAGGCCAATGCCGATACGATCATGGAAGAGATCGGCATCGAATTCCGCGACGATGCGGAGGCGCTGGCGCTCTGGAGGGCGGCTGGCGCCGATGTGCGCGGCCAGCGCGTGCATTTCCCGAAAGGGCTTTGCCGCCAGCTTCTGAAGACGGCGCCCTCGGTCTTCACCCAGCACGCCCGCAATCCGGCCCGCAGCGTGCAGATCGGCGGCAAGGCAACCGTCTTCGCGCCCGTCTACGGCCCGCCCTTCGTGCGCGATCTCGACGGCAACCGCCGCTATGCGACCATCGAGGATTTCCGCAATTTCGTGAAGCTGTCCTATATGGCGCCCTCGATGCACCATTCGGGCGGCACCGTCTGCGAGCCGGTCGACATCGCCGTCAACAAGCGGCATTTCGACATGGTCTACAGCCATATCAAATATTCCGACAAGCCGTTCATGGGCTCGGTGACCGCGCCCGAGCGGGCAGCGGATTCGGTTGCGATGTGCAAGATCCTGTTCGGCGACGATTTCGTCGAGAACAACACGGTGCTTTTGAACCTCATCAACGTCAATTCGCCGATGGTGTTCGACCAGACCATGCTGGGGGCGGCCAAGGTCTATGCCCGGCATAACCAGGCCTGCGTGCTTTCGCCCTTCATCCTCTCCGGCGCGATGAGCCCGGTGACGGTCGCCGGCACGCTGACGCAGATTCTCGCCGAAGTGCTGGCAGGCGCCGCCTTCACGCAGCTGATCCGTCCCGGTGCGCCGGTGCTGTTCGGCACCTTCGCCGCGTCGATCTC
Organism: Affinirhizobium straminoryzae; assembly: GCF_007004135.1. GTDB lineage: Bacteria > Pseudomonadota > Alphaproteobacteria > Rhizobiales > Rhizobiaceae > Neorhizobium > Neorhizobium straminoryzae. The sequence goes on from NZ_VJMG01000017.1 coordinate 64,855, forward strand.
CATGCAATCGGGCGCGCCGACCTTCGGCACCCCCGAACCCTCGCTCGTCTCGTATGGGGCGGCCCAGCTGGCACGGCGCATGGGGCTTCCCTTCCGCACCGGCGGCGCGCTGTGCGGCTCCAAGGTGCCGGATGCGCAGGCCGCCTTCGAAAGCGCCAATACGCTCAACACCACGCTGCTGGCCGGCACCAATTTCGTGCTGCATGCGGCCGGCTGGCTGGAGGGCGGGCTCGTTTCCTCCTATGAGAAGTTCATGATCGACCAGGACCAGCTCGGCATGTTGCAGAAGATGGCGGAAGGGGTGGACCTCTCCACGGGCGGCCAGGCGCTGGAGGCGATCCGCGAGGTGGGACCGGGCGCGCATTATCTCGGCTGCGCTCACACCCAGGCCAATTTCCAGACGGCTTTCTACCGTTCTGCGCTCTCCGACAACAATTCCTTCGAACAATGGGAGATCGAAGGTGCCAAGCGGATCGAGGACCGCGCCAATACCATGTGCCGCGCCTGGCTGGAGGCCTATGAGGCACCGCCCCTCGATCCGGCCATCGACGAGGCGCTGCTGGCCTTCATCGCCAAACGCAAGGAGAGCATGCCGGACGCCTTCACTTGAAGGGAGCCCGATGCCGCCAGGGAGCAAGGCGGGGCCGCGCAGGTGGCCGATACCATCCAGAAGGAAGTCTGGCGGCCCTATGGCCGCTGAGACGACGGGATGAAAAGCCGTGGGGAAGATCGTCCGCTTCCCCAACGGGGCACGGCAGGCGGCGCGGGCGCGGCCTGCCTCAGACGCGGGCCTTGGGATAGGCGCGCGCCATGCCGCCGGAGCGTGTCAGACCGTCGCGGAAGGCGAGAAAGGCCGGATGCTGGCTGGAGCGCGCGGCTTCCATCAGGCGGATCTGCAGGCGGCCGGGGGCGGCGCTTCCCAGCCATTGCCCGCATTTCTGCAGCTTCAGCGTATTGAGGAAACGGCTTTCCGAGGCGTGGTGCAGGTAAAGATGCAACCCGTCGAGCAGGGCGTCGTCGCTGACGGGATTTTCCATCAACAGCTGCAGCCAGGACTGGTTCTCGCCGGCCATGCCGCCGAGCGCCTCGGCGACGGTTTCACGGGTTGCCACGGTGGATGCTGTGCTCATGCTCGTCTCACGTCAGGTCTTGCGGCGACGCCGTTCGCGTCCCGTTTCGCCGCCGGCCTCGCTGGCGGTCTTGTTGCGCAAGGGGCCGATCCGTTCCACGATCGTTTCGATGGTGGGGCGGGGGCCCGGTGTATGCTCGTCAAGGGCTGCGCGCATCGCGGCGAGATGACCGCACGAGGTGCCGCAGCAGCCGCCGATGATCTTGGCACCGGCGTCTCGCGCGAGCCTTGCGTAATCTGCCATCAGGGGCGGGGTTCCGGAGTAATGGATTTCGGCGCCGCGAAATTCCGGAATGCCGCAATTGCCCTTGACCACGATGGTGGCGTTCGGTGCCGCCTCGGTGATGTCGAGCAGGCTTGCGAGAATATCGGAGGCGCCGACGCCGCAATTGGCACCGACGGCGAGTGGTCCATCGCCCATGGCACCTGCCACGTCCGGCAGGTCGCGCGGCGAAAGCCCCATCATCGTCCGGCCGGCCGTGTCGAAGGAGGCGGTATAGACGAAGGGCAGGCCGACGGCGACGGCTGCTTCCGCCGCAGCCCTGATTTCATCGGCGGCCGACATGGTCTCGATCCAGGCGATCTCCGCGCCGCCGGCTTTCAGCCCCTCGATCTGCTCGCGGAAGGCTGCGACCGCATCCTCATAGGACAAGGCGCCGAGCGGGATCAGCAATTCGCCGGTCGGCCCGACGGAGCCCGCCACGATCACCCGACGCGGCGCGCGGTCGGCAACGCTGCGGGCGATCTCTGCGGCACGCTTGTTGAGGGCGAAGACGCGGTCCTCAGCATGATGCAGTTTTAGCCGGTGGCGGGTGCCGCCGAAGGAATTGGTGAGGATGATGTCGGCGCCCGCATCGACGAAATCCTGATGCAGCGTGTCGATGCGCTCGGGATGGCTTTCGTTCCACAGTTCCGGGGCCTCGCCGGCCTCCAGCCCCATGGCAAACAGGCTTGTGCCGGTGGCGCCATCGGCCAGCAGCACGCCCTTTTTGGCCAGCAGATCCTGCAGCGGATTGTTCATCTCGACGCCTTCCTCCACAGCCGCCGTTTGGTCCGGCAGCCTTTCCTCTCTTTGCCGAGCGGCCTTGCGCCAGCCTTGCCGGATTGGCGTTATTCGGCGGCGATCTGTGCCGTATCCTCGTGGCCGACCGGTGTGACCATGGCCGAAATCAGCGATGTCAGATCAATCTGGCCGATTGGCTTGCCATCCCCGTCCAGCACCTGCGCTACGCTGACGCCTGCCGCCGTCATCTGCTTGGCTGCCGTCTCGAGCGTCGTGCCGCTCGGCAACGCGAAAGTGCCCGCGATGCCGGCCGCCGGCGTCATCACTGTCTGCACCTGGATCACACGACCGCGATTCACCTCCTTCACGAAGGAGGCGATATAGGGATCGGCGGGGCGCAGCACGATTTCCTGCCCGCTGCCCTGCTGGATCACCTCGCCGTCGCGCAGGATGGCGATCTTGTCGCCAAGCCTCAGTGCCTCGTCCAGATCGTGGGTGATGAAGACGACGGTCTTCTTCAGCTCCGCCTGCAGGTCGAGCAGAACGGTCTGCATATCGACGCGGATCAGCGGGTCGAGCGCCGAATAGGCCTCGTCCATCAGCAGAATGTCGGCATCGTTGGTGAGTGCCCGGGCCAGCCCGACGCGCTGCTGCATGCCGCCCGAAAGCTGGTTGGGATAATGGTTCTCGAAGCCCGACAGGCCGACACGCTCGATCCACCGCTGCCCCTTCTTGCGGCTTTCGCTGCGGGGCACGCCCTGGATATCGAGGCCGTAGACGGTATTTTCCATCACCGTGCGATGCGGCAGAAGCGCGAATTTCTGGAACACCATCGCCGTCTTGTGCCGCCGGAATTCCCGAAGGTCCGATTGCGACATGCGGCAGATGTCCCGGCCGTCATAGATCACCTCGCCGACGGTCGGTTCGATCAGCCGGTTGATATGACGGATCAGCGTCGACTTGCCGGAGCCGGAAAGGCCCATGACCACGGTGATGCAGCCGCCGGGCATCGCGATGTTGATGTCCTTCAGGCCGAGAACATGGCCGTGCCGTTCGTTCAGCTCGGTTTTGGATATTCCCGCCTTGACGGCCTCCACATGCGCCTTGCCGTTCGGGCCGAAGATCTTGTAGAGGCCGCGGATCTCGATGCCGTGACTAGCCATGCACCACCTCCGTGTGTTTCTGCAGCCGCTTGCCGAAGGCCTGGCTGGCGCGGTCGAAGATGATGGCGATAGCCACCAGTGCAAAGCCGTTCAGGAAGCCGAAGGTGAAGAACTGGTTGTTGATCGCCTGCAGCGTGTTCTTGCCGAGCCCGCCAACGCCGACCATCGAGGCGACGACGACCATCGCAAGCGACATCATGATGGTCTGGTTAATGCCGGCCATGATCGTGGGCAGCGCCAGCGGCATCTGCACGTTCCACAGCTTCTGTCCCGGCGAGGAGCCGAAAGCATCGGCTGCCTCCAGCACGTCGCGATCGACGAGGCGGATGCCGAGATTGGTCAGCCGGATCATTGGTGGCACGGCATAGATGACGACCGCGATCAGGCCCGGCACCTTGCCGATGCCGAAGATCACCACGACCGGGATCAGGTAGACGAAGCTCGGCAGCGTCTGCATCACGTCGAGCACCGGGTTGATTGCGGCCTGCACCCGGTCCGAACGCGCCATCAGGATGCCGATCGGCATGCCGATGATGATCGCGATCAAGGTGGCGACGGTGACGATCGCAAGCGTCACCATCGTGTCTTCCCAAAGCCCGACCACGCCGATCAGCACCATTCCGAACGCGGTTCCAAGCGTGATGGCCTTGCTGCGGCTGGCGAGATAGACAATTGCCAGCATTACCGCCAGCACGACGATCCACGGCGAATTGACGAACAGCTTTTCCAGAAAGTTCAGAAAGGCCTGCAGCGGCTGGACCACGGCATCGATCAGGTGTGCATGCGATCGCACCTGGGCGCGGAAGCCGTCATCGATGGTCTTGCGCGCCAGGCGGATGTAACTGTCGCTGACCGCCGGAAAGCTGCACAGGATATCCGGCAGGATGGAGCAGGTTGCCATCATTCCCCCTTTTTCTTCTTGTCGTTCAGCCGTGGCCTTCCCTCAGAACGCCCACGGCCCGATGACGCTGCCGGCGCCGTATCAAGCGCGCCCGCGCGTACGAAAAACGGCCCTGCGCCGGGGAGGGCAGGGCCGTTCGGCACTACATCAGAGCGACGCCTTGATCTTGTCTGCGACCTGCGGCGACACCCACTTGGTCCACATGGCCGGGTAGGTCTTGAGGAAGTAGCGCGCGCCATCCTCGTTGGTGCCCTGATTGCCGTCCATCCAGGCCAGAACCTTGCCGACGGTCTGGTTGTCCCACTGGCGGGTCTTCACGTAGTCCATGGCGACGCCGGCTTTCTTGGCAAAGTCCTTTGTCACGACCGTGAAGACATCCGAGACGGGATAGGAGTTGACCTTGGCGTCCGCACAGTCCGGAATGGCGGTGCACTTGTCCCACTCGGCCTTGTCATGCGGAACGCCGAAGGAAAGGCGGACCATATCGTATTTGCCGAGAATGGCGGTCGGCGCCCAGTAATAGCCGAGCCAGCCCTTCTTGTTTTCGAAGGCATTGGCGATCGAGCCGTCGAGGCCGGCGGCCGAGCCGGTATCGACGAGGTCGAAGCCAAGCTTCTTCGCACCGAGCGCGCGATAGAGGTTGGCGGTGGAAACCTGACAGTTCCAGCCGGCCGGGCAATTGGTGACCGCACCCTTCGACGGATCTTCCGGGGCGGGGAACAGTTCCGGATGCTTCAGGGCATCCTGCACGGTCTTGATATCGGGATGGGCGTCGGCGAGGAATTTCGGGATCCACCAGCCTTCGACGCCGCCGTCAGACAAAAGCGGTGCGGCCTGGATCAGCCGTCCCTCGGAGATCGCCTTGTCGAGGGCGGTGCGCACGGCATTGACCCACAGCTCCGGCGCCACGTCCGGCTGGCCCTTTTCGTTCATCGACGTAAAGGTCGGCATGGTGTCGCCGGTCACCAGCGTCACATTGCAGCCATACCCTTTTTCGAGGATCAGCTTGTCGACATGCGCGGCAACGCCGGCAGACGCCCAGTTCATTTCGGCAATGGAGACATCGCCGCAATCCGCGGCCTGGGCCGCCCCGGCCATGCCATAGAAGCCCGCCACAATGGCGGCGGAAGCGATAAGTTGTTTCATCGTCATAAGACCTCCCAGTCTTGACCGGATTTCTTCACCTTGAAGTACAACAGACATTCGACACTTGCTGTGTATTGCCGTTCGACAGGTCGAACAGCAACAATACATGCGGGGCCGGTTTCACTCCGGCCTCCATTCAATGGCCTGCCCGCGAATCCGGCATTTGCCGAAGTTACGCACGACGTGTGACAGTTGATGGAGCCTAAGGTTTCCCCACGGAAAATCAACCTTTGGCCGACCCCGTTCATTTCGAAGATGCCGATGTGAGTGGCAAACTCAATTCAGGATTGTGTTTAAAAATAAGCGTCTGCACGCAAACTGCGCAGGTGCTGAAGCCCTTGCAGACACAGGAACAGGCGGGGCGAAATTGTCAGGCCCGAGGTTTGACAAAGCCTGTTCGATTAGCGTCCTCGTCGTCATGCGAATGGGAAAATGGGACACTCAAAAAAAAATCGAAGGAACGCGGAATTTTCACCAAAACTAACCGCTCGGTAACACTTCAGCGGCTATCAGTCGGGCGTGGCAAGGCCATGAGGCTCCGGATGGGTAGTGCGTACCGGAGCCGTTTATCGATCAAGCGATCGCGAATCGCTTATCCGGTCAGCGTTTCTTTTCCTCGACAGACTATGTCAGCCTGCATTTCCGGTGCGGATGAAGCCGAACCAGCGGCGGCGGGTGTCGAGCTGCGTGAGGCGATCTTCGGTCGCACGCTGGGGAGCGCGCGAATCCCAGGCGATGGAGAGGCGATCGCCGGTTCTGAACACATAAAGCATGGGTGTTTCCTTGGGTGGCGCCGGTTCTGTCTGGCGCGTCTTGTTGACGGCGCTCGCACTACGCCTTTGCCCGCGATCTCGCAAAGCCGTAGCGCGGCATTGGATGTCGCAAATGGATCATGCGACGAAATTGCGACGCGGTTGACAGCGAAAGCCACTTCGCGCACCTTGAAGACGACGGTTGATGTGTCTTAGGGCGCGCGACCGGGCGGGCCGATCGATGATCCCATCCGGGGTCGGCGCCGGGTTACGGATTGTGTCGCCGCAGGGTGCGGCGGCAGGCCGTGAGCCGGTGATGGCCTGTCGGGACGGACCATGATCAGCCGGGCGGCGACCTCTTGATCTACGAATTCGCCGCTTTTCATGGCTCCATGTCCCGGCAGGCCGGCTCGGCTTTCTTCTCTTCCATCGCTCAGGTGCATGCATGACATCGTCCCGGACCGGCAAGATTACTCTGGTGCTGGGCGGCGCGCGCTCTGGCAAGTCACGGTTTTCGGAAGAGCTGGCAAGCGAAAGCGGCCTTGAGCGCCATTACATCGCGACCTCGCAGGCCTTCGATGACGAGATGCGCGCCCGCATCGCAAAGCATCGCGCCGATCGCGGCGAGGGATGGGTGACGCATGAGGTTCCGCTCAACCTCTTGTCCGCGCTGCAACAGGTGGCACGGCCGGAGCGTGTCGTTCTCGTGGATTGTCTGACGCTGTGGGTCACCAATCTGATGATGGCGGAAGCGGAGGTCGATCGCGAAGGCACGGCCTTGGCTCAAAGCCTGCGGCAGCTTGCCGGCCCCGTCATCCTCGTCTCGAACGAGGTGGGGCTCGGCATCGTTCCGGACAACCGTATGGCGCGTGCCTTCCGCGATCATGCGGGGCGGCTGCATCAGGCGGTGGCCGCCATGGCGGACGAGGTGTTCTTCATCGCCGCCGGCCTGCCGCTCCAGATGAAGGGCTGACGGGCGAGCGAGGGGCTGTGTCAGATCCCCAGCCAGATCCGGATCGGATGGGCCGGATCGGAGAGAAGCTTGGCTGCCATGGCGATGCAGGAGATGACGAGCAGCGGCTTGATCAGCTTCGCACCGCCGCGCATGGCAAGCCGCGAGCCGATCTGCGCGCCGATCAGCTGGCCGACACCCATGATCAGGCCAAGCTTCCAGAAGATTGCCCCGTTCACCGCAAACACGCAGAGCGAACCGAGATTGGAGCCGAGGTTCAGAAGCTTGGTATGGGCTGTTGCCTTCAAGAGACCGAAGCCGGCCAGAAGCACGAAGCTCAGCATGTAGAAGGAACCGGCGCCCGGGCCGAAGATGCCGTCATAGAGGCCGACGGCCGGTACGGCGGTGATCGCAAACACCCCGGCCGTCAGCCGACGCGTGCGATCCTCGTCGGAGAGGTTCGGTTTCAGGGCGAAGAACAGCGCGATGCCGACCAGCAGGAAGGGGATCGCCGCACCCAGAAAGCGACCCGGCACATGTGAAGCGATCAATGCGCCTGCGCCGCCGCCGGCGAAGGCGATGGCGGCCATCGGCAGCTGTTCCTTCAGTTTCACATGGCCCCGCCTGGCATAGGCGATGGTGGCGGAGGCGGCGCCGAAGGGGCCTTGCACCTTGTTCGTCGCCAGCGATTCGAGCGGTGGAATGCCGGCCAGCAAAAGCGCCGGAATGGTAATCAGGCCGCCGCCACCGGCAATCGAATCGATGAATCCGGCAAAGATGGCGGCGAGAAACAGAAGCGTGATGACGTGGGGAGCAAGGTCGTGCAAGGCGGGACTCGGGGGGGGGGGGCTTGAAGCCATGGAAGACGTGGTGCGCGCGCCTTGTGACACTACGGGCGCAGGGTGGCAAGATGGCTCGGACCGGTGCCCGGCGGCCTTGTGCGGGAAAAGCGCGGCGCGCCCTTGCGTCTGCCCAAGTCGGCGTTATGGTGCGCCGCTTTCCAAATCTGCAGGATGCTTGCGATGCACAAGGTCATATTCGACACCGATCCCGGCATTGATGATGCCATGGCGCTGCTGTTTCTCCACCGGCACCCTGAGATCGATCTGATCGGCGTGACCACCGTCTTCGGCAATGCGCCGATCGAGATTACCACTCGCAATGCGCTCTATCTCGGCGAAGCCTGGAATATTCCGGCACCCGTCGCACAGGGCGCCGGCCACACCTTCGATCCCGCGCGCGGCGGCAGCTATTGGCCGACCGCCATTCACGGGCATAACGGCATCGGTGACGTGCCGGTGCCGGAAGCCGTGTCGCGCACGGCCGATCCGCGTCCGGCCTACCAGTTCATCATCGATACCGTGCGCGCCCATCCGGGCGAGGTGACGCTGATCGCCGTCGGCCGCATGACCAATCTGGCGCTCGTCCTGAAGCACGATCCGGATGTGGCAGCCCTGGTGAAGCAGGTCATCATCATGGGCGGCGCCTTCGACATCAACGGCAATGTCTCGCCGGCTGCCGAAGCCAATATCCATGGCGATCCGGAAGCAGCCGACCTCGTCTTCACCGCGCCGTGGCGGGTGGTCGTCGTCGGCCTCGACGTCACCATGCAGACCGTGATGACCAGCGGTTTCCTCGCCGAGATGGTGGCCGGCGGCCGCGCCGATATCAAGCTTCTCTCCGACATCTCGCAGCTTTACATCGACTTCTACAAGAGCCGCGTCGGCGACGGCATGGTGGTGCATGACAGCTGCGCCTGTGTCTATCTCGTGCGGCCCGACCTGTTTAAGACGCGCAGCGGTCCGATCCGCGTCGTGTGCGGCGGCATTGCCGATGGCCAGACGATCCAGAAGCCGGATGGCCGAGGTTTCCCGCCGGGGCCCTGGGACGGTCATCCGAGCCAGCTGATCACCACAGACGTGCAGCCGGACGGCGTTCTTTCCACCATCCGGGCAGCACTTGTGGACGGGAGGGCGGCCTGACCGGGCGTTGCAGTCCCGCCAGATGCTGTTTGCGCAACAGTTCAGGTGCAAAATTTCCCTCCCGGCATCGCAGGCCATTGGCATTGATGCCGGTTTTCCCTATGTGGAACATCAAACGATCAGACTTCAGAGGATAAGAGCGTGACCGCTACCTTCGACAAAGTTGCCGATATCATCGCCGAAACGAGCGAAATCGACCGCGACACCATCACCCCGGAAAGCCACACCATCGATGACCTCGGCATCGACAGCCTGGACTTCCTCGACATCGTTTTCGCGATCGACAAGGAATTCGGTATCAAGATCCCGCTCGAGCAGTGGACGCAGGAAGTCAACGAAGGCAAGGTTTCGACCGAGGAATACTTCGTGCTGAAGAACCTCTGCGCCAAGATCGACGAGCTGAGGGCAGCCAAGGGCTGAGAAGCCGGCTGCGAGGCGAATGCTTCTTGAATATTTCCAGATGATCGATCGCGTCGAAGCGGTCGATCTTGAGGCGAAAACGCTGACGGCACGCTCGGTCGTGCCGTCGAAAAGCCCGGTCTTCGAAGGCCATTTTCCCGGCATGCCGCTGGTTCCCGGCGTCCTCCTGATCGAGACCATGGCGCAGGCGAGCGGCTTTCTCGTGCTCGGCGCGACGAACTTTGCCGCCATGCCCTTCCTGATGTCCGTCGATGGCGCCAAGATGCGCACCTTCGTCGAACCTGACGCGGTTCTCGACATCGAGGCGTTTCTGGAGCATGAGGGATCGGGCTATGCGGTGACGAAGGCAAAGATCTCGTCGGCCGGCAAGAAGGTGTGCGACGCGCAGCTGAAGCTGCGCACCATGCCCTTCGATCAGGTGCCGCTGGCCGAGATCGTGCGCCGGCGTGCCGGCGAAGTCGGGCTTATGGATGCACTGGCCGCCCGCGCCTGAAGAGGCCGTTGAACGGCGGGTGAGAAGGATGATCTCGAAATGAGCAGTTCAGACAAGGATGTCGTGATCACCGGTCTTGGCATCGTCACGTGCCAGGGCGTCGGCAAGGCGCCGCATGTGGCGCTTCTGACCGGCGGGGCCTCCGCGCGCCCTCCCGTGGAAACGGATCGCTTCAAGCCCTATCCCGTGCATCCCATGCCGGAGATCGACTGGTCGCAACAGATAGCCAAGCGCGGCGATCAGCGCCAGATGGAAAACTGGCAGCGTCTCGGGGTGTTCGCCGCCGGGCTGGCGCTCGATGATGCGGGCCTGAAAGACAATGCGGAAGCCTGCGGCACGATGGACATGATCGTGGCAGCCGGCGGCGGCGAACGCGACATCAAGGTCGATACGCTGATCGTTGACGAGGCGCTGAAGCGCAATGACCGCGAGATGCTGCTGAACGAGAAGCTGACCACCGAACTGCGTCCGACGCTGTTCCTCGCCCAGCTTTCCAACCTGCTCGCCGGCAATATCTCCATCGTGCACAAGGTCACCGGTTCCTCGCGCACCTTCATGGGCGAGGAAGCCGCCGGCATTTCCGCCGTGGAAACCGCCTATCACCGCATCAAGTCCGGCCAGTCTACCCATTCGCTGGTGGGCGGTGCCTTCGTGGCGGAGCGTGCCGATATCCTGCTGCTCGTCGAGGGCATCCGCGCCCACGCGACGGGTGACTGGCATCCGCTCTGGTCGCGCGCTGTTGAAAACGGTGGCGGTATGATCATGGGCTCGGTCGGCGCCTTCCTCGTGATGGAAAGCCGCACGCATGCGGAAGCCCGTGGCGCGCATATCTACGCGGTCATGGATGCCATCGAAGGCGATCGCGGCAATCGTGACGACCGCGGGCTTGAAAAGCGTCTCGGCCGGATGAGCGGTCTTGCCGCCGATGTGACGCCCGGCGATCTCGTCGTCTTCTCCGGCTCAAGCGGTCTGGTCGATCTCGCCGCCCGGGAGCGTGCCGCGCTCGAAGCCGAATTTCCGGGCGCCACGATCCGTGGCTATGGCGGGGTGACCGGCCATGCCATGGAAGCACAGTTTCCGCTGGGGCTGGCGCTCGCCGCCCTCTCGCTCGACCACGGCGCCCAGGTGCCGGTCTTCGATGCGGATCACGAAAAGCCGATGAACGGCGGTGCGACCCATGCCGTGGTGACCACCGTCGGCTATCTGCGCGGCGAAGGGCTTGCCGTGCTGTCGAAGAACGGCTGAGGATGACATCATGAGCAATGCTGCCTTCAAAGACCATCTCGGCCGCCCGATCATTGCCGTCACCGGCATGGGCGTCATCACCTCGCTCGGCCAGGGGCTGCAGGACAACTGGGCCGCCTTGACCTCGGGCCGGTCCGGCATCCACAAGACGACGCGGTTCCCGACCGAGGGCCTCTCCACGCGCATTTCCGGCACGGTGGACTTCATCGATGTGCCCTATCCGAATTCGGTGGAGCGCTCCTTCGCCATGGCCCGCGAAACCACCACCGAGGCCCTGGCGCAGGCCGGCCTTTCCGGCGATTTCGCCGGTCCGCTGTTTCTCGCTGCCCCGCCGGTGGAACCGGAATGGAGCGCCCGCTTCGAACTTGCCGACCGCGCGCCGCCGCCGTCCGCCGAAGCGGATGCCTACGACCGCTTCCTGACCGCGATGCGCGAGCGCCCCGATCCGGTCTTCCTCGAAGCTGTGCAGTTCGGCTCGATTTCAGAACGCCTCTCCGACCATTTTGGCACGCGCGGCCTGCCGGTGACGCTGTCGACGGCCTGCGCGTCCGGCGCGACCGCGATTCAGCTCGGCGTCGAGGCGATCCGCCAGGGGCGTACCGATCGTGCCCTGACCGTGGCGACCGACGGTTCCGTCAGCGCCGAAGCGCTGATCCGCTTCTCGCTGCTCTCGGCCCTCTCCACCCAGAACGATCCGCCCGAAAAGGCCTCGAAGCCGTTCAGCAAGGACCGTGACGGGTTCGTGATTGCCGAAGGGGCCGCAACGCTGGTGCTGGAATCGCTGGAATCGGCGGTGGCCCGTGGCGCCAGGGTGCTCGGCATCCTCAAGGGCTGCGGCGAAAAGGCCGACCATTTCCACCGCACGCGCTCCTCGCCGGATGGCGGTCCCGCGATTGCCACGATCCGTGCGGCGCTGGAAGATGCCGGCATGGATGAAGGCGGCATCGGCTACATCAATGCCCACGGCACCTCGACCCCGGAAAATGACAAGATGGAATATGGCGCGATGCTGGCCGTCTTCGGCGACCGGCTGAAGGATGCCATCCCGTGCTCGTCCAACAAGTCGATGATCGGCCATACGCTGACGGCGGCTGGAGCGGTGGAGGCGGTGTTCTCCATCCAGACCATGCTGACCGGCACGCTGCCGCCGACCATCAACCACGTCAATCCGGATCCGACGATCGTGCTCGATGTCGTGCCGAACGTGAAGCGGGACCAGCAGGTGAGGGCGGTGCTGTCGAACTCGTTTGGTTTCGGCGGTCAGAATGCCAGCCTTGTCATGACGGCGGAGCCGGCCTAAAGACCGGTTCCAAACTCGTCCGATCCCCGGACCCCAACACTCTTTGACGCCTCCGGGCGAAGGGAAACACTCATGCGCGCCTTGCAACTGATCGATGACCGCCGTCTTGAATCGACCGACATTCCGGAACCGGAGGCGCCGGCACCGGGCGAGGTGACGCTTCGGGTCAAGGCGGTGGCGCTGAACCACATCGATGTGTGGGGCTGGCGCGGCATGGCCTTTGCCAAGCGCAAGATGCCGCTGACGATCGGCGCGGAAGCCTCCGCCGTGGTGGAAGCGATCGGCCCCGGCGTGTCGAACGTGCTGCCCGGCCAGCTGGTGTCCGTCTATGGCGCGCGTACCTGCGGCCTCTGCAAGCCCTGCCGCGAAAAGCGCGACAATCTCTGCGAGAACGTCGCGGGTGTGCATGGCTTCCATCTCGATGGCTTTGCGCAGGAAAAGATCAATATCCCGGCCCGCCAGCTCGTTGCGGCCCCGCCCGGCGTCGATGAAATCGGCGCGGCGCTGGCGCCGGTCACCTTCGGCACCGTCGAGCACATGCTGTTCGACAATGCCAAGCTCGAGCCCGGCGAGACGATCCTGGTGCATGCCGGCGGCTCCGGCATCGGCACGGCGGCCATCCAGCTTGCCAAGAAGATGGGCTGCACGGTCATCACCACGGTCGGTTCGGACGACAAGATCGAGAAGGCGAGGGCACTCGGCGCCGACCACGTCATCAACTACCGCACGGACCGGTTCGAGGGCGTGGTGCGCAAGCTGACGAAGAAGAAGGGCGTCGACGTCGTCTTCGAACATGTCGGCAAGGATACCTGGGCCGGCTCCATGCTGGTTCTCAAGCGCGGCGGACGTCTCGTCACCTGTGGCTCCACCTCCGGCGTCTCCACCGAAGTCAACCTGATGATGCTGTTCCAGCAGCAGTTGAAGCTGCTCGGCTCCTTCGGCTGCCGCATGGAAAACATGGCGAACGCCATGCAGAAGATGGCGCGCGGCATCGTGCATCCGGTCATCGATACGGAAGTCACCTTCGGCGAGATCGACAAGGCGCTCGAGCGCATGGAAGGCCGTCAGATCTTCGGAAAAATCGTTCTGAGGATGGACTGATCCCTTGAAGATGCTGATCACGCGGATCGTGCTGGCCGTGCGCCACACCCAGCAATGGCTGGTGGCGCAGGCAGTCTTCGGCTTCCTCAATCTGCTGAAGCTGCTTCCCGCCGATCCGGCCATCCGCTTCATCGACTGGCTGATGCGTCAGATCGGCCCGCTGACGCCGCGCCACCGGCTGATGCTGGTGAACCTTGCCAACGCCTATCCGGAGAAGACCGAGGCCGAGCGTGCGGCGATTGCCGTGGCCTCCTGGGGCCATATGGGGCGGCTTGCGGCGGAATATGTCTTCCTCGACCGCCTCTTCGACTTCGATCCGCAGGCGACGGAGCCGGGCCGGGTGGAGGTGGAGGGCATTCCGATCTTCCTCGACCTGCGCGACAATCCGCGGCCCTTCATCGTCTTTACCGCCCATACCGGCAATTTCGAACTGCTTCCGGTGGCCGGCAATGCCTTCGGCCTCAACGTCACCGTGATGTTCCGTCCGCCGAACAATCCCTATATCGCCGAAAAGGTGTTCTCCTTCCGCGCGGCCCGCATGGGCAAGCTGGTGCCTTCGCATGCCGGTTCTTCCTTTGCGCTGGCGCGTCAGCTGGAGGCCGGCAAGGGGATTGGCGTGCTGGTGGACCAGAAGTTCCAGAAGGGGCTCAAGACCGACTTCTTCGGCCGGCCGGTGCAGACCAATCCGCTGCTGGCCAAGCTGGTGCGCCAGTTCGACTGCGAGGTCTATCCCGCCCGCTGCATCCGCTTGCCCAACAATCGTTTCCGGCTGGAGATCGAGCCGAGGATCGAGATTCCCCGCAACGAGAAGGGGGCCATCGACGTGCAGGCGACCGGCCAGATGCTGAACGACAAGGTGGAAAGCTGGGTGCGGGAGCATCCGGAACAGTGGCTGTGGTATCACGACCGCTGGAACATCAAGCACAGCCTGAAGGGCTGACCCCGCCTTTTGCTGTCGGTTCCTATGATCGACACTTGGTATCAGTCCTCGGCGTCCCTGCCTTCCTGTTCCATGATCGCCTTCAGGGTCGACAGGTCCCGCAGCACATGCGCGGCATCCTGTTCGAACTGCGCCTCGCTCTGGTCCGGCAGGCGTGTGACCATGAAGATCGCCTCTGCGCCGTCGCCGTTCGGCACGATCCGGAAGGCATTGTGCACCTTGAGGCCGGAGGGCATGTGCACGACATGGTCGATCACGCCGAAGTCATTGGCCGGAGAGAATGTCACCCGCACCTGACCGAGCGGCCCGCCATCGGCCAGCCAGTCCTCGCCGTCACGTGTGAGGCCTGCGCCGAGGCCGGAGGCCCAGTGGGCCATGTTGTCCGGCTGGCGGGCGAAGTCGTAGACCGCGCGCCAGTCGCGATCGATCGACAGATGCACGAGTTTGGCCGTCATCGGGGACATCCGAAACCTCCATCCTGTTCCTGCAATGTTCGTTATGGCGCAAGTGCTGCGAAAGGCAAGTCCGGCGCCAAGCGGGCGCGCGCGTGCTGCAACCCTGCCGGCGCAAATTTTAAACCGTTTCAGTGGGGCCTGACCTTGCCGTTCGTCAGTTAGAGTGCCAAAACAGCCACCCAACCGTATTGGAGGCACTCCCGTGGAACAGGCAGAAATCGGCCTTATCGGCCTTGGCGTTATGGGTTCCAACCTGGCTCTCAACATCGCGGAAAAAGGCAACAAGATTGCCGTCTTCAACCGCAGCCCCGAAGCGACCCGAAAATTCTTCGCCGAGGCCGGTGCACTGCAGGGACAGATCATTCCTTGCGAGTCGCTGGAAGAGTTTACCGCCGCCATCCGTCCGCCGCGGCCGATCATCATCATGATCAAGGCCGGCGATCCGGTTGACCAGCAGATGGAGCTGCTGAAGCCGTATCTCGCGGCAGGCGACATCATGATTGATGCCGGCAATGCCAATTTCCGCGATACCATGCGCCGCTTCGATGCGCTGAAGGATAGCCCGCTGACCTTTATCGGCATGGGCGTCTCCGGCGGCGAGGAGGGCGCCCGCCATGGTCCCTCGATCATGGTCGGCGGCACGGAAGAGAGCTGGAAGCGTGTCGAGAAGGTTTTGACCTCCATCTCCGCCAAATTCAACGGCGACCCCTGCGTTGCCTGGCTCGGCAATGACGGCGCCGGCCACTTCGTCAAGACGATCCACAACGGCATCGAATATGCCGACATGCAGATGATCGCTGAAATCTACGGCATCCTGCGCGATGGACTGAAACTCTCGGCTCCCGAGATTTCCCAGGTCTTCGGTCGCTGGAACGAAGGGCGCCTCAACTCCTACCTGATCGAGATCACCGAGAAGGTTCTCGCCGCCACCGACCCGGTCAGCGGCCAGCCGATGGTGGACGTCATTCTCGACGCTGCCGGTGCCCTTCTGGCCGGCAGCGTCGAGAATGAC
>NZ_VJMG01000018.1 GCF_007004135.1 Affinirhizobium straminoryzae
CGGCCTCCAGCTGGAAGGATTGTGTCGACATCACCACCGCGATCTACGAGGAGGCGCGCCAGAGCCGTCTTGGCGCCGACAAGTTCATGATCGACGGGCGCCATACCGGCACCGGCGGCGGCAACCATGTGGTGGTCGGCGGCGCCAATCCGAACGACAGCCCCTTCCTGCGTAGGCCCGACCTGTTGAAGAGCCTGGTGCTGCACTGGCAGCGGCATCCCTCGCTCTCCTATCTGTTCTCGGGCCTGTTCATCGGCCCGACCAGCCAGGCGCCGCGCATCGACGAGGCACGGCATGACAGCCTTTACGAGCTGGAGATCGCGCTCTCCCAGGTTCCGGCGCCCGGCGAAGGCCTCCCGCCCCTGCCCTGGCTGGTGGACCGCCTGTTCCGCAACCTTCTGACGGACGTCACCGGCAATACCCACCGCTCCGAAATCTGCATCGACAAGCTGTTTTCGCCGGACGGGCCGACGGGTCGCCTGGGACTTGTGGAATTCCGCGGCTTCGAGATGCCGCCGAATGCCCGCATGTCACTCGCCCAGCAGCTTCTGGTGCGCGCGCTGATCGCGCGTTTCTGGAAGAACCCGGCCAAGGGCTCTTTCGTGCGCTGGGGCACGGCGCTCGCCGACCGCTTCATGCTGCCGCATTATGTCTGGGCCGATTTCCTCGACGTTCTGCGCGACCTGCGTGAAAACGGCTTCGACTTCCGCCCGGAATGGTTTGCCGCCCAGCTGGAATTCCGCTTCCCCTTCTTCGGCGAGGTGGAATACGAGGGGGCAAAGCTGGAGCTGCGGCAGGCGCTGGAACCGTGGCACGTGATGGGCGAGCAGGGCGCCATCGGCGGCACGGTGCGCTATGTCGATTCCTCCGTCGAACGCCTGCAGGTGAAGCTGGAAACCGGCAATCCGGAGCGCTACCGGGTGGCCTGCAATGGCCGCGCGGTGCCGCTGGCGGCCATCGGTGCTTCCGGCACGGCGGTGGCGGGCGTGCGCTTCAAGGCCTGGCAGCCGGCCTCCGGCCTGCATCCGGTGTTGCCCGTTAATTCGCCGCTCACCTTCGACATCTATGATGTGTGGTCGCAGCGCTCCATCGGCGGGTGCGTCTACCATGTGGCCCATCCCGGCGGGCGCAATTACGAGACTTTCCCCGTCAATGGCAACGAAGCGGAAGCCCGCAGGCTTGCGCGTTTCGAACCGTGGGGGCATAGCGCAGGCCGATATGCATTGATGCCGGAACAGGTCTCGCCGGAATTCCCCCTGACGCTCGACCTGCGCCGGCCAATAGGAGTCTGATGTGGCAGTGATCCCGGCACCTGATATACGCGAGGAAGACGAGGCCATCGGCGACGACCCGATCCTCGGCTACCGCGCCCTGCCGGGCATATCCGACGAGATGCTGGACCGCGACGGGCAGATCCGGCCGGTCTGGCAGCACCTGATCGATTCGCTCGGCCACATGTCGGAAGCGGAACTGCACGAGCGCTTTGCCCGTGCGGACCGCTATCTGCGCGATGCCGGCGTCTTCTATCGCAGCTATGGCGGCCAGGGCAGCAGCGAGCGCAACTGGCCGATCTCCCACATTCCCGTCCTCATCGACGGCAAGGAATGGGAAAAGGTTTCCGCCGGCCTCGTGCAGCGCGCCGAACTGATGGAAAAGATCGTCGCCGACATCTATGGCGACAACATGCTGGTGCGCGAGGGCATCGTGCCGCCGGCGCTGATTGCCTCCAATCCCGAATTCCTGCGCCCGCTGGTCGGCGTGAAGCCCGCCAACGGCCATTACCTGCATTTCTGCTCCTTCGAGATCGGTCGCGGGCCGGATGGTAACTGGTGGGTGCTGGCCGACCGCACGCAGGCGCCGTCGGGCGCCGGCTTCGCGCTGGAAAACCGCGTGGCGACCACCCGCGCCTTTTCCGACATCTATGCCGAAAGCCACGTGCACCGGCTCGCCTCCTTTTTCGGTGCCTTCCGCAACGCGCTGCAGGCTCACAAGAAGAGCCCGGACGATCGCATCGCGGTTCTGACCCCCGGCCCTGCCAACGAGACCTATTTCGAGCACGCCTATATCGCCCGCTATCTTGGCTTCATGCTGCTGGAGGGTGAAGACCTGACGGTGGTGAACGACAAGGTGATGGTGCGCACCGTGGCGGGCCTGAAGCCGCTCGGCGTTCTCTGGCGCCGTCTCGATGCCTCCTATGCCGACCCGCTGGAACTGAACCAGAATTCGCATATCGGCACGCCCGGCATGGTGCAGGCGCTGCGCGCCGGCTCCGTCACCATCGTCAATGCACTGGGCTCCGGCGTGCTGGAAACGCGCGCGCTGCTCGCCTTCACCCCCACGATCTGTCGCCGTCTGCTGGGCGAAGACCTGAAGCTTCCCTCGATCGCCACCTGGTGGTGCGGCCAGAAGACGGAACGCCAGCACGTCGCCGATAATTTCGAGCGCATGGTGATCGGCCCCGCCTATTCCTGCGCGCCCTTCTTCGACGACAACGGCCAGTCTGTGCTGGGCGTGCGCCGCAAGGGCACCAAGGCCAGCATCGAGGAATGGCTGGCGAGCGAGGGCAACCGCCTCGTCGGCCAGGAGGTGGTGACGCTCTCGACCACCCCGGCTTACGTGGACGGCAAGCTGCGGCCCCGGCCAATGTCGCTGCGCGTGTTTGCCGCCCGCACCGAAAAGGGCTGGCAGATCATGCCGGGCGGCTTTGCCCGCATCGGCTCGGGCGACGACGTGGCGGCGATTGCCATGCAGGCCGGCGGTTCTGCCGCTGACGTCTGGATCGTCTCCGACAAGCCTGTGGAGCGCCAGACGCTGCTGCCGCCGGAGGAAAGCTTCTCCCGCAACATGCCGGGCAGCCTGCCAAGCCGCGCGGCCGACAATCTCTACTGGCTCGGCCGCTATATCGAGCGGGCGGAAGGGGCGCTGCGCATCCTGCGCTCCTGGAACATGCGCTATGCCGAAAGCGCCGATCCCGACCAGCCGCTGCTGGCCGACGTGACGCGCTACCTGAAGAGCATCGACATGGACATGGCCAAAGCCGTGCCCGAACCGCTGATCCGCAACATCGACAGCGCCATCTATTCCGCCAGCAATATCCGCGACCGCTTCTCGCCGGATGGCTGGCTGGCATTGAACGATCTCGCCAAGACCGCCAAGCGTTTCCACGAGGCGGTGCAGGCGGGTGACGATGCCGCGCATGCCATGACCGTCCTGTTGCGCAAGCTCGCGGGCTTTGCCGGTCTCGTGCACGAAAACATGTATCGCTTCACCGGCTGGCGCTTTCTCTCGATCGGCCGCTATCTGGAGCGCGGCCTGCACATGACACGCCTGCTCGGCCACATGTCCGGCCCGGATGCCCCGGACGGCGCGCTCGACATGCTGCTGGAGATCGGCGACAGCGTGATGACCCATCGCCGCCGCTACAACGTCAACACCGCGCGGCTGACGGTCACCGATCTTCTGGCGCTCGATCCGCTCAACCCGCGTTCGGTTCTCTTCCAGCTGAACGAGATCCGCACCGAGGTCGAGCAGCTGCCACATCCTTATGGAACCGGGCAGATGTCGGCGCTCGACCGCGAGGCCATGCGCCTGCATTCCGGCCTTGCCGTGATGACGCCGGAAGCGATGAACGAAGAGATTTACCGCAAGCTGGAGACGGAGATGGAAAAGCTCTCCGACCTCATCGGCCAGACCTATTTCGGATAGCCCATGCTTTACGATCTCTCGCTGCACATGGGCTATCATTACGAGGTGCCGGCATCGGGCGCGCGCCATCTTCTGCGCGTGATGCCGCTGTCGCTGACCGATCGCCAGCGGCTGATCGCCGGTTCGCTCAGCGTCTCGCCGACCGCCGACGAGCGCGGCACCTTCACCGATTTCTTCGGCCAGCATACGACCTCCATCCTGTTTCGCGGCCCGCACGCAGCGCTCGACATCCGCATGCAGGCGCGCGTGCAGGTGGAGGCCACGCCGCTGACGGCCGATCTCTCGCCAGAACTGCCGAAGCTCAGGCAGGAACTGGCCGATCTCTGGTCGATCGATGCGGATTCGCCGCATCACCTGGCGGGACCGAGCCCCCGCCTTGCGAACAATGCCGACATCGCCGCCTATGCAAGGGACTGCGCCAGGCCCGGCCAGACGGTGCGCGAGATCGCGATCGCGCTTTGCGCCCGCATCCACAAGGACTTCAAATACGATCCGGAGGCGACGACCGTCGATACCAGTCCGCGCGAAGCCTTCCAGCTGAAGCGCGGGGTGTGCCAGGATTTCAGCCATGTGATGATCATCGCGCTGCGTAGCCTCGGCATTCCCGCCGGCTATGTCAGCGGCTTCCTGCGCACCATTCCGCCGCCCGGCAAGGAGCGGCTGGAAGGGGCAGATGCCATGCATGCCTGGGTGCGCATCTGGTGCGGCAAGGCGGCCGGCTATATCGAACTCGACCCCACCAACAATATCCCGGCAAGCGCCGATCACATCGTCGTCGGCTATGGCCGTGACTATTCCGACGTGGCACCCGTCATCGGCGTTCTCAAAAGCTATGGCAGCCACCGCACCGTGCAGGCCGTGGACGTGATCCCCGTCAAGGGCTGACAGGCAGCCCGGCGTACCGGCGGCGGCTCGACCCGCTTTCGGCCGCTTCGTTCCAATGCCACCGGTTTTCGTGAGGCTTCGTCAAGGGATCCCCGCTTATCCAGAACCTGACATCCTGATGCGAGGAAACGGGTTCCACGACGATGACCGGCTTTTCCCTGGCCCGGCTGCTCGGCGATCGCGGCGGCAATTTCGGCATGATGACCGCGATCCTGTTGCCGGCCCTGATCGGAGGCGCGGGCATGGCGGTCGATCTCACCAACGTTCTGCAAAAGAAGGCGGCGCTGCAGGCGGTTGCCGATTCCGCCACGCTGGCGGCTGCGGCGAAGATGTCGAACGACGACATCAGCGAGGCGGATGCCATGGCGACGGCACGCAGTTTCCTCGTTGGACAGTATATAGAGGATCTGCGTCGCCGGGGCGCCGGTCAGGCGGAGATCGACGCCGCAAAGGCGGCGCTGGAGGCGAGCAGCAAGGCGATTGCCACCACCAGCGCCGGCACCGGCGCATCCAAGGCCTTCCAGGTAACGCTCGACACATCGGCACCAGTGGAACTGAGTGCGCTGTCCCGGCTGCTCGGCTTCGACCGCGTGTCGGTCAGTGTCCACAGCGTCGCCCAGAGCGCGCGCGAGGGCCATGCCCTGTCGATGTATCTCGTTCTCGACGAATCCGGTTCCATGGGCGAGGACACCACCACCGTCGATCCGGTCAATCCGACCAGGACCACCACCCAGGCGGTGCTCGGCTATTATGATTGCGGTCGCCGCCGGCAGTGTTACGGCTGGTACAACCAGACAGTGACCGTCGCCAACTACGTGACCAAGATCGCCGCCCTGAAATCGGCGGCAGCGGTCATGTTTGCCGAACTGAAGAAGGCAGCCGCCCCGAGTGGCGCGTCCACTTCCGTTCAGGAAACCGCAGCACGCGACCTTATCCGCATCGGAGCCATTTCCTACACGCATGAGACAAAGACGGCGCAACACCCGGCCTGGGGCACGAGCGCCGCCGCAACCTATGTGACCGCCCTGCCCGCCATCCCCTCCGGCGGCACCGATGCCCGCGGCGCGCTGGGCATTGCCTATGCGGATCTCGTTTCGACCAATCCTGCCGAGGCGCAGGCGCACAAGACGAAGGGCAACCTGAACTTCGCGCGCTTCGTCGTGCTGATGACGGATGGGGAGATGACCGGCTACAGCAACAGCTGGAACAAGTCGATCGATGATGCCGTGCGGTTGGCCTGCGCCCAGGCAAGGAAAGACGGCATCACCATCTTCACCGTCGCCTTCATGGCGCCGGATCGCGGCAAGGCGCTGCTGCAGGCCTGTGCGAGCAACGCCGACAACTATTATGAATCCGACGACATGACGGATCTGGTCACAGCCTTCGGCGAAATCGGTCGCAAGGCCGCCAGGAGCGCCGTTCGCCTGACAAACTGACGCAAGACGCGTTTTGCTCACCGGCCGGAAATGGCCAGCCCTGCCTGCTGCCCATGCTTTGATCACGGGCGGATTTTGCCTTTTTCTCCAGCGGCTTGCAGACCAGCCATGCGCTGGACGCAGGAAGTCGGCAAACTATTGCACAGGATGATTGCATGTGTCTGTGAACGATGCATAAACTGTAATCCGACAGAGTGCCGCATCGTTTTCAAAGACCATTCCCTTCTCGTTCAAGACAGCAAAGTGGGCGACCTCATGAACAACACTCTTTCTCCGGTCGATATTCCGCAGCCGGCCCCGCGCAGTTCCAATCCACGGATCATGGCGGAAGAGATCATCGAACGGCTGACCTACCGGATCGGCAAGGATGCCAAGGTTGCCAAGCCCCATGACTGGCTCACCGCCACCATTCTGGTGGTGCGCGACCGCATCATCGATCGCTGGATGGAGTCCACCCGCAAGGTCTACCGGACGGGCGACAAGCGCGTCTATTATCTCTCGCTGGAATTCCTGATCGGCCGCCTGATGCGTGATGCCGTCAGCAATCTCGGTCTGCTGCAGGAAATCCGCGATGCCCTTTCCTCGCTTGGTGTGGACATCGAGGTGATTGCCGGGCTGGAGCCGGATGCGGCCCTCGGCAATGGCGGTCTCGGCCGTCTCGCCGCCTGTTTCATGGAAAGCATGGCGACCGTCGATATTCCTGCCTATGGCTATGGCATCCGCTACGTACACGGCCTGTTCCGCCAGCAGATGGCTGACGGCTGGCAGGTGGAACTGCCGGAGACCTGGCTCGCCCACGGCAATCCCTGGGAATTCGAGCGCCGCGAAAGCTCCTACGAAATCGGCTTCGGCGGTTCGGTGGAAAGCGTCGGTGCCTATGACGAGCCGCCGCGCTACGTGTGGAAGCCGGCCGAGCGCATGATCGCCATGGCCTATGACACGCCGATCGTCGGCTGGCGGGGCGCGCGCGTCAACACGCTGCGCCTGTGGTCCGCCCAGCCGATCGACCCGATCCTGCTCGACGCCTTCAATGCCGGCGACCATATCGGCGCGCTGCGCGAGAGCAACAAGGCCGAGACGCTGACCCGCGTTCTTTATCCGGCCGATGCCAATCCGGCCGGCCAGGAACTGCGTCTCCGGCAGGAATATTTCTTCTCGTCGGCCTCGCTGCAGGACATCCTGCGCCGCCATCTGCAGCAGTATCCCGACTTCACCAACCTCCATGAGAAAGTGGCGATCCAGCTGAACGACACGCATCCGGCGGTGTCCATCGCCGAAATGATGCGCCTGCTGTCCGATGTGCACGGCATGGATTTCGACGAGGCCTGGGACATTACCCGCCAGACCTTCTCCTACACCAACCACACGCTTCTGCCGGAAGCGCTGGAAAGCTGGCCGGTGCCGCTATTCGAGCGGCTGCTGCCACGCCACATGCAGATCATCTACACGATCAACACCAAGATCCTTCTGGACGCGCGCAAGGAGAAGAAGTTCGGCGACAGCCAGATCCGCGCGATCTCGCTGATCGACGAAAATGGCGACCGCCGCGTGCGCATGGGCAACCTGGCCTTCGTCGGCTCCCATTCGATCAATGGCGTCTCCGCCCTCCACACGGAACTGATGAAGGAAACCGTGTTCGCCAACCTGCATGCGCTCTACCCCACGCGCATCAACAACAAGACGAACGGCATCACGCCCCGCCGCTGGCTGATGCAGTGTAATCCCGGCCTCACCGATCTCATCCGCGAGGCGATCGGCGACGCGTTCGAAGATGACACCGAGAAGCTGACGGCGCTGGATGCCTTTGCCACCGACAAGGCGTTCCAGGAAAAGTTCGCCGCCGTGAAGCGCGCCAACAAGGTGAAGCTTGCCAACCTGGTCGGCAGCCGCATGGGCATCCGGCTCGACCCTTCGGCCATGTTCGACATCCAGATCAAGCGCATCCACGAATACAAGCGGCAGCTGCTCAACATCATCGAGGCGGTGGCGCTCTACGACCAGATCCGTTCGCACCCCGAACTGGACTGGGTGCCGCGCGTCAAATTCTTCGCCGGCAAGGCGGCGCCGAGCTATCATAACGCCAAGCTGATCATCAAGCTTGCCAATGACGTGGCGCGCGTGATCAACAACGATCCGGCCGTGCGCGGCCTGCTGAAGGTCGTCTTCGTGCCGAACTACAACGTGACGCTGGCCGAAACCATGGTGCCGGCCGCCGACCTTTCCGAGCAGATCTCGACGGCCGGCATGGAAGCCTCCGGCACCGGCAACATGAAATTCGGCCTGAACGGCGCGTTGACCATCGGCACGCTGGATGGTGCCAATGTCGAGATGCGCGACCATGTCGGCGCCGACAACATTGTCATCTTCGGCATGACGGCGGACGATGTGGCAAAGGCGCGCGCCGACGGCCACAATCCGCGCGCCATCATCGAGGGGTCGCGCGAACTGTCGCAGGCACTGTCGGCGATCGCCTCCGGCGTCTTCTCGCCCGACGACCGCTCTCGCTTCGCCGAACTGATCGACGGGCTCTACAATCACGACTGGTTCATGGTGGCTGGCGATTTCGATTCCTATGCCAAGGCGCAGCGCGACGTGGACCAGATCTGGTCCGATCCGGTGCTGTGGTACGAAAAGACCATTCGCAACACCGCACGCATGGGCTGGTTCTCGTCCGACCGCACTATTCGCCAGTATGCCTCGGAGATCTGGAGAGCCTGATGAACCAGACGCCCAAGGAACTCGGCACGGACGGACAGAACAGCCTGGAACTTCCGCTTGCCGAGATCGAGGCGATCATCGGTGGTTCCCACGGCAATCCCTTTGCGGTCCTCGGCCCCCACAAGATCGGCGGCGGCACCATTGCCCGCTGCTTCATCCCCGGCGCAGACGGCGTCACCGCCCTTGCGCTGGACGGTTCGGAAATCGGCGAGCTGATGCTGCGCCACGAGGCAGGCTTCTTCGAAGGTGTCGTGTCTCTCGCCCAGCCGAAACCCATCCGCTACCGCGCCCGTCGCGGTGATGTGGAATGGGCGCTGACCGACCCCTACAGTTTCGGCCCGGTTCTCGGGCCGATGGATGACTACTTCGTCCGTGAAGGCTCGCATCTGAGGCTTTTCGACAAGATGGGCGCCCACCCGATGAAGCATGAGGGCGTCGAGGGCTTCCACTTCGCGGTCTGGGCCCCCAATGCGGCGCGCGTTTCAGTGGTGGGCGATTTCAACGGCTGGGATGGCCGCAGGCATGTGATGCGGCTGCGCGTCGATACCGGCATCTGGGAGATTTTTGCCCCGGATGTGCGGGCGGGCGCCACCTACAAGTTCGAAATCATCGCCGCATCGGGCGCCATGCTGCCGCTGAAGGCAGACCCCTATGCCCGCCGCGCCGAGCTTCGCCCCGCCACCGCCTCCGTCGCCGCACCCGACCTCACGCAGAAATGGGAAGACACGGCCCATCGGGAGTTCTGGGCCAAGGCAGACCACCGTCGCCAGCCAATCGCCATCTACGAGGTGCATGCCGGCTCCTGGCGCCGGCGTGACGACGGCACCTTCCTGAGCTGGGACGAGCTTGCCTCCGAGCTGATCCCCTACGTGGTCGACATGGGCTTCACCCATATCGAGTTCCTTCCCGTCACCGAACACCCCTACGACCCCTCCTGGGGCTACCAGACGACCGGGCTTTATGCGCCCACCGCCCGCTTCGGCGAACCGGAAGGCTTTGCCCGCTTCGTCAACGGCTGTCACAAGGTCGGCATCGGCGTGATCCTCGACTGGGTGCCGGCCCACTTCCCGACCGACGCGCATGGCCTGAAGGAATTCGACGGCACCGCGCTTTACGAACATGCCGACCCGCGCCAGGGCTTTCATCCGGACTGGAACACGGCGATCTATAATTTCGGTCGCATCGAGGTTCTCTCCTACCTCATCAACAACGCGCTCTACTGGGCCGAGAAATTCCATCTCGACGGCCTGCGCGTCGATGCCGTCGCCTCCATGCTCTATCTCGACTATTCCCGCCGCGACGGCGAATGGGTGCCGAACGAATATGGCGGACGCGAAAACCTGGAGGCGGTGCGCTTCCTGCAAAAGCTGAACACAGTAAGCTATTCGACCCATCCCGGCGTCATGACAATCGCCGAGGAATCCACCTCCTGGCCGAAGGTCTCGCAGCCGGTGCATGAAGGCGGGCTCGGCTTCGGCTTCAAGTGGAACATGGGCTTCATGCACGACACGCTGAGCTATCTGAAGCGCGAGCCCATTCACCGCAAGCACCACCATAACGAGCTGACATTTGGCCTGCTCTATGCCTATTCGGAAAACTTCGTGCTGCCGCTCTCCCATGACGAGGTGGTGCACGGCAAGGGATCGCTGATTGCCAAGATGGCCGGCGACGACTGGCAGAAGTTCGCCAACCTGCGTGCCTATTACGGCTTCATGTGGGGCTATCCCGGCAAGAAGCTGCTGTTCATGGGCCAGGAATTCGCGCAGTGGAGCGAGTGGAGCGAGGCGCGCGGCCTCGACTGGAACCTGCTGCACTACCACCCGCACGAAGGCATGCGCCGCCTGGTGCGCGATCTCAACTTCACCTACCGGTCGAAGAAGGCACTGCACCAGCGCGACTGCGAACCGGAAGGCTTCGAATGGCTGATTGCCGATGACGCGGAGAACTCCGTCTATGCCTGGCTGCGAAGGGCGCCCGGCGAAAAGCCGGTGGCTGTCATCACCAACTTCACACCTGTTCTCAGGGAAAGCTACCGCGTGCCGCTGCCTTCGGCGGGACGCTGGCGCGAGGTGCTGAACACGGATGCGGAAATCTATGGCGGCAGCGGCAAGGGCAATGGCGGCCGGGTGCAGGCGGTTTCGGCCGGCGGCAGCGTGCATGCCGAGGTGACACTGCCGCCGCTGGCGACAATTATGCTTGAACCGGAAACTTAATGGCATACAGGGAGGATATTCCATGACGACAAAGAGAGTTCAGCCGCTGGCGCGCGACGCCATGGCCTATGTGCTGGCCGGCGGTCGCGGCAGCCGCCTCAAGGAACTGACGGACCGGCGCGCCAAGCCCGCCGTCTATTTCGGCGGCAAGGCCCGCATCATCGATTTTGCCCTCTCCAATGCCCTCAATTCCGGTATCCGCCGCATCGGCGTCGCCACCCAGTACAAGGCCCACTCGCTGATCCGCCACCTGCAGCGCGGCTGGGACTTCTTCCGCCCGGAGCGAAACGAGAGCTTCGACATCCTGCCGGCTTCGCAGCGCGTTTCCGAAACGCAGTGGTATGAAGGCACCGCCGATGCCGTGTACCAGAACATCGACATCATCGAGCCCTACAATCCGGAATACATGGTCATCCTCGCCGGCGACCATATCTACAAGATGGACTACGAGCTGATGCTTCAGCAGCACGTGGATTCCGGCGCTGATGTCACGATCGGCTGCCTGGAAGTGCCGCGCATGGAAGCGACCGGCTTTGGCGTCATGCACGTGGACGGGACCGACCGCATCATCGACTTCGTGGAAAAGCCGTCCGATCCGCCGGGCATTCCGGACAAGCCGGATTTCGCGCTGGCCTCCATGGGCATCTATGTCTTCCACACCAAGTTCCTGATGGAATGCCTGCGCCGTGACGCGGCCGACCCGAATTCCAGCCGCGACTTCGGCAAGGACATCATTCCGTGGATCGTCGCGAACGGGAAAGCCGTGGCGCATCGCTTCACGCAGTCCTGCGTGCGCTCGGACTTCGAGAAGGAAGCCTACTGGCGCGACGTCGGCACCATCGACGCCTACTGGCAGGCCAATATCGACCTGACGGCGATCGTTCCGGAACTCGACATCTACGACAAGTCCTGGCCGATCTGGACCTATGCCGAGATCACCCCGCCGGCAAAGTTCGTGCATGACGACGAGGATCGCCGCGGGTCCGCCGTGTCGTCCGTGGTCTCGGGCGACTGCATCATCTCCGGCTCCTCGCTCTACAACAGCCTGCTGTTTACCGGCGTGCGCGCCAATTCCTATTCGCGCCTCGAAGGGGCGGTCATCCTGCCCAATGTGCGCATCGGCCGGCGCGCCCAGCTTCGCAATGTCGTCATCGATGCCGGTGTAACCATTCCGGAAGGACTGGTGGTGGGCGAGGATCCGGAGCTTGATGCCAAGCGCTTCCGGCGCAGCGAAAACGGCATCTGCCTGATCACCCAGCAGATGATCGACAAACTGGACCTCTAGGTTTTTTCGGGGAAAACTGGAGACCGGTTTTCCCGAGCAGACAACCCAAGACACAAGGAAACCAGAGTCTGTCCGGTTCAGATCGAACCCGACAGACTCGAGGACGGGCAGCAGACACACGATGAAGGTTCTCTCGGTCGCCTCCGAAATCTATCCCCTCATCAAGACCGGAGGGCTCGCCGATGTGGCGGGCGCTCTGCCGCTGGCCCTGTCGGGCCGGGGAGTGGCCATGCGAACCCTCATCCCCGGCTATCCGGCGGTCAAGGCAGCCC
The DNA here is from genome assembly GCF_007004135.1 of Affinirhizobium straminoryzae. Taxonomy (GTDB): domain Bacteria; phylum Pseudomonadota; class Alphaproteobacteria; order Rhizobiales; family Rhizobiaceae; genus Neorhizobium; species Neorhizobium straminoryzae. The sequence goes on from NZ_VJMG01000018.1 coordinate 12,515, forward strand.
TCGGCACCACCCGGCACCTCCTGCATTTCGAGGACCTGATTGGCGTACCGGCCGATGTGCTGGAAGCGAAGGTGGCGGGGCTCGATCTTCTTGTTCTCGATGCCCCGGCCCTGTTCGAACGGGCCAGCGGACCCTATCTCGACACCGATGGCAAGGATTACAGCGACAACTGGCGGCGCTTTGCAGCGCTGTCGCGGGCCGGCGCGGAGATCGCCTGGGGAGCGCTCGGCGACTGGCAGCCCGATCTCGTGCATGTGCATGACTGGCAGACAGGCCTCGTACCCGCCTATCTCCGCTATGGCGAGCGCCCGGCGGTGCCAAGCGTGATGACCATCCACAACATCGCCTTCCAGGGCAATTTTTCCGCAGCCGTCTTTCCGGCACTCGGGCTGCCGCCGCATGCCTTTGCCATGGAGGGCGTGGAATATTATGGGCAGGTCGGCTATCTCAAGGCTGGCGTACAGACCGCCTGGGCGGTCAGCACCGTCAGCCCGTCCTATGCCGAGGAGATCCTGACGCCGGAATTCGGCATGGGCCTGGAAGGCTTGCTGAACCGCCGCGCCTTCGATCTGCACGGCATCGTCAACGGCATCGACGTGGATGTCTGGAACCCGGCCACGGACAGCCTGATCGCGACCAATTACAAGCTGACCGATCTCCGGAACCGCAAGGCCAACAAGCGCGCGGTGGAACGGCATTTCGGCCTCGTGGAGGATGACGGGCCGCTGTTTTGCGTGATCTCCAGGCTCACCTGGCAGAAGGGCATGGATCTGGTGGCCGCCGCCGCCGACGATATCGTGGCGCAGGGCGGCAAGCTTGCGGTGCTTGGGTCCGGCGATGCGGAACTGGTGGCCGCACTCCAGACGGCAGCGGCGCGCCATCCCGGCCGTGTGGCGATCACCGTCAGCTATAACGAACCGCTCTCGCACCTGATGCAGGCGGGTTCGGATGCCATCCTCATTCCCTCGCGCTTCGAACCCTGCGGGCTGACGCAGCTTTATGGCCTGCGATACGGCTGCGTGCCGGTCGTCTCGCGCACCGGCGGCCTGAACGACACCGTAATCGACGCCAACCCTGCCGCACTGGCCGCGAGATCGGCGACCGGCGTGTCCTTCGGGCCGGTCACGCTCGACAACCTGAAACGCGCCATCCGGCGCACAATTCGCCTGTATGGCGACCCCAAAATCTGGACGGAGATCCAGAAACAGGGCATGACGTCCGATGTATCCTGGGACAAGAGTGCCGCCCTTTACGCAGACTTATATTCCAGCCTTCTACCGAAAGGTGAGTATTGACCATGAAGACCGTTTCCACCACGCCGTATAATGACCAGAAGCCGGGCACGTCCGGCCTGCGCAAGAAGGTTCCGGTGTTCCAGCAGCCGAACTATGCAGAAAACTTCATCCAGTCTATTTTCGACAGTCTGGAGGGTTTTGAGGGCAAGACGCTGGTGATCGGCGGCGACGGCCGTTACTACAACCGCGAGGTGATCCAGAAGGCACTCAAGATGGCCGCGGCCAGTGGCTTCGGCAAGGTGATGGTCGGCAAGGGCGGTATCCTGTCGACGCCGGCAGCCTCGCATGTGATCCGCAAGTATGGCGCCTTCGGCGGCATCGTTCTTTCCGCCAGCCACAACCCCGGCGGCCCCACCGAAGATTTCGGCATCAAGTACAATATCGGCAATGGCGGCCCGGCCCCGGAAAAGATCACCGACGCGATCTTTGCCCGCACCAAGGTGATCGACAGCTACAAGATCGTAGACGCCGACGATGTCGATCTCGATGCCATCGGCAGCGTGGATCTCGCCGGCATGACGGTCGAGATCATCGATCCGGTCGCCGACTATGCCGATCTCATGGAAACCCTGTTCGATTTTTCCGCGATCCGCGCCCTGATCGGCTCCGGCTTCCGCGTGGTGATCGACAGCATGAGTGCCGTCACCGGCCCCTATGCCGTGGAAATTCTCGAAAAGCGTCTCGGCGCGCCGCAAGGGTCGGTGCGCAATGCCGAACCGCTGCCGGATTTCGGCCACCACCATCCGGACCCGAACCTGGTGCATGCCAAGGAACTTTATGACGACGTAATGAGCGCCGACGGTCCGGATTTCGGCGCCGCCTCCGATGGCGACGGCGACCGCAACATGGTGGTCGGCAAGGGCATGTTCGTCACGCCCTCCGACAGCCTGGCAGTGATCGCCGCCAATGCGACGCTGGCGCCCGGCTATGCCGGCGGCATTGCCGGGATCGCCCGCTCGATGCCGACCAGCGCCGCTGCCGACCGCGTGGCCGAAAAGCTCGGCATCGGCATGTACGAGACGCCGACGGGCTGGAAGTTCTTCGGCAACCTGCTCGATGCCGGCAAGGCCACCGTCTGCGGCGAGGAAAGCTTCGGCACCGGCTCGAACCACGTGCGCGAGAAGGACGGCCTGTGGGCCGTGCTGTTCTGGCTGAACATCATCGCCGCCCGCAAGGAGGGCGTGAAGGACATCATCACCAAGCATTGGGCGGAATTCGGCCGCAACTACTATTCCCGCCACGATTACGAGGAAGTGGATACGGATGCCGCCAATGGCCTGATGGCCAATCTGCGCGACAAGCTGGCCACCCTGCCGGGCCAGCGCTTCGGCGCATTGACCGTCTCGACCGCCGACGACTTTGCCTATAACGACCCGGTCGATGGGTCCGTCTCGAAGAACCAGGGCATCCGCGTTCTGTTCGAGGGCGGCAGCCGCGTCGTGTTCCGTCTTTCCGGCACCGGCACCTCGGGCGCGACGCTGCGCGTCTATGTCGAGCGCTACGAGCCGGATGCCGCCCGCCACGGCATCGAGACGCAGGAGGCGCTGGCCGACCTGATCGCGGTGGCCGACGAGATCGCCGAGATCAAGGCCCGCACCGGCCGCGACGCACCGACGGTCATTACCTGATCGCATCGGAGGGGAGTTCTTCAGACCTCCCCTCCTTTCACCGGCTTACCGGATCTCCGGCTCCACCAGCAGGGCCAGCAGGCCAAGCGACTCCTGCCAGCCGAGATAGCAGGCGGCTTCGGGGATGACGTCCGGAATGCCGTCCTGGGTGACGGTCAGTTCCGTACCGACGGAGACCTCGCGAAAGGTGATGGTGGATACCATTTCGCCGGGAAGGGCCGGATCGTCGAAGCGGTCGGCGTAGCGGATCGTCTGGTCCGGCACGATCTCAAGATAGCGGCCGCCGAAGGAATGGGTTTCCTGCGTGGTGAAATTGGTGAAGGACATGCGGAATTCCCCGCCCTCCACCGGATCGAAGGCATGCATGCGGGCGGTAAACCCATGCGGCGGGTTCCATTTCACCATGGCATCCGGATCCATGAAGGCGCGGAACACCCGGTCGACCGGGGCCTTCAGCACCCGATGCAGACGAACAGTGAAGGGCACGGCTTTTCCTCCTCGTTAAGCGCGTCACTCTATCGTCGCCAGATAGGGCGGTTGCGGCGGAAGTCCCTGCCCCGAAGAGAGAAAGTAAAGCCGCGGCCCGCCCGCCCGGCCGATTGCCGGAGTGTTCATGACCGACCAGAGACAGGACGCCATACCGGACGCGATTCCGGGAGCCGTGCCCCACACACGGGGCGTGCGCTTTGCCGTATACTCGGCCCATGCCAAGGCGATCGATCTTTGCCTGTTCGACGGCGAGAACGAGACCCGGCTGCCGCTGAACAGGACCGCCACCGATCTCTTCGCGCTCCACGTGGCAGGGCTCAAGCCCGGCGCCCGCTACGGTTTTCGTGCGCAGGGCGTTTACGATCCGGATCGGGGGCTCTGGTTCGATCCCTCGAAGCTTCTGGTCGATCCCTATGCCCGCGAACTGGATCGCCCCTTCCGGCACGATGCCCGGCTTTCAACCTTCGGCGTGGACACCGCATCACTGGTGCCGAAGGCGATCGTGACGGAAGACCGGCCGGTTGCTCCGGCGGCACCCCGCCTGCCGAAAGGCGGCCTGATCTACGAAGTCGCCGTGCGGCCCTTCACGCTGCTGCATCCAAAGGTGCCCGCGGCGCTGCGCGGCACGGTGGCGGCGCTCGCCCATCCCGCCGTGATCGCCCATCTGAAGCGGATCGGTGTGGATGCCGTCGAGCTTCTGCCGATCACCGCCTGGATCGACGAACGGCACCTGCCGCCGCTCGGGCTCAGCAATGGCTGGGGCTATAACCCGGTCGCGATGATGGCGCTTGATCCGCGCCTCGTGCCGGGTGGCATGGCGGAACTGGCGGCCACCGTTGCGACGCTGCATGAAAACGGCATCGGCGTCATTCTCGATCTCGTCTTCAACCACAGCGGCGAAAGCGACCGTCATGGCGCGACGCTCTCCATGCGCGGGCTGGACAACCTCACCTATTATCGCCATGTGCCGGGCGCGCCGGGGCTGCTGGTCAACGACACGGGCACCGGCAATACGCTCGCCTGCGACCACCCGGTGGTGCGCCGGCTGATCCTCGATACGCTCCGCCACTTCGTGCGGCAGGCCGGCATCGATGGGTTCCGCTTCGATCTCGGCACCATTCTCGGCCGCAGCCCACAAGGCTTTTCGCGCGAGAGCGAGACCTTGCGAGCGATCCTCTCCGACCCGCTGCTGGCTGACCGGGTGATGATTGCCGAACCCTGGGATATCGGGCCCGGCGGCTATCAGCTCGGCCAGTTTCCGCCGCCCTTCCTCGAATGGAACGACCGCGCCCGCGACGATATCAGGCTCTACTGGCGCGGCGACGGCTGGAAGACCGGGCGACTGGCCCATGCGCTGGCCGGCTCCTCGGAGATCTTTTCCGCGCACGGGCTCGGCGAAACGCGCAGCGTCAATTTCCTCGCCGCCCATGACGGCTTCACGCTGATGGACCTCGTTTCCTATTCCCACAAGCACAACGAGGCGAATGGCGAGGACAACCGCGACGGCCACAACGACAATCATTCCTGGAACAACGGCGTGGAGGGCGAGACACGCGATCCCGCCATCCGCGACAGCCGGCGCCGCGATGTCCAGGCGCTGCTCGGTACGCTGTTTGCCACGCGCGGCACGCTGATGCTGACGGCCGGCGACGAAGGCGGCCGCAGCCAGCAGGGCAACAACAATGCCTATGCGCAGGACAATGCGCTCACCTGGCTCGACTGGACCACGCTCGATGATGACCTCGTGACGCACACCGCCCGGCTTGCCCGTTTGCGCCGCCGCTTCGATGTGTTTTCCGAGAGCGCGTTTTTCACGGGGCAGGATGGCGATGTGCTCTGGCTGAACGAACAGGGCAAGCCGATGACGACGGCGGACTGGGAGCAGCCGGACCGGCAGCAGCTGACCATGCTGCTGAAAACCCGCGACCGCGAGGAGGATCGCGCCACCCGCCTCGCGGTGGTCTTCAACCGCAGCCACGATGCCCTTGCGGTGCATCTGCCGGGCGGTCCATGGCAGGATCTGTTCACCAAGGACCACGTCTTTTCGCCGGTGTTGCCCCCGCGCACCGTCATCTGGTTGAGAGAGCTTGCCGATCCGTCCGCACGTGATAAGGAAGCGGGCGAGAGCTGACGAACCGGAAGCTCCGATCCAAGTCAGGGGTATTCATGCCGCACGAGATCTCTCTGAGGGACGTGAAGGATCTGGTCGGACAGGAAATCGGAGTATCGGACTGGATCACGGTGGATCAGACGATGATCAACCAGTTCGGGGATGCCACGCTCGATCATCAGTTCATCCATACCGACCCGGTGCGCGCTGCCGCGGAAAGCCCCTTCGGCGGCACCATTGCGCATGGTTTTCTCACGCTGTCGCTGCTGTCAGTGATGAACTTTGGCTCGCTGCCGCGCATTCGCGAACAGACCATGGGCCTGAACTACGGCTTCGACAAGCTGCGCTTCGGCTCGCCGGTGCGCACTGGCCGCCGCATTCGCGGGCGTTTCACGCTGACCGAAGCCCGCCTGCGCGGCGCCGGCATGCTGATGACCACCTATGACGTGACCGTCGACATCGAAAACGAGCGCAAGCCCGCCCTCACCGCCCAGTGGACGACCATCGTGCAGTTCGACCCGAAGGACCGGCCGGACGACTGGTGAGCTAAGGTTTTCCGCGATTCGCCGCGATGGACTGAGCGCTGCCGGATCAGTCGCAAACTGGTTCTTGTTGGCAAAACACCACCCTCGAGCTGTACTCCCGAGATCGCTGCACGCCGTTCTGAATTTTCTTTCTAGGACTTAAGTCTAAGGACGGACGTTGGAAATGCCGCACTGCAAAAATGTAAAACCCATCAAAAACAATGGCTTTTACGATTCTCTCCGTGGAATTCCTGTTTTTTGTCAATTAACAATCACTAAAACATAGAGCCCTCAAATCCGCGTGCAAACAAGACGTGGGGCTAAGACAATGCAATTTCGTTCCATCAAGATGAAGATCGCCGTGCTGTCAGGGCTCAGCGTTCTTTCGGCTGTCGGCGGGCTTCTGGGCTATGGCATTCTGGCGACCTCAAACAGCCAGCGGTTCGTCAGCCAGAACATGTCCGAGCTGACACGGTCCATGACGACAAAGAGCCTGAAGAGCATCGCGTCCACGCAGGCCGGCTCCATTCAGGGCACGCTCAACGAGGCATTCGATGCCGCCCGCAACATCGGCCGTAGCTTCGAGGCCATGGCCGGCAGCGGCGCCATTCCGGCCACGGAACGCCGCAAGCAGTTCAATGCCGTTCTGCTGAAGGTTCTTCAGGACAATCCGCAGTTCAATGGCACCTACAGCGCATGGGAACCGAATGCGCTGGATGGCGATGACGAGGCCTACCGCAACAACAAGAAGACCGGCTCCGATGCCACGGGCCGCTTCCTGCCCTACTGGACGCGCGGCGCCAATGGCGGGATCGAGATCCAGCCGCTCGTGGAATACGACAGCCGTGAACTGCATCCGAATGGCGTGATGAAGGGCGGTTGGTATATCGGACCGCAAACGGGTCAGGGCGAAAGCATCCTCGACCCCCTTCCCTATATCGTACAGGGCAAAAGCGTCTATCTCGCCACCATGTCCGTGCCACTGACGATCAACGGCAAATTCGCCGGCGTCGCGGGTGCCGACTTCGATCTTTCCTTCGTGCAGAAACTGGCGGAAACGGTGAAGGGGGGCCTGTTCGGCGGCAAGGCGTCCGTCAGCATCATCAGCCACAAGGGACTGGTGGTCGCCTCCAGCGAAAAGCCGGATCTGGTCGGCGCCTCCATGGAGAAGCTCAATCCCGCCCTTGGCGAGCTTCTGCCGAAGATCCAGTCTGGCAATGAGGAAGCCATAGAGGATGGCAAGACCTTCCGCGTCCTCTCGCCGATCAAGCTCGGCCGCACCAAGACGCCATGGGCGGTGCTGATCGAGGTTCCGGCCGAGATCGCCCTTGCCCAGGCCACTGCGCTCGATCAGGCTCTGATCGCCCGCAACACGTCCGATGCCTGGACGCAGACCGGCGTCGGCCTCGGTGTGCTGATTGCCGGCGTTCTGGCCATGTGGCTTGTCTCGCGCTCGATCTCCCAGCCGATCGCCACCATGACCGGCACCATGCAGAAGCTGGCTGAAGGGGATCTTGGCGTGGACGTGCCCGGCACCGAACGGGTGGATGAAATCGGCCAGATGGCAACGGCCGTGCAGATCTTCAAGGAAAATGGCCTTCGCGCACGTACCCTCGAGGAAGAAACGGAACGCAATCGCCATCTCGGCGAAGAAGAGCGCAACCGCGTAGCCGCCCTCGACCGCAAGCGGGCGGACGACATGCAGCACGCGACAACCAGCCTTGCCCAAGGCCTGAAATGCATCTCCTCCGGTGATCTGACCTTCAGCTTCCATGAACCCTTCGCCGCAGATTTCGAAGGACTGCGCAGCGATTTCAACGCGGCCGTTCTTCAGCTTCGCAACGCCATGAACTCCGTCGCGACTACGACGTCGGCGATCGACAGCGGGTCGCGGGAACTGAGCCAGGGCGCCAACGACCTCTCCAAGCGCACCGAGCAGCAGGCCGCCGCGCTGGAGGAAACAGCGGCCGCGCTGGACGAGATCACTGCCAACGTGTCGAACTCCACCCGGCGCACCGAGGAGGCCCGCAGCGTGGCGCAGCGCGCCACCCGTGCCGCAACAGAATCGGCCGAGGTCGTCTCGCAGGCGGAGCTCGCCATGTCCAAGATCGAGGATTCCTCGCAGCAGATTTCCAACATCATCGGGGTGATCGACGAGATCGCCTTCCAGACCAATCTGCTGGCCCTGAATGCAGGCGTGGAAGCGGCACGTGCCGGAGATGCCGGCAAGGGCTTTGCCGTCGTCGCCCAGGAAGTGCGCGAGCTTGCCCAGCGTGCGGCAACCGCCGCGCGGGAGATCAAGGGCCTCATCCAGAATTCGTCCACGGAAGTGGAAAATGGCGTGGATCTGGTGCGCAATGCCGGCAGCGCGCTGAAGACCATCGGCGATTTCATTCTGGAGATCAACGGGCATATGGAAGCGATCGCCACCTCCTCGCGCGAGCAATCCACCGGCCTGATGGAGGTCAACCAGGCCGTCAATGCGATGGACCAGACGACGCAGCAGAATGCGGCCATGGTGGAAGAATCGACCGCCGCCTCAACGGCGCTTGCCGCCGAAGCCGCCCGGCTGCGCGGACTGGTGGAGCAATTCCGTATCGCCGAGACACGCCACGATGCGCAGGCCCTCAGAGAGGTCGCACGCGACATGGCGAACGCCCCGGGTGCTGCGCAGGGCCGCAGCCCACGCCGGCTGGCTGCCACAGGCACCGGAGGGGCGCGGACACAGGAATGGGGTGAGTTCTGATCAGAACAAGGGGCGCCGGCCGTTCCCGGCGGGCGCCCCTGATGGCATTGCGAGACGAGGACCGCGCCTCAGATCTCCGCGTCCGTCGCCGCTTCGGCCAGAAGGCCGAAGGCATAGTCTGAAAACGAGCGCCAGCATTCCAGCCGGAAGGCATCCGGGCCTGTGCGCAGCAGAACCACCTCGATCTTGCCGAACAGGGTGCGGGCGCAGGCGCCGACCGGAAAGGCCTTCAGCGACAGGTCAAGCGGGCAGCCGGCATTCAGCGCCTGGGAAGCCCCGGGACCCGACACCAGAATCGCCGTATTGCGGTGGGAGACGTCGGTGGCCGAGTGCACGGCCCCGGAGGCGGCGGTCGCCTGCATCAGGCCGCTATCGCCTTCATCGATCACCAGCCATTCATCCGGGCCGAGCCAGAGAGCCGTGCGGCCGCCGCCCGTGGCCGAGGTTTTGGGCGCGGTCGGCAGAGACAGCCCGAGCGCAGCGGACAAAGCCTCGACAGCATCGGGGCGAGCGCGCAGAGAAATGCGGGCCGCCGGACGAGCCGGCTGCAGCTGCACCGCAGGCGATCCGCCATAAGCGCCGGCAAGCGGCAAGGTGCGGGTGGCAAGCTCAGCCATGGATGCGGCCTCCTTCCTTGTCGAAGAACACCATGTCGGTCACTTCGACGGCAATCGTCTTGTCCTTCATCGGCACGTAGAGCGTCTCGCCCATCCGCGCCCGGCCATTGGCAACAAGGCCGATGGCAATCGAACGGCCGAGATTTTCCGACCAGTAGGCGGAGGTCACGTGACCGAGCATGGTCATCGGCTTCACCTGGTTCGGGTTCTCCACGATCTGGCCGCCCTCTTCCAGCACCTCGGCCGGATCCCTGGTGAGAAGGCCGACCAGTTGCTTGCGGCCCTCGCGCATCAGGTCCGGGCGTTTGAGGCCGCGAATGCCGACGAAATCCGGCTTCTTCTTCGAGACGGCCCAGCCATAGCCCGCATCATCAGGCGTCACCGTGCCGTCCGTATCCTGGCCGACGATGATGTAGCCCTTTTCCGCGCGCAGCACGTGCATGGTTTCCGTGCCATAGAGGCAGCCTCCCATGGCCTCGGTCCTGCTCCAGATCGCCTTCCAGACGGCAGCACCGTAGTCGGCGGGCACGTTGACTTCGAAGCCCAGTTCGCCGGTAAAGGAGACGCGGAACAGACGGGCCGGAACGCCCATCACGGTGCATTCCGCCACGCTCATGTGCGGGAAGGCCTCGTTGGAAAGATCGAGCCCTTCCACCAGCGGTGCAATGATCTCACGCGCCTTGGGACCCTGTACGGCAATCACCGACCACTGTTCGGTGGTGGAGGTGAGCCAGACCTTGAGATCCGGGAATTCCGTCTGGAGATAATCCTCCATGTGATGCAGCACGCGCGGTGCACCGCCCGTCGTCGTCGTCACATGGAAGCGGTCTTCCGAGAGCCGCCCGACGACGCCATCGTCATAGACGAAACCGTCCTCGCGGGTCATGATGCCGTAGCGGCATTTGCCCGGTTTCAGGTTGTCCCAGGCATTGGTGTACATCAGGTTCAGGAATTTTGCCGCATCCGGACCGACCACCTCGATCTTGCCGAGCGTGGAGGCATCGAACACGCCGGCCACCGTGCGCGCCGTGCGGCACTCGCGATTGACAGCCTGATGCATGTCCTCGCCGCGCTTCGGAAAATACCAGGCACGCTTCCAGTTGCCGACATCCTCGAATTCCGCCCCGGCTTTGACCAGTTCGGCATGCAGCGGCGTCTTGCGGGCGGGGTCGAACAGGGAGCCACGCGAATGGGCGATCAGCGTGCCGTAGGTGACGGGCGTATAGGGTGCGCGGAAGGTGGTGAGGCCGACCTTGGGGATCTCCTTGCCAAGCATTTCGGCGGCAATCGCCAGACCGTGCATGTTGGAGAGCTTGCCCTGGTCAGACGCCATGCCATTCGTCGTGAAGCGCTTGATGTGCTCGATCGAATGCATGCCTTCGCGCACGGCAAGGCGGATGTCCTTGGCCGTCACGTCGTGCTGGAAATCGACGAAGGCCTTGACGACCTTGTCCTTTCCGGCCCCTTCGGCGGCACCGATCATGCCGCCCGTCCAGGCAAAGGGAACCTCGCCCGAAAGGCGGAGCGCACCCCCGCCCGCTGCCGCGGCGTCGGAGAGCAGCGTGTTCAAATCATCCGTGCCGTTGCAGGCGCCGACGGAGACGCAATCCTGCACATGCACATCCGGCAGGAAGCGTTCGGTCGCCGCGTCGAACTTCAGCTTGCCGCGCGACTGCGAGAAGAGATGCACCGAGGGCGTCCAGCCGCCGGACATCAGCAGCGCATCCACCGGGATCTTGCGGTTGTTGCTGGAACCGTTGCGCGCCACCGTGATCGAGGAAATGCGCAAATGCCCCGCCGTATCGATGACCGAATAGCCGGTCAGCACCTCGATGCCGAGGCCGCGGGCGGCAGAGACCACCGCTTCGCCCGGCTTGGCGCGGCAATCGACGATGGCCACCACATCGACGCCGGCCCGCTTCAGGTCGATCGCTGCCTCGTAGGCGGAATCATGGGCGGTGTAGACACCGACCTTAGAGCCGACGGCAACGCCATAGTGATTGAGATAGAGCCGCGCGGCGGAGGCGAGCAGGATGCCGGGACGATCATTGTTGGCAAATACCATGTGGCGCTCGATGGCGCCGGTGGCAAGCACCACCTTCCTGGCGCGCACCTGCCACAGCCGCTCGCGCGGCAGCGCCGCATCCGGGCTGGCGAGGTGATCCGTCACCCGCTCCACAAGACCGAGGAAATTGTGGTTGTAATAGCCGAACACGGTGGTGCGGGTCAGCACCCGCACATTCGGCATCGCCTTCAACTGCCGGAGTACATCCTGCGCCCAGTCATAGCCCGGCTTGCCGTCGATCGTGACGGCGGTATCGAACAGCAGCGCGCCGCCGACCTCCGCCCGCTCGTCGACGAGGATGACGTCGGCGCCGGTTTGGGCAGCAGACAACGCGGCCGTGAGGCCGGCCGCCCCGCCACCCGCCACCAGCACGTCGCAATGGGCAAACCGGTTGGCGTAGTGATCGGGATCCGCTTCCTTCGGCGCAACACCGAGACCGGCGGCCCGACGAATGATCGGCTCGTAGAGTTTTGCCCAGGCCTCGCGCGGCCACATGAAGGTCTTGTAGTAGAAGCCGGCCGGGAAGAAGGCAGACAACAGGTTGTTGAAGCCGCCGATATCGAAGGACAGGAAGGGCCAGCGGTTCTGCGAGCGAATGATCGCACCGTCGAACACCTCCTGCACGCTGGCGCGCACGTTCGGCTGCCGGCGGGCGGCATCGCGGGAAACGTCGAGCAGCGCATTCGGCTCTTCCGGGCCAGCGGTCAGAATGCCGCGCGGACGGTGATACTTGAACGAGCGGCCCATCAGGTGCACGCCATTGGCAAGCAGCGCGGAGGCAACCGTATCGCCTTCCAGCGCAGTGTAGATCTTGCCGTCGAAGGTGAAGCGGGCGGTGCGGGCCGGCGTCAGGCGTCCGGCACCCTTGATGCGATGGGTGGTCATGCGACACCTCCTTCAACGGCCGGCGCGGCCGCAGGCTCGGAGCCGGGCACCGGTTGACGCGGCAGCCCGGCCTTGTAGCTCAGCAGGAACTTGTCGCTGACGGTATCGCGGATCGCGTTGAAGAAGCGGCCGCAGCCATGGATGTGACGCCAGCGCTCCCAGGCAATGCCCTTGGTGTTGTCACGCATGAAGAAATACTCGGCGAATTCATCGTCGGAGATCGCCGAAATGGTGTCCGGCCGCGCAATATGCGCCTCGCCGGCCCAGCGGAACTCCAGTTCGGAGCGGTCCTCGCCACAATAGGGGCAGTGGATCAGAAGCATCGTGGTCCCCTCGTCAGTGCGCGACGGCGGCGGCGGCCGCTTCGTCGATCAGGCGGCCGGTGCGGAAGCGGTCGAGCGTCAGGCCGGCAGCCAGCGGATGCGGCTCGCCGCGGGCGATCAGGTGGGCGAACAGATTGGCCGAGCCGGGTGTCGCCTTGAAACCGCCGGTGCCCCAGCCGCAATTGACGAAGAGGTTCGGCACGGGTGTCACGCTCTGGATGGCGGAGCGATCCGGCGTGTTGTCGGTGATGCCGCCCCACTGGCGCATCATCTTGACGCGGCGGAAGATCGGGAACAGCTCGCAGATCGCATCCAGCGTGTGGGTGATGATCTGCAGGCCCCCGGTCTGGGAATAGGAGTGATACTGGTCGGTGCCGGCGCCGATGACAAGTTCGCCCTTGTCCGACTGCGAGATGTAGGCATGCACCGTGTTGGACATCACCACGCAGGGAAAAATCGGCTTCAGCGGCTCGGAGACGAGCGCCTGCAGCGGATTGCTGGTCAGCGGCACGCGCACGCCGGCCATCTGCATGACGACGGAGGAGTGTCCTGCAGCGGAGACGCCGATCTTCTTCGCGCCAATGAAACCGCGACTGGTTTCGACGCCCGTGACTTCGCCACTCGGCCCGCGGCGGATGCCGGTCACCTCGCAATTCTGGATGATGTGCACACCGCGATCGGAGGCCGCGCGGGCATAGCCCCAGGCCACCGCATCGTGACGGGCAGTGCCGCCACGCTTCTGCAGAGCAGCACCGTTGATCGGGTAGCGGGCGGTCTTGGAAATGTCGAGCGGCGGACAGAAGGCCTTTGCCTGCTCCGGCGTCAGCCATTCATTGTCGATGCCGTAGAGCCTGTTGGCATTGATGTGCCGCTTGAAGCTCTGCATGTCATGGGTATTGTGCGACAGCATCATCACGCCGCGCGGCGAATACATGACGTTGTAGTTCAGATCCTGGCTGAGGCCTTCCCACAGCTTGAGGGAATGCTCGTAGATGTCCATGCTCTCTTCGTAGAGATAGTTGGACCGGATGATCGTGGTGTTGCGGCCGGTATTGCCGCCGCCAAGCCAGCCGCGCTCGATCACCGCGATATTGGTGATGCCGTGCTCCTTGGCGAGATAATAGGCGGCGCCGAGACCATGTCCGCCCCCGCCGATGATGATCACATCGTAGGAGGAACGCGGTTCGGGGGAGACCCAGTGCGGCTCCCATCCCTTGTGGCTGCGCATGGCCTCTTTGACCAGCGCGAAGACCGAATATTTGCGCATATGTGCCTATAGCTCCGTCGAACCCAAGCCCGTGGGTAGAGCCATACTGATCGCAAATCAACCGGCGTCGCAATGGCTGCTTTGCGACGCATTCAAACCCTTGTTTCGACACGCGGCACCTTTCCACCGCGCGTCACGCAATCCTCCCTCAGCCGGCGAGGCGAACGAGGACCTTGCCCTTGCGGCCGCTCTCGGCTGCAGCCCGCATGGCCCGCGCCGCATCGGCGATCCCAAACACGGCATCGGTCTGCAGCCTCATCTGGCCGCTTGCCGCGCGGGCCACCAGTTCGCCCACCAGTCGACGCATCTCCTCCGGCGGCATGGTCTCCATCATCTTGCCGAGCCAGAAACCCTTGACCACCGCCTGCTTGAAGATCATCTCGCCGGCGGAGATCTGCATCGGCTGACCGGACATGGCGCCGAACGCGACCAGTTGCCCATGCTCACCCAGCACGGAAAGCAGATCGCCGGACGCCGTGCCGCCGACGCCATCGACCGCCACCGCAATCGGTGCGCCGCCGGTCAGCGCCGAGACCTCCTTCTTCCAATCCCCCGCTGTGACCACGACATTGCCGATGCCAAGCGCCTCCAGTTCGGCCACCGCCTCCGCCCGCCGCACGAGATTGACGACATGCACGCCGCGCACCTTTGCAAGCTGTGCCAGCACCTTGGCTACCGCACCAGTTGCCGCGTTCTGGACCAGCCAGCTGCCCGGCTGGATTCCGGTGAATTCGAGAAGCGTCAATGCGCTCAGCGGCATGGCGATCAGTTGCGCCGCCGTTTCGTCATCGACCGTATCCGGCAGCGGCACCAGCGAGGCGGCTCGGGCAACAACTTCTTGCGCCCAGGCGCCCTTCAGGCCGCTCACCGCCACGCGCTGGCCGGGCGCAAGGCCGGAGACGCCCTCACCCAACTGGTCGATGACTCCGTATCCCTCGCTGCCGCCGACGGCGGGCAGCGGCGGCTTGTATCCGTAATTGCCGGCAATGGTGATGAGATCGTGATTGTGGATCGGCGACAGATGCATGCGCAGCCTGACCTCGCCGGGTCCGGGCTCCGGGCGCTGAGACTCGGCAAGTGTCAGCACCTCCTCCGGCTTGCCGAAACGGGAATAGGACAGGACACGCATGACAGGCTCCTTGAGACTCGGGGTTTCCGTGTGCCTGAGACATGGGGAAGACTGCGCAAAAAGCCAATGGAAAAGCGGCACTACCGGGGGTCGGCGACAACGCAGAAAGCCCGGTTTGCAAGGCTTCCGGCGGTTTTCGAAGAATTTCGACAGCCCCGCTTTCAGCCCGCTGGACTTCACCAAAACCTTCTGTTATGTGCCTTCTCCAATTGCACGGCTGTTGGCCGCGCTTAACCCCTTATTGTTTCGTTCTGGACTGGACAGTTCCGGGGCGGTCAACTCGAAAAAACCAAAGGATCGGGATTCACGTGCAGGTACTTGTCCGCGACAATAACGTCGATCAGGCTCTCCGCGCTCTCAAGAAGAAGATGCAGCGCGAAGGCATTTTCCGTGAAATGAAGATGCGCGACTACTACGAGAAGCCGTCTCAAAAGCGCGCCCGCGAAAAGGCTGAAGCCGTTCGTCGCGTTCGCAAGCTGGCCCGCAAGCGCGCACAGCGCGAAGGCCTGGTTGCAGGTCCCCGCGCCGGTCGCTAATTGGCCGTCTTTTCGACGTTTTTTCGTGCTTTCAAGGCGGGGGCGAAACATTTCGCCGCCGCTTTTTTGATTTCCCGGATCTGACATTCCGCTGATTGACACGAGGATCTGCGCCTGATGGCCGTCAAGACCACAGCCCTTTCGCCTGCCGCCCGCTTTTCGTCCATGCCCGTCGGCCGTACCAGGCAGATCATGTGCCTGCGATCGGGTGTCGCACTCCTGCTGGCCGGCCTGACACTGGCCGGCTGCCAGACGCAGAGCACCGACGTCATCCGGCTTGATCGCGCGCAGGGCTCCGAGCAGAATATCGCCTCGCTGTCGTCGGTCATCAATTCCAATCCGCAGGATCCGGAAGGTTACAACGTGCGCGGCACCGCCTATGGCCGTGCCGGCGAATTCCGCAAGGCCGTGGACGATTTCAACCGGGCCCTCCAGCTGAACCCGCGTCTCTATCAGGCCTATGCCAACCGCGCTCTGGTCTATCGCAACATGGGCAAGCCGGCGGATGCGGTGAACGACTACAATGCGGCGCTGCAGATCAACCCGAACTATGACGTGGCCCTGATCGGGCGCGGCAACATCTATCGCCAGGCCGGTCGCATCAACGAGGCCTTCAGCGACTTCAACCGGGCGATCCAGCTGGAAACCACCGATGGTCGCGCCTGGCATAATCGCGGCCTGATCTACCAGATCCGCGGACAGCACAATCAGGCGATCGAGGACTTCTCCAAGGCGATCTCGCTGTCACCCTCCTCGCCGGAACCGTATAACGGCCGCGGCGTTTCCTACCTCGCGCTGAACGACGACGAGAACGCGTTCGCGGACTTCAACCACGCCATCGACCTCGACGACAAGCGGGCGGAATCCTGGGCCAACCAGGCGCTCGTCTATGAACGTCGCGGTGATATGGTGAAGGCCTTCAAGTCCTATAACCACGCCGCCCGCCTCGATCCCAACTACAAGCCCGCACAGGATGGCGTGGCCCGCACCCGTTCTGCATCCGGCAACAGCGGCGCCTGACCCGGCAAAACAGGCTCGATCGGAACTCGCAGGCCTCTGCAGCGTTCGCTCTCCAACCAAGGGAGAGATCGATGCCGGGTTGCATGACGCCGAGACTTCTCACTGTTGCCGCCCTCTGCGGCGGCCTGTCGGCTCTCGTCGCGCAGGCTCAGACGGAGGCACAGACGGAGGACGAGAGCCGCATCGCGGTCGGAACGCTTGTCTGCACCTCGCCGGATCCGGAGGCGGCGGCCTTCGACGCGAAGACGCCGCTGATGTGCAATTACAGCCCGACCGGCACCAATGACCGACAGAGCTATACCGCAAGGCTGAGCCGCAGCAGCATGAAGGGCACGGCGCCGGATCATTCCGTGATGAGCTGGTCGGTTCTGGCAAGAAGTGGCACCGGCGTTGCCGGCCTGTCGCTGGCCGGCACCTATCGCAAGCCAAGCGCGGAGATGCTGCCACAAATGCCTGATGCCAGGGGAACTGGCCTGATCGGCGGCGCACAGGGCGCTTTCATCCTGCAGCCGCTCAATGCACAGGGAGCAGCCGGCACCGATCTCGACCCCGCCGTCGATCAGTTGATTCTCGAACCGGCCCTCTGATGGCACAGGCTGTGCAACAGGCAACGCCTCGGCAGGGCAGCAGCCCTCGACGTCACCGGCGCGTGGACTTGGAACGCCGTATGTCTGCGCAATCAGCGCAGCAGATAGAAGCCGGCGGCATTCAGGATGATGAAGAGAAGCAGGCCGCCCAGCAGGCCACCGCCCGCAAAGAAGCCGGCGGCCATGGCTACCATCAGCACGACGACCATCATGGTGCCCCACTTGGCCCCGGCCAGAAACAGGGAATAGGTCTTTTCGTGCTCCCGGTAATCCATGGGTGCACCCGTTTCGACCGGTCCGCTGTGATGATGGTCCATCAATAACTCTCCCCTGAAGGTCGCTGGCCGGCGTGGCGCCGCCTGTGACCGTATTCCTGCCTCTCTCCTAGATCTACACAAACTGGCCGAAAAGCGCAATGCAGCCGGCTGTTGCAGGGCCGCGGAGAAGAGCGCGGCATCCTGCCGCTCGTCGTTCCAGAAAGGGTAAGCCGGGTTCCATTGCTGCGCGCGAGCCGGCAAGGCGCGCAACGAATGACAAAAGCTTCGGGCCACGACGTTCGTAGCGTTGCGCGAGAGGGCATTTTCGCCTTAGAGAAGATACAAGAACAAGAAAGCGTGGGGGAGTGCATGTTGAGCAGTCTGCTTGCGGTCAGCCGTGGGATCGACCGTGTCAGTGAAGCCGTCGGCAAATTTTCGGGATATCTGGTTCTGGCCTGCTGCCTTGTCAGCGCCGGCAATGCCATGATCCGCTATGCGTTCAACTACAGTTCGAACGCATGGCTTGAAATCCAGTGGTACATGTTCGGTTTCGTGGTGCTGATGGGTGCCTCGCATACCCTGCGCTGCAACGAGCATGTGCGCGTGGACCTTGTCTACGGCGCCTTGTCGGAACGCAAGCGGCTGTGGGTGGATGTCATCGGCATCATCGTCTTCCTTCTGCCGGCCTGCCTCTATCTCGCCTGGCTGTCCTGGCCCGTCTTCGTGCTTTCCGTGAGGGAAATGGAAATCTCCTCGAATGCGGGCGGCCTGATCCGCTGGCCGATCAAGCTGGTGATCTTTGCGGGTTTCGCGCTGCTCGCCCTGCAGGGCATCTCCGAACTCATAAAGCGCATTGCCGGCCTGATGGGCATCATCGATATCGACACGAAATACGAAAAGCCGCTGCAGTAAAGCGATCCGGGGGGATACGGTATGTTTGATTTTGGCATCATCCCGCCGGCGATGTTCGTCGGCATGATTATTTTCATGCTCTACGGCTTTCCGGTGGCGTTTTCGCTGGCGG
This sequence comes from Affinirhizobium straminoryzae, assembly GCF_007004135.1. Taxonomy (GTDB): domain Bacteria; phylum Pseudomonadota; class Alphaproteobacteria; order Rhizobiales; family Rhizobiaceae; genus Neorhizobium; species Neorhizobium straminoryzae. Next base: position 31,017 of record NZ_VJMG01000018.1, read on the forward strand.
CCGTTGGCCTGTTCTTCGGTCTGATCGGCGTGGTCACCGGTCATTTCGAGCAGGCCTTCCTGCAGGCGCTGCCGCTGCGCATCTTCGGCATCGTCTCGAACGATCTGCTTCTGGCGATTCCCTTCTTCACCTTCATGGGCGCGATCCTCGAACGCTGCGGCCTTGCGGAAGATCTGCTTGAGGGCACCGGAAAACTGTTCGGCTCGATCCCGGGCGGCCTTGCCTATGCGGTCATCCTCGTCGGTGCCGTGCTGGGCGCCATCACCGGAACGGTGGCAGCCTCGGTCATCACCATGGGCGTGATCTCCCTGCCGATCATGCTGAAATACGGCTACAATCCGCGCCTTGCCACGGGCGTCATCGCCGCCTCCGGCACCATCACGCAGGTCATTCCGCCTTCGCTCGTGCTGATCGTGCTGGCTGACCAGCTCGGCCGCTCCGTCGGCGACATGTATCTCGGGGCAATCGGCCCCTCGATCCTGCAGATCGCGATCTTCCTGCTGTTCATCCTGGCCATGTCGATCATCCGGCCGAAGGATCTACCCGCCCTGCCGCCGGAAGCGCGGGGCGAGCTGAACATGGCCCTCGTCTGGCGCGTGCTTGCCGGCATGGTGCCGTCCATCGTGCTGATCTTTCTGGTGCTCGGCACGATCTTCATGGGCCTTGCCACACCGACGGAAGCCGGTGCGCTCGGCGTCGTCGGTGCCATGGCGCTCGCGGCCATGCACCGGCGCCTCAGCTGGGATCTGGTGAAGCAGGGCATGCATTCCACCATGCACATCACAGCCATGGTGGTGTTCATCCTGGTCGGCGCCACCTGCTTCAGCCTCGTGTTCCAGGGCATGAACGGCGGCCTGTGGATCGAGCACATGCTCTCCCACGTGCCGGGCGGCGCCGTCGGCTTCCTGATCTTCGTCAACTGCTTCATCTTCGTGCTGGCCTTCTTCCTCGATTTCTTCGAGATCGCCTTCATCGTCATCCCGATGCTGGCGCCGGTCGCCCAATCGCTCGGCATCGACCTGATCTGGTTCGGCGTGCTGATCTGCATCAACATGCAGACGAGCTTCATGCACCCGCCCTTCGGTTTCGCGCTGTTCTACCTGCGCTCGATCGCTCCCCGCAGCGTCAAGACGACGGATATCTACATGGGCGCGATCCCGTGGCTGTGCATGCAGCTGATCCTCGTCGCCATCGTCATCTTCTGGCCGGAGACGGTCACCTACTGGCTGGACCATACGCCGAAGGTCGATCCCAGCACGGTCAAGATCGAAGTGCCGCTGTTCGGCGCACCGGGCGGCGGAAACCAGATGCCCAATTTCGGCCTGCCACCAATGAATCTCGGCGAGCCACCGAAGATCAATCCCTGAGGTTGAACGGAAAACGCGGAACCTGCTTTTCCGGAGAGATTCAAAGGTTGCTGCTTCCCTCTTTCGGCCGAAGGCGTTGACCGCCTTCGGCCGAAACGCATTATGTCCTTCTCGAGCACAGCTCGCACGAAAAAGCCTCCGGAACCCGAGGGCTCCGGAGGCTTTCGTTTGGTCCAGGGCTGCGGACGCTCAGAGTTTGCCGCTGCGCTGCTGAATCATCATGAAGGTATCGTAGGTATATTCCGACAGCTGGTTCCAGAGATAGCCTTCGCGCTTGTAGGCCACCTGATCCTCATAGATCTTCTTGAACCACTCGTTCTTGGCGCTGATATCGGCATAGACCTCCATCGCCGCCTTGAAGCAGGCTTCAAGGATTTCCTGGCTGAACGGGCGAAGCACGGTGCCCTGGCCGACCAGTTCCTTGATGGCGATCGGGTTCTTGGTGTCGTATTTCGCCATCATGTTGGTGTTGGCGTAGGCGCAGGCATCCTCGATGATCGTCTGGTAGGCCTTCGGCAGGGCCTCGAACTTCTGCTTGTTGACGAAGGCATGGATGACCGGGCCGCCTTCCCAGAAGGCCGGATAGTAATAATACTTGGCAACCTTGTAGAAGCCGAGCTTCTGGTCGTCATAGGGACCGACCCATTCGGCCGCATCGATGGTGCCCTTCTCGAGCGAGGGATAGATGTCGCCGCCGGCGATCTGCTGCGGCACGACGCCGAGCTTTTCCACCACGCGACCGGCAAGGCCGGCAATGCGCATCTTGACGCCCTTGAAGTCATCGACCGTGTTGATTTCCTTGCGGAACCAGCCGCCCATCTGCACGCCGGTATTGCCGGCGATGAAGCCCTGCAGGCCATGGGTCGCGTAGAATTCGTTGAGCAGCTTGTTGCCATTGCCCTGATAGAACCAGCCATTGGTCAGGCGGGCGTTCGGGCCGAAGGGAATGGCGGTGCCGATCGCGAAGGTCGGATCCTTGCCGACATAGTAGTAGGAGCAGGTGTGGCACATTTCCACCGTGCCGGCAGAAACGGCGTCAGCCGCCTGCAGGCCGGGAATGATTTCGCCGGCGGCGAAGGTCTGGATGGTGAAGTTGCCGTCCGTTGCGGCCGCAACCCGCTTGGCGATGTCCTCCGCGCCGCCGAAGATCGTGTCCAGCGATTTCGGGAAAGACGAGGTCAGACGCCAGCTGATCTTCGGCATGGACTGGGCAATGGCCGGAGCCGCGAGCGTGGTGGCAGCAGCGGCGCCCGCACCCGTAACAGCCGCCTTCTTGAAAAATGAACGACGATCCATGAATAAAACCCTCCCGTTGTTTCAAGCCGCAGCAGTCCCGTTCCCCTATGCGCGGCCATGTCTGAAGTAACCATGCCGCCAGACGCCACGCAAGAAGCGCGCTAATATTCCTGCGTCGCAAATCCGGGGTTTGGCCGATACTTTCGTCTAATAAGCCTTTGACGACCGAAAGATGCGGCCCTGATCTGCACACTCGTCCGACCCGTGCATCCGGCGCGACCGCCGAGCCGCCCGCCGCCATGCCGGGTCTTGACTTGACCCCGGCCTCGGATCAAGAACGCGGCGCTCAATGTGGAGACGCCCGCATGCTTGCCCCCATCATCGCCATCCCCGCCGACATTCGCCATCTCGACAAGGCCGACTGGCACGCCGCGCAGACGCAATATGTCAATGCCGCGGTGAAGGTGGCGAAGGTCATCCCCCTGATCGTGCCCGCCCTCGAGGACGGGCATGATCTCGACGCGGTTCTCGACCGGGTGGACGGGGTGCTCATCTCCGGTTCGGCCAGCAATGTGCATCCCTCGCTCTATGGCAAGGTCGCGACCGAGGCGGACGGGCCCTTCGATCCGGCCCGCGATGCGACCAGCCTGCCGCTGATCCGCAAGGCGATCGAGCGCGGCATTCCGCTGCTGGCCATCTGCCGTGGCCTGCAGGAACTGAACGTTGCGCTGGGCGGCACGCTGGCCAGCGAAATCCAGGAACAACCCGGCATCTGGGATCATCGCAAGCCGCCGGTGGACAGCCGCGACGAGATGTATGCGATCCGCCAGCCGGTCTTCGTGCAGGAGGGCTCCTGCATTGCCCGCCATCTCGGCCTTGCCGGCGAAGTGCAGGTGAATTCGCTGCACCGGCAGGCGATTGCCGAGACGGCGCCCCGCCTGCAGGTGGAGGCAACCGCCGCGGACGGCACCATCGAGGCCGTGTCCGTCATCGATGCAAAAGGCTTTGCGGTCGGCGTGCAATGGCATCCCGAATACTGGGCGGAGACGGATTCACCGTCCCGCGCCCTGTTCGAAGCCTTCGGCGAGGCTGTGCGGGCCTATGCGGCCCGCCGCTGAGGCTCAGCCCTTCACCGGCGTTTCGGCAACCGGCGTCACCACCTTGCCGTCCCTGAACCAGCCGATCAGATTGTCCACCACCAGATCGGCCATGTCGTTGCGCGTCGGCACCGAGGCCGAGGCGACATGCGGCAGCAGCGAGGCATTCGGCAGATCGAGCAGGCCGGCCGGCACCTTCGGCTCGTGATAGAAGACATCGAGGCCGGCGGCGGCAATCGTGCCGGCCTTCAGCGCCGCCTCCAGGTCCGCCTCGTCCACGCTCGTGCCGCGGCCGACATTGATGAAGACGCCGTTCGGCCCAAGCGCCTGCAGCACGTCCGCATTGATGATCTTGTGCGTTTCGGGCGTCGCCGGAACGATGGAGATCAGCGTATCGACCGAGCGCGCCAGGTCCAGCAGCGAGGCCGCATAGGTGTACGGCACGCCCTCGCGCGGGGTGCGGGTGTGGTAGCTGATCTTCACCTTGAACGGCTCCAGCCGCCTGGCGATCTCCAGCCCGATGCGGCCAAGACCGAGCAGGCCGACATGGCGGTTCTTCAGCGACAAGGGCGTCAGCGGGAAAGGACCTTCCTTTTCCCAGCGCCCCTCGCGCAGCCAGGTTTCGGCCACGGGAAGCCGGCGCACGGTGTTGAGCAGCAGGCCGATCGTTGTATCCGCCACCTCGTCGTTCAGGACATCAGGCGTGTTGGTGACGAGGATGCCCTTCGATCCCGCATGACCGGCATCGACGCCATCGTAACCGACGCCGAAATTCGAGATCACCTCAAGGGCCGGCAACTGGTCGATCCAGGCGGCCGGCATGCGGTTCAGCGTAGCGGCGCCACGAATGCGACCCCTCTGCTCGTCGGACAGGTCCATTTCCGCACCGGCGCTGGTCTGGATGACGTCGAAGGCGGCCTGAAGGCGCTCCAGCGCGCGCGGATGCATGCGGCCCGGAACGAGCACGGTGATCTTGGTATCGGTCATCTGTCTATCCTGTCGTGTCAGGCGCGGGGATGGCAGGGTCCGGTGGACTGCCGGATGCGCATTTCGGGCTTGATGAGGTGCATGCCATCGGGCTCGTGGCTGCCTGCCAATCTATCCAGAAGTGCGCGCGCGGCAAGACGTCCGACCTCTGTCTGGCCGTTCCAGACGGTGGTGAGCGCCGGAGTGGCGATGGAGGCCTCCTCCAGATCGTCATAGCCCGTCACCGAAATGTCGCGGCCCGGCTGCAGGCCGGCGCGCGCAATGCCGTTCATCAGGCCGATGGCGACCAGATCGTTCCAGCAGACGGCGGCCGTCGGCTTTTGCGGCAGGGAGAGGAAGTTGACCGCCGCCTCGAAGCCGCCCTGCTTGGAGCGCGGCCCGGGAATGCGCAGGTTCGGGTCCACCTCGATGCCGGCCTTGCGCAGCGCGTTGACATAGCCCTGGTAGCGGTCACGGCCGGTCGATGTCTGGTCCGTGCCGCCGATCATGGCAATCGTGCGATGGCCGAGCCCGATCAGATGGTTGGTGGCAAGCGATATGCCGTAGGAATCATCGCCGCGATAGGTCGGCAGATCGACGCCATCCATGGAGCGGGCCACCAGGATGGCCGGCATGCCATTGGCTTCCGCAAGCTTCACATCCTCCATCGGCGTGCCGATGGCCGGCGACATGATCACGCCATCGCCACCCAGTTGCAGCAGCGTCTCGATGAAGGTGCGCTGCTTCTCCACCGAGTCATAGTGATTGGACAGGATGAAGGTGTGGCGGCTGCGGTCCAGCTCGCTTTCGATCGCCTTCAGGATTTCGCCGTAGAACGGGTTCATGATGTCATGCACGACAACACCGATGATGCCCGAACGCGAGGTTCTGAGACTGGCGGCACGACGGTTGTAGATATAGCCGAGCGTGCGCGCCTGTTCCTTGATCTTTTCGCGCGTATCGACCGCCACCAGGGGGCTGTCACGCAGGGCGAGCGAAATGGTTGCCGTCGAAAGCCCGAGACTTTCGGCGATCGTGGAAAGCTTGACCTTTTGAGCCACGTCCCCTCCCTGGTGGATCCGTCCTGCCGTTCTTAAATTTTATTTAAACAGTTTAATCGCGGCAGGCAATCCCGCGTCACAATTGCGTCACGATTTAAAGAACGCACGATTGACTCACTCCTCCTCCGGCTCGGGCGCCTCCACGCCATGCAGATTGCGATCGAGCGCCTTCAGGAGCTTCAGCAGCGTGCGCACCTCTTTCTCGGAAAAGCCCTGCAGAGCCAGCTGGCTGCTGTCATCGATCGCCCGGTGAATGCGCTCCACGCTCTGGCGGCCCATCTCCGTCAGATGCACCTTGATCAGCCGTCCGTCGCCGCCATCAGGCTTACGCTCCACAAAACCCTGCGCCTCCATGCGACCGACAGTGCGCGTCATGGTCGGGGCCTTCACGCCAAGGCGCTGGGCGAGTTGCCCCGGTGTCAGCCCCGGATCCTGCGACAGCTGAAGAATGACGCCGTCCTGCCCGGCATAGAGCCCGCCATCGGCGAGATTGCGCGACAGCGCCGTGCGCAGCGAACGGGCCGCCTGCGTCAGCGCGGGTGCGAGGTCGCCAACGGAAACGCTACCCTTTTTCTTGGCGCCCTTTTCCTTCTTCTCGTCCTTCTTGTCGCCCTTCTTCTTGCTCATTCGCTCCGCCCGGGTTTTCCGCCATGCCCGGGACCGCTATATGCAATCCCGATGCCCATCCATAGCGAATGCAGGACATGACCGCCAGATGCCGTTGCCCCAGCCCCGCTTCGACGACAATGACCGCCGGCTGACGCCGAACGACCGCGCCGACTGGATCGTGGTTCTGCCGCTCGGCGCGCATGAGCAGCATGGGCCACACCTGCCCTTCGAAACCGACAGCCTGATCGCCGCCGGGTTGGTCAACCGGCTGATCGCGGCCAAGCCGCAGGACCTGCCGGCGACCTTCCTGCCGGTGGAGCGGATCGGCTATTCCATCGAGCACATGGATGTGGCGGGCACCCGCACGCTCACCTTCGCGCAGGCCGTCAACCGCTGGCTGGCGATTGCCGAAGGGCTTTCGGAGCTTGGCATCCGCAAGCTGGTGATGCTGAACGCCCATGGCGGCAATGCGCCGCTGATGACGATCGTGGCAACCGAGGCGCGGGTGCGCTTCGACATGCTGGCGGTTGCAACCAGCTGGACCCGCTTCGGCCAGCCGGAGGGCTGGATCGCGCCGCAAGACAAGGCAATCGACATTCATGGCGGCGACATCGAGACGTCGGTGATGCTGGCGCTCTGGCCGGAGCGGGTGGATATGTCGAAAGCCGCCGCCTTCTCGTCGCGCCAGTCGGCGTTTGCTCAAAACTTCACGCATCTGCGCGCCTATGGCCCGCATGCCTTCGGCTGGAAGATAGCCGATCTCAACCCGCTCGGCGTCGCCGGCAACGCATCCGCCGCCACCGCCGAACGCGGCGAGATGCTGGTCGCGCATGCGGTGACCGGCATTCTGGAACTGCTGGACGACGTGCATCGGTTCGATGTTGCAACACTGACGTGAGATTGCGAAGATCGGCAGAACGGCCTATCTTTCGCCTGGAACGGAGGATTGCCACATGCAGATATCCGTGAAAGATGCGCAGTAAAACCTAGCCGAACTGCTTGACCGCGCAGAAAACGGCGAGGACGTGTTGTTGACGCGCGAGGGCCGCGTTGTCGCGCGGATCGTCGCGACGGATATGGCCTCGCGGCCAATGCTGGCGCCGGAGGCACAGCCCACGCTCCGGGACATTCAGGCACGCGTACGCCAAAAACTCGATCCGTTCCCGGAGACATCCGCTGCGCGCAGCCAGGATTTTCTCTACGATGAAAACGGCCTTCCCCGGTGATCGTCGTCGATACGTCCGCACTCATCGCCATCCTGAAAACAGAGGATCAAGCAGCGGCTTGCGAGGCGGCCTTGAACCGGGCCACCACATGTCTCATCTCGGCGGCAACGCTGACGGAGGCCTTGATCGTGTCTGCACGACGGAGGTTTGACGCAGAAATGAAGGAGCTTCTGTCTCTGTTCAGCCCTGAGGTCATCGACGTTACGACGGCGCGCGCCGAACAGGCCGCAGACGCCTATCGCCGGTTCGGCAAAAACTTTCATCCCGCCAGCCTCAACTTCGGCGATTGCTTCGCCTATGCAACCGCCAGGGAATTCGGCTGCCCGCTCCCCTATATCGGCGAGGACTTTGCCCAGACCGATCTCGTCTCCGCCCTGTCAGTCGCCCAGCCGTGATCTTATAACATACAATTGCCCTTTGAACTGCTGCGGCGTTGGCCTTATATGATCGCCAACCGCTGCCGCTCCATTCGTCGAGCGCACCCACTCCCGGAGGTTCAAATGGCCGATACCGCCCCCCAGAAGCCCATTCCCGTGACCGTTCTGACCGGCTATCTCGGCGCCGGCAAGACGACGCTGCTGAACCGGATTCTCTCCGAAAGCCACGGCAAGAAATACGCCGTCATCGTCAACGAATTCGGCGAGATCGGCATCGACAACGATCTGATCGTCGAGTCGGACGAGGAAATCTACGAGATGAACAATGGTTGCGTGTGCTGCACGGTGCGCGGCGACCTGATCCGCGTCGTCGAAGGCCTGATGCGCCGCCCCGGCCGTTTCGACGGCATCATCGTGGAGACCACCGGCCTTGCCGATCCGGTGCCGGTCGCCCAGACCTTCTTCATGGACGATGACGTCCGCTCCAAGACCGAACTCGATGCGGTCGTGGCGCTCGTCGATGCCAAGCACCTGCCGCTGCGCCTGAAGGACAGCCGCGAGGCCGAGGACCAGATCGCGTTTGCCGATGTGGTCGTGGTCAACAAGACCGATCTCGTGACGCCGCAGGAACTGGCGACGATCGAGGAGATCGTCCGCGCCATCAACCCGACCGCCCGCATCTACAAGACCACCCGCTCGGGCGTGGATCTGGCCCGCGTTCTGGATCAGGGCGCCTTCAACCTGGAGCGTGCGCTGGAAAACGATCCGCATTTCCTCGAACACGGCCATGAGGATCATGTCTGCGGCCCGGATTGCGACCATCACCACCACGATCACGACCACCATCATCATGATCATGATCACCACCATCACGACCATGATCATCATCATGACCATGGGCACGATCACGACCATCATCACCACGCAGCGCCCTCCGCGATCCATGACGTGACGGTGAAGTCCATCTCGCTGCGCGGCGGCGAGATGAACCCGGACCGCTTCTTCCCCTGGATCCAGAAGGTGACCCAGACGGACGGCCCGAACATCCTGCGCCTCAAGGGCATCATCGCCTTCAAGGGCGATGAGGAGCGCTATGTAGTGCAGGGCGTGCACATGATCATCGAAGGCGATCACCAGCGCCCGTGGAAGGACGGCGAGAAGCGCGAAAGCCGCCTCGTCTTCATCGGCCGCGACCTCGACCGCGAGAAGATCGAAAAGAGCTTCCTCGCCTGCCAGGCAGACCAGACCTGATGCCGACGGTTGCGCCCCTGGATCTGGAAGGTCACGTCGTCGCGGCGCACTTCCTCGGCGACACGCCCTTTTTCGCCACCGCCGCCGGAGAGATCCGCCGGCTGGATGGCGGCGAGAAGGTGACCGAAGCCCATAACGGCCTGCTGACCTGCGTGAAGGACCCCTTCAGCGCAGCTTTGCTGACCGGCGGCGAGGATGGAAAGGTGATGCGCATTGCCGGCGACGGCACTGCAACGCAGATCGCCGAAGCGCCGCGCAAGTGGATCAATGTCGTGGCCGGCGGCCCGCAGGGTGCGGTCGCCTATGCGCATGGCAAGTCGAGCGTCGTGGTTCTCGCCGACGGTAGCGCGAAGGAGTTTGCCGAGGAACGCACGGTCGAGGCACTGGCCTTTGCGCCGAAGGGCCTTCGCATCGCAGCCGCCCGCTACAACGGCGTCTCGCTGCACTGGGTCAACACCCAGCTGCCGGCCGCCGATCTCGACTGGAAGGGGGCCCATACCGGCGTGACCTTCTCGCCTGATGGCCGTTTCCTCGTCACCACCATGCAGGAAAATGCGCTGCACGGCTGGAAGCTGGACGGCAAGGCGGGTGAGGCGCGCCATATGCGCATGACCGGCTATCCGTCCAAGGTGAAATCCTATTCCTGGTCGCCGAAGGGCAAGTGGCTCGCCACCTCCGGGGCGCCGGCTGCCATCGTCTGGCCCTTCTCGGCCAAGGACGGGCCGATGGGCAAGGCACCGCTGGAGCTTGGTACCCGCGCCAATATTCTCGCCACCTGCGTTGCCTTCCATCCGGTGGAAGAGGTGCTCGCCATCGGCTTCATCGACGGCATGATCCTCGGCGTGCGGGTGGGCGACGGCAAGGAAGCCCTGCTGCGCCGCCCCGGCAAGGGCGCCATCACCTCGATGAGCTGGAGTAGCAACGGCAAGCTGATCGCCTTCGGCTCCGAAGCCGGCGATTGCGGCGTCATCGATATTTCGGCTTGACGACATTTCGGCTGCTTGGCGGATAAAAGTCCGCCTCTGGCTGCCGCCATCTCCCCGCGCGGGCGGGGGATGGCATATGGGAACCCCCCTCTGCCCTGCCGGGCATCTCCCCCACGAGGGGGAGACCCCTGGAGCCTGCGCCTTACCCCATTTCCACGGTGGCGAGACGGGTACCTTCGAAGCGGGGGACGATGACCGGAGACCAGCCAAGTGCCTTTGGCCAAACCGCGCTTGTTCGGCGAAGGTCTTCCCGTTCTGCGGTCTCCCCCCTTGTGGGGGAGATGGCGGCAGCCAGAGGGGGTTTTTGCCGCAAAGTTTAATGGGGCGGGGTCCGAAGGACGGGTCGAGACACGTGGCTCGAACCCAGGCGGCAGCCAAAGGGGGTTTTGCCCCCGGCATTCGACGTGGCATGGTTCGAAAGCCGGCCGAAACTTGCCCGCCGCCAACGTCCGGGATCTGAAATCGCAACCGATGCCGGCCCACCAGGGCCCAGACAAAACCGTGGTCCATCACAGATGCCGGTCCGGCCGCCGCCCGTGACGGCAAGGCGCCGCAGGCGCAAGGAGAGCGTCCCATGTCGATCAAGACCCGTTTCACCGGTGCTCGCTGGGCGCCGAGGCTTGTTGCGATCACCCGCACGGTGGATCCGCTGCTGGCCGATACGCTGAAGGCGCTGGGGCTGGTCTATGTCGCCTCGGTGGCGAGCTGGGGCATGGCGGCGCTGCATCTGCCGCTGGAGATCCATGTGCCGATGATTGCGGCCCTGCTTCTGGCCGGCATTTTCGGCCTGGTATTGCGCGGCCTTCCCGCCCACCGGCATGCCCGCTTCGGCTTTGCCAATCTCGTCACCTCGCTCCGCGCCGGCATCGTCAGTCTGGTCGGCGCGACCGTGCTCTTCTCGCACAGCTTTGGCGCGGCACATTTCGACAGCCTGATCTGGTGGACGGTGGCGGCCGTGCTGTTCGCGCTCGCCCTCGATGGCGTCGATGGCTATCTCGCCCGCCGCTATCGCCAGCAGTCGGAGCTTGGCGCGCGCTTCGACATGGAGGTGGATGCGCTGCTGATCCTGATCCTGTCGATCGGCGCAACCGTGCTCGGCAAGGCGGGCCTCTGGGTCGTGCTGATCGGGCTGATGCGCTACGCCTTCGTGATGGCGCAGTGGTTCCTGCCAAAGCTGCGCGGCGAGCTTGCGCCGTCTTTCCGGCGCAAGGCGGTCTGCGTGGTGCAGGTGGCGGTGCTGTGTCTGGTGCTGGTGCCGCAGGTGGTGCCGCCCGTTTCCACCGCCATGGCGGCCATCGCGCTTGCCGCACTCCTCTATTCGTTCGGCGTCGATGGGATCACGCTGATGCGGCGGCCTGCGTGAGCATGGCGGGCGCCTTTCGGATGCCGGCCAAGCGCCAGAATGACGAGCCCCGGCAGGGCGCCCGCAAGCGCCAGCGCGCCATAGAGAAGGCTGGCGGAAAGCCCGGACGCACTGGAAAGGCCGGCCAGCGGCCAGAGCGCTGCGGCCGCCGCCTCGCGCGTGCCCCAGCCGCCGAGACCGGTCGGGATCAGCATGGCGGCCAGCGTCATCGGCACGATGGTGACCATGGCCGCAACCGGCAGCGGCGCGCCGACCGCATCGGCACTGACGAGAAACAGCGCGACATAGCCGCAGACCACCGCAAGGCTGAGGCCGCCCTGCCGCAGGAGCGCGCCGCGCCGGACAAAAACCTCCGCCAGCTCATCCCGCAACCCGGCAAAGCGGCGCAGCAGCAGCACGGCCGCTATGACGGCGGCGGTGAGCACCGCCCCAGCCAGCAGCAGATGGTGGCCGGCCTGCAGGGCCGCTCCCGGCAGCAAGGGCCAGAAGGGAATGCCGACGAGACAGAGCGCCAGAAAGGCGATCTGGCCGGACAGCCGCTCGTAAACCACCGCGCGCGCCGCCCGCTGCCAGCCGCCCGCGCCATCTTGCGCCATGCGCCAGGCGCGCAGCACATCGCCCGCCATGCCGCCCGGCACCACCTGGTTGACGGCGCTGGCCACATAATATTCCCGGATCGCCGCGCCGGCCGTGATCTGCTGACCCAGCCGTTCGGCCGCCAGCCGCCAGCGGAGAGCGGACAGCACGATCTGACCCTGCACCAGCACCAGCCCGAGCGCCACATGCCACAGCGAGACCTGCGCCAGCGCGTCGAGGATCGTGGCCGGCTTGATCCAGAAGGCGAGCAGCGGCAGCAGGCACAGCGCCGCAAGGCTTGCGGCGATGCGGACCAGTATTCTGGCGCGCGAGGCGGTCTGCATGGGTCTGCCCTTCCGTGGCCGCGGCAAGCACGGGCTTGGCGGCGGGTTCGTGTTTCGCATCCTCGAAAGCCGGCGCACCCCCGGAAATTCCAGCGAGAGCCAGGCAGGTGTTCATCCGGCATTGCGGCGCGGGCATGGCGCCCTTGCGCGGCTTTCCCGCCGGGGCTTTCTCCGGCGCAATGTCATATCCTACGCAGAACGGCAGACGATAGACCATGACGACCCCGACGATCGATAGGCCCATCCCCGGCTCCCGATACGGCGCGCGCCGCGCCTGTCCCCCGATGCTCTCCGCCCTGCTGTTCCTGCTGGTCGGCGCGACCATTCTCAACCTGCCGGATCATCCGGGTGCGCTGAAGGTGGAATTCTTCCTGCGCCTGCCGCTGGAGGTGCCGGCCCTTGGCGTGCTGCTGCTGTTGCCCGGCCGGCGCTGGAAGCGGGTGCTGACCGGTGTCGTCACGCTGCTGGCCACCCTCATCCTGTGTCTCAAGCTTGCCGATATCGGCACGCAGGCGGCCTTCCAGCGTCCCTTCAACCCCTATCTCGACGGCAAGATGCTGCGGGACGCCTGGAACATCGCCGCCGGCAATCTCGGTGCGTTCACAGCATTTCTCGGCGTCGTGGCGGCGCTGCTGGGGCTCGCCCTCGTGATCCTGCTGTTGCGGCAGGCGATGGCCGGGCTCGCGCGGCTTGAAGGCCGGCCCCGCCACCTCGGCCTTGCCGCCGCCGCAGCGCTGCTTGCCATCGGCGGCCTGCTGCACGGCAAAGACGCGGACCTGCCGGTCACCGCCGAGGCGGGCCCCTATCTCTCCGAACGCCTGCAGCTGATCGTCGCCTCGGTGCGCGATCTCCAGGCCTTCGACCGCGAACTCGCCGAGGCCCGGGGACCGCAGAGCGGCCAGGGCCTGTTTTCCGCCGTCAGCGGCCGGGACGTCATCCTGGTCTTCGTCGAATCCTATGGCCAAAGCGCGGTGGAGGATCCGCGTTACGCCCCAACAATCCGCCCGCGCCTGGAGGGCATGCAGCGCGATCTGGCGGCAGCGGGCTTTGCCAGCGCCAGCACCTGGATCACCTCTCCGACCGTCGGGGGCCTGAGCTGGCTCGCGCATGGCACCTTTCTCTCCGGCCTCTGGACCGACAGCCAGGCGCGCTACGACCGGCTGATGATCAGCAAGCGCCCCAGCCTCAACCGGCTGTTTGCCGAGGCTGGCTGGGAAAGCGTCGCGGTGATGCCGGCCATCACCATGGACTGGCCGCAATCGGCCTATTACGGCTATGACCGGATCCTTGCCGCCGCCGATCTCGGCTATCGCGGAAAACCCTTCAACTGGATCACCATGCCGGACCAGTACACGCTGTCTGCCTTCCAGCGCAGGGTGCGCGACACACCAGACCGCAAGCCGGTGATGGCGCAGGTGGTGCTGATCTCCTCGCATGCGCCCTGGACGCCGGTCGCGCATCTCGTCGATTGGGACACGATCGGCGACGGAAGGATTTTCGACGCGCAGGCCACCGGCGACCAGCCGCCGGCCGTGGTCTGGGCCGACCCGGACAATGTGCGCCGCCACTATCTCGAAACGATCGATTACAGCCTTGCAGCGCTTGGCAGCTATATCGCCCGCGATGGCGGCGACGCGCTGTTCCTCATCATCGGCGATCATCAGCCGGCCGCGATCGTCACCGGGCCGCAGGCCTCGCGCGCGGTGCCGCTGCATGTGGTGAGCCGCGACAAGGCCCTTGTCGCCCGCTTCGAGAAGGATGGCTTTGCCGCCGGCCTCGTGCCGCCCTCCGCCCTGCCCGCCACCCGGATGGACAGCCTGCGCGACCGGCTGATCCGCCTTTTGTCCGGCGCACCGCTTCCATCACAGGGGTGAATCGAAGCCAGCCGACCGATTCAAAACTCTCGTTGGACAGCGAGGGCGCCGGCTTGCGAATCTTGCCCCCATGCAAAACGACAGCTTTCCGGTCTTTCTCGGCCACCGCATCGACCCGGCGCGCAACATGGCGCGCTTCTATCTGATCGCCATCGAAACCAACCTGTTCGGCGAAACCTGTCTGCGCCGCACCTGGGGCCGCATCGGCACGCGGGGCCGGATCGCCGAGGAGATCTTTGCCGATGCCGCCAGCGCCGAACAGGCCATGGCGGCGCTTGCCCGGCGCAAGCAGCAGCGAGGCTATCGGGTGGCGGGGCAGGGTTTGTGAGGGGGCGGACGGGTCAGCCCCTCCCCCTTGCGGGGAGGGGGTGGGGAGGGGTCTTTTTGAAGCTTGCGGAAAGTTCTGTGGCAGGCCAAACCGCGTGTCTCGGCCCATCCTTCGGACACCACCACATTAAACTTACGGGCAAAAACCCCCTCTGGCTGCCGCTTGGGGTCGAGCCGCGTGTCTCGACCCGTCCTTCGGACCCCACCACAAGGGGGGAGACCCCGTGTGGCACCGCCTTGCCCCAATCGGCCCGCAGACGGTGATGGGGTCGCGGGCGTTGCGGCCAGGTCAGCCCCTCCCCCTTGTGTGGAGGGGTTGGGGAGGGGTCTTTTTCGGGGAGCGCACCATCCATGCGCCCTCCCCTGTCGCATCCCCGACATGCAGAGCGGCTAATCAGCCACTCCCATGAGGATTGCGCGATGACGACATTGCAGGAAGTGGCGGAGCGGGCAGGCTGTTCGCTGGCAACGGCGAGCCGGGCGCTGAACGCCTCCGGCTCGGTCAGCCAGACGGCGATGCGGCGCGTGCGCAAGGCGGCGGCCGATCTCGGCTACCGCGTGCCGCCGCCCGCCACGCGTCGCGCCGCGGGCCGTCCGGTGATCGGCGTGCTGATCCCGAGCGTCACCAATCCGGTGTTTGCCGCCTCGCTCTCCTCGATCCAGAATCGCATGCTGGTGGCCGGCCACGGCGTGCTGATCGCCCAGTCGAACTATGATCCCGTGCAGGAGGCCGATGCCGTGGCGGCGCTGCTGACCGAACGGCCGACGGGACTGATCCTCACCCTCTGCGATGCCGAAAACAGCCGGGTGCTGAAGCAGCCGCTGCCGCCGACCGTGCTGTTGAACAACCGCCCGACGACGGGTTTTCCCGCCGCCGTGACGGTGGACAATCGCGAGGCCGGACGCCTCATCACCCGCCATCTCGTCACGCTCGGCCACCGGCGCATCCTGTTCATTTCCGGCGATTTCCGCGCTTCCGACCGGGCCAGGCTGCGCTATGACGGGTATCTGGACGTGCTGCGGCAGGAGGGCCTGCCGGATTTTGCCGCGTTGCAGATCCCCTTCATCGGCGCGCCCGACCAGCTCGACCTGTCGCCGGCGCTGGCAGAGATCGCGCCGAGCGCCATCATCGCCTCCAACGACCTGCTCGCCTGCGGGGTGATCGGCGCGCTGCGCCGCCTCGGCCTCAGCGTCCCCGGCGACATCTCGGTCGCCGGCTTCGACGGCATCGCCATCGGCCAGCTGATGGACCCGGCGCTCACCACCATCGAAATGCCGGATGCCAGCATGGGGGCGGTGGCCGCCTCGCTGCTGCTCGACATCGCCGACAACGGCGCCGCCCCCCGCCATCTGGAAGTCGGGTTTTCGTTGAGAACCGGCGGCACCGCGCGGCGGGTCTGACGGGCGACGCGACACCGCGTGGGTTATTCAATGATATAAAAGCACTCCGCCCGGTTGGAGCGCCTGCGTGTGACGGACTGGCCGGTGCGGATGGTGCGCTGCCTCACCTCGCCCTGCTTGTTCCACTGATCGAGAACCTCGATGCCGGCTTCGCTGTGGGAGAGGTAGATCGCGGCGTGCTGCCCCAGATCATCCGTCACATTGTATTTTCCGTCCGCGAAAGTGGCGATGGCCGTGCCCCGCGCAATCTCGTCCGACCCGCACTCCATCACCCGGCGACCGGGATGCCACGACGCGGTTTGTGGCGCCCCCGTCGCCTGCCGGACGAACTCCACGCATTCGGTATTGCCCTTGGCATTGGCAAAGCGGCCGCGACCAAAGACATCGGCCTCGCTGATCTGCAGGAGATAGGCCATCCGCACCCCCATTGTCACCGGATGCATCACGACAGTGAAACATGGAATATAATTTATTTTTTGCTAGAAATTTTCAATCAAAATCATCGGAAATACGCATACTGAATATCGACAACATATATTTACGGCTCGATCTCGCAATGGAGAAGGCGAGTCCTGCTTTTTTATTTGATCTCCTTTCTCGAAAAATAGAAAACCCGCCATGCAGATACACGGCGGGCTGTTTGTCCTTCGCAAAGAGCAGTGCGGTTTACGTGCGCGGCAGCAGGCGCTTTACCTCCTTGGCGGCATCGTCCAGAGCCTGCTGCGGGGTGGCGGACTGGTCGACGACGCGGGAGATGTTGTCGACGATGGTCTGCGTCACGCGCACGCCGTTCGAACCCGGGAAAGCATACCAGGGGATCATGCGCGGCATCTGGTTGAGGCCGGCGAGGAAGAGCGGGTTTTCCTTGTAGAAGTTGCCGAGATAATCCGACGACTTGGCGGCCAGCTCGTTGTTCGGCACGTAGCCGGTGCCGGGAACGACGACGGAAGCGCCATAGGGGCCGGCGGCGAACTTGGCGAACTTCCAGGCGGCGGCCTGCTTGGCGGCGTCATCGGTCAGGATGACGACGGCATTGCCGCCGGTCGGCAGCTTGCCGTTTGCCGGGTCGATCAGCGGGATCGCGGCAGTGCGCAGGTCGAACTTGCCGCCGACATTCTTGATGGTGTTGCGCAGCGCGCCGGTGGTCTGGAAGGTGAAGCCCACCTTGCCGGCCACGAAGGCCTGTTCGCCCGCCGCCTTGGTGAAGACCGGCATGCCGGCTTCCTTGACCATGCGGTCGATGATGGTCATGGCCTTCAGGCCTTCCGGACCGTTGAAGGCCACCTGGCCCTCGTCCTTGGAGAGCATGGTGCCACCGGCGCCGAACAGCAGCGCGGAGAACATCCAGTCATCGCCCTGCCAGCGGAAGTCGATGGAATCGACGCCATTGCCGAGCGCCTTGATCTTCTTGCCGAGTTCGATCACCTCGTCCCAGGTCTTCGGCGGCTGGTCCGGATTGCCGCCGGCAGCCTTCACCAGATCGGCATTGTAATACATGATCGGGTTGGAGGTCGCGAAAGCGAGGCCCACCTGCTTGCCGTTGACCTGGGCAAGTTTCAGGATGGTGTCGGAGAAGCCCTGATCCGCCATGCTCTGCTTGTCTTTCGCGATCATCGGGCCGAGATCGACCGGGATATCGCGCTCGTTGACCATGCGCAGGCGGTTGAGGCCGATGAAGGTCACGTCAGGCATTTCGGCCGTGCCGGCCTGGCGCATGATGGTCTGGATGCCTTCTTCGTAGGTGGCCGAGGGATTGGCGAACTGGATCTTGATGTCCGGGTTCTCGTCCATGAACTTCTTCGAGATCGTGTCCATCACGTCCTTGAAGAAACCGGGCATCGGGTAATGCACGGTCAGCACCGTGTCTGCCTTTGCCGGCAGGGCAAAGGCCATGGTGACGGCGGCGGCCGCCAGGATTTTCTTGAAATGCTGCATGGCAGGTCTCCAGTGGGATGGGATTGAACCGGTCAGCCCTTCAGACCGGTCATGGTGATGCCCTCGACGAAGCGTTTCTGTGCCAGCAGGAAGGCGGCGACGAGGGGAAGCGTGATGATGAGGGTGGCGGCCATCAGCGCGCCGTAATCGTCTCCGGCTTCGGCGGCGCGGAAATAGAGAAGGCCGAGCGGCGGCGTGGCATAGGCCTGGTTGGAGACGACGATCAGCGGCCAGTAGAGGTCGTTCCAGTGGGCGACGACCGAGAAGATGGCAAAGGCGGTGACCGCCGGCCAGGCATTCGGCACGATGACGCGCGCCACGATGCCAAGCTCCGACATGCCGTCCAGCCGCGCCGCGTGGATCAGGTCGTCCGGCATGGCCCGGAAGAACTGCAGGAACAGGAAGATGCCGAACACCGAGATCGAGAACGGGGCGACCAGCGCGACATAGCTGTTGAGAACCGAGAGCTTATCGAAGGCGACATAGAGCGGCAGGGCGGTGGCATGGATCGGCACCAGCAGACCCAGCATCACCAGCGCCATCATCAGCTTCGCGGCGGGAAACTTCAGCTTGGCCAGCGCATAGGCGCAGGGCACCGCGATCACCACCTGGAAGACGAGGATCAACCCGCAGACCACCACGCCGTTCCACAACAGCCGCGGCATCGAGACCCGCGAAAACGCCTTGGCAAAATTCTGCAGGAAATAGGGCTGGTCCGGGATCAGCGACAGCGAGGAGGTGAAGATCTCGCTCTGCGCCTTGCCGGAGGTGGAAACCATGAAGATGTAGGGCGCAAGAAAGATCAGCGCGCCGAGAATGAGAAGGCCGAGACGTAAGGCGCGGCCGAGCGTGAAGGGAGCAGCGGTCATGCGTAATGCACCTCCCGGTCCAGCAGGCGGTATTGCAGCACCATCAGCACCACCAGCACCGCGAGGAAGACGACGGTCATGGCCGAGGCATAGCCGACGCGCAGATAGACGAAGCCTTCCTGATAGATGGTGAAAAGCAGCACTTCGGAAGCCTTGTTCGGGCCGCCCTCGGTCAGCGTCTTCACCGTTTCGAACACTTTGACCGCATTGATGATGCTGATGGTGATGACGAAGAGCGTGGTCGGCCCCAGCATCGGCCAGGTGACGAGGAGAAAGCGGTCGAGCGCGGATTTCGCGCCGTCCACTTCGGCGGCGGCATAGAGATCGCGCGGAATGGCGGAGAGGCCGGCGAGAAACAGCACCATGTTGAAGCCGGCGCTCTGCCAGATGCCGATGATGGCGAGGCTGTAGAGCACCATGTCGGAGGCGCCGAGCCAGTTCGGCCCGGCAAGCCCGATCATCCTCAGACCCGCATTGATCGGCCCGATCGAGGGGTGGAACAGGTATTGCCAGACGGTGGCCATGGCCACCAGCAGCGAGGCGACCGGCAGGAAATAGGCGGTGCGGAAAAACGAGCGGCCGATCTTTTCGCCTTCGATCAGAAGCGCCAGTGCGAGCCCGAGCAGCAGCGAGACAGGCGCGACGATCGCCGTATAAAGCGCCGTGTTCGACAGCGATTTCAGGAAGGTGCGGTCGGAGAAGAGTTCCGCATAGTTCTCGAAACCGACGAAGCGGAAGCTGCCATAGCCCAGTTCGAAATCGGTAAAGCCGAGAAAGACGACGGCAACCATCGGCCCGACGATGAAGGCGAGGATGAGGATCACCGCCGGCGCGACCAGCAGCCAAGCGGTGCGCGACTGGCGGCGCGCCTGCACGTCGATCATCGGCGCGGAAAGCGAGGCGGTTGCGGCGAAACTAGCCATGAATGCTCTCCCGCACGGTTTCGGTGGTCAGCGCCGCCTCCAGCCGTTCGCCGGTTGCGGCAAACACCAGCATGCGCTCCGGCTCCGGCAACACGGACACCGGCATGCCGACGGCGATGCGCCGCGCCTCGGCCGGCGAAAGCTTGGCGAGCATCCCCTCGCCCATGCCATCGAGCCGCACCGAGACGATCACTTCCGAGCCTAGAAATTCCAGCCGCTCTGCCTGGGCCGGCAGGCCAAAAGCGGGTCCGGAGGCGGCACGCGGCACCACACGGACATGCTCCGGGCGGATGGCGAGCGTGACCGCCGCGCCGGGCGCAAGCGCCTCGCGCGGCTGGAGCGTGACGGGACCGAAGGCGATCCGGCCATCGGCGCCCACCCGGCTTTCAACGCTGTTGATGCGCGGCTGGCCGAGGAACCGCGCCACCTCGATATGGCGCGGATCCTCGTAAATGGCCTCGGGCGAAGCGAGCTGAAGAAGGTTGCCGCCGATCATCACGGCAACCCGGTCCGCCATCGACAGTGCTTCGGCCTGGTCATGTGTCACGTAAAGGGTGGGAACGCCGGCGCGGCGATGCAGATCGACGATCTCGCCGCGGGCATGGACGCGCAGGTTGGCGTCGAGGTTGGAGAGCGGCTCGTCCATCAGGAACAGGCTCGGACGGCGCACCATGGCGCGGGCGAGCGCCACGCGCTGCCGCTGGCCGCCGGACATCTGGCCGGGCTTGCGGTCGAGCAGGTGCTCGATCTTCAGCGCGCGCGCCATCTCGGCCACCTGGTTCTGGATGGTCTTGCGGATCGCCTTCTGGCCGGGGGCAAGCGCGCCGAGAAGCGGCGTGCGGCCAAGCCGCGACAGCTGACGCATGGCGAGCGGCACGGCAATGTTCTGCCCCGCCGTCAGATGCGGATAGAGCGCATAGGACTGGAAGACCATCGCCACATTGCGCTCGGCCGCCGGCAGCACGGTGAGTTCGCGCCCGCCCGCTTTCACCGAACCGGTGGTCGCCTGTTCGAGGCCGGCGACGATCCGGAGCAGCGTGCTCTTGCCGCAACCGGAGGGACCGACCAGGGCGATGAATTCGCCGGCTTCCGCCTCAAGCGTGATGCCCTTCAGGATGGCATTGTCACCGAAGGATTTCGTGATGTTGTCGAGGTGCAGCGCGCTCATTCCGCCGCCTCCCCCGATGTTCCGGCGTCACGCAACTCAGCGTCAGGTGCGGCCGGCTTCGGATAGACCTCGTCGATGACGTCATCGATGACATGGGCGACCATGCCCGGCACCGCGACGATCTCGCTGGAAACCGCAGGCCCCTCGAAGGTGTGGATGACGGCGCCGATCAGCCGCTCGCCGGGCATTTCGCGCTCCAGCCTATCGATGACGAAGGCGGCGGACGGACCCCAGACGAAGCGGGTCCCGTTCCATTCGCCCGTCCAGGCCCAGTGCAGGTGGCCGGAGCCGACGAGGCCGACATCGTGGCGCTCCATCATCTCGTAGAGGCGGGCGCGCGGTGCGGGGCGCACGCTCCAGTAGCCGGTATCGCCCTCATGCGGGTCGTCGACGAAGATCGGCTTGTGGGTGAACAGCGCGATGCGGCGGGTCCCCGCGCCCGCCATCGCCTCGGCCAGCCAGTCGAGCTGTTCCTGCTCGTCCGCATTGTCCATGCCGAGCAGCAGCGTGTTGAAGCCGATCAGCCGCCAGCCCTCGATATCGTGGATGAAGCGATCGGCGCCGACGAGACCGTTCCAGCGGTCCAGCCGCTCGCGATTGACCGGCTGGTGCGAGCCCGGCAGATGGCCGACATCGTGATTGCCGGGCACGATCAGCATCGGCGCGGAGGCCTGGCGCATCAGGTCGAGGCAAAAGGCGATATCGTCCGCCTTGTCGGCCCCGTCGACGGTCAGGTCGCCGGTGTGGATGATGAGGTCCGGCTTTTCGGCCTCCAGCCAGTCCAGCAGGGGCGCCCAGTTGCCGTTGAAATGCGTCTTCGACGGGCTGAAATGGGTATCGGTAATCTGGATGACCTTCACGTGCACAACTCCGATGCGGGGGCGCCGGGCTTACCGCCCGGCTCTTCATCGGCAGAGGTCATAGAGGCCGCTGTTGTCAGCCGCGTAACAGGCCTTTCCGTCCTGTTTCCATTTTTGTCATCCGGGCGTCATGGTTTGCCACCGGGGCGCGAGGCCCCGGTGGCCCCTCAAATTTCAGGGGCCTTCAAATTTCGGGGGAAGGAGCAGCGGTCGCAAAGCGCATCCCGAGCCGCTGCATCAGATCCGCATCGCGGGCCCGTTCCGGATTGCCGGTGGTCAGCAGCACATCGCCGGTGAAGATGGAATTGGCGCCGGCGAGAAAGGCGAGCGCCTGCAACTCGTCGCTCATTGCATGGCGGCCGGCCGACAGCCGCACCACGCTTGCCGGCATCAGGATGCGGGCAAGCGCCACCAGCCGCACGAAGGCAATCGGCTCGACGGGTTTCGCCTTGCCGTGGATCGGCGTGCCGGCAATCTCGTTCCACATATTGAGCGGCACGCTTTCGGGATGCGGAGCAAGGCCAGCCAGGATCACCAGCATGGCAATCCGATCCTCCACCGTCTCGCCCATGCCGACGATGCCGCCGGTGCAGAGCTTGATGCCGCCGCGCCGCACCTCGGACAGCGTCTCCAGCCGGTCGTCCATCGTGCGGGTGGTGACGATCTGCGAATAGAAGTCGCGCGAGGTATCGATATTGTGGTTGTAGTAATCGAGCCCCGCCTCCCCCAGCCGCGCCACCTGCGCCGGGCTCAGCATGCCGAGCGTGACGCAGGTTTCGAGGCCAAGATCACGCACGCCCTCGATCATGGCGCAGACGCTGTCGAGATCGCGATCCTTTGGCGCGCGCCACGCAGCGCCCATGCAGAAGCGTGTGGCGCCGGCCGCCTTGGCGCGGCGCGCCTCCTCCAGCACCCGCTCCACCGCCATCAGCTTCGTCGCCTTCACGCCTGTCTTGTGATGCGCGCTCTGCGAACAGTAGCCGCAATCCTCCGGGCAACCGCCGGTCTTGATGGAGAGCAGCGTCGCAGTTTCGATCACCGCCGGATCGAAATGGGTGCGGTGGATGGTCTGGGCGCGAAACAGCAGTTCGGGAAACGGCAGGTCGTAGAGCGCACGCGCCTCGTCTTGCGTCCAGTCGAAGCGCAGGCCCTTTTGCGGGGCTAGTTGCGCGTGGTGGGCCCCTGCGGCGGCGCTTGCTGCATCGGCCGACCGCGCGGGGCCGGCGGTCGGGACCGCCTCGCCGGCCGGCGGCGGGGTGGTCCGGCGCCGCGCCGAACCGATTGCCGTGGAAGCCGCGCTCATCGGCCGGAGTTTCCGTCAAAGGGGCCACCAGAGGGGCCGTCTGACGGGCCGCCAGACAGGCCGCCGAGCCGCCCCCAGGGCAGTGTTGCGCCCGCCGCCACCAGCGCCACCTTGACGAGATCGGCCGGCAGGAAAGGCAGGAGACCCACGGCCATCACCCGGTCGCCGGGCACGAACTGCGCCAGCCAGGCAAGACCGAGCGCATAGATGACGGCAAGGCCGCAGAGCATCGCGCCGATGCGGCCGAGCGTGCCGCGCCCCTTCGCCAGCCAGGCCGTCACGCCGGCGCTGATGAGATAGCCAGCCAGATAACCGCCGGTCGGCCCCATCATGTAGGCGATACCGATGCCGCGCTCCGGCGTGCCGGAAAATACCGGCAGCCCCGCCGCCCCGGCCGCCAGATAGGTGGCAAGCGTTGCGAGCGCCAGCCGCGGCCCGGCCGCCACCGCAATCGCCATCACCGCCAGCGTGTGCAGCGTCATCGGCACCGGCCAGAACGGAATCTGCAGCTTCGCCGAAAGCGTGATCAGGGCTGCGCCGCCCACGGCCAGCGCCGCCTGACGGGACAGAGTGCGCCAGTGCGGCGCGGGAGTGGATTGCAACATGAGTCACCTCGTAAATTATAGATAATTTTGCAGTGCCGGGCGAGGATTCCAGATATGAGGGAGAGTCGCAAGGGTATTTTATAGATAATTTGAGGATTCAGATAAAACGTCGGGAAGATCGCGGTGGGAGGCAGGCCTGTGCACGTGCCGGGTGGATGTGCGGCGAGCAGGAATTTTGGGGGAGAGATGACGGCGGTGGCGGGAGAGCGCGCTGGAAAGGATAACGGCCCACTCGGTGAATGCAGCCCCCTCATCCGCCCTTCGGGCACCTTCTCCCCGAGGGGAGAAGGCAGGGAGGATGCCGCTCGCTACATTCCCTTAAACGCTTCTTTTTCAACGGCATTGAATGGTGACAGCCATTCGAACCGCTGTGACTTTAGGGTGGCAAGGCCGCCACACAACCCTTCTCCCCCACGGGGAGAAGGTGCCGGCAGGCGGATGAGGGGCGGCACCCGAAACCGATCAGGACTGCCGGAGCCAAACCTGCGGGCCGCACGACCACGGCTCACTTCTACCAATCCCAAAATTATCTATAAAATATCACCCGATGATCGCAAACGCATCGCGCGTCGCGCCGCCGGCGGTCGCGACGGGGCGGCGGCCGATCCATTGGACGTGGCGGGAAAGGATGGTGCAGGCGGCATCCACCTCGCCCTGGCGCAGCGCGGAGAGAATGGCCTGGTGGTCGTGGTCGGTCTGGGCTTCCCAGTTGGAGCGCCAGGCGGCGAACAGAAAACGGGCGCTTGCCTGATGCAGGTCGTCGATGGCGGCCAGCAGGCGCGGCATGCCGCAGGGGGTGACGATCAGCCGGTGAAAACGACGGTTCGCCTCCTCCCAGCTGCGCACATCGCGCGAGGCGTCGCCGGCGCGGGTCGCCTCCTCGGCGGCATCGAGAATGGCGGGCGTCAGGTGGGGGGCGGCGTGCTTCAGCGCCAGCACCTCCAGCGCGGCGCGCATTTCCGCCACTTCCTTGACCTCGGAGAGCTGGAAGGAGGCCACGCGCACGCCGCGGCGCGGCTCGCTGACGGCCAGCCCCTGCGCCTCCAGCCGGCGAAAAGCCTCGCGCACCGGCACGTGGCTCGCCCCGAATTCCTCCGCGATATGATCCTGCCGCAGACGCGTGCCGGGCGCGATCGCGCCGGCGATGATCCGGTCGGCCAGCGTGCGGCTGATGCGAACCGCAAGCGTCTCTTCTTTCTTTGCTGCGCTCATGGCGCCTTGATAGGCCGCGCGCGGCCGCTTGTCGATTGGGCAAACCGCCTCATTCGGCAGGCCCGGTGCGGCGGCGCAGAAGCGCCGGCCCCGCCACCAGCGCCACGCAGAGCACGGAAACAAGGAAGATCGCCCCGGACATGGCATAGATCGTCGGCGAGGCCCCGGCATTCATCTTGCCGAACAGCACCACCGGCAGCGTGTTCTGCCGTCCCGCCAGATAGAAGGCGCGGGTAAACTCGTTGAGCGACAGCAGGAAGGCGAAGAGGAAGGCGCTGACGAGGCCGGGGCGGATCAGCGGCAGGGTGATGTCGAGGAACTGCCGCAGCCGCCCGGCGCCGAGATCGGCCGCCGCCATCAGATAGCTGCGCTTGACCACCGACAGGCTGGTGAGAATGACGATGAAGGCAAAGGGCAGCGCCCAGAGCAGGTGCCCGCCGATCACCGTCAGCATCGAGGCCTTGATGCCGGCGCGCTGGAACACAGCAGACAGCGCCAGCCCCTGGATGACGCCCGGCACGAACATCGGCAGAAGCACGGTGAGGAACCAGGCGGTGCGGCGCCTATGCAGTTCGCGATGCGCAAGTGCGGCGAGAAGTGCCAGCAGCGTCGCGACAAGCGCCGTCACCAGCGCGATCAGCAGCGACTGTTCGAGCGCCGCGATCAGCTGGTTCTCACCGCCAAGCGCCAGATACCATTTGACGGTGAGATCGGAGAGATGCGGCAGGCCGGGCTGCAGCGCCGGATTGAAGGAAACGCCGAGCAGGTAAAGTGGCGGCGCATAGATCACGATCAGGCCGAGCGCCGTGATCGTCCAGATCGCCAGCCGCGAGAGGGTGCCTTCCGTCTGCATCATGCATCTCCCTCGCCAAACAGGCGGGCAAGGCCGAAGCGCGCATTGCCCGCCAGCACCAGCCCGAACACCACGGCAAGCACCACGGTGGAGATGGCAAAGGCCAGCGGATAATTGGCGACCCGCATCACGTCGTTGATCATCACGGAGACAATGCTGGCACCGGCGCCGCCCAGCATCTGCACCTCGGTGGAGGAGCCGGCCACCATCACGAAGACGAAGAGGAAACCGGCAAACACACCGGGAAAGGTGAGCGGCAGAAGCACGGTGCGCAGCATGGTCCAGAAGCCGGCGCCGAGATCGCGCGCCGCCTGCATCGTCACCGGGTCGACGCGGCGCATCGAAAGAATCAGCGGAAAGGTGGCAAACGGCAGATAGGAGGCAACAAGCCCGACAATCACCGCGAAATCGGAAAACAGCAGCCAGTCGAGCGGCCTGTCGATCAGCCCCGCCTCGATCAGCAGCGTGTTGATGACACCGGTGCGCCCCAGCACCAGCCGCCAGGAGAAGGAGCGGATCAGATAGGAGGTGAAGAAGGGAATGGTCATCAGGGCCAGCAGCACCAGCGACAGCCGCCGCCCGGCGAGAAAATGCACCGCATAGGCCGTTGGCCAGCCGACCAGCAGGCAGATCAGCGCGGTCACGAGCGCCTTGGCAAGCGTGGAGAGGATCACCGTCCAGCGCTCGGCCTCAAGGATCGCCGCATAGGCGGCAAGGCTCATGTCCGGCCGGATCCAGTAGGTCACCGGATCCCAGGACCAGAAGCTCCACACCACCACCACCATCAGCGGCACGAAGCCAAGCGCCAGGATCGCCGCAAGCGGCAGGGCGGCAAGGCCGAGCGTGGAAAGGAGAGTGCGGTTCATCGGCGGGCAACCTTGCGGGCTGGGGGCGGATCGGGATGGTTCATGGCGTGGCTTTCAGGGGTGCAGGATGGTGGCGCAAGGGGCTTTGGCGGGCAAGGAACAGTCGCGACGACGAAACCGGGTACGACTGGACGCCGCTTCGCGACGAACCCTGCCGGAAAGGCTGCTGCTTGCCGGCGCACCCCACCGGTCGTCATCCTCGGGCTTGACCCGAGGATCCAGGGTCGCCACCACCGTCGGGTTCTTGCAGTGGCATCCGACGACATGGACCGTCCCTCATCATCGCGGCTGGCGGGTTTGTCGGTGGATCCTCGGGTCAAGCCCGAGGAGGACGACGGAGAGGTTTTGACCGCAAAACAAGAGCCGCCACGCACCCGGAAGCCGTGGGGAACCGCCGCCGCCTGCCGGTCTCCCCCCCTTGAGGGGGAGATGTCCGGCAGGACAGAGGGGGGTGCGCCGCCCGGCAGAAGGCCAGTCGAAAAGAGCGCCCTGCCCTGCCGGACAGGGTGATCACCCCTCACGCGTTGCGCAGCTTCTGCCACCATTCCTCGTAGAGCTGGAAATTGTCCGGCCGGCAATTCTGCCAGTAGACTTTTCCGCCGAACTTGGCCTTCACGTGGTTGCCGAGCGCCTCGACGGCCTCCGGCTTATAGGCGGAAGCGTTCTTGCGGGCATAGGCGACATTGTTGTCGGTCGGCACCAGATAGCCGCGCAACTGGCCGAGTTCGCAGCCATAGAAGCCGCCGAGCAGGCCGTTGACGAAGGCATGCGCCGCATCGGTCACGCCGCGGGTGGCCGCGCCCTTCAGCAGCACGGTGTTGTTGCCCCAGCCCTCGTACCCTTCCACGGGGGCTGCATATTCCACCTGCAGGCCGCGCTTGCGGCCCTCGTAGACGATCGGCTCCCAGCCGGTCATGGCGTCGACTTCCTCGTTCGCCACCAGCTGCACGCCCTGTTCCCAGCCGTTCCAGAAGGTGCGGAACTGGCCGTCCTTCTTGTGCTTGATGAGGAATTCCATGACGAGGCCGAGTTCGGATTCGGAAAGATTGCCCGGATCCTTGATCGGCTTGTTTTCCGATTCCTTGAGATACATGGCCGTGAAGATCGCGCTGTTGATCCAGGCGTCCTCCATGGCGACGCGGCCCTTCAGCTTCTTGTCGAAGATCACGCCGTAGCTGTCGACCTTGCCGAGCTTGTCGGGGCGGTAGATGATCGAGTCGGCATTGACGACAGTCGGAATGCCGTATTGCTTGCCCTCGTGGCGCAGATACGGAATGTCCTTGGCCCACTGCCAGACGCTGTCATAGTTCGGGATCTTGGAGAGGTCCCAGGGAATGATGGCGCCCTGGCGGGCCAGTTCCTTCTCGGCGCCGCCCTGGAAACCGCCGACATCGAAGAGATCATTGGCATTGCCGGCAACGAGGCGGGCAATGACGGGGCCGACATCGTTGCCGTTGTCGGTGAATTCCGGCATCACGCCGGTCTCCTTGGCAAACGCCTGCCACTTGTCGGCAATGTCGAGCGTGGCGGTGGCCCAGAAGGCGACGCTGCCGGCCGCCCGTGCGGCGGAGGCGCCGAGGCCGGAGAGCGTTACCGCTGCCGTGCCGGCCCCCATCAGCTTCAGCAGATCGCGCCGGCCGAGATTGCTGGCCAGCGCGGAAGAGGGTGTTTTCAAAAAGTCTCTCATGTCATTCCCCTTTTTTATCAACCAGGATTGAGAGGCGTGGCGCCCCCCGGCAATGAAAGGTCATGCGGCGGCCGGCAGCCCCGCATTGGAAATCAGCATGGCGCCGCCCGGCTTCAGCCCCACCTCGACCAGATGGCCCTCTGCCGGCACGGGCTGGTCCGCCTCCAGCGACACGACCACCCGCTGCCCATCGGCAAAGGCCAGCGTCACATCGTGATGGAGACCGCGATAGCGGGTTTCCACCACCTTGAGACGCAAGGCAAGCGCATTCTTCAACTCAACATCAGAAGACGGGTGAAGAAGCAGCCGGTCCGGTCGCAGGGCAACGACGCTGTCGGCCGGCCCTGCGGGTCCGCCCATCCGGACCGGCACTTTCTCACCCGCAATCATGGCATAGGTTGCATCGGCCTCGCGGATAACACCCTGATGCGTCAGCAGCGTGTCGATGCCGACGAAGCGCGCCACGAAGGCATTGGCCGGCGCCTCGAAGAAGCGCGCCGGGGCATCGATCTGCTCCAGCCGGCCGCGATGCATCACGGCCATGCGGTCGGAAAGGCTGAGCGCCTCGTCCTGATTGTGCGTCACCAGAATGAAGGTGGCGCCGGTGCGCTTGTGCAGCCGGCCGAATTCGTCGCGCATCTGCTGGCGCAGCCGCTCGTCAAGGCCGGTCAGCGGTTCGTCGAGCAGCAGGATGCCGGGTTCCATGACCAGCGCCCGGGCAAGCGCCACGCGCTGCCGCTGGCCGCCCGAGAGAAGATTGACGTCGCGCGGACCAAAACCGCCGAGTTCCACCAGCTCCAGCGCAGACTCGATGCGGGCGGAAAGGGCAGACCCGCGCAGCCCCTTCAGCCGCAGGCCGTAGCCGACATTCTCCGCCACCGTCATGTGCGGAAAGAGGCCGAGGCTCTGGAACACGGTGTTGACCGGGCGGCGATTGGCCGGAATGCCCGCCATGTCGCGCCCGTCGAAGGCGATGCGCCCGCCGGTCGGCGCGTCGAAACCGCCGATCAGCTTCAGAAGCGTGCTCTTGCCGCAGCCGGACGAGCCGAGAAGCGTGAAGAATTCGCCGGCCCGGATCTCCAGCGAGACCGCGTCCACGGCCCGGACGGGGCCGAAGGCGCGGGTGACGGTCTCGATCTGGATCGAAATGGCCATGGATCAGCGCTCTCCGCCCGGTGCGTCATCAATCTCGCGGATGATCATGATGCCTTCCGGCGTCAGATCCAGCCGCTGTCCCTTCAGAACCAGAGTTGTGGCGGTAGATTCCTCCACAATCAATGGGCCTTTGAGCGTCATCCCCTGCGTCAGTCGGCCGCGCTCCCAGACCGGGCAGGACACCCAGCCATCCAGCCCGCCGAAATAGACGTTGCGATGGCCGCTGGCGCAGAGCTCTTCAGCATTCCCGGCCGGCTTCTGCTTCGGCACGGCAATCACCGGGCCGCTCAGCACCGCTTCGAGATGCAGCATGGTGATCTCGATCGCCGAATGCGGCAGACGGAAGGAATAGGCCTTTTCATGGGCGGCGTGGAAGCGCTCGGCAAAGGCTTGCGCGCTCTCGCCCTTCTCGTGCAGGGTGAAGACGCCGTGTTCCTGCCCCCGGTAGCGCGCCTCGATGCGGTGGGTCAGGCGGATCTCGACCTGCTCCCCCTTGGCGAAATAATCCACCGCCTCGCGCTCCAGCCCGGCAAAGCGGCTGTCGGCACCGGCAAGCGCCGCATCATCAAGCGCGGAGAACCAGCTGGCGCGGAAATCGGCGCGCGGTTCGGCCGCCAGCATGCCCCAGGCGGAAAAGATGCCGGGATGCAGCGGCACCACGGTGGATTTCATCTTCAGTTCGCGACCGAGGCTTGCGGCAAGCGCCGGGCCTGCGCCACCGCTGATCACGAAGGCCGCATCGCGGGGATCATGGCCGCGCTGCACGGTGACGAGTTTCAGCGCATTGATCATGTTGGCATGGGCGATCTCGATGATCGACAGCGCCGCATCCTCGATGGTCATGCCGAGCGGTTCGGCCACGGTGGCAATCGCCGCGCGGGCCTTCTCCACGTCAAGCGTCATGGTGCCGCCGGCAAAGGTGGCGGGATCGAAGACGCCGATCGTCACCAGCGCATCCGACATGGTGGGTCTGTCGCCGCCGCGACCATAGCAGGCAGGCCCCGGCATGGAGCCGGCGCTTTCCGGACCGACGGTCAGGGCACCGCGACCATCGATACGGGCAATCGAACCGCCGCCGGAACCGATCTCGACGATATCCACCACCGGCACCTGCACGGCGTAGCCGGGGTTGATGCGGCTGCACTCCAGCCGGTATTCGGCATCCAGCGTCGGGCGACTGTCATGGATCAGCGAACATTTGGCGGTGGTTCCGCCGACATCGAGCGACAGAACCTCCGTCTCGCCGATCAGCGCACCGATGCGCGCAGCCCCCGCCACACCGCCGGCCGGGCCGGATTCCACCAGCGTCAGCGGGCTCCTCACCACCTGGTCGAAGGTGGCGATGCCGCCGTTCGACTGCATGGCATAATAGGGGCAGGTCAGCTCCTGATCGGTCAGCGATTCTTCCAGCCGTTCGAAGTAATACTGGATGATCGGCTGCACATAGGCATTCATGACGACAGTGTTGGAGCGCTCGTATTCGCGCCACTGGCGCGACACCTCGTGGCTGGCGCAGATGGTCGCAAAGGGCAGCGCGTCGGCAAGAATGTCGGCGCACAGCGCCTCGTGCTCCGGATTGGCATAGCTGTGCAGGAAAAGGATCGCGACCGCATCCACCTCCGCCTTCATGCAGGCGGCGATGATCGGCTTGAGGTCGTCGAGTTCCATCGGCGTGACGACCCGGCCCCTGGCATCGATGCGCTCGCGCACCTCGAAGCGCAGGTTGCGCGGCACGAAGGGTTCCGGGCTGTGGAACTGCAGATTGTAGAGATCCGGCCGGTTGCCACGGCCGATCTCCAGCACGTCGCGAAAGCCGGCGGTGGTGACGAGCGCGGTGCGCACACCCTTGCGCTCGGTGATCGCGTTGATGACAGTCGTGCCACCATGCGCGAAGAAAGTCACGTCGCGGCGGCGCAAGCCGTCCTTGCGCTCGGCCATGGCGATGGCATCGAGCACGCCGAGCGACTGGTCATCGACCGTCGTCAAACTTTTCGCCGTAAACACCTCGCCGGTGCGTTCGTCATAGCCGACGAGATCGGTAAAGGTTCCGCCGACATCCGTTGCAAGCCTGATCATGGGGTCTCTCCCTGATAGCCGTAGAGTTGCCGTGCCGCCGCCTCGGTCAGCAGGCCATGGGTGATATCGCGTCTGACATGTTCGGTTTCGCGCTCTTGCGCAGGTCCCCAGCCGCCGCCGCCGCCGGTGATGATGCGCACCACATCGCCCTGCGCGAGCGGAATATGCGGCTCGCGGCCGAGGCGGCGGGTTTCCGTCGCATTGGCAGGCACGATCTCCAGCCGGTTGGGCGAGCCGTCCGCGCCGCCATCGATGCCCCAGGGCGCGGTCTCGGTGCGGCCGAAGCTGCAATAGGCCGACGCGGTCTCGCCGAGGATCTCGTATTCGCGGATGATGCCGAAGCCGCCGCGCCGGCGCCCGGCGCCGACCCCGCCCTCGACATTCAGGGCATAGCGGCGCACCCGCACCGGAAAACGCGCCTCAATGGCTTCGACCGAGTAATTATAGGTATCGCCGTCGGTCAGCGCGATCAGCGCATTGGCGCCGTCGCGGCCCTCGCTGGCGCCCCAGCCGCCATGCTGTGGCTCGATATGGATGAAGGGCTGGCCGGCTTCGTCGACCCCGGAAATATAGACCACGCAGAGGCTGGAATAGGAGCCGGCGGAAAAGCGCGACGGCATCAGCGGCGCCAGCGCCTTCCAGACGAGTTCGGAGGCATGCACCGACCCTTCGTAATACCAGCCGGTCGGCGCCGGCTTTTCGGCGGTAAACAGCGTGCCGGGCGGCGCGATCACCGTCAGCGGCCGGAACCAGCCCTCGTTGGAGGGGGCCTGCGGGCCGACCAGCGCCTTGACGATGGTGCGCACCGCCGATTGCAGTGCGCCGCGCGCGCAGTTGATCGGGCCGGCGACGGATGGCGGGCAGCCGGTGAAATCGGCGGTGATCTGGTCGCCGGCAATCGTCACGGAGACCCGCACCGGGATCGGATCCGGGCTCACGCCATCGCCATCGATCACGTCCTCGGCGCTGTAGGTGCCATCCGGCAGGGCGGCAATCGCGGCACGGCTCAGCCTCTCGCTGGCGGTCAGCAGGTTTTCGAAGGCATGGGCAAGCGTGTCCGCCCCGTATTTGTCGGCGATCTCGCCGATACGGCGGGCAGCCACCCGCACGGTTGCCATCTGGGCGGTGAGGTCGCCGAGCGCAATCTCCGGCAGGCGCACGTTTTCGCGGATGATCTGCAGGATATCGTCGCAGAAGCGGTCGCCGCGGGCGATCCTGACACCCGGCAGGCGCAGCCCCTCCTGAAAGACGGAGGTGGCATTCGGCGCAAGACTGCCTGGCACCGAGCCGCCGACATCGAGATAATGCGCGACATTGATGGCATGGGCGACCAGTTTTCCCTTGTGGAAGATCGGCTTGACCACCGCAAAATCGCAGGCATGCGTGCCGCCGGCGTAAGGATCGTTGGTCAGAAGCACGTCACCATCGGCAAGATCGGCGCCGAAGCGGGCGAGAAGGCCCTTCACCTGCGTGCCGAAGGTGCCGGTGAACAGCGTGATGCCGTTCATCTGCGCCACCAGTTCGCCCTCGGCGGTCAGCACGCCGCAGGCAAAGTCCAGCACCTCGTAGATCACCGGGCTCATGCTGGTTCGGGCCATGACGATGCCCATCTCGTCCACGGTCGCGAGCAGCTTGCCCTCGATGATTTCCTGCGTCACGGGATCGACATAACCGCCGCCTGCCAGCATGCCTCGCCTGCCCTCTGCCATTTCTGCACGAGGACGATGCTAAGGCGGAAGGGGCAGCGGTGAACAGCCTGCCAAAAGGGTAGGCCACCCGTCCACCCGCCCCACCCGTTCGGGTGGGTTGCATCAACGGCGCAGCACACCTTTTTCCCGCGCCGTGGTGACGGCAGCGGTGCGGGTGCTGACATTCAGCTTGGTGAAGATGTTGCGCAGGTGGAACTTGATGGTGTTGTCGCTGAGATGGAGCCTGCGACCGATCTCCTTGTTGCTGAGACCGGCAGAGAGCAGGTCCAGGACGCCGCGTTCGCGATCGGTGAGCGCGGCCCCGGGAATGGCGATTTCGGACGCCATACCCTTGACCAGAAGGTCCGGCCCGGCATCGGCGAGCATGCAGCGCTCGAGCCTCTGCCGGGCCACCACCGGAAAGGCCGGATCGGCGGCAAGCCCCCGCAGCGTCTCCATGAACGGAGCCCCCTCGATGCTGAGCGAGGCGGGATAATCGGCAAGCGGCGTCGTCGTCGCGAGATCGCAGAGCATGCTGCGCGCCTCGTCCACCCGCCCCTCGGCAAACAGCAGCCGGATGCTGACCAGCGTCAGCTCCACCGAACGCAGAAAATGCGGTTTCTGCTGCTGGTGGGTCAGCAACCAGTCCAGCGCCTCGCGCGCCTTGCCGGGCTGCCCCAGCGCCAGATAGAGCCGCGTCCACAGAAGGGCCGGCGTGGTGCCGCGCAGATGGACCGGCAGGGCGTTCAACCGCTCGGACTGGATGAAGACGCGCCCATAGCCGGAGCTTTCCGCCGCGCGAACCGCCTGTTCCACATCGCCGGAGCAGAGAAACAGGATGCAGCGCTCGCCATCCACCAGCCGGATCAGCCGTTCGAAGCCGCGCCGCTTGGCCGCCGCCCGCACCCGGTCGATGGAGCCATGCGCGCCGACGTGATCGCCGCTCAGCCGCAGCACCCGCTGCTGGGCCATGAAGCCAGCGGCGAGCAGATCGAACCAGGTATCGTGCCGCTCTACATGCGGCAGCGCCCAGGCCAGCCGCTCGGCCGCCGGCGCCAGCTCGCCGCGCATCGAAATCAGTTCCGCCTTCAGCACCTGGCCGACCGCATCGAGATCGCTGCCGGCGCCGATATTGGCCTGCGCCTCCTCGATGAGCCGGTCATAGGCATTCTCCGCCTCGGCCACATCCCCCCCGAAGAAGGCCGCCTGACCGACATGGGTATAGAGATGCATCGCACCGAAATCCGCCCCGCCATCGCGGAAGGTGCGGATCGCCAGCTGCCCGTAATGGCGGGCCCGCTCCAGATCGCTGCGGATCAGGAAATTGTAGGAGAGCATGTTGAGCGCCAGCGCCCGGTGGATCAGTTCCAGCCCCTCCTGACGCATCAGATCGTCCTCCAGCGCGGCCAGATCGGCGGCGCTGGCGAAGTGATCGAAATAGAGCGACAGCAGGACCTTTACCACACGCAGATCCGCCGCATAGGCGGGCAGGCTGCCGACGGCGCGCTCGGCAATCGCCAGATAGTGGTTGGCGGACTCCAGTTGCCCGGCCTTGGCGCTGACCACCGAGAGGCCGAGCGTGGTCAGCGGAAAGCGTTCGAGGTCGATCTCGCAGGCATGGGCGCTGATGGTCTGGAACAGCATGGTGCCGCCGCGCGTGGTGGCATAGACGCGCCGCCAGCCGCCGGCGGTCTCGACGATGCGGGCGGCGAGATCCGCACTGCCGGCCGAGAGCGCATGGCGCACGGCCTGATCGCAATCCCCCTGCCGCTCGTACCAGCGGGCCGCGCGCCGCAGCGGCGACAGCGTGTCATAGCCGCGCCGCGCCGCCATCTGCTTCAGGAAGGTGTTGAACACCGGGTGCGAGCGCATGAAACCGCCCTGCCCCGCCAGATGGGTGATCGGCAGCGCATGCTGGCCAAGGCGCTCCATGACCGCGCCCACGTCCGGCTGGTCCATGATAGCGGTAACCAGTTCGCGACTGAAGGCCGGCAGCGCGGCCGTCTGCAGGAGGAAATGCTGGATGTCGTCCGGCAGCTGCTGGAACACCTGCTCCGAAAGATAATTGCCCATCTCGGCATTGCTGCCGTCGAAGGAGGAGAGCACGGCATCCGCCTGCGGCTGCTCGCTGACCAGCAGGCGCACCATCTGCAGCGCCACCGCCCAGCCTTCGGTGCGCCGGTTCAGTTCCTCCACCTGGGCCGGCGTGAGGCCGAGGCTGCGCTCGGCAAAGAATTCCTGCGCCTCGTCGCTGGAAAAGCCGAGATCGGCGACGGTGATCTGCTTGAGTTCGCCATGCAGGCGCAGCTGCGACAGCGGAAAGCGCGGCGGGCTGCGCGAAATCAGCACCAGCTTCAGGTGGTCGAGGCTGCGATCGGCCAGGAGCTTGGCCATCAGCGTCTCGGTCGCGTCGTTCTGCGCGAGGTGATAATCATCGAGGAACAGCACCAGCGGGCGGGTGATGCGCTTGAGGCGGGTGGAGAGTATGGACAGCATCGAGGCAACCGGCAGGCTGCCGGCATCGAGGCCGCGACTGTCTTCCGGAAGGACCTGCTCCAGCGCCTCCAGAAGCGTCGCCAGAAATTGCTGCTGGTCGGCATGTTCCTGATCGAGCGCCACCCAGAGGCAGGCGATGCCCCTGGCCGACAGCGCCTCATACCATTGCTGGCCGAGCGACGTCTTGCCGTAACCGGCCGAGGCAACCACCGTCGTCAGCCGGCGCGGGCCGGACCGCTGCAGGGTCTGCAGCAGGCCGCGCCGCCGGATGGGCCTGTGGCCGCTGATCGGTGGTGCAAAACGGTTTTCGTCGCTCATGGCTGACAGCTTGCTGCGAGCCATGGCAAATGGCAAGCTGGCGAGAGTGGTGAAATGCGCTTAAACCCCTGCAAACCCTACAGAAGTTGGGGGTTCTGACAAAGAAAATTCACGTTCCTCACAACAAATGTGATCAGTCTGCGACACCGCCCAACCATCGCGAGCGGCATCGCCACCCCGCCGGGGGCACGTGTGACGGCGGCAGGCGGCCTGCAAAATCCGCTCGCTGGTGATGCGGCCTCTCCATGGGCCGGTTTCAGGCCGCGTCGACAGGGACATCGGCCACCACCCAGGGATCGAAGCGGCAGGTCGGCGGTGCCGGACTCACGCCTCCCCTAGGCAACCGCCCCTGCCTCGCGTAAAGATGCCTGACAGGTTTGCAGGTCAACGGGGCAGGCATGCAGAGAACGGGGAACAGGATGGCAGAGCAGACGATGGCCGCGATACCGGCGGCAGGATCGACCGAGGCAGTGCTGGCCGCAGACGGCCAGCAGGGCAAGTCGCTCGCCTTCCGAATCAGTTCGGCGCTGCGCCAGCAACTCACGGCCGGCGCCTTTCGGGCCGGCGACCGGCTGCCGAGCGAAAGCGCGCTGACCCGCGAATACGGCGTGAGCCGCACCGTGGTGCGCGAGGCGATCGCCATCCTGCGCGCCGACGGGCTGGTGGAGGCCCGCAAGGGTGCCGGCGTGTTTGCACTGGAGATGAAGCCGGCGGAGGAACGGCCGTTCGACGACCTGACCACGGAGCGCATCTCCTCCGTGATCGAACTCCTCGAATTGCGCACGGTGTTCGAGGTGGAGGCCGCCGCACTCGCCGCAGCCCGCCGCTCGGCCCTGCAGATCGAGGCCATCGTTGATGCGCATCGCATCGTTGCCGACTGTCTCGCCGCCAGCAAGCCGACCCGCGACGCCGATTTCAACTTCCATCTCGCCATCGCCAAGGCCACCCAGAACAGCCGCTTTCCGGAATTCCTGCAGCTCATCCGCACCGGCATCATCCCGCGCGGCGACCTGCAGGGTTCACCGCCCGGCAGCCGGCCGAAGGACTACAACCTGCATCTGCAGGAAGAACACGCACAGATCGTTGACGCCATCATCGAGGGTGATGCCGAGGCCGCCCGCAGCCGCATGCGCGCGCATCTGAAGGGCAGTCTGGAACGTTACCGGGCCCTCTTGCGCAGCCAGACCGCCGCACAGCCGGACGGCGATCGCTGAGGTTCTGGCGGGGCCAGCCGGCGCGTTTCGCTCGCTCGTCCATCTCCCGAGATCCGCTCCCCAACCCTGCTCCACACGCAAACGTGCCGCCCTAGCCCTTTGGTTGGGGCGCCCCCGGCACGCGCCGCGATCACAGGTCAGCCAGCCCCCTCGGGCGCGGTCCCCGCATCCGCTGCGCCAGGACGGGGGCAGAGCGACAACCATACCCCCGCACCCGACCTGCCGGCTTGACACCGGAAGATCCATGTGACAGGTTCGACCAAACCTGTCTGACAGGATGACGCGGCCGCGCGAGGAGCGGTCGCATCTGGAGGAACCATGCCATTCCATTCCCTTCGCATCGGGCGGGCCGCGGGGCAGGCCGGCAGCATTGCCGTCACGCTTCTCGGCCTCCTGATGCTGACCTTCTTCATCGGCCGCATGATGCCGGCCGATCCCGTGCGCGCCATGGTGGGCGAGGATGCGACCCGCGAGACCTATGAACAGGTCTATCGCGCGCTCGGCCTCGACCGGCCGCTGTGGGAGCAGTTCTTCTATTATCTCGGCGATGTCGCGACCGGCAATTTCGGCACCTCGATCCGCACCGGCCAGCCGGTGATCAAGGACATCCTGCATGTGATGCCGGCCACCATCGAGCTTGCCACCTTCGCGATCCTGATCGGCGCGCTGCTCGGCATTCCGATGGGTGTGCTGGCCGCTGTCAACAAGGAGCGCTGGCCGGATCATGTCATCCGCGTGCTGAGCCTGATGGGCCATTCCATGCCGATCTTCTGGACGGGCATGATCGCGCTGATCGTCTTCTACGCCCATCTCGGCCTGGTCGGCGGCAGCGGGCGGATGGACCAGTTCTATATCGGTCTTGTCGACGAGCGCACCGGCTTCCTCCTGATCGACAGCCTGATGGCCGGCGAGATGGACGTGTTCTGGTCGGCGCTCAACCACCTGATCCTGCCGGCCTCGCTGCTCGGCTATTCCTCCGCCGCCTACATCACCCGCATGACACGCAGCTTCATGCTGGACCAGCTCGGCCAGGAATATGTGACGACCGCCCGGGTGAAGGGCCTGTCGCGGGCGCAGACCATCTGGCTGCATGCCTTCGGCAACATCCGCGTGCAGCTCGTCACCATCGTGGCGCTGGCCTATGGCTCGCTGCTGGAAGGCGCCGTGCTGATCGAAACCGTGTTCGCCTGGCCGGGTTTCGGCCAGTATCTGACCAGCAATCTCATCATCGGCGACATGAATGCCGTGATGACCTGCGTGCTGATCGTCGGCGTCATCTTCATCGGCCTCAACCTCTTCTCCGACCTTCTCTACCGCTTCTTCGATCCGAGGACCCGCTGATGAGTGCCCGCACGCAAACCCTGACGGCGCCGGCCTGGCTCGGCACGCTGTCGCGCATCGCGCTGTTCCTGCTGCGCAGCCCCACCTCCGCCTTTGGTCTGCTGGTGCTTGCCCTGCTGATCGTGTCCGCCCTGTTCGCGCCGCTGATCGCCACGCACGATCCTTATGTGCAGAACCTCGCCAACACGCTGAAGGCGCCGGGCAACGGCCACCTGTTCGGCACCGACGAACTCGGCCGCGACATTTTCAGCCGGCTGATCTTCGGGGCCCGCATCACGCTGTCCATCATCTTCCTCGTCTCGATCATCGTCGGGCCGATCGGGCTTGGCATCGGCGCCACCTCCGGTTATCTCGGCGGCAAGGTGGACATGGTGATGATGCGCATCACCGACATCTTTCTCTCCTTCCCGAGCCTCATCCTGTCGCTCGCCTTCGTCGCTGCCCTGGGCCCCAGCCTCAACAATGCGATCATCGCGATTGCGCTCACCGCCTGGCCGCCGATCGCGCGACTGGCGCGCGCCGAGGCGATGACGGTGCGCAGCGCCGATTACATTGCCGCCGCCCGCCTGCAGGGGGCGTCCGCCACCCGCATCATCGTCAAGTCGATCATGCCGATGTGCCTGCCCTCGGTGCTGATCCGCCTGACGCTGAACATGGCGACCGTGATCCTGACGGCCGCCGGCCTCGGCTTTCTCGGCCTCGGCGCCCAGCCGCCCTTGCCGGAATGGGGTGCGATGATTGCCACCGGCCGTCGCTACATGCTGGACAACTGGTGGCTCGTCACCTTCCCCGGCCTTGCCATCCTCTGCGTCAGCCTCGCCTTCAACCTGCTGGGCGATGGCCTGCGCGATGCGCTCGACCCCAAGCAGATGAACCGGAGGTGAGACGATGAGCCCCATTCTCGAGGTTGAAAACCTGAAGGTGCGCTATGCGGGTGCGACGAGCGATGCCGTGCGCGGCATCTCCTTCACGCTGGGTCGCGAGCGGCTGGGCATCGTCGGCGAATCCGGCTCCGGCAAGTCCACCGTCGGCCGCGCGCTGCTGAAGCTTCTGCCGGGCGCCACGATCAGCGCCGACCGGCTGCGCTTCGAGGATATCGATCTGAACGGCCTTTCCGAGCGGCAGATGCTGTCGGTGCGCGGCAGGCGCATGTCGATGATCCTGCAGGATCCGAAATTCTCGCTGAACCCGATCCGTCGCGTCGGCGATCAGGTGGCGGAAACCTATCTGCGCCATTTCGACGTGAGCCGCAGCGCCGCCCGCGAACGGGCGCTCGCCATGCTCGCCGCCGTGAAGATCCGCGATCCCGAGCGCGTCTACGGGCAATATCCGCACGAGATTTCCGGCGGCATGGGCCAGCGCGTGATGATCGCCATGATGCTGCTCGCCGATCCGGATCTGGTGATTGCCGACGAACCGACCTCGGCGCTCGACGTGACCGTGCGCCTGCAGGTGCTCGACATTCTGGACGGGCTGGTGCGCGAGCGCGGCATCGGGCTGATCATGATCAGCCACGATCTCAACCTCGTGCGCAATTTCTGCGACCGGGTGCTGATCATGTATGCGGGGCGGGTGGTGGAAACGCTTTCCGCCGCCGATCTCGACCACGCGGAGCATCCTTATACGCGCGGGCTTCTGGCCGCGCAGCCGCGCATCGGCGGGCCACGCCGGCCGCTCGCCGTTCTGGACCGCAAGCCCGACTGGCTGGAGGAGAAAGCCTGATGTCCGTGTCCGTCGATGTCCGCAACCTGTCGATCACCTTCGGCGCCGGCCCCACGGCCGTGAAGGTGCTGCCCGACGTCTCCTTCTCGGTGAAGCCTGGCGAATGCTTCGGCCTCGTCGGCGAATCCGGCTCCGGCAAGTCCACGGTGCTGCGCTGCCTGTCGATGCTGACCGATTTCTGGCAGGGCGACATCCTGCTGGATGGCCAGTCCGTGCGGCAGCTGCCCTTGATTGCCCGCTGCCGCATGCTGCAGATGGTGTTCCAGGATCCCTATGGCTCGCTGCATCCGCGCCAGTCGGTGCGCACCGTGCTGCACGAACCGCTGGCGATCCACGGGCTGGATGACCGCGAGGCCCGCATGCGCCGGGCGCTCACCGATGTCGGACTGCCCGTCTCCTTCCTCGACCGCTTTCCGCACCAGCTGTCCGGCGGCCAGCGGCAACGCATCGCGATTGCCCGTGCGCTGATCCTCGAACCCTCGCTGCTGCTGCTCGACGAGCCGACCAGCGCGCTCGACGTGTCCGTGCAGGCGGAAATCCTCAACCTGCTGCAGCGCCTGCGCGAGGAGCGCGGCTTCACCTATCTGCTCGTCACCCACGATCTGGCGGTGGTGGACCATATGTGCGACCGCTTTGCCGTGATGCAGCGCGGCGAGGTCACGGAAATCCTGCCGCGCGAAGCCATCGCCGACAATCACGCGAGCCACCCTTACGCCCGCGAACTGATCGCCGCATC
Source organism: Affinirhizobium straminoryzae (assembly GCF_007004135.1). Classification (GTDB taxonomy): domain Bacteria; phylum Pseudomonadota; class Alphaproteobacteria; order Rhizobiales; family Rhizobiaceae; genus Neorhizobium; species Neorhizobium straminoryzae. The sequence goes on from NZ_VJMG01000018.1 coordinate 72,105, forward strand.
ACTCGCCTATGAGGGCGTCCGCCCCGCCACGGCCCGGGCCTGACGGCCCCTCGCCGGCAGGGGCGGAGGATGCGTGTGCTCAGGCGCTTTCGTCGGGCGCGGCAAACGGCTCCAGCTCCGGGTCGAACGCCACCTCGGCGACGTTGTTGAACACGGCGGTTGCCAGCATGATGCCGCCGAAGGCGACGAGATCGACCAGCACCTTGGCCGGATAGCGCGCCTTCAGCGCCGTCCAGATCTCGCCCGGCACCGCGCGGGAATTCAGCACCATCGCCCGGCCGAAGGCATCGAGCAGCTGATCCTCCGCGCGCAGTTCCAGCCGGTCCGGATCGGCACCGGAGAGAATGAGCGCCCGCCGGAAAAAGGTGACGGCGATCTTCGAGCCCGCCTCCTCCGAAATCGCCTTGCAGAACACCTGCACCGCCCGGTCGTCCAGCGCCGGGTCAAGTTCCGCCCGCAGTGTGAACCATTCCGCATAGATGCGATGCGCCTCCGGCGAATGCAGAAGCGTGCGCTTCATGTTGGTCATGCGCCCGCGCGCGGCAATTTCCGCGTCATGCGCCGCGCGAATATGGTCCGGCGCTGTATCATAGTCGATCATCGGGATATGCGGCATGGGGATCGGGTCCTGCGGTTGGCTGCGATACGGCCGGTGTGAGCGCCGGGTCGGAAATTCAAGAAGGGCAACCGCTCCGACCATGTCGGACCGGCCAGTTGCAACGGTTGCAATGTGCCTGCAGAACCACCAGCGCCAATCAACGGGATTGTCAGGTCAATCTCACGGATTGGGCATGCGGTAAACGTGATGCAGGCGTGTTCCTATCGAAATTTATCCCATAAACGATGAACGACATATTCCGAACCGCGACGGCTGAGATGGTCATCGTCACTGTAGAGGAGGACGCCATCCTTGCTGCCATAGCAGTATTTTTCGTCGCACAAGGCCTCCGCCAGATCCACAACCTTCACATCCGCTCGGGACGCCAGAACCTGGCTCAGCCGCGCTCGAAAATCCCGATTCCGGGACTCGAACTGGGACCTCAAAACCGCGCAGGGTTCCCTTGTCCTGGAGGTCAAGGTTATCGGTCTAGAAGCCAGGCATGCACGAATATCAAAACCCAACTCCGGAACATCGAGCAGGTATGTCACCTTTTTTCCGGCAGCCAGCAGGGCATCAAGTGTGGCCCCGAGCGCCCCGAAGAAGACGTCGGAATTGCTCTTTGCACCCTGCGGGTTGTTTTCGTCATGAAGAACCCATTGACCGTACCGATCACCGTCAAAATCGCCAAAGCCATTGGAAGTCGTATACAAGGGGCCTCTTGATGCGAGGATCACCTCTTCAATCGTTGGAGTGTTGATGATTTGTTTGAGAGGGTCGCTCATTTTGACCAGGCAGTTCTGGGTGTCATCACCTGAACTCATTTTACTGACGACATCCAGCAGCGGCGGGCACCCGCCACCACCACCGAAGACAGCGACGCCCTTGCCCTGCGCGGAATAGAACTCCCGAAGCCCCACATATATTCTGGCAGCGTGACTATCACCCATAATGACAACCGAGGGGTTCGAACCAGAATAAAAACATCTCGTTCCCCTGGCGATGAGAGGATCGCAAAGCCAACCCTTGGTCATTCGGTCAATCTTGAAATCCAGATCATCCATCTGATTCTGAACAAATTTGACAGAATCTCGAAATTTCAGCCCATCATGCACATACACACTATATCCGGCAGAGCCGATGACGATCATCAGCAGAACAAGAATCGAAACCTTCGCCTTGCTGCCGCCATCCTGGCGGATGGGACGCTCCACGAACTGATAGGTGAGCCAGGCAAGTCCGACGGACATCATCACCGCCGCGATACGAATCGCGTGCCCCGGCACCTCGCCCTCAACGATTCGAGCAAACGACAGCAGCGGCCAATGCCACAAATAGAGCGGATAGCTAATCAGGCCAAACCACACAAAGATTCTATTCGACAATATTTTTCTGCCGATCCAGGCAGATTCACCGGAAAGAATAATAAAGATAGCAGACAAAACCGGCACGACGGCCCATTTCCCGGGAAATTCCGCGCCTTTGTCAATGTTCATAAGACCATACAAAAGGAGAAATATTCCAAATACAGAAATAATATTTGATATAAAAACTTTATTATCAGATATAAAATTCAGAACAATAAGCCAAATTGCAGTTAAATGCGTCCTTCCCTTCAATTCATGGTGACAACGATGCGCGGGGAGCAAAAGCCAGGCCAGAATGCTTCCGCACGACAACTCCCAAAATCGGGTCTGAGGCGTATAGAAGGTGGCGACGGGATCCTTTTCAACATTCCAGACATTCATAGAAAACGAGACTATCGTAATCAATAAAACGAATAATAAATTTGATTTTGATTTACCGTATCGCAAAATCCATATCATAAACGGCCATATTATGTAAAATTGCTCTTCTATGCACAAGCTCCACAAGTGCAAAAGAGGTTTTGTATCTGCAGCATTATCAAAATAACCTGTCTCGCTCTGCAGCAGGAAATTTGAAACGAAACCAGCAGCAGCGGCAATATGTTTTCCCAACTGCTTATACTCATCCGCCAGAAGTCCGAACCATCCAAAGGAGAAACTAGCGGCGAGCACCAGGAGCAAAGCCGGGAATATTCGCCGGATACGCCTTGCGTAGAAAGCGGAGAAACTGAACGTGCCGTTATCAAGGCTCTCAAAGATGATGGTCGAGATCAGGAAGCCCGAGATAACGAAAAAGACGTCAACGCCAATGAAGCCGCCTTTGACCACCGGAGGGAATGCGTGGAACGCGACGACAGCCAGCACGGCAATAGCGCGCAGACCATCAATGTCGGGTCGATATTGAGGATGGGCCAGATGCCGGGGGGGTCTTGTCATTGCGCTGTCGGAGCCTTGTCGGATGGATCAGACTGCGCGTTTGCCAGCCTTCCCGGCAATTCATAGCGGCCATGACAGGATTTGTCCCGATCCTCTGTGTGGAGAGGTCTTGCGACGTTTGCGTGTGGCGTGAGAAGCCATCCGGTTTGGCTGCGCCGGGCAAACAGCAGCATAACGCGAAATGCGGGTTGAGTTCCCGGACCGTCTCTCGGCACCGACCGAAGCGGACGGAACACAGCGAGCCGGCCGGCCCTCATCGGGGATACCACCTGCGATCCGCGGCACCCCTCGATCACAGTTCGAAACGAGAGGATCCAGACCTGCCGAACCGCGGCCTCGCAGGTTGAAAGGGCGCCCCTTGGAGCGGGTAGACCACCCGGTGGTCTCGGGCTGGGCAGATAGGCTAAAATCGGACAACCGACAGAGATAGTATTGTTTTCACACCTGATATTCCCATCTATCGAGTTCCGATAGCATGTTTTCCTCAGGGATTTTCAGATATGCAAGCGACAGGTGAAATAACCTGCCGATGCGGATTTGACGAACACCCATTGGCCAGACGAGCACCCATTGGAAGGAGAAGATCCCCGTAATGCCTGATGCCATGTTGAATCGCCATGCGTGTGTCGTTCTAGGCATGCATCGAAGTGGGACTTCGGCTCTGGCGAAGCTTCTGGTGACGCTGGGGGCTGATCCGCCGGCGCGGCCCAATCCCCCCTCGCCCGACAATCCGGAAGGCTATTTCGAACCGGCGGAGATCATCGAGCTTCACGATCAATTGCTGGCTGCCTGCGACACGGCCTGGTTCGATCTGAAACCGTTTTCCCTCGAGGCAGCCGCCCCTGAACGGCTGGAGGCGATCACCGGCGCCCTCGCCGCAGCACTTGCGGTGGATTACCCGCCGGCAACCGCCCCGTTTCCGCTGATCAAGGATCCGCGGATGTGTCGCTTCTTCCCCTATGCGCGCCAGTTGCTGGCGGCTTCGGGAATGGCATGTTCGGTTGTGATGGCCCTTCGCCATCCGACGGAGGTCGCTGCCTCGCTCGGACGCCGCGACCAGATCTCGGCAACTTATGCCGGCCTTCTCTGGGCGCAGCATGTCATCGCCGCCGAACGCGACAGCCGCAGCGTGCCACGGGTCACGGTCTCCTACGGGGCGATGATGGCCGACTGGCAGGGCACTGCCCGGCGGATCCGCCGTCTGCCCGGCCCGTGGGGTGCCGCGGACCTCGCACAATCCCCTCTGAGGCCGGATCTGCGGCACCACACCGGACTTGATCCGGTCGACATGTTCGGCCCCCGCCTCGGCCCCCTGCTCGACCGCCTCCACACCGCGCTGGCAGGACTTGCAGACCTCGATGACGATCTGCAGCAGGCCCGCATCGACATTGCCGCCGAGGACCTGCTGGAGGCGGCAGGCCGGCATGAAAAGGTGATGACGGCGGAGTATCTCTTCCGGCGGCTTTCCGCATCCCCGCCGTTCTGGCGCTCACCCGACCCTGTCCGCGATCAGACTGCACTTGCCGCGATTTTCGACGATCTGCACCAGGCATGCAGCAGGACCGACGACGCGTGACGGGACACAGCGCCGAACGGGTCGGTCTCTTCATTGCCGGGGTGCAGAAGGCCGGCACCACCAGCCTGGATGTGTATCTTCGAAGCCACCCGTCGCTCGCAGGCGCACGGGTGAAGGAACCCCATTTCTTCGATGACGAAAGCCTGGACTGGAGCAATCCGCCGATCGAACGCCTGCATGCCCTCTATCCGCCACCTGTGACGGGCACCCTCCGCTTCGAAGCGACGCCGATCAGCAGCTTCTGGCCGCATGCACTGGAGCGGATCCAGCGCTATAATGCCACGGCGAAGATCATTCTCCTGCTGCGCGATCCGATCGAAAGAGCCTGGTCGCAGTGGTCCATGCAACTGGATCGCGGAACGGAAACATTGTCGTTCCCGGAAGCAATCGAGGCCGGCCCGCGGCGTCTGATCTCAGAACCGCTCGGACGGGCTTGGCGCGATCACTCCTATGTGGAGCGCGGCTTCTACCTGTATCAGATCCGCCGCGTGCTCAGCCTGTTTCCGGCCTCACAGGTTCTGTTCCTCGAATCGCGGGGCCTTGCAGCGGACCCTGTCGGCACAATGGCGCGTATCGCCGGCTTCCTCGACCTTGCGCCATTCCCGCCGGTTTCCTCCCTTCGCGAACGGCAAAATCCTGTGCCGGACCTCGCGCCGCAGCCGAAAGACATTCTTCGGCTGCGCGACCTCTTTGTTGCCGATGCCAGGGCGACCGTTGCGGTCACCGGCATCGACGCCCGCCACTGGCCCACATTGGCGGCCGATCCGGTTGCCGCCTTCCTGGCAAGCCGTCGGACAGAAACGATGGGTGGGCCGTAACCGGTCACCGGCGCAAGATGCGATGCTGCACTTCAAGCGAGGCAGGCCGGGCACGACCAGGCCGCGCAGCGGCGGAGCCCGATGACGGGCCATGCCCCCGCCGAAGGCCGACGGGGTGGGGCGCCTTTCGATCAGCGGCTCTTCGTCACCTTTTCGAAGCGTGACAGCCAGGGGCTGACGATCATGCCCTTCACGTCGCTGCGATAGGCAGCGGTGTCGATCACCTCGGAGAAGGGCTGGATCGGCATGACCAACTCTTCCATATAGCCTTGCAGATCTTCGTAGAGCTTGGTCTGGCGGGCCGGGTCGCGTTCCACCAGCGCCGTCTCGATCATCTTGTTCAGCTTGTCGTCGAAGAAGCTGGTGCGCCAGCTCTGGTAGTTGGTGAGCTTGGCCTCATCCGCATTGTTGGGATTGTAGGCCATGGAGCGCAGGTTGTTGTCCGGATGCGGCTGCTGGCCGCCGCCGCCGCGGCCGACGAGCAGTTCGAACTTGCGGTCACGCATCGCACCGTAGATCTGGTCGCCGGAACCGCTGATCATCTGGGCGCGGATGCCGGCCTGGGCGAGCGTGTTCTGGATCGCGGTCGCAGCCTTCAGGAAGGGATCCTCGGAGAGAACGCGCAGTGTCGTGTCAAAACCGTTCGGATAGCCGGCTTCCGCCAGCAGCGCCTTGGCTTTCGCCACGTCCAGCGCATAGCCCTGGTCCGGCAGCGAACCCATCACGCCGCTGCTCAGCGACCGCTGGTGGAAGGTGCCGTAATAGGGCATCACCGCATCGTTGATACCCTTGTAGTCGATGAGGTAGCGCAGGGCCTCGCGCACCTTGCGGTTGGCAAATTTCTCGTCCTTCATCGACACGGCCAGATAGTAGAAGCCGGAACCGGGCGTCGACTGGATGGTGATCGCCTTGTCCTTTTCGAGTGCGGCGAGATCCGGCGCCTGCATGGAATAGGCGACGTCGATATCGCCCTTTTCCAGCATCAGGCGCTGCGACTGGGATTCCGGCAGATGGCGCATCAGCACGCGCCGCATCGCAGCCTTTTCGCCCCAATAGCCATCATTGCGGGTGAGAATGATGTATTCGTTGGATTTCCACTGGGTCAGCGTGAAGGGGCCGGAGCCGGCGGAGTTCAGCGTCAGCCAGCCGCCGCCGAGATCGCCGTCCTTCTCGTGCGAGAGCGCCGTCTTGCTGTCGATGATCGAGCCCGGGCCGTTCTGGGCAAGGATCATCAGCAGCAGGTTCGGGTCGTCCGGCTGCGGCAGGGTGAGGACGAAGGTGTGATCGTCTTCGGCCACCATCAGCTTGTCGGCCGCCTCCAGCTTGAAGCCGCGCGTCTTCAGGAACGAGGATTGTGCGAGGTTGCGCACGAGCAGGCGCTTCAGGCTCCAGGCCACGTCCTTCGCCGTCACCGGATTGCCCGAGGAGAATTTCGCGTCCTTGCGCAGGAAGAAGCGGATGGAGCGGCCGTCGGCGGCAATCTCCCAGCGCTCGGCAAGGCGCGGATGGACGCTGCGATCCTCGGGCGACAGCATCACCAGCGTGTCATAGACGTTGTTCAGCACCTGCACCGTTTCGCGGCCGGTGATGGCGGCCGGATCGAGGGTCAGGATATTGCTCATGGTCGTGGCGACCACCAGCTGGTCCTTCGGGGTCTCCGCGCCGGCCGGCAGCGGCAGCGATCCGATCAGAAGGGCGCCGAGCGCCACGGTTGCAAGTCGAAGTTTCATGGTTTCCTCCCTGATGGTCGCGCCTTCGGCGACCCTTGCTGTTGCGATCCGCGGCCGTCGTCCTCCGCCGGCCGTGCGGATCCGGTCATGCCATCATCGCGCGCACCGGCCCTTCGAGCGCCCGCCCGATCGCAGCGGTGGCGGATCCATCGAGATGAACGCCATCGGCGGACGAGGCTTTCGCCACCGATCCCGCATCGAAGAAGCCGGCGCCGGCCTCCTCAGCCACCTGTGCGAGAAGCGGTGCCAGCCGTTCGGATTCCGCAATGCTGCGGCCGCCGGCCGGCACGCCGCCCGGTCCCGCACCGCAGGGCGGCGGCGCCACGATCAGAAGTTTCGGCCGGGCGCTGCGCGGCTTGTAGGGAAAGGTCTCGACGATTTCCGCCAGCCGGCGCATCCCGGAGGATGCCGCCTCGGCCCGCCCGCCATGCGCGGGCTTCAGATCATTGGTGCCGAGCATGATGATGACGAGATCGAGCGGCATGTGGCTGGCCAGCGCCACGGCCAGCGCCTTTGCCCCGTTGCGGCAGGCAGGGCCGGTGTGATCGTCATAGCAGGTGGTGCGGCCACCAAGCCCTTCGGCAATCACCCGCGCCGTGCCGTCAAGCGCCTGCTCCAGCACCTCCGGCCAGCGATGCTGCGGCGGGTGGCGAAGCCCGGTTTCGGGATCGGCACCCCAGGTCAGACTGTCGCCGAAGGCGAGGATGGTTCGCATCGGCCCCTCACCGCACCCGGTTGTTTTCGATGACATCGAAATCGATGTCCTCGCCGAGGCCGGGGCGATCCGGCACATGCACGAAACCGTCGGCATCCATCGGGTCGGACAGCGATTTCAGATAGTCGTGCCCGTCGTCATATTCGAGGAAGGGATGCAGCAGGCCGCGCTCGTACCAGCGGCAGTTCTTGGCGGCGGCCACCACATGCAGGTTCATCGCCGTGTTGCCATGCACCTCGCAGTCCATGCCGAAGCATTCGGCCATGCGCATGGTCTTCAGCGCCGGCGTGATGCCACCGACATCGTTGACGCCGGTGCGCAGGATGTCGCAGGCGCCGGCCTTCACCCATTCCGCCCGGTGCCAGTGCTTGCCGGCCGCGCTTTCCGGCCCGACGACCGGGATATCGAGATTGTCCGCCAGCCACTGGTAGGAGGACATCGACTGCTCGTCCATCGGCTCCTCGATCCAGTCGAAGCCGAGCTTTTCGAGGCCGCGGCCGAGCGCCAGCGCATCGCTGCGCGAATACCAGTGAAAGGCATCGATCATCAGCCGGATATCCGGGCCGACCGCCTCGCGCACCGCGGCACAGGCCTTCAGATCCATGCCGACATCCGGCGCCCAGCTGACCGGCGGCATCCACGTGTGCAGCTTGATGCCCTTGTAGCCGCGCCTGACCAGCGTTTCGGCAAAGCGACCGTAATCCTCGGGCGTTGCAAGGCCGCCCTCCAGCTCGTCGCCGCACATGATGGAGCCATAGGCCAGCACCTTGTCGCGATAGGCGCCGATCAACTTGTAGACAGGTGTGGACAGCACCCGGCCGGCCAGATCCCACAGCGCGCAATCGACCACCGCCAGCGTGCGGTCGGTCAGCTGGGCGGCGGACCCGCGCTGCCAGTGGGCGAGATCCTGCCACAGGCGCTCGCGGTCGCGGTGATCCTGGCCGATCAGCACCTTCTTCACGAATTTTTCGATGACATGCGGCCGCACGATTTCCGGCGCGGTGAAGGAATGGCCTTCCGCCCCATCCTCGGTGCGGATGGTCAGGATCGCTTGCTCCACCTGGTGCGGCGGGCCGGGATGCGCATGGCCGGCGCTGTCGGAGTGGCGGCGGGTGGTGGTGCGGAACACGCGCACGCTAACATCGGTGATGATCATCGGCTTACCTGCAGTCTGCGGAGACAGCGTCTCCGCTCGTTGTCGCACAGGTTATACGAGAACCTCGTCATTTCTGTCAAATAGATATCACCAACCTATCAGACAGATTTTTCTTGAGCGCGTACGCGCTCTGCTCCCGACCGAAGCGGGCGGAACGCAAGGCCCATGCCGGAGATTTTGCCCGGACCGTGAATATGCCACCGGCGTTCCGCTGTGACTCGTCAGTCAGGCCGGGCCGACAGGACAATATGGCGGCGCATCACGTCGCCCACGGGCGGACGAGACAGGTGCGCTGTGCGTCAGGAACACAATGAGAAGGGAATGCCGGAGCGTCCGGTCATCGTCACCCGAACGGCCGCGTGATCGAGGTGGCCGGCTCGGTAAAGAAGACGGGGCCGGTGTCGGACATGTAGATGATGTCTTCCAGGCGCACGCCGCATTCGCCATAGATCGCCAGCATCGGTTCGTCGGAAAACACCATACCCGGCGCCAGACGGGTCGTGTTGCCGCGCACGATGTAGGGTTCCTCGTGGATGTCCATGCCGAGGCCGTGGCCGGTGCGGTGCGGGAGGCCGGGCACCTTGTAGTCGGGGCCATAGCCCGCATCGGTCAGCACCTTGCGGGCGGCGGCATCCACGGCCTCGCAGGTCGCGCCCAGCTGCGCGGCGTCAAAGGCGGCGCGGTGGGCCTTCTGCTCCAGCGCCCAGATCTCCCGCTGGCGGTCGGTCGGTTCGCCGAAGACGTAGGTGCGGGTGATATCCGAGCAATAGCGATGGATATGGGCGCCGAGATCGATCAGCACCATATCGCCCCGCTTCAGGGTCTGGGGATAGGGCACGCCATGCGGATAGGCCGTGGCCTCCCCGAATTGCGCAGCGGCGAAGATGTGGCGCATGCCGAGCCTTGCATGCGCGGCGGCGATGAAATCCGTCACCTCCGTTGTCGAGACGCCTTCGTAAAGCCCCTGCCAGACCGCCTTGTGGACGCCGCGGCTTGCCGTCATCGCCGTCTGGATGATGGCGATTTCCGTGGCGGACTTGATCTGGCGGCAGCCCGCGATCAGGGGCTTTGCGCTGATCACCGGCAGCCGCTCCCCGAGATGGCCGGCAATCGGGTCGGAGAAGGCAAAGGGGGTGGCGGGGTCAAGGGCGAGACTGTTGCCCGCAGCCGGAAGCCGGCAGGCGATATCGGCAACGAGCGCCGTGGGATCCTCGTGTTCCTCCCAGGTGGCAATGTCGCCAGCAAGGGTGATGAGGGTTTCCGTCTTCGGCTGCTCGAAGGCGGGGCTGATATAGATGGGGGCGCCCGAGGACGGGATGATCGCGCCATGCAGGCGCTCGCTCGCCCCGAGCGACATCGCGGTGAAGTAGGTCAGGCTGGAGGAGGTATCGAGATAGACGGCCTTCACCCCCGCCTCCCGCATCAGTGCCTGCAGCCGGGCGACGCGCGCCTGCAACTCCGCAAGCCCAATCGGGGGCACCGCTGCCGCAATGTTCTCGAAGGTGCCGAGAGACTGGGCAAACGGGATATAGTGGGGCGCGCTCATGCTGGACATTCCTGTGGATCGGGCCTGCGGATGGGGCCGTTGGGTTGGGTCGGTGGGTTGGGCCAGTGGCTCGGATGACGGGGACATGGCGGTCTCGCCGGCGGCCGCACCATGCGGTCGCACCGTCGCATAGGCTTTTTCGGGCGGACAGTGGCAATGGCATCATCCCTGTTGACCAAGATCATAATACAAAATGTCGACATTGTCGCAATCAACAATCGGGGCTGATGGCTTGCCGCCCGCAAACCCGCACCGCTCGCAGCGGCTGCGCCTGCCGTTTCGCCGGAAGAGACGGGATCGGCTTCCAACTCCCCTTCTCGCCCGGCGCTCCCTGCTTCAGGCAGCCGCCCGCTCCATCCCTGATC
>NZ_VJMG01000019.1 GCF_007004135.1 Affinirhizobium straminoryzae
CCGAGGACATTCCAGGGGAGCAGGTCAGGAGTCGCGTAGCGCTTCAGTTTCCCGGTTGACGGATCCAGTTTCCTGATCACGAACCGGTTGCCGTGAAGCTCATTCGTGACATTCATGTGGCGCTTCAGAAAACGGATCAGACCGTTTTCTTCGATTTTGTGTTCCTTGTCGGCCATGAACAACATTTTGATGCCGGTCAGGATCAGGAACACTGCAAAGATGTAGAGCACCCAATTGTACTGCTCCACGATCGTTGCACCCAGGCCGATCATGATGCCGCGAAGAATGATGACGCCAAGGATGCCCCAGAACAGGACGCGGTGCTGGTACTCGCGCGGAATGGAAAAGAAGGCGAAAATCATGGCGATGAGGAAGATGTTATCCATCGCCAACGTCTTTTCCACCACGAAGGCGGTCAGGTACTGTGCAGTCGCTTCAGTATCCATCTGCCAGTAGATGAAGCCGGCAAACAGAAAACCGAGAGACAGGTACATGACTGAAAGCTTCAGGCTCTCGGCAACACCGATCTCGTGGTCATCCTTATGCAGAACACCGAGATCGAATGCGAGCAGAGCCACAACCAGGCCCATGAAGACGAGCCACATCCAGAGCGGCTTTCCAAGGAAGAGGAAAAACAGAATTTCCAATTACGCGACTCCAGCTGTGTCCAATATATACGACCCCTATCTAGTTGTATCACTGAATACACCTAGCAATGGTTATGCATATGACTGCAACTTATTTAACGCCTTCGCCACACGCCGCAATTATTAAGCTGAATCGAATAAACATATCGCGTAATATTTTAGTTGATACAAGGGGCTGAATTCCGATTGGCGTTCGACTGTATGAAAATTCAGACAAACACTTGACTCGATTGGCTGATTGTTCGCTTTCCTCGCATTGGGGACAAAAGAGCCGCTGAAACGCCATCGTCTGTTTGTCGGGGAGGGAGCCTGCCTTGGCTATCTCTTTATCGATCATGCGCAAGGGCCCCTTTCATCGGAGCATCACCCGACCCAGCCGCCTTTGCCTGTTCGACAGAAAGCAGCCAGAGCAGCAGGCAGGGCAGGAGTGTCAGCGTCAGCACGGTGGCTGCTGCCAGTCCGCCGATGATGGCATAGGCCATCGGGCCCCAGAAGATCTGGACTGCAATCGGGATCATGCCGAGGATGGCGGCCAGTGCCGTCAGCAGGATCGGCCGCGACCTATGGACAGCGGCATGCACAATTGCCTCACGGATCGGCTCACCTTTGGCAACATTCTGATCCACTTCCTGAATGAGGATGACGGCGTTGCGGATGATCATGCCAGAGAGCGCGATCACGCCGAGCTGCGCGACAAAGCCCATTGGCGTGCCGGTCGGCAGCATGGCGGCCACCACGCCGATTAGGCCGAAGGGTGCCATGGCGATCGCAAGTCCCATGCGCGAGAAGCTCTGCAGCTGGACCATCAGCAGCGCGACGATGACGATCAGCATGATCGGAAGTACTGCGAAGACCGAGGCATTGCCCTTGGCCGCTTCTTCGGTGATGCCTCCCGACTGGATCGCATAGCCGATCGGCAGGGTTTCCCTGAGCGCGTCGAGCGAGGCATTGACCTCGGCCGCAACGGTTGCCGGCTGCAGGCCCTTGGCGACGTCGGCCTGGACGACAATCATCGGACGGCCCTGACGGTGCCAGATGACCGGTTCTTCCAGGCCGTATTCGATCGTCGCGACCTGACGCAGCGGCACCGAACGGCCATTGCTGCCACGCAGGTTGATGTTGCCGATCGTCGCGATCGACGTGCGATCGGTCTCGATACCCTTGACCACGACATTGACCAGCCGGTCGCCGTCCCGGACGCTGGTGATGGTCGAGCCGGCGAAGATGGCAGAGATTTCGCTCGCCACCGACTCCGAGCTCATGCCCAGCGCCCGCGCCTCGATCTGGTTGACGACGACGGTCACGCGCCGCTGCGGTTCGCCAGCCGTCAGGTTGACGTCGCGGGTATTGGCATTTTCGCCGACAATGTTGGCCACCTTCAGCGCCAGTTCGCGCACCGTCTTGTAGTCTTCGCCGGTGACACGGTATTTCAGCGGCCAGCCGACCGGGGGACCCAGTTCGAGCGGCGAGACACGGGTGGTGACGTCGGTGAAGTCTTTCCGCATTGCCTCCTCGAGGCGGGCGCGCACGGCGTCGCGTTCGTCAATGCCCTTGGTGACGACGACGGTCTCGCTGACATTGTCGTTTTCCAGCAGCAGATCCATCGGCAGGTAGAAGCGGACCGAACCCGAGCCGACATAGGTGGTGAAGTTGGCGACGTCGCCGTCCGCCTTCAGCAGGTCCTCGAGCTTGCGGGCCCGCTCCTCGGTCGCCTCGCGGGAGGCGTTCTGTGGCAGGGTCAGGCTGACGAGCAGTTCGGGGCGGTCGGAGGCCGGGAAGAACTGTTCCTCAAGCTTGGTCGCGCCAAAGCCGGAAAGGACGAGCAGCGCGACCGCCGTTCCCAAGGTCAGCCAGCGATGGCTGAGTGACCAGTTCAACACCCGCTTGTAGGCGGCCATCACGCGTCCGTCCTGTTCGGTATGGCGCGGCATGGTCGTGGGCAGGATCCAGGTGCCGAGCAGCGGCGAGAAGAGCACCGCGACGATCCAGGACGCGAGAAGCGAGATCAAGACAACCATGAACAGCGAGAAGGTGTATTCACCTGCGCTCGACGCTGCGAAACCGACCGGGATGAAGCCAGCGATCATGACCAGCGTGCCCGTCAGCATCGGGAAGGCAGTGGTCTCGTAGGCATGGCTTGCCGCGACCGCCCGGTCCACGCCATTCTCGAGGCTGGAAACCATGCTTTCCACAGTGATCATGGCATCGTCGACGAGAAGGCCAAGCGCGATGATCAGGGCGCCCAGCGAAATACGCTGCAGACCGATGCCGGCGAGGTCCATGCCGAAGAAGGTCATGGCCAGTACGAGCGGGATCGAGGCGGTGATGACGAGGCCGGCCCGGGTTCCGAGCGAGACGAAGGAGACGGCGAGCACGATGACAATCGCCTCGATTAGCACCTTGACGAAGCCGCCGACGGCCTCCTTGACGACAGTGGTCTGGTCGGCCACCTGGATCATCTCGATGCCATGCGGCAGTTCGGCGGCGATCTCGGCCATGCGGGTCTTGAGGGTATCGCCGAAGGCAAGCAGGTTGCCGCCTTCGGACATGGAAATGGCGAGACCGATGGCCGGCTCACCGTTGACCCGGAAGGCCGGCGCCGGCGGATCGACGAGGCGGCGGTCGATGCTGGCGACGTCTTCGAGCCGAATGAAGCGGTCGCCGACGCGGAAGGTCAGATCGTGCAGGCTCTTTTCGGAGGCAAAGGCACCACTGACGCGCAGCGAGATTTTTTCGCTTTCGGTGCGCACCGAACCCGTGGGCGTGATCGAGTTCTGTGCCCGGATCGCTTCCATGGCAGCGGCAGGATCGACGCCAAGGCTCGCGAGTTTGGCCGAGGAGAATTCGATGACGATCTCTTCTTCCTGGACGCCGAGCACATTCACCTTGCCGATATCCTTGATCGACAAGAGCTCCGCCCGCACGGTTTCGACGCGGTCACGCAGTTCGCGCTTGGAGAAGCCCTCCGCCTGGAAGGCGTAGATGCTGCCGAAGGTGTCGCCGAATTCGTCGTCGAAGAAGGGACCCTGCACGCCCTGGGGCAGGGTGGGTGCGAGATCGGAGATCTTCTTGCGGACCTGGTACCAGACGTCGGAGACCTCGGCGGGCGGGGCATCGTCCCGCAGGTTGACGAAAATCACCGACTGTCCCGCACGGGAATAGCTTTGGGTATGGTCGAGATAGGGTGTTTCCGAGAGCTTCTTTTCCAGCTTCTCGGTCAAAAGATTGACCGTATCTGAGGTGCTGGCACCCGGCCAGAGTGCCGAGACCACCATGGTCTTGATGGTAAACGGCGGGTCCTCGTTGCGGGACAGGCGCTGATAGCTCCAGACGCCGGCAATCATGGTCATGATCATCAGGAAGATGACCAGTGACTGGTGCTGCAGGGCCCAGGTCGACAAATTGAACTTTTTGCCATGCGGCTGCGATGTCTTGCCCATCACTGACCCTCCCGTGCCTCGAGCTTGACCACTTCGCCGTCACGCAGCTTGCTGACACCGGCTGTGGCGACGATGTCGCCCGTGTTGAGGCCGGAGGCGACATAGATGTTCTGGTCGTCGTATCGGTCGATTTGAACAGTCCGATAAGAGAGCTTGCTCGATGTCTTGTCGAAAACGAAGACGGCCGTGGCGCCGTTTTTGTTGGTGAGTGCCGAGGCGGGGAGCTCAACCAGCTCCTTCGGCGACAGTACGATGGTGCCGAGCACGGCGGCGCCGAACGGCATGCGCTGGCCCTTGTCGTCGAGCGACACCTTCACCCGGAAGGTCCGTGTGACGGGATCGGCGGAGGGCGTCACCTCGCGGATGGTGCCAGTTGCCGTGGCGGCCGGGTTGGAAATCAGACTGACCTTTACCTCGGTCGTCCCTGCGCCGTCGTTGAGGAGTCGCTCGGGTACATCGAAAACGGCGTCGCGATCCTGATTGGAAATGATGGTAACCACCTGCTGCCCGGCTTGCACGATCTGGCCGACATTGGCGCCGACGGCCGAGACTATGCCGTCGCGCGGCGCCTTGATCTCGGTATAGGTCAGCGTCTCCTCTGCCGTCGATAAAGCCGTCGTAGCGCCTGCGAAACGCGCTTGCGCTGTCTGAAGGTTGGCTTCCGCCTCCTGCAGCTGTGCTCTCGAAATGACGTTCTTGGAGAAGAGTTCACGGTTACGCTCGGCGGTCAGCCGGGCAAACTCCAGCGCCGACTGAGCGGTGGCCAGTTCGGCGCGTGCGGTCAGCACGTTATTCTGCGAGGGCACCTTGTCGATGCTGGCGAGCAATTCTCCGGCCTTGACCTCGACGCCGTTCTCGACGCGGAAGGTCAACTGACCATTGAGACGAAAACTCAGCGGCGTCTCGTAGCGTGGACGGGTCTCGCCGGTCTGGCTGACGGTCTCGCCAATCGAACGGATCTCGGCGACGACCGACTTGATCGGCCGTGGTGCCTTGGCTTCCGGCGCGGCCTCGCTGCACCCGACAAGCAGTCCGAGGGCGCCGAAGAGAGCAACGTATTTCGAGATGCTGGTCTTCATTGTGCGGCTCCTTGCGAGCGCAGCCCACGGATAAGCAGTTCGATCGTCTCGTCGACGAGCTGATCGACATTGCCGAAATCGAAATCATTGAAGGTGGAAGCGAGGGTCACAATGCCATGGACGCTGGCCCAGATAGTCTGCGTCGATCGTTCGCTGTCAGCCGTAACAATAAGGCCCGCGGCAGCAGCCTTGGCGACCTGCTCGACAAGCTGGCGATACGGCAGCATCGTTTCCTCGTCTTCCATCAAAGGCGAGGTCAGGCCCTGGTCATTTTCCAGGAAAAGCATCCGAAAACGATCACGGTCCTCAAGGCCAAAACGGGCATAGGCCGTCATCATCGAACGAATGGCAGACAGCGGATCTTCCGTGGTCCGATGAATTTCGCCGAAGCGATTTCTGAGGTCGGTGATCGCGTCGCGGCAGAAGTCGATGATCAGGTCCTGCTTGCTCGGATAGTAGCGATAGAGCGCAGCTGCCGTCATGCCGAGGCTATCTGCCAGCCCGCGCATCGACAATCGGGCGAGACCTTCCCGGCCCACGATCTTTGCTGCCGCCGCCAGGATTGTCCTGCGAAAGCTGCGGATTTCCTCTTCCGTCAACGCGGGTCTGGGCATGAGTCTTTCCTTGATTCATAAATCTTACGCGTTAAATAAACGCGTTAAATAAACAAGTCAAGCGAGAGGACGATCTCTTTCTATGCGGATTGAGGGGCGCTCATTGTTTCACGATGATCATGCGGGTCGGCGAGCGCCCCAAAGCAACGTTATGTCAGGTAGTCGACGCCAACCTGACAACCGTGTTTCAAGAAATCGCAGGCAGAGAAGAAACGAGGCGTGCTGATTGGTTCAGCGGATTGAGTATGGCTCTTTTGTTCCATAATTTGGATTACGCGGCTGGCGCATGTACCGGGGGCAGATTCCATTTTCAAATGCAACGAAGACAATAATGGCCATGGTTTCAGGAGGATGGAATGGCCCGCTCTTTTGTGCAGTTGAGTTTGGATGAACGTCGTATCATCGCACGGATGCATGAGAAGAAGATCAGTCAGGCTGAGATCGCGCGCGCCCTTCGCCGCCACCGCTCAACGATCTGCCGAGAGCTGCGACGGAATTTCTGGCATGATCGTGACGTTCCGATTGCGGAAGGATACTGGCACATCACAGCGCATGAGATGGCGTGCGACCGGCGTCGCAAATATCGTAAGCTGTTGCACAACCCCAGTCTGTGCGCCGCCGTTGTCGATCGGCTCAAAGACGGTTGGTCACCGGAACAGATTTCTGGCCGGCTGCGGCTTGCCAGTGGCGCAACCACCCGTCTGAGCCATGAGACAATCTACCAGTATGTTTATTCTCAGGAAGGCCAGGATCAGCAACTGGCGCGTCACCTGCCTGAACGACGTCGTAGGCGGCGACCGCGATATGCACGCAAACCCAAAAGCCTTGTCTTTCCAATGGAATGCGCCATTCGCAACAGGGCTGAAGTCATCAACTCCCGTAGTGAATTCGGTCACTGGGAAGCGGATTTGATGATCTTCAGAAAGGAGCATGGCGCTGCAAACATCGCCACCGTCGTGGAGCGCAAGAGCCGGTATACCCTGCTGTTTCGCAACAATGACCGGCGCTCGAAGCCGATCATGAACCAGTTGATCCAGCATCTGGCACCCCTGCCCGTCCAAGCCAGGCAAAGTCTGACATTCGATCGGGGACTGGAGTTCGTCTCATGGCGCGCGTTAGAGCACGGTATGGGAACGACCGCCTGGTTCTGCGACCCCCAAGCTCCATGGCAGAAAGGCACGGTCGAGAACACAAACAAGCGTGTTCGACGATACCTGCCGCCGGAAACGATTGTGCTGGATGTCAGCAATCAGGAGATCCGCTCCCTATGTGACAGGCTGAATGACACGCCGCGCAAGTGCTTGGGGTTTCAGACGCCCAAGGAGATGTTCAGCCGACATCTGTTGTCTCTCGAACGGCAATGCCTATAGGTTTAAGGGCCGTGTTGCATTCAATCTGGAACCAGCATTGATTTTGCTTAACACTCTCGCGCGCGCGGCCGGAAGTCCGGCATTGCTTTCAACGTTCGCAGATGAAGAAATGCCGTGGACAGGCTCGGGTCGGAGTGCGCGGCGATGCCGGGCTTGATCGAAAGCGGCTCATCGCCGAACAATATCGGCTGTTCAGGGATCATTCTGATCAATATCACTGGCAAATGTACATTTGTGGCGCTGCGCGCAACAGGTCATCGGGAGGGGCTTAGATCGAATGGCTGCTGTGGTTTTGGAACTCGATGAGGACGGCGCGCGGTTTCGGCATGGTGCCGAGGAGCGAGAGGCTGACGGTCAGCTCGACACTCTTCTCGATCAGCGCGCTAGCGGAAGCCTGTCGGAGAAGAAGTTCCATCTGGCATTGGCTGACCTGGTCGAGCACTATCCGAATTATATTGATGGTCATGCGCATCTCGGCTTCGTGATGCTTGAGCAAGGCAAAGCCAAACAGGCTCTCGACGCCTGCGAACGAGGGCTAGGAATTGGCCTAGCGGCTATCCCGCGGACTTACCGGGGCCTCATCGAATGGTCCTGGTTGGAAAACCGGCCTTTCTTGCGCGCAGCTCATGGTGTCGCTCTGTGCTACCAGAAACTTGGTCGACGGGATCAGGCAATCGAAATATTGGAGCATATGCTGCGCTGGAATCCCAGCGATAACCAGGGCATCCGCTACCTGATCGGCTCGGAGTGTTTGCGCTCGGGCAACGAGAAGAAGGCCCAGAAGATCTTCAAGCAAGAGGCGGACAGCTACCCTCCTTATCGCTACGAGGCTGCCTTGGTTGAAATCATGTCTGGCAAAATGGTCGAGGCCGCAACGATCCTGCGCCGGGCCTTTATCGAGAATCCATACATTGCCGAGATCTTGACCGGCACGCGGAGCCCCTTGCCAATGGCCATCTGGCACGGATCGAACCTGTCGGAGCCCGAAACCGCAGAGGCCTATGCCGAACACTACGACGCTCTGTGGCGCTCGACTCCGGAAGCGGTTGCGTTTCTGCGCTGGCTCCATACCCATCCGAAGGTGATGCGTGAGCGCGCGGACATTTTTGCAATCAAGGAAGCGCTGCTCTGGGAACAAGGGTCCGAAAAGCGCAGTGCATTGGGCGCCCAGGAGGAAGTGTTGATGGCCGCAATCGACGACAAGCTCTCGAAAGCGATCGTTATCGGAAGGCGTGATCGCCGGGGCCAATTCGTCAAACCCTGGCTCTATCCTCAACTGCAGCCGTGTTACGGGGTGTGAGACTGACGGCCGGCGCTAGACCTCGCTGCTTTGGTTCCACTAAATGTTTGGCCTCGCCATCGAACCCAAACCGTCGGAGCTTCTACTACTCCCTCACCCGGCGGGACTCGATCCGCCACCGCAGCGCGCTCCATCGGCATGGGAGCGGCCGGCTCGAAGCGCTCTAGAACCTTATCGATCGCCGGAAGAAGGGTCCGTGCGCCTGGGAGCGTCCATGTCTACTCCCCGGTGTCGCTCCCATCTTTTCGGGCTACATTGCTCCTAACGAAGCCTGCAGGCGGTCACTTGATGCATTCAGGGTGCGATAATGATTTATGCTGGAATTGAGCGAGCTTCGGACGCCCACCCTCACAGGCCACCCTCCCCCCGTCTTGAAATACACCCCGGGGGGTGATATATATATAAGCAGCTACGGACAGCGGGGCTTCTACTTCGGTAGTCGCCGTCAGCATGTGCGCCCTCGAGGCCGGTACACCACGGTAAGGCACACCCGCATCCCTTTCAAAAGGCTGCCGCTTCGTGGGAGCCTTTTTCATTCAGGGAATTCGCTTCGCTTCATACAAGCATTTGCGCAGAAGAGTGTGGATGTTGAAACGCCGCTTGATACGGCTGAACGCCACCTCGCGCGAATGGCAGCCGGTGATGACTAGATTGACGTCGGCAGTGATACCAGACGCCGGATAGAGGTAGAAAAACACAAACTGATGTGTTCCGTCTTCGAGCCGGTGGATGCGGCCTGGTGCGACATCGATCACTGCAAAGTTCATAGCCCGATTACGATCCGCCGACTCCCAAGAAAAGTAGTTCTGCTCGATCATACGATGGGCAAGCTCAGGCAACCCCAGCGAGAATGCATATCTGTCTTCGTTGAACAGGCGCGGCTTGCCATTTTCATCGAACATGTCGTGCTGCCCGTGGTCGCAGCCGGTCGATATGGTATGCAAACCGAACGAGATTGCGACACGCAGATCGGCGCCGTCTTTCCCTTTGCCCAGGACGGTAACAATCACCTCGCGCAGATCACGTTTGATACCGGCAATCTCAATTTCGTTCATGGCTACCTACCACTTCACGCTGTGGCGTAGGCAGATATGTCCTTTTTGACAACCGGCATACCTGGCCTTCACGTTTCCTGTGTCTGCGCTGCTCTCAGCGAGACCTAAGGGTGCTCTACAAGCACCGTCGAGCTGCAGCTTCGCATACTCCGACGTCTTGCCCGATCCGTTACGACCGCCGAGAATAATGCAGCTGGGCTAGGGCAAAGAGTTCAGACCTCAGGCGGCAGATACGCGCTTGCTCTGCGCGTGTTTCGCCTGATCCTCGGCTTGATTTTTAAGGTCACGAGCGGAGAGCGGCAGGCCCAAACGACGGCTCTCGGCAATCGCTTCGCGGCCGATCTGCTTCAGGCCTTCCTTGTTCTCGTCAAACTTCTTCAAGAGCATTTGCGGTCTCCTAGAGAAAGGATATAGCGCAGAGCAACCTCATCCGCAAATCAGGGATTTGCGATTTAGCGAGACTCTCCCAAAAAGGACAAATCAGGCGCCAGATGAAGGCGCCAAGCGACGCGATCAAGTTGCGGATATGCTCTTTTCGCGTGTGGAAAGAGGATGGTACCCTTTTGAATCCGTTGCACCGAAAAGGATGATCACGCCATGACAGACGAAGTAGTCGACCTTTCAAAATCGCTGGTTTGGACTGTCGGAATGATCACGCAAGCCGGTCCTGATGAACGTGAGAGAGTAGCCAATGCTTATCGCGAAGCGCGGGACCTGGTTGCGCAGATCCCCAAAACCGACGAAGGCGCACGGCCCCGTATTGTCGCTTGCTTTCAGCGCTCGGATGAATACCGCGCTGTCGAAGATATAGCCTGCGTTGGCTGGATCCTGACGGCGATCGAGGAACGCGTCAATGAAGGCGACCTTCCCGATTGGCGAAAGCTTCGTAAGGTCGTGAAGAATGCGGTGAAGCTCCTATCGGACCCTGCCCCGACGCTTCACTGACTGCAGTCAGGGCCGGCACACATCTGATAGTTAGACATCGCTTTTGGCCTGATGATGCGGAACTGTTTTGGCGGGGGAAGTCGATCCCGGCTTCCGCTTCGCGGCGCTATGCTAAGCCTCCTGCGGCTTCCCTTTATCCGTCAAAACCGTGTCGAGAATTCCCGCTTTCCCGCCCCTTAAGGAGGGTCGGCGCTATGCTGAAAGCTCCGATGTTCTTCATTGTCCTTCTCGGATCTCGGACTGGCGCCGATCGATCCGAGCGGATGTCTTCGCCAGTAGGGCGCGAGA
The DNA here is from genome assembly GCF_007004135.1 of Affinirhizobium straminoryzae. Taxonomy (GTDB): domain Bacteria; phylum Pseudomonadota; class Alphaproteobacteria; order Rhizobiales; family Rhizobiaceae; genus Neorhizobium; species Neorhizobium straminoryzae. The sequence goes on from NZ_VJMG01000019.1 coordinate 10,739, forward strand.
AAGGACGCCGCATGAGCGCCGGCTGTTCGCCAAAGGCGGCCGGCGCGCGGCGGAAACCAAAGCCAACCCGCTGAGTGCTATGGCGCGGCTTTCGCCGCGACATTCGGTTACTGCCTTCCGTTTGTCCGGGGCTCCATGGCCCTCACCAGGTCATGCACCATCTTCAAGGTCGTATCGTCGAGCTTTTTCAGGTGGTCGACCGTTTCCTCCATCAGCTGGTCTCTCAGGGCTTCGCGTGACTCGGCTTTGGAGTGAGAGGGCTGTTCGTTGACGAGAGGATCGAAAAACTCTTCCGGGGTGATATTCAGGACCTCGAAAACGTGGAGCAGGCGTCCGACTGTCATCAAGGAGGAGGCGTTTTCGTAGCGGGCGTAGGTAGCCTCCTTCACCCCTAGCAGCATAGCGACTTTGGCTTGCGCAAGTTGTCGATCGGTTCGCAGGTCACGTAGCCTTTGCGCGACAAGCAGATCCAGTTGCCTGAGGTCGATGATCTTTCCGTCGAGCCGTTTGCGATAAACCGGATGATCTTTGTCTGGGTCTACAACGCGTTCAAGTCCGAGATAGCTTACCCACTGCTCGAGTCCGAAACCTGCCATTGCCGCCAACCACACTGGAATTTCATCGTTGTTCCTCCGGGACATTTAAAGATGGTGCCTCGAAAGTCTACCCTGGATAGCTGCTTTGGCGCATCGCTTGGCGACCCCGCTCTATGCCTTCGGCACGGAGCCAGCAGGCGCTGTCTCCGCCCATTGGGGTAACGATCGGTTGCGCTGCGGCTTCGCCTTCAATCACATGCATCTTGGGCAAATATCGGTTCGGAACATTTACAGCTTTCCGCAATCGACCCATATTGCCCGCTTATCAGGTCAGGTCGTGGCAGATCTCTAGCCCTTTTCTGTCATGTGCCTACGGAGGCCGCCCTGCCTCGTATCGGGGCGGCCTTTCCCCTCCCCTACTGCTCTTCACAGGAATCAGCATCAGCGGTTTGCCGGCCTAGGCCAGGATAAAGCAGTGACGCCGGAGGCGTCCTGTCTGTTTCTTTGATGAGGGAAAGAGGAGCACTGCCCCCTCTCCCTCACAAGGGGAAAAAACGGTCTCCCCGTCCTTCCTTCGCGCAGCCTTGGGGCAGCGCTTTGTGCAGGAGCGCCGCTGACACGACGCCCTTTCGGCTTTGCCTCGGGCGGGCGAACCCCCTCCGTTTTTATCCCCTTGCCACCCTCTCCCCCGCTGCTCCGCGCGAACTCGGGAACAGGAGCGGGGCTCCTGCCCACGAGGGGCACGAGAAGACCGCTTCGCGGAATTGGGGAAAGGGTGAGAACTATGACCACAACCGCAACCGTTTACCTGCTGGACCCGGAAGCTGGAACCATTCAAGCTGCACAGGTCGCAGCACCTAGCGCATTCTCTCAGACCTACGGGCTGATTGGATGCCAGCTTGTCGAGGTGGTGCCATTCGACACGAACCACGTTCTTATCGTCGATGAGGAGGGTTTGCGGGACGGCTTGACCGCCTTCACCGTCTTTGACGGCTACCCGCAGCCATTGGCTGGAAAGATCGTTCTTGCCAGCCTGGACGGCGCACATGTCCTACCGCCGCAGATCAGCATTGAGGAAGCAGCGGCCCGCCTGAACGTCTGCAAGCCGGTTCTTGATCCGGTCTTTGCCAAGGCAGACGAGCATTCCCCCAATGGGGTCATTCTGGGCGGCGCCTTGATCGGGTTCCAGACCCGTATCACCCGCACTCACCCAACCGTCATGGCGGGGGTAGTCCGATGATCATCGCTGTTGTCGAGGACCGCACCCTGTCCATTCTCGCCGGAACCTTTGCCGCGACCATCGCGGCGAAGGACATCGAACATAGCTTCCATGCCCTTACTCATTTTCCGGAGCGGCGCACCCTTTCCGAACTGGAAGGGCTGGCAGAGCGCCTGAACGGCTTTGCCACCTACATGGTGGAGCTGTGGGAGCAAGCAAAACTGCCCCTGCCGGATGCTGAACTAGAGGCCTTTGCTCGCCGTCATGTCGAGATCACCGCCAAGTATTGGGCAGCGGAAGGCCGTTGCATGAACTGGTTCATCACCGGACCTGCGCGTTTTCCCGTCGCCCGCAATGAAAAGCGGATGCGAGTTTCAGACGCCCGCCGTGCTGACATCTCAGCCCATATCGCGACTGCGAAAAAAGCAGTGAAGCGCAAGGCGTTTCCCCACGGGACCGGTGACGAGCCGATCCGAGCCAGTGACCCGGCAGCCATGCAGCGCATCGCCTCGCGGATTGAAGATCTGGCACTGTCCATCAACCGGATGAAACGGGCGAATGTCATCATTCGCCGGATGGAGAAGGATCAGGCGAGCGAAGCCGACATTCTGGCCCGTGTGGTGGCCGAAACCGGCATGGACGAGGAGAGGGCATCGCGTGGCGTTACCCTTGCCCCGTGGCAGAACCGACGCGGCTTTTCCACCACCAACACTCGCGCCGAACTGCGCCGCATGCAAACCCGCCTTGCATCGCTTGCTGCGATGAAGAAGCGCGGCGACCGCGCCGAGGACGTCGAGACGGAGGCAGGAGCCGTCACGGTCAAGGAAAATACCGACATGGCCCGCATTCAGTTGCTGTTCCCCGGCAAGCCGGACGAACAGACGCGGCGCACCCTGAAATCTCACGGGTTCCGCTGGTCCCCTTCGCAGGGGGCTTGGCAGCGCAACTTGAACGAGGCCGGACGCTATGCGGCCAAGTGCGTCTTGAAATCGATCAGCGGCAACAGCGCCGCTTGATCAGCCCCGGAAAACAGAGGATCCCCACATGAATAAGCAGATTTTTACAGTCATGGAGTTTTCCGGCCGAGGCGACGCCATGTTCGGCGGCAGTGCCGCCGACTGGAGCCTATATACCCAAGAAGACGGCTCAAACGCTTTCATGAGTACAGCCGACGCGCAGCGCCGCCAGTTGGTGAAAGCCTATTTCCCGACCAAGAAGGAGGCAAGTGAGGCCGGAGAGGCAGCCAGTCAGCGCAAGGGCCTGATTTCGGCCTTGCCTGTTCGGCGCGTTGACGAGATCCCCTATGCGCAATTGCGCTGGATTGTCGGAAACATGCACGTTGGGACCAGCGATGACGACTTGAAAGCCGATATCAAGGGACGCGCGAAGTCGGGCATGGTGGAGAATGCCGACCTTCTGGCGCAGGCGTGCGCCTATGCACTGGCAAGCCACCGAGCCAATCAGGGCTTGGTTGCTCATTTCCGGCTTTAGGAGGCGAAGCATGAAAAGCAACGGCCAGCGCCGAAGCGTTGAGGTCTTCGACACGCCCTCCGGTTTAGGCGGGAGCCACACGGTTGAGGTTGTCGAGGACCTTGGAAACAATAAGGTCACGGTGCGCGTCTGGTATGGGCGCGCCACCGCGGCAGGTTGGGAAGCGTGGAAGGATTGGGACGGCTACCGCTTTGCGACCGACCGCGCCAGCCTGACCAACAAGCGGTCAATGCCGCTGTTCAAATAGGACCTGGGCCGCATTTCGATGCGGCCCGACATCAGGAGGGACACCATTGAGCCGCTACACCGTGACCGTGAAAACCGACGAAGAGACCGACGAGAACGCCGTAATCGGCTATGATGCGCCGTTGTGTACCTTCTTTCTGCAGGCATTTCCCGATGAGGAAACCGACGAATATGCCCTGTGGTTCGGGACGCTTCTTGAGCAGCACCCAAGCCTTGAATCAATCATCGCGAGCGCGCGCCGTTTTGGCTATGAGATCGAAGGGCTGTCACAGAACGCCATCGTCGCCATGACAAAGGAAGCAGAAACGCCGACGCCGCCAAGCCTTGGTGAGCGGTTAGGATTGGTACGCTGACAATTGTTGGATGCTTTGTTGCGGGGTTGGTTCGGAAGAACCGGCCCCGTAGCCATTTTGGCAGTTGCGAACCTGGCCGCATCGAGCGGGCTGCGGTCCGCCCGAAGGGAGCCCATGCCCCTCCCCTCGGCTCCCCTCCCGCCCGGCATGCCGCCGCCGTTGGCGGCGCTTTGATCATCTCGCTCAGGAGGTTGATCGAATCGGGCGATCCGCCAGCAGTGAACTCATTTCCTTGGCGGAAAGCGTGCCTTTGGTTGCGATCAGATAGGCCGCGAGATAGGTCAGCTTCAGGTTAGCCTCTCCGTCGCCCTTCGGCTTATAGTTGATGATGGCCTGGCGGCGTGCCGCCGCCCTTTTCCCCCCTTGAACTGCCGATGAATGCTGATCGATCAGCTCACGAAGGGAGGGTTCTTCTCCCGTCGCACTGGCTGCGATCTCCGTTCCCACTTTCCTAGACGTGGGCAATGCCGGAGCCGTTTTGGTGCATTGAGCGGCAATTGCTTCACGGGACGAACGCGAACTGGATGACGACAGTAGCATGGTGGATGCCTCACCGATCTAGTTGCATTGGGGATCGTCTCAGACCATCAAATCGTCCACAACGCACGATAGGATACGAAACAAGACGAAATCTTGGGCTGTAAGTCATTGGAAAAAAACGGTAAGATTTTTGTTCCTCCGCCGGCGGATGGAAGCGATTTCAAGGAACTGTTCAAGAAAATGGCTGCTGCGGGTGCCGGACGCCCCTTGGGTGAAGACGGTTTTCCCCAAGGCCCGTGGACGCCGGAGCTACTGGCGGATGCCATCTCAAAGATCGACGCCAACCGTGTCGGAGTGGATCTTCGCACCGTCCAGCTCTGGTTTCAGGAGAATGACAAAGGCATCAGCCCGGCCAACATTCGCTGGCTGGCACGCATCTTCGGTTGCGACGATCGCGAGGCGACGAATGAGTGGCTGAATGAGCTCAGCTCGGCCCAAGCGCGCCTGACCGCCAGGCGGCGAGATCAAAAGAAGACCGGCGGCTCGACTGCGACTGCCCTGCGTGTGCCTGACACGTCAGCGCCAGAAAAAAACCAGGTTCCTCTAACGCCCGTCGTCTCGGTAGACCTTCAAACCAAGCCAGCGGAGCGGCCAAGGGGTTTGGCAATCAAGACCGAGGCAATTTTCTCGCATGGATCACATCTGAACTTGCCGGCCTGGATCTTCGCCGGTTCGTCCGCCCTCGGCTTCCTCTCTTACATTTTGGGGATCCACAGCATCACCTATGTGCGCTCGGATGGTATCGAGAAGCAGGTTGGCTTCCTCTGGGCACCGAACTGGACCTTCCTGTTCATGGTGCTGTTGCCATTGTTTTTCGCCGTCGTCATCGAGCTTCTGGGTTTCTGGAAGCATGATGGCCGCCTCAGGCTACTGGCGGAGGCTGATCGTGTAAGAAGCAGCGACGCCTGGACGCTACATTTGCAGGCCAACTCACAGGCCTATTGGGCAGTTTTCCTGATCTGCATACTATTCGCGGGCGTGGTGCAATGGATCGGCGTGCAGCTTATCCCTCTGCTTGAGCAAGCGCAGGATTTTGCCCCAAGCTGGGGGACGATCGGTATCATCAGGCCGGATATCCTATCCACGCCGGCGGCAATCGTGTTTACCGCCCTTGCCTATCTCTACATGTCCACAAGCTTCTACCTGCTGTTCGCCGGCCTGATCCTGCTGCATACGATCATCCATGATCTATGGAAGCTTAAACGCGGAACTGAACTCGTTGGCGAGCAGAGAGCCTGGCCGGACACCAGTGAAATCGGTCTGCGGATCATGCGCGGGGTCTTCAGATGTTCCGTGCTCGTCGTCCTTGCCGCCATCTGCATGAAGGCACAAAGTGCCTATCTTGCATCGCAGGGCCCGGATTTCGTGACATGGCTGGTCCGCGATGTCTGGGCTGCGCTGGCAGATTACGACGATGGAGATAGGACCTTCGATTACATCATGCCCACACACTACAGCAGCTTGCTCGTCGTGCTTTCGACCTGCAGCGTCTTTGTGTATGGAGCAATCCGCTTGGGGGATGATAGGCGGCTTCGTTCCCCCCTGTGGAAGATGTCTGCGGTGATCGGTTTGCTTTTCGTCTCATACATGTTGATCGACGCGTTCGATGGTTTCTCTGTTTTGCTAATCGTTACCGCACTCATTGCGACCTATGGTCTATTTGATCCGGCGTTTGAGCCAGCTTGGCGTGCCCGTGAGATAAGAGGCGACAGCCGTGTTTCATAATTGGCTGGATCGTTGGGACGAGGGTCGCGCACAGCGCGGCGAAGAGGCCAAGAAGATCACGGACTTCATTCTGGACGCCGATCGTGCATTTCCCGGCATGGGGGCGGCTGAAACGGTAGAGGAGTTTTGCGTTCTCGCGGAAACGGCCGCCGCTGAGCCGGACTTTTTTGAGCCGCCTGATGCGAGCGATCATAGCTTCGAGCTGCGGAATGGCTGGCTGACATTCCCTTCGGACGTTTCAACCGATGTTGCTGAAAACAACATCGTGTGGGCCAGGATCACCGAGAGCGGAAAACGCGATCAGGCAGTCGTGATCTTCCATCACTGGAACGCGACCAGTCGGAACCGGCAGATCGCCGGGTTCCTTTCCTGGCAGGGGATCACGGTTATTGAGATCGCCATGCCCTACCACTTGGAACGCAAGCGGCCCGGATCGCTCTATGCCGATTACATGCTCAGCGCCAATCTCGGCCGCACGATGCAAGCCGTCAAACAGGCGGTATGGGACGGGCGTAAGCTTATCGGCTGGCTAAAGCGCCAAGGCTATCGGGATGTTTCCGTTCTCGGGATGAGCCTTGGATCTTGGGTTGCAGGATTGGTCGCGGCGTATGAACCCGCCGTCTCGCGGGCGTCTATGTTCCTCACGGCAGGGAGCCTTGCTGAAATGGTATGGACCGGGCGCGCAACCCGCTCGATCCGGACAAGCCTCGAGCCGCATCTTACGCTTGCCCAACTGCAAAGAGCGTGGGCACCGCTCAATCTCGAAAACCAGCCAGACAGGCTGGCGCGGCCAGGCCTCGAACTTCTGGTGATTCTGGCGTCGAGGGATTCGGTTGTTCTGCCGGACCTGTCCGAACGGCTGCTCGGAAGGCTGGAGAACGCCGGAGCCGGAGTGAGCGTGCTGCGGCTGAATTGCGGGCACTACTCTCTTGGGCGGCCACCCTACATCTTGCGAGCCGGATGGAGCTTGAAGCGGTTTCTGTTACGTAAGCGCGGCGCCACTCAGGCTTAGGAGCGATTGAGCGCCGCATCGAGCGGCACCCAACCGCAATGAGGGGAGCCCCCTTCGGCCCCTCCCCTCAAACTTCCCTTCCCCCTCACGACGGAAGCGCCCCGCAAGCTGGGCGGCTCCCTGAGACTTGTTGTCGTTTCCAGCCAGAGCGTCGATGTCAGCTCCCCACCGCTGCAGCATCACGGCGATGGAGATCCGACCTGGCGGCCGGATGGCGATTTGCCGGTTGAAGGCGAAGGCGACGGCCGGGGCTACGAAGGCCGCGTTTTCAGGCCGCTCCTTAGTGGCCGTACGCAATCTAATCCTGCGCACGATACGGCAGGCCCCGCCTTAGCGTGCAACCCTAAAGGGTTCTCCCCTCCGCTTCGCTCTGTTGCGATCGCTACGCGATGCACTCGGCGGTTCCAGCCGTATTCGAGCTTCGCGATTACGCACAACCACTAAGGAGGAACCTCTGATGAAAACGCTCGTAACCTTCTGCTAGAAAACCGGCCGTCGCCTTCGCCAGTTTATCAACCGGCAAATCGCGAAGTTGTCCCATAAGGGCCAACTTCGGTTCTCCATCGCCGTGATGCTTCCGCTCCTCGCCAAGGTCGAGTTCAACGGCAAGGCCGGAAACGACAACAAGCCTCAGTGAGGTACGGCCGCACCCTGCCCCGCAGGGTACGGCCTATCATGGAATAGAACGCCCGGCGCAGACGCATGGAAGTGCAGCGCTCAAGCAGGACGAGTGGCAGGAGTTCCGATATTGCGCTATGAGGCCTTTATGTCCGGTGTCGAGGATCTGCCTCTGGGCAGGCGTAATGGTCCGAAAGCCGGGTCTGCGGTCTGATCCCCAAAAAAGACCCGCCGTAAGTGGCGGGTCAAAAGCCGCTCCTGGGAGTCCCAAGCGGCGGGGGCTGCATCAGTTTCGGTCCAAGCTCGGCTCGCCTCTGCCTCCCAAAGCTTGGCATGGCCAGACACACCATAGCGAGCAGGCTGCTTGATGCAATGCTCAAATACAATGGATCGTCCAAGAGCAAGGTACTGGCAGGGGTGGCGATATTCCGCAGCAGTTGTTGGATGCTCGCGGCTATTAAGGCTAGTACGCTTGCTGAGGAAGAACCAGATGGCCAGCAAGTCCACTGTTGCCGTGATCCCGGGGTAAGGCGCTGCGAGCCTTACCTCGTGCTAGTTGTGTCCGGCGGTGATGTGAGAGGTGTCCTCGACAATCTTTACGTCTGCATCGGGCTCATCAAACACAACCAAACCGAGTTTGAGCAGCTGAATACAGCAAACTACCGACAATCCCCACAAAAAGACGGTTCGCCACTTCATGCTCAGCCCCACCAGAGATGGAATCCCCTCAGAAACCGACGGCCGCTACAGGCTCTGTAGGCCTGCTGGCCTCGGCAATTAGGTCAATAAACGGCACTGGGATTCCCAAATAGTATCCCTGCAACGTATCGCAGCCGAGCAGCCGCAAGATCTCTAGCTGCGTTGCGGTCTCGACGCCTTCGGCAACAACGGTGTGCCCAAGGCCGTGAGCCATCGAAACTATCGCCGACACAATGATCCGGCTATCGTGATTCGTCACAATGTCAGAGATGAGCGAACGATCGATCTTGAGGCTGTCATAGGGGAGCTTGGACAGCTGGGCCAGGTTGGAAAATCCCATCCCGAAGTCATCGATGGACAGTTTGAAACCGGCGCGTTTCAGAGCGAGCAGATGTTTTCTCGCCTTCTCAACATCTAACATCGCGACAGCTTCCGTGACCTCCAGCTCGAAATTACTAGGCGCGACACCGAGCGACTTCACATAGTCGGTGAGCCGATCGGCAAACTCATCATCCGCGAATTGAGTTGGACACACGTTGACTGCAACGCGGCACGAAATTCCCGATGCACGAAGTTTTGGGATATCGGTCGCGACAATCGACATCACCTTGCGTCCAATCCGCTCCAGCCCATCACCCGTCCCTACGACATCAAGGAAGCTTCCGGGATACAACAGGCCCCGCGTTGGATGCGCCCACCTCACCAGCGCTTCATAACCTTCGACACTATTTGAGGCGAGATTGATCTTGGGTTGATAGTGGACAATGATTTCGTCGTTGGCGATCGCATGGAGGAAGTCACGTTCAAGCTCGCAGCGATCAGTCGCCCTATCTCGCATTTGATCATCAAAAAACGCGTAGGTTCCTCGACCGCGGCTCTTCGCCTCGTACATAGCCATGTCGGCGTACTTGAGGGTGTCAGCAGCATCAACGGCTTCGTCGCCAAGCACGGCAATACCAACACTCGCGCCAATCTGAACTTGTCGTTCGCCGATCACAAACGGCTCAGCGAGTGATCGAATGATCTGCTGAGCTATGTCCGTAACGTCTTTGTCCCCTGCGCTACCTGTCACCAGCACAACGAATTCGTCACCGGCAAATCGAAACAGAAGTCGACATCCGGCCGATTCCAAATTGACACTCTCTGGAGTGAGACATCGGTTCATCCCATCCAGAGTGATTTCAAGGCCGTCCACCATCATTCTGGTCGCAGCCATCTGAAGCAAAGTGTCACCGACCTGATGACCATAGAGGTCATTGACTTGTTTGAACCGGTCGAGGTCGATGAACAGCACATGACCCTTGAGATCAGGATTCCGGTCGATGATCTCGCTCAGTACTGCGCGGTTGGGAAGACCGGTAACACCGTCTTCATAGGCCAATGTGTTGATCTTGGACACATTATCATTGAGGCGCGCCACCATCTTGCGAAAGCTCTCGGCCAAGCCGCCGACTTCACAGTTGCAGTCCACAGTGACAACAGCGCTATAGTCGCCTGAGGCAATAGCCTCCGTACTGGCTTTCAGGTTCTGAATTGGCCGAGTGAGCCGACCAGTCATATAATATGTAAACCCCGAAGCGGCAGCGATCGAAGCTACCAGCTTAATGTAGCCCAAAGTCGTCAACGTGTGGGTGAAATCGCTTCCGGCTTCCAGCAAGTAGAACACGAGTGCTGCAACAATCGAGCAAAAAGTCCCAATCATCAGGGTGAACCGTACGCGTAGGCTGTTCAAGCCACGACCAAGAATGCGTCCTGTGATCAGCTCGGTATCAACTTCCATGACTGCAACCTTCATTGCCGGAATGCGGACGCGGACCAGATCGAGCTGGCCCGCGACTATTATGAACGGAGGACTTTAAAAATCCTCCCACGCCTCGGATTTCACTGCAGCATTCCCTCTGACGGCGGTGGCAACACGATTCATTAGTCGGCGTGCAGGTGATGTGTTTGCCGGGGGCATCGAGGAACGTTCCGCTGGCATGGACTTGTTTTGCGAGTTTCCGATTTCGAAAAGTCCGATGAGCTGGAATAAAGCTTCTGCTTCCTTGGCCAACGAATGGCTGGCTGCAGTCGATTCCTCGACCATCGCAGCATTCTGCTGCGTGCCTTGGTCCATTGTATTGACGGCTGTATTGATTTCCTTCAGCCCCGTCGCTTGCTCCTTGGCGCCCTCGACGATTGCGGTAACATTGACGCTGACCGCCTGAACCTGAGACACGATATGCTCAAGCGCCCTGCCCGTTTCTGTGACGAGATGTACGCCGTTCTCCACCTGCTCGCCAGACTTCGAGATCAAAGTCTTGATTTCTTTCGCCGCGGAGGCGGATCGCTGAGCAAGTTCTCGCACCTCTTGGGCGACGACAGCAAAGCCCTTGCCAGCCTCACCAGCGCGCGCCGCCTCGACCCCAGCGTTGAGCGCCAGCAGATTCGTCTGGAAGGCGATCTCGTCGATTACACCGATAATGCTTGAGATTTCGCGCGACGAGGATTCAATCTCCTGCATTGCATGAACAGCACGATTGACGATCTCTCCGGAGCGCTCGGCAGACTGCCGTGTTTCTTGGACCTGCTTTCCAGCTTCTTCGGCGCGGCGACTGGAATCGGAGACCGTTGTGGTGATCTGCTCAAGCGCTGCTGCAGTTTCCTCTACAGATGCCGCTTGCTGTTCCGTTCGCTTTGAAAGGTCGTCGGCCGCCGCGCGGATCTGATTGGAGCCGGCCGCGATGGCTTGCGCATTTTGGCCGACCCGGCGCATCGCATCCTCGAGCTTAGCAACGGCTTCGTTGAAGTCTAAGCGAACCTGATCCAGTCGCTCTGAAAAGACGGCATCTATCCGGTAATTCAGTTTGCCATTTGAGAGCTCGTTGAGGGCGCGGCCGATGCTCTCAACGGCGAACCGCACTTCTGCGGCTTCGCGAGCCTGCTGCTGCTCACGCTCGAGACGCTCCTGCTCGCTGAGTGAACGATTTGCCTCAGCTTCCTGTTCAAGGCGCACACGTTCTTGGGCATTGTCTCGGAATATGGCAACGGTGGAGGCCATCTTGCCGATTTCGTCCCGACGGCCCTGGCCGTAGATTTGGACTTGAAGGTTTCCATTCGCGAGATCGGACATCGCCGCGGTGATGGAGTTCACGGGGCGAATTACGCCTCTCAATACGGTCCAAGTGGAGAATGCGGCAACAGCGGCCCCGAAGACCGTGAGTATCGTCATGCCGGCTGTCAAAAGCGATGCCAGCTCATTGCCTTTAGCGAGGTCCTGCTTTGAGACCTCGATCTGCAGATCGATCAGTTTCGAGATATCGGTGCCGAGGGGATCAATAGTCGGGTAGAGCCTCTGCTCAACGAATTCTGAGAGCGCAGCACTGTCGCGGGAAACCAGAATCTGTCTCAGCAACTGCACTCCTTCGTTTGCCTCTCCCTTGACCTGCACGAAGTGATCGGCAATTTGCTTCTCTTCTGCGGTCAGCACCGTCGATGTGTACTCCTTCCAGTGCGCATCGATGGAGGCCAGCGCCGCGTCTATATTACTCAAGCCATCTTGAGGAGAGAGCGCGCCAGATCTCACCTTGTGAGCGCTATCAACAATATTGACGGCATAGCCATCGCCGATCCGCTTCAGTTGCTCCATTGGCAACACCCTGTCGGCAACGATCGAGTTGGCGATTTCCGCTTCCTTTTTAAGGGCGTAAAAGCTGAAACCCGTGATGGTTATCAATGCTGCGGTGAGCAACGAAATGCATGCAAGAAGCTTGACCCTGATGGTCATAATGATCCCTTCCCAACGAATGTCCCCGTCGACATTTCAAATGCGGCAAGCCGCATTTGAGGTGAGGCCCATCGAAGAAGCGTTTTTAACGACTTCGGACGGAGCACAGTCACCGAATGCGATATTTAAGGGCCACTTGTTTACGCTTCGCTAATTTCGTGGTTTCTTTTGCACGAAGCGTGGGCAAACGCCCAAAAAAAAGCCAAGCGCGTCTATGCCGTACACCGTACTGCTGCGTCCGCACTGGGATGCCTTGTCCAGCCTTCGGAGTTCTAGCGAAACGCCAGCCGGTCAGATATCCCTGCAAAAGCTCGTAGCCAGCATCGCGCCCAAGACTTGCCTGTCGCTCTGTCTCTCTATCTTCGTCAGGGACTGGGATAGCGACCGCTATCGACATGTTGAATCAAGTTGAAACGGAGAGCTGCTCGAGGAGCGGAGCGCTCATCACTCGGAGCGCAGCGGGCAGATCCGTCGTGTTATAACCTGTATCAGAAGACGGAGAACCGGCGTCGCCGGTTCGCATCCGAAAGGAGCGGCCAGGGTCGGCCGCCCATCTACCCTGCCCTGTACCGCTCTTACGATAGGTCGCCGATCGCGCCAATGGGCAAGCGCGCAAGCGCTGTCGCTCGTCAGGAAAAACGGCTTTCGCCGTCAGGCCGGCAAACCTTCCGTGTTTCCTTCCTCCCGCCCCATGACCCGATCCGCGTCCTAACGGGAGCGGGCTGAAGCCCTCCCCCTTCGTTCCGCCGGATGTGGGGGCACATCCTTCGAAAACGAAGGCAGAGGCTTCGCCCACTAGCGGGGCTTGCTCCCAAGGGAAACGGGAAAAACTGGAGCAAGGAACCATGAGCGACATCATCGCGGTAGCACTGAACAAGCTGAACGCAGACCCCAAAAACGTCCGCAAGACCTACACCAAGGAGAGCATCGAGAGCCTGTCGGCGTCCATTCTCGCCAATGGCATTATTCAAAACCTTGTGGTGCGCAAAGCTCCCAAAGGCCGATACCTCGTGACGGCCGGCGGTCGCCGCCTCGCAGCCCTCAATCTTCTGGCCGAACGGGGCGAGATCGGGGCCGACTACGCCGTGAACGTCATTGTCCGGGAGGCGGGTGACGCAACGGAGTTAAGCCTGACCGAGAACGTCATGCGGGAGGCCATGCACCCGGCGGACCAGTTCGAGGCATTCAAAGCGTTGTTCGATGAGGGCAAGTCCATCAAGGACATCGCCGCCCGTTTCGGGACAACCGAAATCATCGTCAACCGCCGTCTTGCGCTGGCGAAGGTTTCCCCTGTCCTGTTCTCGGCGTTCCGCGCCGAGGATATGACCTTTGAGCAGCTTGCCGCCTTCACCATCACCGACGATCACGCTCGACAGGAAGAGGTTTGGAATGCCCTCCCCTCATGGGATCGCAGCGCCAACACAATCAAGCGCCGGCTCGCCGTGGATGAAGTCCCCGCAAGCGACAAGCGGCTCGCGCTGATCGGCGGGTTAGAGGTTTATGAGGCGGCGGGCGGTCCAGTGCGCCGCGACCTGTTTGTCGAGCAGGGAGGAGGCTTTGCATGCGATAGCGGCTTGCTTGAAAAGCTGGTTGCCGAGAAGTTGGAGATCGAGGCGGAAGCCGTGAAGGCCGAAGGCTGGAAATGGGTCGAGTGGTGCGCTCAGCAGCCGGATAACATCTATCAGATGGCCCGGGTTTACCCGCAGCGCTTGGACCTAAGCGACGAGGATCAAGCCAAGCTTGACGCACTGACTGAGCGCTATGACGAACTGGCGGCGCAGATCGATGCGGATCAGGAGGATGAAGGTGCAGAGGCCGCCTTGTCCGCCGTCGAGCAGGAAATTGCCGTCCTGCAGAAGCGCGAAGAAGCCTGTCGCAGCGAAGACCTCGCAATGGCAGGGGCAATCGTCACAATCGACCATTGGGGCAAGTTGTCGGTGCTGAGAGGCTTTGTCCGCCACGAGGACAAGAAGAAGGCCGAGGCCACGGAAGGAAAGCAAGGCGGGGCGACCGAGGAGGCTGACGGCGCTTCGAAATCTAAGGGGCTGACCCATTCAGCCGCATTGATTGAAGACCTGACCGCTCAGAAGACGGCGGCACTTCGTGTCGAGCTGGCGAACAATCCCGACATTGCGCTTGTCGCGGTCGTCCACGCGATGTTGCTCAAAGTGCAGTATCGCACGGAATGGGGCATTCCCGGCCACCAGAGCGCGCTTGAAATCTCTGTCACTCATGAAGTGCTGGACGGTTCGATGAAGCGTCCCGCCGAGAACAAGGCCCTCGAGGCGTGGGGAAGCCTTAAGGAAAACTATGGGCACCGGCTTCCCGGCGATCCTGCTGACCTTTGGGAATGGCTGATGGATCAATCGCAAAGCGAATTGTTGCAGCTTCTGGCCTATGCCGCCGCCCATTCCGTCAATGCGGTTGAGAAGAAGTTCAGCAGTCGCAGCCAAGCGCTGGCACATGCCGACCAGATGGGCTGCGCATTGAATGTGGACATGCGTGACTGGTTTGAAACTACGGCGGAAAGCTATTTCAGCCACGTCAACAGGCCGACCATTCAAGCCGTTGTTGCCGAGGTGCGCGGCGAGGATTTCGCCGCCGGTATCGGCAGCATGAAGAAGGGCGAGGCTGCGGAGTATGCCGCCAATTCCATTAAGGACTGCGGTTGGCTTCCGCCTCACGTTCGGATCGCGTCAGACCCCAACGCAGGGGGTGAGACTGAAACCTCAGAGGAAAAGAGCGAACATTCGTTCCCGATAGCAGCGGAATAATCCCGCCGCTGCTTTCCGCCGGTCACGTCTTCCAGCGTGACCGGCTCCCCTATTCCAGAGGATGAGCCATCCTTGATTCCGAACCTGATCCGACCCTTGCCGCCCAAAGCTGCTGTCAGCTGATTAACGCCTACCTGAGCGACCCGGAGCATGTTGATTAGGATGATGTGCAGAAAGCACTCGATACAGCGCTGAAAGCGTTCGATCTACCGCCGACCTACCTTGAGGATGCTTTTCAGCGCGGCTGAGCTTGCTTCAAGATCGCACCTTAGTGCCCGCCTTGGCATCGAGCCAATGCGGGCGCTTTCGCAGGTGCCTGGGAGGCAGAAACGTATCGGGGGACGGCAGATCAGGCCGCTTGTTGAGAGGAGGCCCTCGCCCCCTCCTCTCAAACTCTCCTCCCCACCCTGTTGAATTTCCCCAACAATAAAGGGGGGTAAATCCCACTTTGGAAACGTTCCAGATTTCAGCGTGGAGAGAGGGAAGGCGCAGAAGAGCAGGCTAAAAAATTGAAATGTAGGCGCTATTTCAGGTGTCAGCTGAACCGGCGCAGCAGCGCGGAAATGTGTCAACTTGCATCAATTCGGTATCTCAGGCTACAAATCGTAACGGGCGGAACCATAACCGATTCCGACTCACGCATTCTAACAGCCTTTTGGAGATCACACCCGGCCCAGAAAAGAAAAACCGCTCCCGAAAGATCCGGAAGCGGTCTGCAGTTCGAAAATATAAGCAAGATCGTTCTCGCAGACCTCCCCTCCGATGTCAATAATCAAAACACCTTTTCGGTGAACGGCGGAGCTTTGTCTGGCCTCTGACAGGAGACGGACGATGGGGGAACCCACACAACAAAAGCGGCCGACAGGTCGTAGAATGACGAAGGAGCGAGCCCAATTCCGGCGACTGGCGCAGTCAACGGAAGTCGGAACGGTGACGCGTGGGCAGCTGGCGGTGCTTGCAAAGAACCTGATGACAGTCGGGATGATCAAAACTGCAGAATACGCATTGCTGGAAGCCATCATAACGACCGCGAAGGCCGACGCCTTCGATAAAGGAGGTCGCCCGATCGTCTACAAGTCGAACAGGCAGCTTGGCTATGACATTAACAAGTCACCGGGACGCATAAGCCGTATTCTCTCGCGCTTGTACGACCTCGGCCTCGTCACCATGCAGGACAGCGCGAATTTCAAGCGCTACCCGATCCGGGACGGCGAAGGAGATATTGCCGACGCCTGCGGCATTGATCTGCGCGTCCTGATCGCTCGGCACCATGAACTTGATCAGCTGGTGCGCCAGAAGCGGGAAGAGATTCGAGTTCGGGACAACGCAGCGCGTCGCTTCCGGGACGCTCTGCGTGCCGCGAGGTATGCTCTCGTGTCCTCAACCGAACGAGGCGAAGTCATTCTCGGGCGGATCAGCTCCCGTGTTGAGAAGATCGCGGCCTTCATCGGATCAGCCATGCACGCACCGGCCCAAGTCCTCCGGAAGGCAACAATGCTTTTGGAGTGGCTTGCCGACCGACTGCGCAACGTGAATCGGACTCCTCAAGCGTCCGACATAGATGCAAATATGACATGCACGGATGTCGAAAACGACATGCACATACAGATTACAACCCCCAATCCTTTTGGACCTCGTAATGATGAACGGCGTTCGGCTGACGCCGAACAAGTCAGTTCGTTAGAGGCTGGCTCCGCCAGCAAGAGGGCTTTTGAAGAAAGCCTGAGGCGCCGTTCGAGCCAAAGCAACAGGCAAAAGCACCCGCAGCTGTCACTTGTGGCGCTGGAAGATGTGTGGAGGGCTACGCCAAGCCTTGCCGAATATGGCTACAACCCGCCGCGCAGCTGGGCGGACCTGGACCGGATTGCCCCCAAGCTTTGCCGCATCGCCGGTGTGTCTGAGGACGCGCGCCAGCGCGCCGTGGACCGAATGGGGCAGCAGGCGGCAGCTGTTGCGATTGCTCTGACGTTTGAGAAATACACGCGGGCCGAGATCAGCTCGCCGGGCGGGTATTTGCGGGCTATGACCGACCGCGCCGCGAGCGGAGACCTTCATCTGAACCGCTCCGTTTTTGGGCTGGCAGCCCGCAACTCGATGGAGGCACACTCGTGATAGAAAATCGCTTGGTCGGAGCCGCGCTGGCCGCGCTTCTGTTCACCGCGTCTTCTGCAGCGGCCGACTATTCAGGCCGGGCGCGAGTGATCGACGGTGACACCTTCAGCATTCGCCAACAGAGGATCCGTATCGCGGCCATTGACGCCTGTGAGCGGGATCAGACTGGCTCCAAAAACGGTGTGATATGGAATTGCGGGATTGAGGCACGTCGCTTCCTCGCCCGCATGATCGATGGCAAGCATGTCCGCTGCGTTGAAGTCGATCGAGACCAGTACAAACGCCTTGTCGGCCAGTGCTTCATCGACAACTCGGATATTGGCCTTGAAATGGTGAAGGCGGGCCAAGCCAGCCTCTTGTTGCGGTATCTGCCAAGATCCCATCCGATCGACCTGGACCAGTATCGCCGCGCCGAGGCAAGAGCCCGGCAGCTAGGCCAAGGCTTATGGGGCGCTCAGGTTGAATCACCCTCCTCCTATCGCCGCGGCCATTCCGGCAACTGAACGACTGGCGGCGCTGATATGGGCAACAGATGGCGAGATCTCATGTTTTGGTGGAACTCTTGGTTAACCCCAGCCTCTTGTTTCAGGCTGCTGGTTCGGCTGCATTCAGCACAATCCCGCCCTTGACCTGTGCCGATGTCCCATTTGTCGAGGTGACGTATTGCTGCAAGCGCTCAGGCCCCACTTCTCCAAAGTGGTTGCTCTTGATGCCCGTTCGCACGGCGACGCGGTTGGCGCAAAGCCGTTCGTCTCCAAATTTTCCCCGCCTTCAGCTTCCTCGCGAAACAAAATTTGTCCCCGTCCAGCCTCCTTCGCTGCGCTCCGGCCTACGGTGCGCACCGCTTTTCGCCGTGCCTAATGAACGATCATCGCAACCACCATAGAGGAGTGATTAACATGAGCATGACCAACTTCATTCAGTTCGACAAAGACGACATCGACAACGCCAAGGGAACCGGCCTTATCTCCACCATCGACCGGGACCTGGATATCAAGGTCACACCTTTCGACTCCACCAACGAAAAGGCTCCGACGCATCGCGTCTATGCCAAATCACCTCGCGGCCACGACATCGAAGTTGGCGGCATCTGGAAGAAGACCAGCGGAGAAGGGAAGCCGTACTACACCCTCTCCATCAAGCGCCTCGGCTTCAACGCCAACTTGGGCCGCTACCCCGGCCAAGATGACGTGGCACTGCAGGCCATCATCGAATGGGAACCCCGCGATTGATCGCTCTGCGAGGCCCGATCTCTGATCGGGCTCCCACCATAAAAGAGCCGCTTACCCCGCATTCGCTGGATATTTGGCTCTTTTTGTGCTAAGTTGAATAATAACTGGAGGCTCCGCCAATGAACGTTCATGCCCCTCGCCCCGATCGCTCTCCGGAAGCTGTTGCAGCCCGACAGAAAGCCGTCGATCAGGCTCGTGCCGCCAATATGCGGCAGGGTTACACTGGCGATCCGGTTTTGGAAGAAGCAAACGGCCGTTACGTTGCGGGAGACATCACTTCCGAGGAAATGCGCCAAGAGTTGCTGGCCCGCTTCAAGCGGGCTTGATCATCACTTAGATATTTCTCGCGGCCGCCTGTGATCTCAGGCGGCTTTTTTGCATGAGGTTTCGCTTGGCCCGCGATGATGAAGCCAAAGGCTCCTACACCTATCCAAACACTTCAGAGGATAAGGATTTCAGGGATGTTCTGAAGAACAAGCTGGATATCAGGAGCCATTCGGCGCTACGTGAGGCCGAATACGCTTTTACGGCTTTGAGGCAAACGGAGCTGGCTGAGGGAAAAGGTCCGACCGGGAATCACGACGCAGCGCATCTGAAGGCTCTGCACGGCTACATCTTTCAAGATGTCTATGAATGGGCAGGACATACGCGAAATGAAAGTCCTGTCGTCGATGGGCAGCGGGTAGAGCCGGTAGGTGGGCTTTCGAAGGGCGACACGACCTTCCTCCCCGGCTCGCGCATCGAAATGGGTCTCAACGAGGCGCTGAGGCCTGCTAGAGACGTTCAGGGCTTGCGAGCCGCCACACCTGAGCAGTTCGCCGAGAAGGCCGCTCACGTCCTATCTGAGTTGAACTATGTTCATGCCTTTCGCGAAGGCAATGGAAGGGCAAACGAAGCTCTGGTGGTCTCATTGGGCCGCACCTATGGGCATGACATCGATCTGACCGTCATCACCAAACCTCGCATGATTGAGGCATCCATTGAGACCACGAATGATCCGTCCAGTCCTGCGATGAAGCACCTCATCCAGGATGCAATGGATCCTAACCGCCGCGAGGCGATCCGCAGCGCCATGTCAGATCTTGAGCAGGCTGGCGAGAAACCCTTCGAGCACAATATCCGCACGGCCCGCCCGGGCGAAGTGATCGAAGGGCAGGTTCTCGGGCATGACAATCGCGTGGCGTGTCTCGTGACCGATGGGGGGATTGTGGCCGTTGACCGCGCTGACCTTCCCGAGCGGATGCCTCCCGACGACGGGGAGGTGAAGTTCACCGCTCGATCTGATTTCAAGACTCTGTGGCGGCCGGAACAGGTCCAAGATGCCCAATCGCAGCCAGGGCAGCAAAAGGCTCAAGAGCCTCAGTCGCAGCACATCAACGCCGAGCTTAAGGCTATCGAAGCGCAGCAGCTTGTCGATCGCCAGCGGAACCGCAACCAAGACCGAGAGCGGTGACCTGCGGCCCTATCGCTGCAGTGAGGACCTTTGTCGTTGGCCGGGGTGCCGGAGCTCTGCGCCCTCCCCTGTCCGTTGGATGATTTGACGGACAAACTACGATAGCCCCTTCCCCATTCAACCGCTTGCGCGGTCCTACACTCCGTTGCGGCCCTACGGGTGCATGGGGTCGTTTCGCTATCTTCGGATCTTTGCCGTCAACCAACGAACAGGAGACGGCGATGCAGAGCGTAAAGGACACCTACCAGCGGATCACCGACACCATCATCCAGCAGCTCGAAGCCGGCACCAAGCCTTGGATCCGGCCATGGCGCGGAAACAGCCGCAGGTCGGCTACGCCGCTCCGCGCCTCCGGCGAAGCCTATCGCGGCATCAACGTGGTCATGCTGTGGCTCTCCGGGCAACACGCCGGCTACGACGAAAACACATGGATGACTTACCGGCAGGCTCAGGAGCTTGGCGCCCAGGTCCGCAAGGGCGAACAAGGAACCCTCGTCGTCAAGTACGGCACCTTCATGCCGAAGGATCAGGAGGCGGACGATCGCGCAGTCCCCTATCTCAAGGGCTACACCGTCTTCAACGTCGAGCAGATCGATAACCTACCTGACCGCTTCAAGAGCCCGGCCGCTGATGTGCTAATGGATGCCGTTCCAGTTCTCGACAACGTCGAATCCTTCATAGATCGCACTGGCGCGAAGATCACCTACGGCGGCAAGCAGGCTTGTTATCGCCCTGGTCTCGATGACATCCTGATTCCGGATCGGGGGCGGTTCCTCAGCGAGGGTCACCTTTACAGCACTGTTCTTCATGAAATTTCTCATTGGAGTGGTGCAAAGGCACGTTTGGGACGTGACCTGAGTGGGCGGTTCGGCAGTGAGGCCTACGCCATGGAGGAGCTTGTTGCCGAGATATCAGCCGCGTTCGTCTGCGCCGATCTTGGCATCGAGCATGATCCGCGAGACAACACCGCGACCTACGTTGAAAACTGGCTCAAGGTTCTCAAGCAGGATTCCCGTGCAGTCATCACTGCCGCCGCAAAGGCTCAGGCAGTCGCTGACTATCTGCGACAGTTCAGCTCTTCTACAGGGTAGGGCGCCTGGCATGACTGTCGGGCCTCATGCGCATCGACCCAAAACTTTACAACTGTAAAGTCGGGCATCCTTGATGCGTTAACTTCTCGTTAACGAAAAACGCCTTGAAGAATCGGAGTCAGTCTGGCATCCCTGACGGAAATGATCTCGTAAAGTGGTCAGAACCGTCAAGAGGATTGAATGTTGCAGCCAGCTTCTC
Source organism: Affinirhizobium straminoryzae (assembly GCF_007004135.1). Taxonomy (GTDB): domain Bacteria; phylum Pseudomonadota; class Alphaproteobacteria; order Rhizobiales; family Rhizobiaceae; genus Neorhizobium; species Neorhizobium straminoryzae. Next base: position 31,805 of record NZ_VJMG01000019.1, read on the forward strand.
AGAGCGTCAGAGACACTGCGTCGAAGATCGGGGTCTATACCTCGAAACTCTCTGCGGAGCTGAACGATATGCGTGAAGCTGTCTACCCACCGTCTGCGCAGAAAACATTTGGCCGGACATTCTCAACCCTTGACCTAGTGAGGCTACTCAAGGTTCCGGAAAGTACTCTTCGCCAGTTGACGCTGGAAGGGAAGGGGCCTTTGCCCGAGCGTGCAGAAAACAATAGGCGAACCTACACGATAGAACAGGTCAAGGAACTAAGGCGATTCTTGGCCGAACTACGTCCGGACGAAGCTGGCGAGCTGCTTCCCCATCGTCGCAAAGGGGAAAAGCTTCAGGTAATTGCTACGGCGAATTTTAAAGGTGGTAGCTCCAAGACAACCACTTCTATCCATCTCGCACATTTTCTAGGGCTTCAGGGTTATCGGGTCCTGTGTCTGGATCTTGATCCGCAAGCATCGATGACTGCGCTATTTGGTATTCAGCCCGAGTTCGATCTTGGCGAGAATCAAACAGCCTATGCAGCCATTCGATATGACAATGAGAGGCGGCCGCTCGCTGAAGTGATCCGGCCGACCTATTTCCCCGGCGTCGATCTAGTCCCAGGCAATCTGGAGCTCATGGACTTTGAGTTTGATACCCCTTCCTATTTGACGTCGAAAACCAGAGATGACTTGGGTTTGTTTTTCGAGCGGCTAAGCAGTGCCCTGGCCCGCGTCGATGATCGATACGATATCGTGATCATCGACACCCCACCGTCCCTTGGATACTCGACGCTCGCAGCGCTTTACGCAGCCACGTCCTTAATCATTACCGTTCATCCGGCGATGCTCGACGTTGCATCGTGCAATCAGTTCCTGATCATGATCTCCGATCTATCGGAAGTGCTGGGACAGTTTGGTGCTAAGTTTGAACATGACTTTTTCCGTTTCCTGCTCACTCGCGTGAACCCGAATGACGGGCCGCAGAAGTACATGTCTGGGGTCATGCGCCGATTGTTTGGTGATGATGTACTCGTAGCGGAGGCCCTCGAATCGACGGCCATCGCCGGTGCAGCGGTAGCGAAGAAGACCCTATACGAGCTTGAGTCGGGTGAGGTCGGTCGTGAAGCGTTGAAGCGCGCAATTGAGAGCGCTGACCGAGTTAACTCCGAGATCCTCGACCTCGTTCACAAAGTTTGGGGACGTAGCACATGAAGAAAAGCATCCTTCAGCGAATGGCGGCCGCCGAAAGCCGGACAGAATCTACTGTGGTGTCGGACGCGTCTGACAAGCCCTCGCTGGCGCGGCGGCACTCTTCACCGGTCATTTCCAATGTGGGTCGAGCACTGACACAGCTCACCGAAGATAGTGTCATTTCACTCGATCCTGACCGTATCGACCGCTCCCCCTATAGAGATCGCTTTGGCAACGACGAAGATGCGGCCAAAGAGCTCGAGGCGCTTAAGGTTTCCATCGCAAGCGAAGGCCAAAAAATTCCGGTTCTCGTTCGGCCGCATCCGACGAAACCGGATCATTACCAGCTTGCCTACGGTTACCGTCGATGGGCAGCGATCAAGGCCATAATGGCAGAAGCGGATCGCCCGGAGACCATAAAGATTCGAGCGTATGTTCGAGAGCTTTCCGATCGGCAATTGATTGAAGAGCAATCGCTTGAGAATGGTGTTCGGGAAAACTTGACCTGGATCGAGCAGGCAATGTGGGCAGTACAGCTCAAAAGTGCTGGCCTTTCCCATCGCGCCATGTGCCCAATCTTGGGAGCTTCAGAAGCGGCAATATCGCACCTGTTTCGAGTGACGGAGGCGGTTCCCGAAGACATCATTCTTGCGATCGGCAGAGCAAAAGGAGTTGGTCGCCCGAAATGGACCGCATTTGCCGAGTTGCTGAAAGATCCGAGCAGCGCAGCACGTGTTCGCAAGATAATCGACACGGTCGAGTTTCGAGGCGCTGACAGCTCCAGCCGTATTGCCCAAGCGATACGAGCTGCAAGTGCTGCAGCCGACAAAGTGACTGCGGAACCAGCTGAGGAGATTGTTGACTTCGCCGTGGGTGACCGAGTTTTTGGCCGCATGAAGAGTAATTCGGCTGGAACTACGGTCTCAATCCCGAAGCAGGAACGCGCTTTCGCGCGCTGGCTGGCGGACCGAATGCCTGACCTTCTAAGCGAATACAACAATCAGTCCGATCCAACTCACCAAGAGGTGTGATCGAGACACTCGTTAATTGGTCAAGAGGAGAGACCGCGACAAAAGAAAAAGGCCCCCAAAACGTTTCCGTCATGGAAGCCTCTCTCAATTCCTAGCAAGATCGAGAATCGCATTTCCATGAATCCCAGTCAAGAGTCTTTGGCATCGTTTTGGTGAGCGGATTTCTTTTGCCTGAAGAAAGGTGAAGGAATATGCAGACGGGAAATGTGACGACGCCCTTTGGGCGGCGGCCGGCTGTTCTTGCTCTTGTAAAGAGGCAGCTTCAGACGTCCGAGACGAAACCAAACCGCCCGGTCGAAAAATGGAAGGTGTTTCGCGACGCCTGTGAGGCCCGTGAACGCCTTGGCCTCCAGGACAGGGCGCTGACTGTGCTGGACGCATTGCTGACGTTTTATCCAGAGAGCGAGCTCAACTGCGATAGTGGATTGGTGGTCTTTCCATCCAATGCTCAGCTGTCTGTCAGAGCGCACGGCATAACCGGAACGACCTTGCGGCGGCATTTGGCTGCCTTGGTCGAAGCCGGACTCATCCAGCGCAAGGATAGTCCGAACGGCAAGCGCTACGCTCACCGGGACAAGGGTGGCGATATCGAGCAGGCTTTTGGATTCGATCTTTCTCCACTTTTGGCTCGCGCTGCGGAACTTGCAGCACTGGCACAGGAAGTCGCTGCTGAGCGCCTGCAGTTCAGACGAACTAAAGAGGCGCTGACTATCTGCCGGCGTGATGTACGCAAGCTAATTTCCGCCGCGATGGAGGAGGGGGCTGACGGCGACTGGGAAGCCATCGAAGACATGTATGTCGGCATTGTCAGCCGACTTCCCCGCAATCCTGACCGTCGCCAGGTGGAGGCAATCCTCGACGAGATGCAGCTTTTGCGCACCGAAATCCTCAACCTTCTGGAAAATCAGTTAGATTCTCAAAATATGAACGGCAATGCTGTTCAAAATGGCTGCCACATACAGAATTCAAAACCCGAATCCATCTATGAACTTGAACCTAGCTCTAGAAAAGAGCAGGACGGAGCCGTCGAGCTGGAAGTAGCAGCCAAAGCGGTTGCTCAGCCATTGGCAAAGCCGGAACAGATGAAGGCATTCCCGCTGTCGATGGTCCTGAAAGCCTGCCCGCAGATTTCGGACTACGGGCCCGGGGGCACGATCTCCCATTGGCGCGAGCTGATGGGCGCCGCGGTGGTGGTACGATCAATGCTTGGTGTTAGCCCGTCGGCTTACCAGGAGGCTTGCGAGGTGATGGGGCCGGAGAACGCGGCGGTTGCCATGGCTGCAATCTTGGAGAGGGCAGGGCAGATCAATTCGGCAGGTGGATATCTCCGCGATCTCACGCGCCGGGCGAGGGGAGGGGAGTTCGGACTGGGACCGATGCTGATGTCGCTGATGCGTGCAAATGCGAACAGCGATCGGAAAACGGGGTGAGGGGTAGTGCCGACGTACCGGGTCGTGGGCTCGATCGAATAGACCACAGGGACGAGGGACGACGCGTTCCTAAATGGCCATCACTTGACGGCCCTTTCCGTTCTTCAATCGTCTGTCGGTGTATCGACCTTGGATGTTTTTCGACCTGGTGGCCGGCCAGGGGGACGGCCTTTCCTGCTGACTCTCGCCGCTTTTCTAGTCAGTCGTTGGCGTTCGGCCTCAGCTTTTGCTTCGGCCTCCGCTTCCGCTTTTTGCCGAGCTTCAAGAACATCCTTAGGCGTCAGTTGGCCAACTATACCGATCAAACTGCGTATGGTGTCATGCGGGAGGTCATGAATGAGTCTGAAGAGTTCAACACGATCATCGGCCTCTTCAGGATTTTTACCGTAGAGATGAGGTGCAGCGGCATGAATCATCTGCATCGGCAGGAACCCAAGGAGCTCGGAAAGGTGAATCATTCGAGAGACGGTCAGTCGCGAAATGTTCAGTTCGTAGCGGCTGTAGACCACTCGAGCGAGACCAGCCAGGGTCGCGAAATCACTCTGGGTCAGACCAGTTTTCGCGCGTTCATCGAGTAGGAATGCGGAAAGGTTTGCGTCGATCTCGCCGAAGCTGACTATGCCGTCGAATCCCTCCTTGCGGTACAAGGGTCTCTGGAAATCTGGATCTGTAGTCTCAACCAGTTCCCTTGATTTGATATAGTCGGATAGATTCCGCACAGTCGGTATTCCCTCAGTCCCCAAATCCGCCTGTGGCAGATATCACGCACCATAACGTGCCATTAAGGCACTGTCATCCTGCGCGCCAGTTACAAAGCCCTAACAAAGTGGGGGGAATGAATGCCAGGATGCTGATCTCCTCGATATAAAATTCGCAACTCAGGGCGCGTTGTCCATCACCTCAAGATCCAGTGGGAGCATTCCTGCTCAGGGCTTTCGCAGCGATCAGGTTCCAGCTGTGGGCGCTGGATTGAAAAACGCCCTCGACCGTTCTTTCTTCGGAGATCCAGCTCAGCTTCACGCGCATTTCGCATGCCAATGAAAGCTGGTCGATGCTGAAGCACCTTGTGATCAAAATCTCAGACTTCGGCCCAAATGTCTCAAAGTCCCACATCGCAAACCGGAACAGCTCTCGTTTCGCGTGTTCGTTGGTTGGCCAATCAGCTTGTTTGACCGGCTCGGCTGGAGAAGAACCAATAACAGGCATAGTCCTCTTTATGGACTGAATGTCGATCCCTGCCTTCTCCGCTGCTTCAGGGTTGATCAAGAAGCCAAGGGTGGTGCCCACGGCCACCCCGGCCAGAAATCGAAGGTCGAGGATCAATAACCATTATCCTTCAGGAACTGGTCGATTGCGGCCTTGACGATCACCGTCATTTTTAAGTCGTTTTCAGAGGCTGCGCGCTCCAAGCGTTTCTTGGTGTCGTAATCAAGAGGACAATTGACGAAGTGCTTGCTCTCGCGCGCCTTGTTCTGCTTGAGCTCCTGCAGTCGTAATCTGGACGACTCACGCTCCAACGACTTGTTCGTCGCTCTCTCCCGGCGAGCCTGCGGTGAGGGCAAAATCAAACTTGATCTTGGGGGCACCTGAACGGCTGGTACCTGAGCGGGAGCTTCTGCGAGAGCGACCTCGTCCGGTTGATGGCTGGCGACCGCGTTTTCTGCTTCGTTGTCTATAGCCGGCTGCGACATTGGATTGGGCGGATTTCCCCGGGACCGTCGCGGTGCAACGGGAAAATCAGATATGCTGGAAGTCCCTTTAGCCATCTTACGACCTCTTCTGCTCGTTCGGCAGGAAACGTTCAATTTCTTGCATCAAGGTCATGACCTCGCTCCGGGCCTTTTTGACTGAGTCGCTCAGCTCCAGCATTTGCAGCGTCCCATATCCAAGTCTGATGTCGCGGTATGGGTTTCGCTCATAAAGCTCGGTGTCGAGGAGGTATGAATCATATCCCTGTTCCTGCAAGTTTGCGATGAAGGGGCGTATCAGGCGGTAGGCTTCCAGTGAACGTCCCGGGAGAGTAATCCGGGTTCTGAAGTTGAGATGTGGAATGTTTCGCCCGGTACGATCGCAGGTGTCAGCCACGTCCATTGCTGCCTGGCCGGCAGCAAGGATCTCGTCTTGGTTTGGCTGGATCGGGGTCATAACGATGTCCGAGCCGGCGATGATCGTGTCTCGCAGCACGGTGTCTTGACCGGGCGAGTCGATCAGCACGACGTCAAACCCATGCGTTTCGTTCTCCAGAATATGCTGAAGTGATGCGTTGGTTACTGCCGTGCGAAGCTCAATGCCGTCTGGCCTGTTGTCTTTCGCCTCGGAACGGGACCACCACTCATTCAGGTTTTGTCGGCCATCGGCATCGACCAAGAGCACTTGCTTACCATGAAGCGCATATTCTCCAGCGACTAGGATTACGGCGGTTGTCTTGCCCGCTCCACCCTTGCCGCTTACCAGCGATATGCAGATTGCCATTGCACGATCCTCTCAAGACTAATGGTTCCCCCGCCCCCTAGCGATCCGACGTGGGTTCAATCGGCACATCAGTATCGTCGTTAAGATCTTCACATCGAAGCAAACCTAGCATGTGAACACACGCAGGTTAAGATCAAAACATGCGTGTGAACGCACGCTTTAGGACATCTATCAAGTCACACGAGTTGGTCGTGTGGTTTTTACAAGTGTCTGGGTCGAGTGGTGAACCCCGGAGCCGCGTGAGGCCTCACTTGGCGCTCGCACGGAAGGCGCAAGGGCGAAGAGCGAAGCGTCCCTTTCGCCTGAGTACGAGGGACAGATAAAGGCCTTCAGAAGCGGTTTCGGCGGTGAGCCCTGGTGAGCGTTCCAACGGAAAGAGTGCGAGCGAAGCGAAGCCAGTCGAGAGGTGAAATTAGGTTGAAATTATGAGATAGGTCTTTAGGTTTAGAGTGGCAGGATACGCAAAAATGTTTTACATTTTGCATTGCGTTCATGGGACAAGCCCACGATGAGGGTCGCAAAGCTCCGGGAAGGCCTAGTTGATTGATGAGTGAGGACACAATCGAAGCGCCGACAGCCAAGCAACGCAAGGGGCGTCTCATCAACGTGCGCGTCAGCGATGCAGAGTATTCGGCCATCGAAGAAGCGGCCAAGTCGGCCGGTATGAGTGTGTCTGCTTTTTTCCGTTCTCTGCTCCTCGAGGGGGCTGGCGTTCGACCCATTCTGACTGCGGAAGACAGGTTGATCATGGCCGCATTGCTCGAAGACATGCGGATGATCGGCATCAATTTGAATCAGGTCGCCCGCTCCCTGAATGCAGGAAAGGGTGTCCATCCCTCAGAGCTGGACATCAACCTTGGCAACGTCCAGCGGATTCAGGCGGCCGTAATGAGTGAGCTGCGGACACTTTCGCGCCGTGCCGGGCATGAGCGCCGAGGCGAGGTGTAGGCCGTGGAGTTCTTTTTCGGCACTTTCACAAGCGAATGGGAGCAAAGGCGCGCGGCGCTATTGCACGAAATGACGCTCGGCGGCCGTGGGAGCGCTGTCGAGGAAGAGCTTGAGAAGAGACTGAAGAATCTGCAGCACCAGGTTGGGATGTCTAAAGGCGGGTCGGGATCTAGGGGAGGGGTGAGGACTTCGGCATTCAACGTGTCATCGCCTTCGAGGACGATGGCTGCCGGTTCGGGTGCTATGCGATCAATGGACGTTCGTCTTGCGAGCGTTGCCAAAGGGAGCCAGCCCGCCGTGGTCAAACTGGCTTCCTACGGTGGTGGCGCCCGCGTCGGCTCGATGCTCAACTATGTTTCCAGAGGGGGGGAGCTGAAGGTTGAGAACGAGAACGGCGAGACGTTGCGTGGCCGTGAGGAGCTGGCGCGTCTCCGTGGCGATTGGGATCACCTTTTCCAAAACAGGACCGAGAGCCGCGATATCGGCGCGTTTAGCGTCGAGGTGAGCGTTTCCGGCGGCTCGAACCCACATGAGAAGGTGCGGGACATTCTCAGCAGTGGCTTTGGTGATCGACGCTACGCTTACTCTGTCGAAACCCGAAACAATGGATCGCTGAAGGTCGAGGGCTATGTCGTGCTGCGCAGCGGGCAGGGCGAGCGGCTGACGGCTGACGCGAAGGCGGCCGCCATCGTTCAGGAGCGTTTCAACGCCAGCGCCGTTGCGAAAGAGGCCCCTGCGGCTTTCTCGTTCACAGGCTATGGCAACGGCGTGGAATATGGCGCTGCCAAGTTGCGAGACCTGATCGCGCAGCGGAACGACGTTCGAGACGATCAGGGACGTTCGATTGCCGATGACAAGGCTGCGGGCGGCCTGGTGCAAAAGGAATGGCGGGATGAGCTGCACAGCCGCAAGAGCCGTGACGTGATGCACGTGATCATGTCGGCGCGTGCCGGCACGGATGCGGCCGCGTTCGAAGGAGCTGTTCGCGACTTCCTGGCTGAGCAGTTTGCGGGCCATCGGTACGTTTTCGCTATGCACGATCCGGAGAACGATCCGAAAGAAGCAGGGGAGGGGGGCAAGCGGCCGCATGTTCATGCCCATGCCATCGTTACCATGCGTTCGGAATCGGGCGACCGGATCGAGACGACTCCGGCCACCTTCCGGCAATGGCGTGAGGTCATGGCCGAGAAGGCGCGTGACCACGGCATTAATATGGAAATGACCGATCGGCGCGAGTTCGCTACGCCGCCAGCCTTCACGCGAAATCAGGTTCGCGCCGTCAGGCATGACGGTCGAACCGAGCATGTAGGCACCAGCGATCCGGCACAGGCGCGATATGACGCAAAGCGAGCTGGTCGACGCGTGGTGGCGACGAGCCAGAGGAGCCGCCAGTACATCCTAAAAGCGCAGGAGACTTGGCAAAAGATTGCAGTCAACGCCGGCGACACAGTGGTTGCGGCCTACGCCGCTCAGCATCGCTCCTATCTGGAAAACGGCCTTGTCCAAGTGGATCAATCGCCTGCTGGTTCGGTCATTCATGCGGATTTTGGCGGTGATTACCGCTCCAATATGTTAGCAATCAGAGACATGTTGTCGGAGGCAAAGGACATGCGCGAACAGACACGCCCCGAGTTCGAAGCGTACGAAAAGTCGGTTGAAACGGCTCTATTCAACCTTCAGCGCAGCGCTGGTCCAGAGGACCGGTCAGGCTTCGAAGAGGTTTCCTCCCTCGCTCGCGAGATTGTCGACCTGCGAAGGCAGATGCTCGAAATGAAGGAGCGTGGGCTTGATGAGCAGGATGGACGAAACGTTTCTGGCGACGTCTCCAGAGAAAGTGGTGCCGCGCCGGAAAGAACGGCATCTGAGGTGCAAGAGCAGACGAATGCTAACCTCCAGTGGGAGGCAGCTGTTTCCAAGCATGGAGAGGCTGTCGTTGAGGCTGGTAACGATGCGATGGCAAATGTGGAACACTATCGCTCCGGCCTCGCCCATATCGAAGCCGGCGAGCTCGGAGACGAAAACCGGGAGCAGTATGAGAAGGGCCTTGAGGCTTCGCTTCATCATGTAGCTCAACTCGCCGCTACCGGAAACGGCTATCTCCGGGATGTTGCCAACGAGGATCCGGAACTTCGCGCGGAGATCGAGACGATTGAACGCAATGAAGAGCGTGGGGACGAAAACAAGTCAAACAAGCAGCCGATAACAGCGGATACTGCCGACGATCGCCAACGCGATCTCAGGGTGGATCTGGAAGAGGAACGTCCGATCGGGCAAGCGGAGCGTGAGGCTCACCAGCTCGCTGAGACGGTGGACGCTACTCAGAGGCAGCAAGATCGTGTAAACAGAGACAGGGAAGCGGCCAAGCAGGGCGGCGAGACCACTCGGACTGATCCCGCGCAACAGCACATTCCTCGTCTCGAGGAGTTGGAGCGTGAACAGGTTGAACAGAGGGAGCGTAGTCGGGACGACCGTGATCGCTAAAGTGTCATGCAGGACGGTAATCAGAACACCTACCTGGTGGAAGTAAACGACCCCAAGTCTGCCGACATCGTCGGCAAGATGATGGTGTGGGGTATGGTCTCCGTGGGGATCCTCGCGATCCTGATCAAGGTCTACGGGACCGTGATCGGCTGGTATCACGCTTCTGTGGCTTGGCTAACAGAGGCGGGTCAGTACGCAGCCAGCTTCTGGCCCTTCTGAACCGAAATTAGCGGCCGGCCTGTTCCATGATTGGATCAGGAACGGTCGCTGCGAATAGCTCTTCCAAGCTCTTCCTCTTGCGCGGTGATTTGCCTTTGGCTTCCCGTTCGACGACCTCCCTAAGGCGACTAATCCGTTCATTGTGCGCTTTTTCGATGTCGTTCTCTGAGACAGGTGTCGTGCGCTTTTCGGGAGCGGGCACAGCTGCCTTTGAAGGTTCCAGAGTGCCCCTGGCGCTGACTTTCTTGTTGGCCAAGGCGGATGGATTCACGACGCGAGCGGGCGAGGTGGAGGGCGCTGGCTCTTTCGGAGCCTCCTCCTGGACAGGCGCCCGCGGCTCCTTCGCTTGCGCCTCAGTCGCAGGCATTATCGCTTCCGCTTCATCAGCCTGTTCCTGGCCTGCATTGGCATAGGCTGGCGTGGTCGCTGGAACAGGTTTAGGTGGCAGGTAATCGACAGTTGGAACGGTCGGTATATGCGTCTGAGAATAGGCTTCCGCCTCCTTGAAGGGCTGCGTCTTAAAGAAGCGCAGCTTGTCTCCAAAGATTGGCCGCTGACCCTCCACCAGCAAGATCATCTTGTTCTCGGGCATCTGGCGCACTTCCTGCGGCATCATCAGGTCCCGATCGCGAATTTGCTCGACCTTTGTTCGTCGCGGGAGGCCCATAAGCTCGATAGTGCGCGATTCAGACTGATATCGGATGGTTCTCTTGCCAAGCGCCCGGGAAGCATACTCTGCCGTGGCCTGGTCATTGGCACCAAGGATGAGCTGATAGCCGCAGTTGCCAAGGAGCGAATGTCGGGACGTCTCACCATAGATCTCATCCAGGTTCTTCAGGTCCTGGATGATGAAGGCGAGCTTGATCTTATAGCCGGCCACATAGGGCAGCTTCGTCATGATCTCGTCCATGCGCTTCAGCTGGCGAAACTCATCCAGCAGGAAATAGACCGGCACGGAGTTGGGATCATGCTCAAGGGTAAGTATGTCCATCACCTGTTGAACGAATAGCGTCAGCAGCGGTCTAAGAAGCGTGATGTCGGTAATGTTCGGAGCAAGGTAAATCGTGATGGGGCGACGCTTCATGGATCGAAGGTCCATGTCGGTCATGTTCGTTGCGGCCACAACGCGTTCGTTCTTGAACGGCCTCATCGCCTTCTGGATATCAAGCAGTGCCGAGGCCGCGGCCCGATCCGAGAGAGACAGGTAGGAATTGAAGCTCTCCATCGTGAACTTCGACAGGTATGGCTCCTTCTCCTTGATGTACTTCATCAAGGCTTGCAGATCGGTCCCGCTGTTGAAGAAGGAGTTGATCTCGCCGAGGTTCCTGCGCCCTTTATAGAAGGGGCTTTCGAGAACATAGCTGATGGCACCGGCGAGAACCTGTTGAGCTGTGGCCTGCCAAACTGAATTCTCGGATTCGGTGTTTTCCGGTACAAGAATGCTGGCAATATTTTGAATGTCAGTCGTGCGATTGCCTCGCTCCGGACGAACAAAATCCAAGGGATTATAGCTGTTGGTCGTCTCGGAACCCGGCGCGAACAGGAAGACCTGGCTGCCGTTGCGCTTCCGATAGCCCGCGGTTGCCTTGTAGACCTCGCCCTTCAGATCCGTGACGATCATGGAGCCTTCGTGCATGAGAGCGTTGGGGATGACGTAGCCCGCGCCCTTACCGGATCGCGTCGGGCCAATAATGAGGTGGTGGCGATCGTCATACGCGCGGAGGACGTTGCTCCCGATGCGACCGAATATGTGACCTCGTCTGCCAAACCACTTCCCGCGCCGAAGGGTTGCAAGATCCTGAAAGGCCGCATCCCCCAATGGATTGCTGGTGGGTTTGAGCCCAAGGTAAGCAATCAGGCCTGATACGAGCAGCGCGGGCACTACGGAGCCGAGCGCGACCTTTTGAAGGGAAGGGGAGGAGCTATAGGCCCAGAACTGCTGAATTGGCGCGAATGGGTTTGAGGTGATTGTCGCCTCGAGGATCCTTCCGTCACCGTAGAAGAGCTGAAGCCCCGCCCCGTATGCCAGCATCCAGACTGCAAATGCGATCAACAGGCAGAAGAACAGATAGAAGGCCTGTAGCCCCTTACTCATGATGCATCCCGTGCGAAGTAGATTTCGGAAACCCCGCGCTTGCCGCCTTCGCGCCTGAGTTGGATCACGATCGGAATGACCATTTGGATGTAGGACATCAGATCCTGCTTGGAGTAGCCGGCGGACATGCCGGACTGCTGCATCATCATGGCAAGCTGTTCATAGGCGCCGAGCGGCGTATCGGCGTGTACTGTCGACATGCTGCCCGGATGCCCTGTGTTGATGGCGCGAAGGAATGAAAAGGCCTCAGCTCCACGAATCTCGCCAAAAAAGAGGCGATCCGGCCGCATTCGAAGCGCCGATTCAAGAAGATTTTGAATCGTCACGTTTGCGGTGCCTTGCCCACCCTTGGAGGCGATCAGGTGGACCGCGTTCTTCTGTGGTGGGAATAGCTCACGAGTGTCTTCAAGCGTCAGGATTCGCTCATTCAGGTCTACAGAGCTGAGGCAAGCGTTCAGAAACGTGGTTTTTCCCGACGACGTGCCGCCACTGATCAGGATCGAAACCCGCTTCGTGATGGCCGTATGGATGAAGTCGTAGATCTTCTCTGCGCGTAGATAGGCGATCAGCTCTCGATCCACGTCGCTTAGGCCCCCGACAGCAACCGAGACTTTGTCGAGAGAGCCGTTGTCACGGTAGTCCTGCAGAGAGAAATTCTGCACAACCTGCTTACGGATCGTGATCGACCCACCGTCGGGTGCCGCGGGCGGCAAGACGACCTGGATACGTTCGCCGGTCGGCAGTGCTGCGCTAAGGATCGGATTAGCGGCGTTGAGGAACTGCTTTGTCGCTGCGGCAGCCCGCTCGCCAATGTTCTCGATCTCGCGTGCAGTCAGAGCATGGATTTCATGATGCTCCATGTGATCAGCACCGAAGCGCTCAACATAGACTTGGCCTGGCCGGTTCACCGCAATCTCAACCACCTTCGGGTCATCGAGAAATTGCCTGATGGGCTCCAGAGACCGGTTCAGGAAATAATGAGGATCATGAGCGGTCGTGTTACCTACCATAACGTTCACGTTTGATCTCCTTCATCGCTTCCGTGACAGGATCGTCGTACATGGCGCTGAAATCGAGGTCCTGGCGAACATAGACAAAGATCCGCTCGCCTTGCGGTACGCTGATCGTTGACGGGATCCTCAGGTTTTCGGCAAGGACCGTGTTCGCCATGTCGCTGAAGGTCTGCGCGATCGTTTCTCGCGCCAATTCAGCACCTCGCTCAGTGTCATCGTTTCCGGAGCTGGAGTCGCTACCGTATCCGGTTAGATAGCTTGCACCGCTTCCGACGATCGACAGCAAGATTGATGCGCCAAAGCGCTCACGGAACTTATTATCGACATGACCCGTCAGGCCCGATCGCCCGAGGCTGTCCGTGCCGATGGAGTTCAAACGCACCGACACGCCGTCATCCCGGATCAGTCTCGTCCACACGACAAAGACCCGCTTCTGCCCCCGCGTAACTTCAGACTGATATTCCCCGATCAGGCGTGTTCCTGTTGGGATCAGGACACGCCGCCCATCGAAGGAGTAGACATCCTTGGATGTGATGGCCCGCACCTGGCCCGGAAGGTCGCTGACGATCGCCGTTTCCAAGATGCCGGGGATCAGCGTGCCCTCTGGGATCATGGCGTCGATGCGCTCAATCTGCCGGGCCTTGGCGGAACGGTCACCGATCGCACTCGCTGAGGACAGGTACTGGCTGTTGCGATCCTCGCCAGCGACGGTCAAAGGCGTGCCGCTGTTCGAGCCATCGAGCGAACCATTCGCGGATCCTCCCAGGTTCTGGTCAAGCGTGATTAGCTTTGACCGAAATCGCTCCGGAAACACCTCTTCGGCGGGCGGGGGAGCGCTCGCCGGTTGAGCTACTTCGGGCGGGGGAGGCACGTTGAATTCAGTGACGTCCACCGGCGGAGCTGGCGGCGGAGGAGGCGGAGGTGGAAGTTCCAAGACAGGCTGTTCGGGCGGTGGGGGAGTGGGTTCTCCATCGCGCACGAAACCGGGCGGCCGGAAGGTCGTGGTACGGAATTCCTCCTCACTTTGCGGGCTTTCAGGCGGGCTTTCTCCGGACGTGGCGAGCACCAGGTACGCGGCGAAGACGCCAGCCAGCAAAAGGGCGGCCATGCCGACCGTTTGATTGCGCTTCACGTTTCGATTGCTGATTTCGGCCTCGTCGGCCGCCGCCATTGCGTCGAGTTCAGGGCTGCGCTTCATTAGTTGCCGCTCCTCCTGCGTTTGCTGGCATCAGGATCCGGTTTCGGAGCCATGATGTCAGGATCAGGTGCTGCAAAGTCCGGCTTGCGGAGGTTGAAAATGCACGTCCACTGGTTTCCGTCCCGGAGCGTGTATTGCGTGGCTACGCCGTCAACGACGATGTATTCGCCTTCCTTGCGGAAGTTTCGCAGAGTCTCGGAGAAATCGGATTGAACGGCAAAAATGGCCGGCACGGTCCCTCGGCCGAACTTGAAAAAGGTCTTCTTTCCGTCATCGAAGACCATTGTCGGCTTCAGCGCCGCGTCGCCCGAGAAAGAGTAGTCAATATTGACGTTCGCTTTGTCGATGCTCGAAATGTTCGGGTTATACCAACCGTCATTGATCAGAACCCTTGCGCCCATTTGCGTCTTCCAATCGACATGATCTTCCACGGTCGGTCCTGCAGGGTTGTCCAAGCGTAGCAGCAGTGATCGACGATATCCTCGTAGGACTTGAAGACGCGGTTTGAGAGCCAGTTCTCGCGCATGAACTGCCAGATGTTTTCCACCGGGTTCAACTCCGGTG